>JALHMT010000109.1 GCA_022843905.1 Rubrivivax sp.
CCATGCAGACTATCGCGAGCGCCCGGCAAGTCACACCAAACGGTGGGACGCAGTCCGAAGCGCGCAGTCTGAGTACTTCGGCTACGTGATGCCGTTCGTCAACTCGTAGGCCGCAAGCAAGCGTCTTCCACCGTGCACAACGAGACGCCCCCGCGTCTGTGGTGCCATTCAAGAATGCCACCACCTCCGACGGCCTAGGCAGTACAGCGTTACCGTCGCGAAAACTACGCAGGCCAAGGCGACAGAGGCGAACGCCAATGGGTGATCCGCCAGCGGAATGCCGGCGACGTTCATGCCAAGCAATCCCGTAACGAAGGTGGTGGGCAGGAATGCCCCGGCCACGACGCTCAGGAGTTGACTCAGACGCGCTTGATGACGGTCCTGCATTCGCCGGGCCTGCGCTGACACGATCGCAATACGCTCGCTCAGGGACTGCAGTGACTCAAGCAGCAGCAGAAGTGTGTCCAACGCCTCACCCCAACGCACTCGATGTCTATCGGCTACAAATGGGTAGCTCAGCGTCGCAAGTCGCTCAAGGACAACGCGTTGAGGGCTCAGATGCCGCAGCAGGCCGGCTATCGTGAGGGAACAGGAAGCCAGTTCGCCGCATGCCTTTTCACCATGGTTCTTGTCGGTCAAGCGATGCGCATCGAGTCCGTCGATGGCCTTCTCAAGCGTGTCGACGGTGCGGCCAACCTCCGCCAGATGGGCATCGATCAGGTCCGCGAGGAATCCCGCCGAAGTACTTGGCCCTTTCCGCTGAGCAAGTTGCTCGCGCAGATCAAGAATGGGGTCAACGTCAGCCTCTCGCGTGGTGATAACCCGCTCAGCGTCTATCCAGACCCTTAGGCTGATCATGTCCTCAGGCCTAAAGCCTTCGCCTTGCCGCATCGCTTTGAGGAGCACCATCACACCGTCGTCATGCGCCAGGATCCGGGACCGCGTCTCCTCTCGAAGCATTGCGTCAGCAATGAACTTGTCCAGATGCTCGACGTCAACAAGGTAGGTAGCTGTCTCGGCGTGCTTGATGCACATGTGCAGCCAAGTGACATCGCTCTCGGTACGGCCCGCCGATGGAGCCAGGTCTATGCGGTGGACATGCCCAAGGCCGAGATCCCGCTCGTCGAACGCCGGTACTTTCACCTAGTCTCCTTTGTCGGGCTGACCCAATGCTTGTGCTTCGCTCAGCGAAACAACTGGGTCGCCAACCTGAATCCAGCCACCGCGAACTACGCGCGCTGTGATTCCTCCGTGGCCACGCATTGCGTTGTACGCGCCAGGACCGAGGATGGCCTCCATGCGCGAGCAAGGCGTGCACGGCCCCGTCACTTCCAGCAGGACCTCATCACCAACCCGTACCAATCTCCTGTCACCCGGGAAGGGTGACGTCAGGGCTAGGAGGTTGATCCCGCTGACAACAAGGTTGCGGCGAAGGTCCCGCGCGTCAACGGTTTCCCGCCCGACCCATGCGGCCAGCAGCTCCAGATGCTCGGCTTGGATAAGGGTGATCTCACGCCGGAGGAATTCTTCGCCGACCCGAAGTTTTTCCGAGCGATGGTCGCCAATTAACCCCCGGCCTGGCTCAATTTGGACGCGCTCACCCCACGTGGCAGGCTCTCGGCGTTTTGGCCGGAGCACGATTGCCGCCAACCTCCCGTCGCCGGCATGTTGGGTAACTAAGCTTCGAAGGCTGCTGCCGATCATGGTTTGTGTTGAGTCGCTAAGTTGCTGGTTTAACCGAGTGCACCCATTCACATTTCGTCGACTACACCGATACCCAGCAGCTCCAGCCCCCGTTCGATAACTTCGTTCGTCGAACTGGTTAGCTTGAGCCTCAGGCTGTCGGCAACTCCGTCACACGAGATCGGGCAAGATTCATAAAACCTAGAGAATTGACTTGACAATTCGTAAAGGTATCCACATAGCAGATGAGGAAGGTACTCTGAGGCGGCTGCGACCAGAACCTCCTCGAATCGAACCAGCTGCAACGCAAGCTTCCGCTCTGCAGGATGGGAGAAGTCCTTCTTGCAAGATCCAGCCTGCCCCTCCGCCTTCCTCAAGAGGCTTTTACTTCGCACGTAGGCGTATTGAATGTAAAGCGCTGTGTTGCCCTCGAACGAGAGCATGCTTGCCCAGTCAAATACGTAGTTACTTAGCCTGTGCTTGGAAAGATCTGCATATTTCACTGCACCAACGCCGATAACCGTGGCAATTTCTCGCCTTGCCTCGTCCGACAGTTCAGGATTCCTTGATGAGACTGCCTCGTAGGCACGCTGCTCGGCCTCTCGAATAAGGTCAATGAGCTTGATTGATTCGCCGGAGCGCGTTTTGAACGGCTTGCCATCTGCACCTTGGACAGTGCCGAATGCAACATGGTCATACTCCACCGACTCACGCGAATATCCAGCACGGCCCGCAACATCAAACAGTTGCCGGAAATGCAGGTCCTGCCGCGAATCCACCACGTAGGCGCAGCGATCTGCGCCCAAGACCTCGGTCCGATATTTAAGCGCCGCCAAATCAGTTGTGGCATACAGATAGCCGCCGTCCTCTTTCTTCACGAGGAAGACACTAGGCTCTCCATCTCTCGTCTGAAATGCTGGCGTATCCACAACAACCGCCCCGTCGCTGACGCGTGCCAAGCCTTTGGACATCAGATCGCTCACGACGATAGATAGCTGCGGGTTGTAGAAGCTCTCGCCACGGACATCTTCTCGCGCGAGCTGAACGCCAAGCTTTGAGTACACCTGTTCGCAGTGCCGTAGGGACGTTTCAACGAACACTTGCCAAATGTGAACTACTTCAGCGTCCCCGCGCTGCAAGCGAAGTACGTAGCCCCGTGCTTTGTCAGCAAAAGATTCATCTTCGTCAAATCGGATCTTCGCCTTGCGATAGAAGCCCTCAAGGTCTTGGAGTTCGAACATCAAGTTCCCATGCTCACTCTCGAGCACATGGGCTACCAACATTCCAAACTGAGTCCCCCAATCGCCAACGTGATTCTGGCGAATGACCTCGTGCCCTAGATAGGCATACATGCGGGCTAGAGAATCGCCGATCACCGTTGAACGGAGATGTCCGACATGCATTTCTTTCGCAAGATTGACAGACGAATAGTCAATTACCACCTTCTCTGAGCTTCCACCAGCGCAACCGTAGCTGCTCTTCGGCAGAAACGTCTCCAGCTCTTTAATCAGATAAGCGGAGCGCAAGCTCACATTGATGAATCCCGGCCCGGCAACGCCGACCGACTCAATCAAGTCATTCGTCTCTAGGTTTGCGACAACATCTGCTGCCAGCTCCCTGCCGTCGCGCCCGGCGCTCTTGGCAAGGGACATCACGCCGTTTACTTGATAGTCGCCAAGATCCGGCCTTGCAGAGACGGTCACAAGTGGGTCTCGCTGGGCGCCGGCTTTCTGGAATGCCCTGCAGAACAAGTGCTCAAGTTCAGTTTGTGTGGACATGACAGCGAGACGCTTCAGGGGATCAAGATAGCTTGAGCAGACGAGGCAAGGGTGGCCGGCACGAGAATTCCCGATTCACTGACACCGCCTCAAGCCGACCACCGACCGGCGATTGATTTGGAAGGGCGCAACACCTTCCCCTAATCGTGCTCACCTATACACGACATCGCCGGTTCGCGAGGTTAAGAACAGGGAGCGACCAAAGGGTCCGAAAGTGTTGACCCAGCGTCTTGGGCCCGTTCAAACGTGCGCGCTAAACACGGCCAACAGCTACGCTTTATTTCCCTCAGCTCAAGTTGAAACCTATGACCGCGATCGCCAAATCCGACCTCTTCGCGCCGACCAACCTTGGCGCTATCGAACTTGCAAACCGCATCGTCATGGCACCAATGACGCGCACCCGTGCCGGGGAAGACGGAGTGCCCAAGGCAATGCACGCCGAGTACTACGCCCAGCGCGCCACAGGAGGTCTGCTGATCACCGAGGCCACGAACATTTCTCCGCAGGGGAGAGGCTACGCTGGCACGCCGGGGATTTGGAACGACGCCCAGGTAGAGGGCTGGAAGAACGTCACCAGTGCGGTGCATGCTGCCGGTGGCAAGATCGTCCTGCAACTGTGGCACGTCGGCCGGCTGTAGCATGTGGACCTGCAGCCTGGCGGCGCTGCACCCGTGGCGCCGTCAGCGATTCGCGCCGATGGCACCGTCTACACCCACGCGGGTGAAGTCCAGGCCTCCGAACCCCGCGCCCTCGAGTCGGCCGAGATGCCCGGCATCGTGGCTCAGTACGTGCAAGCGGCCGAGAACGCCAAGCGCGCAGGCTTTGACGGCGTCGAAGTGCATGCAGCCAACAACTACCTGCTGGAGCAATTCATCCGTGACTCGACGAACAAGCGCACGGATGCCTACGGTGGTTCGACCGAAAACCGGACGCGCCTGGTGCTAGAAGTTGTGGATGCCGTGGTGAAGGTGTGGGGCGGCAACCGTGTGGGCATCCGCCTCTCGCCGGTTAGCCTTCAGATCGGCAACACGCCGCTGGACAGCGACATTGTGACTACCTATGGCTACCTCATCGACAAGCTCAACGCATTTGGCTTGGCCTACCTGCACTTTGTGGAAGGCACGACTGGCACCGACCGAGAAAGCCCGCAGAACGTAGACCTTGATGCCTTGCGTGCGCGCTTCGATGGCCCGTTCATCGGCAACAACAAATACGACTTGGCACTGGCCGAGCAGCGGAGAGCTGCAGGCAAGATCGATGCCGTTGCCTTCGGTCGCCCGTTCATCTCCAACCCTGACCTAGTTGCCCGGTTGCACAAGGGGCTGCCCCTGACGCCTCCAGCACCGGAGACGTTCTATGGCGACAGCGCGAAGGGCCTGACCGACTGGCCAGTTGTAGCAGCGTAAGTTTCGCGCGAGGACACCAGCAGGCCCGGTCGCGCAGATACGCGAGCGCTCCATTCCGATCGCAGCATCGACCTCGCCCTGCTGGAACTGACCGCCGCTGGGTGGGCATCGGATGGAGCATTTTCAAGCGACAGCTGGCGGGCTGGCCGCCGCTGCTCGCCCACCGCTCAGCGCCAAGTCATCCGGGTCAGTGGGTTGTTGGATATTGTGAACAGCCGCCGCAATGTGGCTAGACCAATCACCTTGGGCGACTCCTAGGAGGATTCATGACCGACTACCAACCAATCAACTGCGAGTTCTACGACTTGTTGGAGTCAGCAGCGACGCGCCGCCAGCGGATCGTCATCGACTATCGCGATGAGGCTGGCCAATCGGCGAGCACCACAGCAGTGATCGTCGACGTGAGAAGCAAGGATGGCGCCGAGTACCTCTACGCAGACAACGGCGTTGTCATTCGCCTGGACCGATTGCTCGCGGTAGATGGCAAGAAGCTGTCGGATTTTTGAGCGGCAGGCTCTTTGCCGCACGCTCAGCTAGGAATCAGTCAGCGACTGGCAATCCGAAGCGGAAGCTGGCACCCCGTCCTGCCAGATCAACCAGCTCTATGCGACGCGCGTGCAGCTCCAGGATCCTATGCACGATGCGCAAGCCGAGACCACCTTCCCGGCGCGCGCCCCCGACCACAAACGGGCGCTGAAACAGCGTGCCCCGCAGGTCAGGTGCGATGCCAGGCCCCGTGTCAGCGACCATGACCCGCACTTCGCTCCCTTCCGAAGTCAAAATAATCTCGATTTGCCCGCCTTCTGGTGTGTAGCGCAGTGCGTTATCGAGGAGGTTGCTGATCGCGCGCTCGATCAGGCCCAAGTCGGCACGCACAGCCGGAAGCTGTGGTGGGAAGTGAGCTCGAAGCGAGACCCGTCGGGAGTCAGCTCGAAGTTCAAACTTCTGAAACACGTCCTGCACCAGATCCACCATAGAGAAGGCTTCGAAGTCTGGCTGGACGAACCCATACTCCAGTCGAGCAAGCTCAAAGAGGCTCTGCGTGAGCCCCCCTACCTTCCGGCTCTGATCGATCGCGATTTGCAGGTAGCGGCGCCGTTCGCTAGGGTCCAGAGTGGCGTCTTTCAGCAGCAGCGTCTCTAGGTAGCCATGCAGCGAGGCAAGGGGCGTACGCAAATCGTGGGAGACGTTCGCGATCAGCTCTCGCCGTTCCTGGTCCTGACGGGTCAGCGCCCGCCACTGCTCGCCGATGCGCGCCACCATCTGACGGTATGCGCTGTCCAAGACAGCAATCTCGTCACGACTGCTGAGCGCAACTGCTGCCGGAGGCGCCAAGTCGGCGGGCGGTCCGTTGACGTCAAAACCTCTGACTGACTCCGTCAGCCTCCTCAACGGCCGCGTGATGAAGGTGAAGGCGACGAGACCGGCTACCAGACACAAGAGGGCCACCATCGCGATTGACCAAAGAGCGGTGGTCAGCACGGCGTGCGTGGATCCGCGCGCGTTAAGCCGATCGTGGGCCTCGCCCAGCAAGACAACGTAGACGTAGCCTACGTCACGTTCTCCCACGCGAAGCGGAGCCGCACTGAAGACCTTCCGACCGTCAACGCTGCGAGGGTCATCTCCAAGGATTGGCAGAGGTTCGTCAGCCAGAAGACGCCTGACAGGCGCAAGGTCAATGTGTTCTCGCCTCAAGCGGCCCTCAGGCGCCGCGTGTCCGACGATGCGCCCGCCTGGCTCTACCAAGTACGCCTCCACACTCGGGTTCACGACCATGAGCTGGTCAAACAGCTGACGCACGGCGTCCGGCATCAAGCCATGCGCATCTGTAAGCTGAGTGTCTCGAGCGATGCTGGCGGCAAGGTCGCGCGATAGGCCCTGCACCACCTCTAGCTCATGCATGCGGCTAGCTCGCAGCTGAATCCACGCCGACGTACCGCTGCACAGCAACAGCAACGCCGCAAACACCAACGAAAGGCGCTGAGTGACGGTCAGCTTCACGACGCGCTCTCCGCAAACTTGTAGCCCCGCCCCCACACGGTCAGGATCCGCCGAGGCTTGGCAGGGTCGGTCTCCACCTTCGCACGCAAGCGGTTGATATGCGTGTTTACGGTGTGCTCGTAGCCGTCGTGCTGATAGCCCCAAACTGCATTCAGCAAATCGATGCGTGAGAAGACCTTCCCTGGCTGGCGAGCAAAGAAATAGAGGAGGTCGAACTCCCGTGGGGTCAGTTCGAGGGTCACGCCTGCAAGTCTCGCGTCGCGAGCGATAGGGTCAATCTCCAGCCCGTTAACCGAGATGCTTCCGGCGTCCAAGCGCGCGTTCTGCGCCAAAGCCTCAACTCGGCGCAAGAGAGCGCGCAAGCGCGCCACGAGCTCTAGAACTGAGAACGGCTTTGCCAGGTAGTCATCTGCGCCAATCTCCAGCCCAAGGATGCGGTGCACTTCGCTTGACCGCGCGCTGATGATGATGATGGGCGTATAGCGAGTCATCGCCCTTGCCCGGCGGCAAATTTCCAAGCCGTCCACCCCAGGCAGCATCAGATCCAGCACCAGGGCGTCCCAGCCGCCCCGCTCCAACTGCTCAAGCCCCTGATCTACACGCGAGCAGTGGACGACTTCCAGACCCTCATCGCGCAAGTGCATGGAGAGCACGTCAGCGATATGGGCATCGTCCTCAACTAGAAGAATCCGGCGCGGGTTCGGCATGCCCCATTGTCGGCATGGCGTGGCTCAGAAAGTTCACGATTCGTTGAACTCTTCGTGAGGACTTCCGGACCCCCAATGCTGACCATCGAGCCCATCTGTCCGCAGGAGCTCCTATGACGACCCGACGCGAAATCCTCTTCACCGCGACACGCAGCGCAGCTGCGCTCGCCGCGATCTCTCTCACTGGGCGCGCCTCAGCGGCCGAGACCTTTGAGGTGAATCTGACGGACGCACAGTGGCGAGCAAAGCTCACGCCGCAGCAGTACACGGTTCTCCGACGAGAGGCAACGGAGTACCCCGGGAGCAGCCCCCTCAACAAGGAGAACCGAGCCGGTACGTACGCCTGTGCGGGCTGTGCACTGCCGCTCTTCTCATCGAGGACCAAGTTCGAGAGCGGCACCGGATGGCCGAGCTTCTGGAAGCCGCTGGAGAACGCCGTAGCCACACGCAAGGACGGCATGCTGGGTATGGCTCGGACGGAAGTGCATTGCCGCCGCTGCGGTGGACACATGGGTCACGTTTTCGCCGACGGCCCGCGGCCAACGGGCCTGCGCTACTGCATGAACGGTGTGTCGCTGACGTTCACTCCCCAAAACACCTGATATCCCATGCTGCTCCTACTTCTAGCCTATCTGGGTGGCGTACTGACCATCCTGAGTCCATGCGTGCTCCCCGTCCTGCCTTTCGTGTTCGCGCGCGCTGGCCAGCCATTTGTTCGCAGCGTCCTGCCGCTCTTAGCGGGTATGGCGTTGACCTTCACGCTCGTCGCCACGCTGGCCGCAGTTGGCGGAGGGTGGGTGGTCGCGGCCAACCAGTGGGGGCGCTGGATAGCGCTCGCGCTGGTCGCGATCTTCTCGCTGACGATGCTGTGGCCCAGCATCGCCGAACGGGTCACCAAGCCCTTCGTTGTAGCCGGGGCTCGATTGACCGAGCGGGCGGGCAGCCAGCCAAGCGCTGGCGGCTCGATGCTGCTTGGCGTTGCCACTGGTCTGCTGTGGGCGCCTTGTGCCGGTCCAATCCTCGGCCTGATATTGACCGGTGCGGCGCTGGAAGGCGCAAACGGTCGGTCAACCTTGCTGCTGTTTAGCTACGCCGCTGGGGCTGCGACGTCGCTGGCTGCAGCGCTGCTTCTCGGCGGCCGCGTTGCAGCTGCGCTGCGTCGCTCCCTTGGCGCTGGTGAATGGCTGCGACGTGGACTGGGAGCAGCCATGCTCGTAGCCGTCGTGGCAATTGCGGCAGGTGCGGACACGGGTGCGCTTGCTGAGCTGTCTCTAGCTTCGAGCGGCAAGATTGAGCAGCGCCTGGTTGACCGTCTTTCAGGCAACCAGCAGCCGCAAGGCGCTATGGCGATGAGCGGACCTGCTATGGCGATGCAAGGCCCCGGCGCAGCAATGGATGCCATGGCGCCCTCAGCGAGCGGCGCGATGATGTCAATGAGCGAAGCATCCCACGACGGGCCGCCCGCTCCGAACCAAGGCCTGGCACCAGGTCTCGATGGCGCCACAAGATGGCTCAACTCAAAGCCGCTGGGCGCGGCTCAGCTTCGTGGCAAGGTGGTGCTGGTCGACTTCTGGACCTACTCTTGCATCAACTGCCTGCGCGCGATGCCCTATGTGAAGGCATGGGCCGAGAAGTACCAGAACCAGGGACTGGTCGTTGTCGGCGTGCACGCACCAGAGTTTGCCTTCGAGCGTGACATCGGGAACGTGACCAAGGCCATGAAGAGCTTAGGGGTCAACTATCCCGTAGCGGTCGACAACGAGTTCGCAATCTGGCGCGCCTTCAAGAACCGCTATTGGCCGGCTCACTACCTCATCGACGCGCAGGGCAAGTTGCGATATCAACACTTCGGAGAGGGCCAGTACGCCGAAACCGAGCGCATGATCCAGCAACTGCTTCAGGAAAGCGGTAGCGCCCAGAGCGCGCAGGGTTTGGTAGAGGTGAACGGCCAAGGCGCACAGCGGGCAGCTGGTGAAGCTGCCGCTGTGGCCTCAGGCGAAACGTATGTTGGCTATGAGCGTGCGTCCAACCTTGCGTCATCGCCGAAAGCGGTGCCCGACCAGCCAACGGTCTATACGGTACCGACCAACCTGCCGCTGAACGCCTGGGGTTATGCGGGTCGTTGGACCGTGGGCGACGAGAAGGCAACGTTGGCTGAGCCGGCGGGGAGGCTTGTCTACAGATTCCGCGCGCGCGACCTGCACTTGGTCCTCGGCCCTGGCGCCAAGGGCAAGCCAGTTCGCTTCAGGGTGCTTCTCGACGGACAGCCTCCGGGCGCGGCACACGGAACCGACATTTCAGCGGACGGCAGTGGCGTCGTCACTGAACAGCGCCTCTACCAGCTCATTCGACAGCCAGGCATCCCCGTCGACAGAACTTTCAGCATTGAGTTCCTCGACTCAGGCGCTACCGCCTACGCCTTCACCTTCGGTTGAACCTTCAGATCGGAAAACGTCTCATGAACATTGCTCCGTCCCAGAATCGACTCGCATCCGCTCTCGCAGGAGGTCTTCTACTCCTGGGCACTCTGACGGCCTGCGTTGCAGCCGAAGAGCCCGTTCGAATCCCGCCGCCAGTCAAAGACCTGGCTGCAGCAAGCACGCAGAAGGCGGTGTTCGCTGGGGGGTGCTTCTGGGGCGTTCAGGGCGTCTTCCAGCACGTGAAAGGCGTCAAGCGAGCCGTGTCGGGTTACGCCGGCGGCGCCGCGAGTACGGCGTCATACGGCCTGGTGACCAGCGGCCGCACCGGCCATGCGGAAGCAGTCGAGGTGACTTTTGACCCTGCGCAGGTGAGTTACGGAACCCTTCTGCAGATCTTTTTCTCAGTCGCTCATGACCCAACCCAGCTGAACCGCCAGGGCCCAGACTCTGGCACACAGTACCGATCAGCCATCTTTCCGGCGAATGCGGCGCAACGCGACACGGCCACTGCCTATATTGCTCAACTGGACGCCGCGAAGCTCTACGCCAGGCCTATCGTCACCAAGCTTGAAGACGCCGGTACCTTCTATCCGGCCGAGACCTACCACCAAGACTACATGACGGAGAACCCTCGGCAACCGTACATCGTCTTCAATGACCTGCCCAAGGTTGCTGCACTGAAGCGTCTTTTCGGGGACCGCTTCCGATCCGAGCCCGTTCTCGTCAAGCAGCCACGTTGAGAGCTCGAACAGTTAGCTCTCGACAGTGCTGTCGTCATCGGCCTCGCTGACTGGCTGCCTGCATCTCTGCTCACGCATCGAGTCGAAGTCGGCTTGACTTATGTCGGTCATGTAGTGGCCTTCGAAGCAGCTGACTTCGAAGCCATGAATCTCAGGCTTAAGCGCGGAAACCACCCGCGTCATCGCTTCGACATCCTGGTAGATCAGTGCATCGGCGCCGATGTACTCGCGGATTTCCTCAACGGTTCGGCCGTGAGCGATGAGCTCCTCTTTGGTGGGTAGGTCGATCCCGTAAACGTTGGGATGGCGCACTGGCGGCGCGGCAGATGCGAGATAGACCTTGCGCGCACCGGCCTCGCGGGCCATCTGCACGATCTCCTTGGACGTGGTGCCACGCACGATGGAGTCGTCCACCAGCAGCACGTTGCGGCCCTTGAACTCCAGGCCGATGGCGTTGAGCTTCTGGCGCACGCTCTTCTTGCGCGCTCCCTGCCCCGGCATGATGAAGGTGCGGCCGACGTAGCGGTTCTTGACGAAGCCTTCGCGGTAGGGCTTGCCGATGCGGTGGGCCAACTGCATGGCCGACGGGCGGCTGCTTTCCGGGATCGGGATGACGACGTCGATCTCGTTGGGCGGCATGGTGGAGATGACGCGCTGCGCCAGCGTCTCGCCCATGTTCAGGCGTGCTTGATAGACCGAGATGCCGTCCATCACCGAGTCCGGGCGGGCCAGGTAGACGAACTCGAACATGCAGGGGTTCAGCGACGGGTTGTCGTTGCACTGCTCGGTGTGCACCTTGCCGGTCATGTCAACGAACAGCGCCTCGCCGGGCGCCAGGTCACGCTCCAGTTCGTGGCCTGTTCCTTCCAGCGCCACGCTTTCGCTGGCGACCATGAACTCGCCATTGGCCGACTTGCCGAAGCACAGCGGCCGGATGCCGAAGGGGTCGCGGAAGGCCAGCAGGCCCTGGCCGGCGATCAGCGCAATGACGGCATAGCTGCCCTTGATGCGCTTCTGCACGGCGCGCACGGCGTTGAAGATTTCCTTGGGCGTCAGCGGCAGGTCGCGTGCGGCCAGCTCCAGCTCGTGGGCCAGCACGTTGATCAGCACCTCGGTGTCGCTCTCGGTGTTGATGTGACGGCGGTCGATGTCGAACAGCTCGTCCTTCAACGCATGGGCATTCGTCAGGTTGCCGTTGTGCACCAGCACGATGCCGAACGGCGCGTTGACGTAGAAGGGCTGAGCCTCTTCCTCGCTGTAGGCATTGCCGGCGGTCGGGTAGCGCACCTGGCCGAGGCCGATCGTGCCCGGCAGCGCGCGCATGTTGCGGGTGCGGAAGACGTCGCGCACCATGCCGCGCGCCTTGTGCATGAAGCACTTCTGGCCCTGCATCGTGACGATGCCGGCGGCGTCCTGACCGCGGTGCTGCAACAGCAGCAGCGCGTCATACAGGAGCTGGTTGACGGGAGAGGCAGCGAGGGTGCCGACGATGCCGCACATGGCGAGGTCCTTGATGGTTGAATCCGACTTCAGTCCGTAAAGCCGGCAAGTTCATGGCCAACACCTTGGGCGGACCTCGTTCCACGGTCAGCCCACGCCGGATCCTGGCGAGTTGGGAAACTTGGGGAGAGGTTTGGTGGTCCCGGGAAGGATGCCCACCTCCGAAGCTGGGCATCCTCACAGCGTCAGCTACTTGTAGACGCCAACCCCAAGAAGGCCGCCGCCGGCGGGCAGTGGTGCCACGTAGGTCGACTTGGCCATTACCTTCTTCGAAACCGGGTCAGGCCAGTCGTAGTCAAACCAACCGCCGCCTTTTCCGGCCACAGCAATCAGACCCTTGGTGATCAGCACGCCGTTCGCATCCTTGAGCCCAATCATGTCCTTGCCAACCAACTTCTCATTGGCGCCGTGGGCCAATGAGAAGCCTTTGTTGTCAAACACCATGATGTACAAGTCCTTCTTCGTCCAAGTTGCCTTGTCGGTCGTGAAGTCTTTGTAGGCCTTCTCGGGCCCCACCTTCTTGATGTGATTTATGGCCTGGTCGGTCAGCCCCTTTGCTTCGTCGCGCGTCCCGCGGTCCTGTGCAACGGATGTCGACATCAGCCCCAGCGAGATCAGTCCAGACATGGCGAGCTTCGTCCAAATTCTCATGTTTTCTCCTTCTTCGGTAGTTGAAACACCTCTACGCACGGTCGGTGCGCCCTAGGTCCTGTGTATTGGTGGCATGTGGCGACTGGCGCTGCGCCAGAACTCCAGTTCCGTGGGCATGACATCCAAGCTCGCGGCCAAGTAGAAAGTGGCCTCGCCTCGAGGGATCAGTGGCCATAGCAGCTCAGGCTGCACCTGCTCACGCGCGAGCCAGTGCTCCGCGGTTCTCCGCGTGGTCATCCAAGCCTGAATCCGCCCCAATGCCAGTTTGCGAGCCTGGGACCGGGCGTCCGGCGCGTACTCGAGCCGCGTGAAGCCTCCCTGCTGCAGACCTGCCACGATCGTGCACTCCCGAAGCACGCCAACAGCCAGCTTGGCGATAGTCTCAGGGTCTTGCAGATCGCGCACGTTCTTCAGCGCGTCCCGACGTACGACGAGGACCGCCTCCTCAGTTCCCAGCGGAGCGAGCCAATTCCACTGCTTCTCGTTCGACGGTCTCCTGGCTAGCGGGAAGAGCAGCGACCGCCCAAGCGAGCGCGATTCGACAATAGCGCGGGTCAGAGGGAGCCACGTAGGGCTCCCTTCGTAGCCCACTCGACGTGCTATCTGCATCACCGGATCCAGGTAGACACTGTCATCTCGAGATGCAAGTGGCGGAATATCTGCTCCGATAAGACGCAGCGAATCAGCGCCAGCGCGGGCGTGGGTGCTCAGAAGACCGGTCGCGGCTGATGCCAGCAACAAGCTTCGACGGGTTATTGGTGAGTCCATGTTCCGCTCCTACGCTGAGCGCAGTTGAAAAGTCGCCACCAACTGCTGTAGCTGTTGTGCCTGCTCCCTGAGCAGCTGTGCCGATGCGCTTGCCTCCTCAACCAGGGCTGCATTTCCTTGGGTATCTGTATCCAGACCTGCGAGGGCATCGTTGAGGCTGCGAACCTGGTCGGCCTGGTCACTCGTGGCGTGGCTGATGCTCTTGACATCCCGTGCGAGATCGCGGCTGTGCTCAAGGATGCGGCTGACATGGCCGTGCATCTGGTCAACGTTCGCAGCACCGTCCTTGATGGCAACAACGGACTCGCCGATCACTGCCCGCATCTCTGCTGCAAGCGAATGACTCCGCTGGGCTAGGGTGCGCACCTCCCCAGCGACGACTGAGAAGCCTTTGCCCGCGGTTCCAGCACGAGCGGCCTCAACGGCGGCGTTCAGGCTTAGCAAATGACTTTGGGAAGCAAGCGATTCGATACCGGATATCAGGTCTGTGATCCGACCGGTCTGCTTTGACAGCATCTGCATCGCGTCCTTCGCCTGCTCTGCGGCTGAAAAGCACGTCTGACCGACTTCGGCCGCCGCGGCAGCCAGAGACCCGGCAGCACCAGCGCGCTGCGCATTGCCTACAACCGTGTCGCGGATCTGAGAGGTGCTCGCATGGGTCTGCTGCAACGTTGCGGCCGCGGTTTCGGTGCGCCGGGCCAACTCGTCATTCCCCATCGCAATCTGCTCCGCTGCCTGAGCGACGCTCTCGCTGCTCAGGCGAATGCTGTCGACCAAACGAGTGAGGCCAGCGCCTGCCTTGCCTAGTGAAACCAACAGCTGGGCACTTTTGTCTCGACTCTCTTCCATCGCTGGATCGGTCGCGGTGAGCCGTAGGTCGCCCTGAGCTATTCGCCCCGCCCAGTCGCTCGCTTGGACGAGGCGTCGCTGCATGCTGCGAGCCTGAATGAGCGCGACACCAGCGGTAAGAATGAGGCCCAGAACGCTGACAGCCAACAGTTGCACTTTGGCTAGCGTGACAGCTTCACTGCTCTCGAGCGCTGCAGCACCCGACAGCTGGCGCTGACTCTTGATCAACGCCTGCATCGATTCACTGAGTTGAGCGTAGTGTTCGTCCGCCGTACTTAGGAAAGCCGCAGCGGATGCGATGCCCGTGTCTCTTATGTCCGTGGCATCAAGAACGGCTCGTGAGAATGAGTCGAATCGCTGCGCGATGACAACGAAAGCTCTCCGCTCGTCCTCATGCCAGATGGCGGCCTGGCTCTGCTCGTTCAGAAGCGCGCGTGTAGCTGATATATGCGCTTGAAGCTCGGCGACGAACTTGTTGATATGCGCCGGGTTCAGCCCTGCTTCCGTGAAGGTGAGAACCTTGAAACCTTCTTCCCGCACCTGAAGAATGCGCAGGGCCAGATCACCAACGAGCTCAGTCGCAGGAAGACGCGCGCTGTTCAAGTCCTCTGCCGCCGATTGGGCGAGGGTGAGGCCCCTCCATCCAGCGCCAGCAACACCCGCAAGCGCAAGCGTTGCCAGTATGGGAG
>JALHMT010000110.1 GCA_022843905.1 Rubrivivax sp.
CGGCGTCGGCGCTGGGCGCGATGCAGGGGCGCAAACTGCACGCCGCCGCATCGGCGCAGGCCGTCGCCCGGGGCCGGCGTGGTGCGGTGCCCGGCCCTGTCGCGGCCGCAGACTGGCCGCCCCTGCTGGTGGTGCACGGCGGCGCCGACCCCGTGGTCGCGGTGGGCAATGCCCACGCCGCCGTGGCGCTGTGGGCCTCGGCGGCCCAGGCCAGCGCCCGGCCGCCGAAAGTCGTGCAACGTGGCGCTCGATACCCGATGGTGGTCACGGAGTTCAAGGCCGGCGCGCGCACTACGGCGCAGATCGTGCAGATCGAGCGCCTGGGCCATGCCTGGAGCGGCGGCGACGCCAGGCAGCCCTTCAGCGACGCCCGCGGGCCCGACGCGTCACGCCTGGCCTGGGCCTTCATCGCCAGGCAGATGCGCCACTGATGCGCCCCGGCGCTGCGCGTCGCACCATGCGGCTGCAACCGCAACAGCCCATCAGACCAGGAACTGCTTCACAGCCGCGACGCTCAAGTGGCGTCATTCGCTGCCGAGCGCTCCATGGCGCCCGGAAATGTGAGGAAAAGTCATGCCAATTTCTTCGCATGCGGGGCGCAGGAAAGCTCTGCCACCCCGCCACTTCTGAGAAGCTCGCGCCCGTTCCGTCTCAGGATCGGGACCGTTCCACAGTTGCGCAGCGGAGCTTTCGATGCATCTCCTTGTCAAATGGTCCTGGACACGAACCCGAGGTCGGGCGCTCGCCGCCTGGGCGGGCTTTTCGATGCTGCTGCTCACCGGCATCGGGGCCACGGGAGGCGCAGCCGCGCAGACCGCACCCAACAAGATCGCCGCCGACCTGGCGCGCGTCATCGCTGCGCCGGTCACGCCGACCCTGAACTGGGCGCGCGACCTGAACGGCCGCCGCCATGTCAAGGTGCTGATCGTCGGTCACGGAGAGAGCGCCGACCCCGAGATGTCGTCCCTGCGTGCCGACGTGCTGGCGCGGGGCGGCACGGTGTACATGCGCTACGTGTCGGTTCAGGCCTTGTCGGTGCTGCTGCCGGCCTCGCAGGTCCAGGCCGTCGCGTCGCGCAGCGACGTGCAGAGCGTGTCGCCCAACCGCATGACGGCGCGCACCGGCATCTCGCTCACGCCCAGCCTGATCGAGCAGGTCGCAGGCGTCGGCACCAGCCGCACGCGCACCGAGGCCAACAGCCACTACTACACCGGACTCGACGGTCGAGGCATCGGCATCGCCGTGCTGGACTCGGGCGTGATGTGGAAACACGCGCTGTTCCAGGACTGGCAGGGCCAGACGCGGGTTCGCCGCGGCGTCGACTTCCTCAAGGTGGGCGACGCCAACGCCGTCGGTGCCAAGGACTGGACGCCCGGTCTGGACGTCACGCGCACCATGGCGCCCGGCGGCACCACGCGCCAGTGGTACGAGGCCTATCTGGACAACACCCTGGCCTTCCATGTCGACGCCTACGGTCACGGCACGCACGTGGCCGCCGTGGCGGCCGGACGAGACTTCAACTCCGGCGGCTTCACCGAAGCGACCGGCATCGCGCCAGGCGCCAACATCTTCGACGTGAAGGTGCTCGACGGCCAGGGCTTCGGCCAGCTGAGCGATGTGCTGGCCGGCATCGACTGGGTGATCCACCACGCCAAGGCCTACAACATCCGGGTCATGAACCTGAGCCTGGCGGCCGACTCCACCGAGAGTTGGCAGACCGACCCGCTGGCACGCGCGGCACGCAGCGCCGTGGCCGCCGGCATCACCGTGGTGGTGGCTGCCGGCAACTTCGGCCAGGACGCCCAGGGGCGCGAGCGCCACGGCTCGATCAGCTCACCCGGTCACGACCCCTCGGTGATCACCGTCGGGTCCGCCAACATGAAAGGCACGGCGGTCCGCAGCGACGATACGATCAACTTCTTCAGCTCACGCGGCCCCACACGGGGCGCCGTCGGGCAAGGCACGACACGCACGATCGACAATCTGCTCAAGCCCGATCTGGTCGCACCGGGCAACAAGGTGGTCAGCGCGCTGGCCACCGACAGCGACTCGATGACGCAGCGCGCGCTGTTGCCGGTGGCCCATCCGGAACTGGCTCAGGTCCATGGCGCCAACCAGCAGCAGGCCACCTCGCTGATGATGCTCAGCGGCACGTCGGTATCGGCACCGGTGGTGTCCGGTGCCGTGGCGCTGATGCTGCAGGCCAACCCCGGCCTCACGCCGCCCTTGATCAAGGCCATGCTGCAGTACAGCGCGCAGCCGCTGCCCGGCGCCAACCTGTTGCAGCAGGGCGCCGGTCTGATCAACATCGAAGGCGCCGTGCGGCTGGCCCGGGCCGTTCGCCCTGACCTGACACGCGCGATCGAAAGCGGGCTGATCCAGCCGGGCGACAACCTGCTTGCGCCCGGTCGGACCTTGCCCGCAACCCGCACCCGCTTGGGCGGCGAGGCTTTCGACTGGAGCCGCATCGTCTACGCCGGCGGGCGGCATGTGTTCAGCGGCGATGCCCTGTTCACCCGCTTCCAGCCGATCTGGGACCCGCGGTTGACCTGGGCCGGGGCGGTGGCGCAGCGCGCTCACCTGAGCTTCTACCCGACGGCTGCAGGCGCCCCGGAACGAACCCACGTCCGCACGGTCACCACGCAGCGTCTGCAGAACCAGGCTTTCCTGACGCCCGGCGTGGTGCACGCCAGCGCCCTGGCGGGCGCGGCGTCATGGGGGAGCCGGACCGGCGCCTTTCTGCCGAGCCGCACGCTCAGCCAATGGCTGACGTCGGGCAGTGGCCTGGTGCTGAGCGAAGGGCTGGTGCTCAGCGAGGGTCTGGTCTTGAGCGAGGGTCTGGTGCTGAGCGAGGGTCTGGTGCTGAGCGAAGGCCTGGTGCTCAGCGAAGGCCTGGTCTTGAGCGAAGGGCTGGTGTTGAGCGAAGGCCTGGTGCTCAGCGAGTCGGGGCAGACCCGCGTGCGGGCCATGCACGACGCTGCGCTGCTGGGCGAACCCTGAGCCGGGCAGGCACGATGCAGGTCGGCATGCGCCGCCGCGGAGTCATTCGATGACCGTGCCCTGCCGCTTCACGATGACGCGGCAGATCGCGAAGCCCAGTGCGGCCGACAGGAAGGAGCCGGCCACCACGTAGGCGCCCGACGGCGCGCCGACGCGCCAGCCGTTGGCAGCGCAGACCAGCCCGGTGAGGCCGGCCACCGCGGTCACCAGGGCCAGCGGCTGGATGGCGCGCGACCAGGTTTCGTAGAGGCCTTCGCCATAGCGCTGGTTGATCCAGTAACGCACCCGCACGAAGTCGAAGGGGTGCCCCTTCATCCAGAACGGCGAGCTGCCGAAGGCCAGCAGCGGCAGGGCCAGCTGGATCCAAGAATGCGGGGTCCAGGCGTGGGCCTGGGCCGTCTCGCCGGTCGAGAAGGCCAGCCCCTGGCGCACGGCATTGGCCAGCAGCAGCACCCACAGCACGCGGGCGAAGACGGACGGTTTCATCATGACGGGCGCGAAGCATAACCGCCCGCCGACGCCGCTACTGCGAGGGCGCCTCGCAGCAGGTGGCCGTGACCGAGACCTGGGCGAAGGGCGCGCTCGAGGTCAGCTCGCGCAGGGTGGCCGTGCCGCTGCGGATGCTGGCCGTCAACGCTCCGGTGGGCGCCGTGTTGCGCGCCGACACCCCCAGACTGCTGCCGGGGGCGGCCTGGATGCTGACCGACCACGGCAGCGTGGCCGTGAGCACCACGTCGCTGCCGTCGGCAGCCAGGTAGACGATCTCCGCGGCGATGGCACTGCCGCTGACGGCATAGGTCACGGCGACCGCCGTGGCGCCGCCGTCGACGGGGCCGAGCCCGGGGTTGCTGTCGGGCTGCCCCGAGTTCAGGATGGGCGTGCCGGCCGAACCGCCCCCGCCGCCGCAGGCACCGAGTGCCAGCGACAGCGCCAGCATCGCGCCCGTGCTCAGCGCCCGCAGGCCGGCTCTGCGCGGCCGAAAGATCTTGTTCGCTGCCATGTCCTTGTCCTTCCTGATCTGCCCCCATCGTCGCAGATTCGAGGGCCTCGTGGCCTGAACCGCCTCAAGCCGCCGTGTCGCCGGCCTGCAGCGCCCTGTGCATCAGCATCTCGTCGGGCAGCACCTCGAAGCGTTCGACCAGCGCCTGCGGGCCCGCGCTGAAGCCCAGGCACCGCAACAGGCCCGCCGAGCGGTAGTTGGCGCACTTCAGGATGGCCGCGAAGTGCGTCGCTCCGTGCTGCAGCGCCAGTTCGTCCAGCAGACCCGCCAGCGCCTCGCGGCCGATGCCCTGCCGCCAGTGGCGGCTGGCCAGTTCGTAGGCGACCAGGGCCAGGCCGTCTTCGCTCAGCACGGTGGCCTGCACGGTGCCGGCCAGGTCGCCACCGGGCAGCCGGATGACCCAGTTCAGCCACGCCTCGCTGCCGTCGGGCGAGCGGCGCGACTCCAGCCGGCCGTAACGCTCGGCCAGCCAGCCCACCGAGGTCGGCGGTTCGTTCTCGAACTCGTAGATGGCCGGGTCGCTCAGCACCTCGAACATGGCCGGCGCGTGGGCCGCGACCTGGGGCTCCAGGCGCAGGCGGGCGGTGTCGAAGGGCCGCATCGGGGGCGCCGTCGGCCGGACCTCAGCGCAGCACGTCAGAGCCGCACGGCAAAGCGGCGCATCAGGCGCGGCAGCCATCGCGGGACCAGGCGTGTCGGACGGGACATGGGCGTCTGCAGAAGTGGTCGCGGAGGACAGTATGCAGGACGGTGGTGTCGCGGGTCGTTCGCCTCCCGTTGCGGCAAGACGCTCACGCGGCTTCTCAAAGCCCCCTGTCGCGCACCAGGATCGCCTTCTGGTCGTCGAAGCCCAGCGGCGCCGAAGTGTGTTCGTGCACGATGCGCGGCACGTGGCCGACCGTGCGCAGCACCCAGCTCAGGCGGTTCTGCATCGCCCGCAGCGGCTGGCCGTCGGCCGACTGCCCGGCGTAGGTGACCACCGCACTGACGGATGACAGGCCGTTGGCCGACCACACCGTCACGTCGTCGAAGCTGACCTTCACGCGTTCGCTGCCCAGGGAGGTGAACCAGCCTTCCACGGCACGCTGCCAGGCCTCGGCACCTTCGTAGGACCACACGCCCCAGGCGTCGAAGACGCGTGCGGCGGGGTCGTACAGGCGCATGAAGGCGTCGACGTCCTTCTTGAACACGGCGCTCTCGTACTGGCCGAGCAGGCGGGCGGTGTCCTTGTCGAGTTCAGCCATCATGGGCTCCTGTCGGGACGTGCAAGCATGCCACGCGGGTGGCGGGTCGACAGCCTCGCAAGTCGAAGCTCGTGCAGCTCGGGCGACGCCTGCATCAGTAGTTCGACAGGCAGAAGCTGTTGCGGATGCCCGCGCAGACCAGGCCGCCGCAGCAACTGGCCCCCCTGGCACCGCAGGACTCGCCCTCCTTGGCGCACTGGGCCGGCTGGCCCGGCAAGCCGGTCGCGGCGGCGGCGGGGCGGGCCGGCGCCGTCTGGGCCGCCGCAGGAGACGTCTTGCCGGCGCTGTCGCCAGGCGTCGGGGACAAGGATTCCAGCATGCCGCAGGCCGTGAGCAGCAGCAGGGCACTCAAGGCCGCGCCGAGGCGGCCGAACTTCAGGAGGGCGGTCATGGGTGTCGAAAGGCGCGTTGCCGCAGGGCTCGCACCGGAGTGCGGAGCGATCATTGTGATGCGCCTTCAGAGCCAGCGGCCCACCTGCGCCTGATAGTCGCTGAAATCGCGGCCGAAGCGGCTCTGCAGCGCACGCTCTTCGGGCACGATCTGGAAGCGGCTGATGTAGGCCACGAAGGCCGGCAGGCCGACCAGGGCACTCAGACCGCCGAAGGCCAGGAAGCAGCCGACCAGCACCAGCGCGATGCCAGCGTACATGGGGTTGCGCGTGTGGCGGTAGATGCCGGTGGTGACCAGGACGGACGCCCGTTCCGGGTGCAGCGGGCTGACGGTCGTCCGCGCGCGCTTGAACTGCCGCACGCCCGCCAGGCTGACGCCGCCGCCCAACACGGCCACGGCCCCGCCCGTGAGCCAGGGCCAGGGCAGTTCGAATTCGACGATGGGCAGCCAGCGCGCCAGGGCCCACATCGCCGCCGCGACGAGCACGGCCACGACGGGGGGCGGAATGCGGTGGTCCAGCGTGGGCAGGGTGGTCATGACGATGCCGGCGGGGCCGGTCGGGTGTCTCGGAACCCATAGTCTGCAGTGCCCGTGCCGTCGCGCGGCAGGTCGTCGAAGCCGTCCACCCGAACAGCGCTTGCCGGGAGGGAGATCCACCGTTGACATCCAATGACTACGAAGTTACCGTGGCCCAAGTTTTGATCGATATCACAGCAGCATCATGATGACTATGTAGTCATCTGAAGGCTGCCTTCAAGAATCAAGGACGCTGGCGCGTCTGTCGATGTGCCAGGCCGCCTTCACAGGAGAAGTCATGGGCGACGGACAAGCGGCCGGCAAGCGGCGCAGCTTCTACGGGTGGGGTTTCGAGGAAGATGCCGTCGGTGCGCAGGAGATGGCCTGGTTCGAAAAGACCTGGTCGAAGCTGTTCCAGGTCGACCGCTTCGACGCCGCGCCGATGCCGGTGGAGTCCGAGATCGAACTGCGCGCCCCGCGCGTGTCCATCCCGCCGCCCCTGCGGGCCTTCTGCAGCAGCGACAAGTACGAGCGGCTGTTCCACAGCTATGGCCGTTCGGTGCACGACCTGGCCCGCATGATCCACCGGCGCGATTTCTCGAATCCGCCCGACGTCGTGGCCTACCCGCGCGATGAGGCCGACGTGGCCGCGGTGCTGGACTGGTGCGGGGCCAACGACCTGGCGGCCATTCCCTTCGGCGGCGGCTCCAGCGTCACGGGCGGCGTCAACCCCACCCGCAACGAACGCTACAGGGGCGTCGTCACCCTGGACCTGGCGCGCCTGAGCAAGGTGCTCGAGGTCGACACCACGTCTCAGGCCGCGCGCATCCAGGCCGGCGTGCTGGGGCCCGACATGGAACGCCAGCTCAAGCCCACGGGCCTGACGATGCGCTTCTTCCTGCAGGCCTGGGAGTTCTCTTCACTGGGCGGCTGGATCGCCACCCGCGCCGCCGGCCACTACGCCACCGCGTACACGCAGATCGACGACCACGTCGAGAGCCTGCGCGTGGTCACGCCTGCCGGAACGATGGCCACGCGCAGGCTGCCCACCAGCGGCGCCGGGCCCAACCCCGACCGCCTGTTCCTGGGCTCCGAAGGTGCCTTCGGCATCATCACCGAGGCCTGGGTACGCCTGCACAAGAAGCCGACCCACCGCCTGGCCACGACCGTGCGATTCGGCAGCTACGAGAAGGCCGTGGAAGCCGTGCGCGTGATCAGCCAGTCGGGCCTGAACCCGGCCAACGCGCGGCTGCTGGAGCGCGACGAAGCCGCCTTCACCGAAGCCGGCGACGGCACCCACGACCTGCTCGTCCTGACCTTCGAATCGGGTGACCATCCCCTGCAGCCCTGGATGGACCGTGCGCTGGAGATCTGTGCCGACCACGGCGGCCAGTGGGACCGGCAGGCCCTGGAAGACGAGGGCTCGCAGCGCAAGGGCGCCGCCGGCAACTGGCGCGACAAGTTCCTGCGCGGGCCCTACCTGCGCCAGCATGCCATCGCGCGCGGCGTGATGCGCGACACCGTCGAGAGCTGCATCACCTGGGACCGCTACATGGCCTTCCAGGCCCACGTGAAGGAGCGCACGCTGGCTGCCATCCGCGAGGTGACCGGCCGCGCCGGCACCTGCACGGTGCGCTTCACGCACATCTACCCCGATGGACCGGCGCCCTACTTCACGTGGCACGCGCTGGGCGACAAGAGCCGGCTGGTGGAACAGTTCTGGGCCATCAAGGCCGCCGCCTCGCAGGCCATGATCGACGCCGGCGGCACCATCACGCACCACCACTCGCTGGGTCAGGACCACCGCACCTGGTACGACCAGGAACGCCCGCCCTTGTTCGCCGGCACCATCCGTGCCGTCAAGCAGCAGCTCGACCCCAAGTTCGTCATGAACCCCGGGATCCTGATCGATCCCTGACCCGCTGAAAGCCGCCCATGTCCAGCGCCCTTCACGGCATCCGGGTCCTCGATCTCAGTCGCATCCTGGCCGGCCCCTGGTGCACCCAGGTGCTGGCCGACCTGGGGGCCGAGGTGATCAAGGTCGAGCGTCCGGGCAGCGGCGACGACACTCGCGCCTGGGGCCCTCCCTTCCTGAAGCGCGCCGATGGTGAAGACACCACCGACTCCGCCTACTTCGCCGCCACGAACCGCGGCAAGCAGTCCATCACGCTGGACATCGCCAGCCCCGAGGGCCAAGGCCTGGTGCGCGAGCTCGCGTGCCTCTGCGACGTGGTGGTGGAGAACTACAAGTTCGGCGACATGGCGCGTTACGGGCTGGACTACGAGTCGCTGTCGGCACTGAACCCGGGCCTGATCTACTGCTCGATCACCGGCTTCGGACAGACCGGCCCCTACCGCACCCGGGCCGGCTACGACTTCATGATCCAGGCCATGGGCGGGCTGATGAGCGTGACCGGTGAACGTGACGACCTGCCGGGCGGCGGCCCGCAGAAGTGCGGCGTCCCGATCGCCGACATGATGACCGGCATGTACTCCACCGTGGGCATCCTGGCGGCGCTGCGCGAGCGCGAGACCAGCGGCCGCGGCCAGCACCTGGACATGGCCTTGCTGGACGCGCAGGTGTCGTGGCTGGCCAACCACAACCTGAACTACCTGGTGTCGGGCCAGGTGCCCAAGCGCTGGGGCAATGCCCATCCCAATCTCACGCCGTACCAGAGCTTTCCCACGCTGGACGGCAACCTCATCCTGGCCATCGGCAACGACGGCCAGTTCCGCAGGTTCTGCGCCGTGGCCGGCCTGGACATCGCGGACGACCCGCGTTTCCTCAACAACAGCGCGCGCCTGGCCCACCGCCCGGCGCTGGTGGACCTGGTGGCCCGGGCCATGGCCGGGCGCACGACGGCCGACTGGATGCAGCGGCTGGAAGCCCAGGGCGTCCCCTGCGGGCCCATCAACACCATCGACCAGGTCTTCGCCGACCCCCAGGTCCAGGCCCGCGGCCTGCGCATGGATCTTCCGCATGCCGCGGCCGGCACGGTACCGCAGGTCGCCAACCCGATCAGGATGTCGCGCACGCCCATCCAGTACGGGTCCGCACCGCCCGTGCTCGGTCAGCACACCCATGACGTGCTGGGCCGCCTGCTGGGCCTGGCACCTGAAGCCATCGAGTCCCTCGAGAACCGGGGCGTCATCTGACCCAACCCGGCACCCGCCCCCACCCACACACTGGAGACTGACCGATGAAACCCGCTTCGTTGATCACAGGCCTGGCCTGGCTGTTCACGGCCGCGCTGGCCGCACCCCTGGCCGCACAGGCCCAAGCCTGGCCCACCAAGCAACCCATCAAGTTCGTGGTGGTGTATCCGCCCGGCGGCGCTTCCGACGTGACGGCCAGACTGATCGGCAGCAAGCTGCAGGAATCCCTGGGGCAGTCCGTCATCATCGAGAACAGGCCCGGCGCCAACGGCATCATCGCGATGGAGCACGTGGCCAAGTCGGCACCCGATGGCTACACCTTGCTGATGGCCAACCTGGGGCCCAACGCGATCAACCCGGTCGTCTACAAGAAGCTGCCCTACGACGCCATCAAGGACTACGCGGCGATCACGTTGACCACCGTGGTGCCGCAGATCGTCGTGGTGTCGCCGACACTGCCGATCAAGACCATCCCGGAACTCATCGCCTACGTGAAAGCCAACCCCGGCAAGGCGACCTTCGCTTCGGCCGGCAACGGGGCGTCCAACCACCTCTCGGGCGAGCTGCTCAATGCGGTGGGCGGCGTGAAGATGCAGCACATCCCGTACAAGGGTGACGCACCTTCGCTGGTGGACGTGATGTCGGGCCAGGTCACGGTGGCCCTGCCCACCGCGGTGGCGGCGATGCAGCTGGTCAAGGGCGGCAAGCTGACGGCGCTGGCCGTCACCGGCAACAAGCGGCTGGCGTCGCTGCCCAATGTACCCACCGTGGCCGAGACCTTCCCCGGTTTCGAGGCGGTATCCTGGGGCGGCGTGATGGCCACCGGCGGCACACCGCCCGACATCGTGGCAAGGCTCAACACCGAGATCAACCGCATCCTGAAGATGCCCGACGTGGCGGAAAAGCTCGAGGGTCTGGGCGCCGTGATCGTGGGCAGCACGCCCGAAGAGTTCGACAGGTACGTCAAGACCGAGATCGCCAAATGGGGAAAGGTCGCACGGGACAACAACGTGACGCTGGATTGACCACGCCGCCGGCTCCTGCCGCGCCCGGCCGCGGCAGCGGCGCGCTGACCAGCCACGACGTGGCGCGACTGGCGCAGGTGTCGCAGGCCACGGTCTCGCGCGTCTTGCGGAAGGACCCGAAGGTCCGACCCGAGACCCGCGAACGCGTGCTTCGCGTGCTGGCGGAGACGCGCTACGAACCCAATGCCGCGGCGCGCGCCTTCCGCACCAACCGCAGCGGCTCGATCGGTGTCGTGGTGGCCCGGCTGTCGTACCAGCTGTACCCGGCCATGCTCGAAGCCATCGGCTCGCAGCTGGCGCGGCTGGGGCAGCGCATGATCGTCTGGGACTCGGAGCACGGGGGCGACGCCGTGGCCAGCCGCGCGCTTCGCCAGGGCATCGTGGACGGCATGATCCTCACCGCGGCGACGCAGGAGTCGGAGTTCCTTCGCGAGGTCCCGGCCCAGAGCTTTCCGGTGGTCATGGTCAACCGCACCGTCGATGAATACGACTGCGACCAGGTCTCCAGCGACAACATCGACGGCGGGCGCCGGGTGGCCGAGTACCTGGTAGCCTGCGGCCGGCAGCGGATCGCGCTGATCGCCGGCATTCCACGCGCCAGCACCATCCGACACCGCGAACAAGGCTTCCGCGAGGCCCTGGCCGGGCTGGGCGTCGAGCTGCCGCCGCACTACGTCTACCGCTCCGAGACCTTTTCCCACGCCAGCGGCGTCCAGGCGGTGACCCGGCTGATGGAGCTGGCATCGCCGCCCGATGCGATCTTCTGCGTCAACGATGTGCTGGCCATGGGGGCGATGGATGGCGCCCGTGTCCGCGGCGCGCGCCTGCCCGACGATCTGTGGCTGGTGGGCTACGACGACATCGAGATCGCGTCCTGGGGCGCCTACGACCTGACCACCGTGCGCCAGCCGATGGACCTGATGGTGGCGCAGACCATCGAGCTGCTGCTGGCCCGCATCGCAGACCGCGAGTCGCCGGCCCGCCATGTCTGCCTGCCCAACGAGCTGGTGATCCGCGGATCCACCGGCCGACATCCGCACCCCACCCCCGGCCACGCGCCACCCAAGCCCCAACGCCAGGACCCTCGAGCATGACCACGCCTTCACGCCCGCTGCGAAGCAACTTCGAACCAGGCTCGCCCCGCTGGGCCGTGCGCCGGGCGCAATGGCGCGCGCTCGGACTGTCGGAAGCCGACCTGGACAAACCCAAGATCGCGGTGGTCAACACCTCGTCGGAGCTGTCGAGCTGCTTCAGCCACCTGGACGGCGTGTCTGCGCGCGTCAAGGCCGCCATCCGCGGCGCCGGCGCCCTCGCCTTCGAGGTGCGTACCGCAGCACCCAGCGACTTCGTCACCAGTGCCGGCCGCCAGGGCCGCTACATCCTGCCCAGCCGTGACCTGCTGGTCAACGACATCGAGGTGCAGGTCGAAGGTGCGCAGCTCGACGGCATGGTCTGCCTGGCATCGTGCGACAAGACCGCACCAGGGCAGATGATGGCCGCCGCGCGGCTGGACATTCCCACGCTGCTGGTGGCCTGCGGCTACCAGCCGCACGGCCGGCTGAACGGGCATGCCGTGGACATCGAGGAAGTCTACGAAAGCGTGGGCAAGGTGGGTGCCGGCCACATCACGCTGCAGCAGCTGACGCAGATGTGCGACGTGGCGGTGGGCGGCCCGGGCGTGTGCGCCGGCATGGGCACGGCCAACACCATGCACATCGCGGCCGAAGCGCTGGGCCTGGCGCTGCCCGGCAGCACGCCGGTGCTGGCCAACAGCGCAAGCATGTTCGAGTACGCCGAGGCTGCCGGCCGTCGCATCGTCGCCATGGTGGCCGAGGACCTGCGCCCCAGCGCCATCCTCACGCCCAAGGCCTTCGACAATGCCGTCATGGTGGGCCTGGCGCTGTCGGCTTCCATCAACCTGGTGCGTCACCTGCAGGCCGTGGCAGTGGAAGCCGGCTGTCCGGTCGACCTGTACGAGTTGTACGACCGCCTGGGCCCGCAGGTGCCCTTGCTGTGCTCCGTGCGCCCCAACGGCCCCACCCGCATCGAAGAGCTGGACGCGGCCGGCGGCGCGCGTGCGGTGATGAAGCGCCTGAACGGCCTCGTCCATCGCGATGCCCTGACCGTGACGGGCCGCACCTGGGGCGAGGAAGTCGACGACGCACCGGAGCCGGGCGCCGCGGTGCGCACCGTGGCCGACCCCATCTCGCGCAAGCCTTCGGTGATCATCATGCGTGGCAACCTGGCGCCGGAGGGCTCGATCCTGAAGCTGGGCGACGCCAGCGCCCGGCAGTCGCGCTTCGAAGGGCGCGCCCTGGTCTTCCATACCCAGGACAGCGCGTTGCAGGCACTGCGCGAAGGCCGACTGGTGCCCGGCACCGTGGCCGTGCTGAGCGGCATGGGCTGTCGCGGCGGCCCGGGCATGGCGCTGGCATCGGGCTTCGTCGCTGCGGTGGACGGCGCAGGCCTGAGCACGTCGGTGGCCGTCATCACCGACGGCCAGCTGTCGGGACTGAACCGCGGCATCGCCATCGGCCAGATCTCGCCCGAGGCAGCGATGGGCGGTGCGATCGGCCTGGTCGCCGACGGTGATGCCATCTGCATCGACATGGACGCGCACACCGTCAGGCTGGACATCAGCGACGCCGAACTGGCCGAGCGGCGCAGCCGGCAGGTGCCTCGCCCACCGGCGCACGAGATCGGCTGGCTGTCGATCTACGAACGCGTGGTGCAGCCGATGTCGCGCGGCGCCGTGCTGGTGCAGCGCGACGGCCCCAAGCCATGAAGGGCGCGACGCAAGGCGCCACGGTCACGGAGCCAGCCCGCCAGCTCCCCGTCGTGGCCGAACCCGACGTGCTGGTGGTGGGCGGCGGCCCGGCCGGCCTGGCCGCGGCCTGCGCCGCAGCGCGGGCCGGTGCCAGCACCCTGCTGGTGGAGGCCCATGGTTGCCTGGGCGGCACGCTGACGCTGGTGACCCTGGGCGGGTTCTGCGGCATCCACGCGGTGATCGACGAGCAGCGGCTGGGCCGCGTGGTCGGTGGCTTGTGCCTGGAGCTGGAGGATCGACTGCTGGCCTGTGATGCGCTCCTGCCGCCACGCCGCCATGGCCGGATCGTGGGCGTGCCCTACGAATCGGCGTCGCTCAAGTGGGTGGCCGACGACCTGGCCGCGGCGCACGGTGTCCAGGTGCTGCTGCACCATGCAGCCGTGGCCGTCATCACCGACGAGCAGCGCGTGCAGGCCGTCATCGTCGAGAGCAAGGGCGGCCGGGCGGCCATCCGCGCCCGCGTGGTGGTGGACTGTTCCGGCGACGCCGACGTCGCCGCACGCGCCGGCGCCGGCTTCGAGCTGGGCGAGGCCGGGCAGACGCAGTATGGGTCGACCATGTTCCGCCTGGGCGGCGTGGACACCTTGCGTGCCGGCGCCTTGTCGCGCGCCGACATCCGCGACTGCCTGGAGCGTGCGGTGGCCGACGGACATGCCCTGCCCCGCACTGCCACCGGCGTCCACCTGAATCCCTTGCCGGGCGTGGTCCACCTCAACGTGACCAAGCTGGGCGACCCGGATGGCGACCCCTTCAACCTGGTCGACCCCGTCGCGCTCGGCGACGCCGAACGTGAAGGCCGGCGCCAGGTGCGCCTGTACGAAGAGGTCTTCCGTCGCTACGTGCCAGGCTTCGAGCAGGCGCGCGTGATCGACATCGGCGCCCGGGTCGGGGTGCGGGAAACACGCCTGGTGCATGGCGACCAGGTGCTCACGGAAGCCCATGTGCGGGCCGGCATCAGGCCCCTCGACGGCATCGCCTGCTCATCCTGGCCGCTGGAGACGCATGGGCGGGGGCGCGACACCCAGTGGGACTTCCTGCCCGACGGTCGGTGCTACGGCATTCCCTATGGTTGCCTGGTGGTCAAGGGCTTCGACAACCTGCTGGTGGCGGGGCGCAACCTGTCCGCCACCCACGCGGCACAAGCTTCGGTGCGCGTGGCCGGGCCCTGCATGGCGATGGGCGAAGCGGCCGGTACCGCAGCGGCGGCCAGCCTGAGTGCGGGCGACGACGTGCGGGCCGTGGACGTGACCGCCCTGCGCGCCACGCTGCAGCGGCATGGAGCGATCCTCGATCCGGAATGGGCGGTCTGAACCCGGCCCGTCAGGAAAGCTGACCCTGCCGCCGCTGTCGGTCTTCTGGGTCGGCGAGTCCTGGCTGACGAGAGGCAAGCTAGGCTGCGAGCAGAAGGTCGGCAAGGGTGGTCGGCAAGGGTGATCAGCACGGGTTTCATCGAGGGGGCCAGGCGTTCGGCAGAAGGTCGGCGAAAGTGCCAGTGCCCTTTTGTCGTCAAGCCGCCGTGTCGGCCTCCTTCGCACCACCTCGGCGCTGACGGAGCGCCCACACGACGATCGTTGCCAGCACCCCGCCCAGCGCCACGACATAGGTCAGGGTGAACACGCCGAACTTCAGCGCAGCGAACGAAGAGTAGGCCAGGGCCAGCGCGGGCTCGAAGTCGGTCGGTCGCGCCAGCATGAGGAAGGAGATGCCGTTCTCGACCGCATCGGCCAGCGGCGCGATCGTCGACAGCAGCGCCGACCAGACCAGGAACCGGCGACCCTTCGACTGCGCGGGCAGCCCTCGGGACACCAACAGCAGCGCTGCGCTGTGCAGCACCAGCACCGAGGCGATGAAGAGGAAGTCGACGATCTGCGTGTGCACGTAGAGCCCGAAGGTGCCGCCGCGAAGCAGCTCGCCGTACCAGCCCTTGAGCTG
>JALHMT010000111.1 GCA_022843905.1 Rubrivivax sp.
TTCGCCACGCTGCGCCACTACGCCGGCCGCGGCGTCGTCACCACCGCCACCTACGCCGCACGCGACCACGGCGTGCACAGCGCCATGGGGCTGATGAAGGCCGCCGCGCTGGCGCCCGACGCCGTGCTGCTGCCGGTCGACTTCGACCAGTACCGCCGCTACTCGCGCCTGTTCAAGGCGGCGGTGGCCGAGGTAGCCCCGGTGATCGAGGACCGCGGCATCGACGAGATCTACATCGACCTCACCGACCTGCCCGGCGCGCAGGAGGCCGTGGGCCACGACCCGCATGGCGGCGTGCGCGCCATCGCGCTGGACATCAAGAACAACGTCAGGCGCCTGACGGGGCTGAGCTGCTCGATCGGCGTGACGCCGAACAAGCTGCTGTCCAAGATCGCCAGCGAGCTCGACAAGCCCGATGGGCTGACCCTGCTGACCCACGCCGACCTGCCCACGCGCATCTGGCCGATGCGGGTGCGCAGCATCAACGGCATCGGCCCCAAGGGCGGCGCGAAACTGGCTGCCCTGGGCGTGCACACCATCGGCGAGCTGGCACGCGCGGACAGGGCCTGGCTGGTGCAGCACTTCGGCCGCAGCCAGGGAAGCTGGCTGCACGAGGCCGCGCACGGCATCGACGACCGGCCGGTGGTGACGCACAGCGAGCCGGTGTCGATGAGCCGCGAGACCACCTTCGACCGCGACCTGCACGCCCGGCGCGACCGGCCGGAGCTGACACGCATCTTCACCGAGCTGGCCGAGCAGGTGGCGCGCGACCTGCAGCGCAAGGGCTACGAGGGCCGCACCATCGGCATCAAGCTGCGCTTCGACGACTTCAGGATCGTCACGCGCGACCTGACCCTCGAGCAGCACACCAACGACGCCGCCACCATCCGGCTGGCCGCCGGCCTGTGCCTCAAGCGGGTGGACCTGACGCGGCGGCTGCGACTGCTGGGCGTGCGCGCGGGCTCGCTGCGCAAGGCCGGCGGCATCGGGCGCTGAACCTCAGTTCGCCGACGCCACCCAGATCCGGCTGCCGCCGCCGCCGCCGGCACCGCTGGTCTTCAGCAGCGGCCGACCGCCGGCCGGGGCCTCTAGCTGGCGGCTGGCTTCGAGCCTGAAAGCGGTCTGGTCAGCCCCGACCGCGGGGGTCCGCTGCTCAGCGGGCCGGACCTCGCCCAGCAGCCGCAGCGCGGCGTTGGCGCTGAACGGCGCGCTCGGCGCCGCCCCTGCCGGGGCGGCGGCCAGCAGGACCCAGGCCGCCGCTGCCCAGGCGCTTGCAGCACGCACAGGAGGCCTCATGGCGCTACGACCCCGGTGCAAGCAGCCGGGCGGCCCGACCGGCGCATGGCCGCCAGCAGCCCGCCCGCCAGCAAGACCAGCGCCAGCGTGCCGGGCAGGGGCACCGATCCGCCGCCGCCGCGGCCTAGGAACTCGATGAGCACGAAGCCGTGGCTGCGTTCGGACATCAGCTGCAGGACGCTGCTGTTGGGCACATAGCCGGCGATGAACTCGTTGACGTAGGACCCGCCACCGCCGCCGCCGCTGCCGCCGGCCTCGCTGCCGCCACCGCCACCGCCGCTGTAACCACCACCGCCGCCACCGGCGAAGAAGACCGATCCGCCACCGCCGCCGAAGCCGCCGTCCTGGCTGCCTTCGCCGCCCTCGGCACCCAGCACGGCCGCATTGCCACCAAAAACGGAGGCGCTTGCCGTGTAGAAGCCCCCGCCGCCGCCGGCGCCGGTGCCCGGGCCGTTGGGACTGTATCCCCCTTCGCCCCCCATACCGTTCGTGCCGCCCGCCGCCAGCTGCACACCCCCGAAGGCCGAACGCCCGCCCGTACCGTTGGGGCCCAGCGAGGCATTCCCACCCTCGCTGCCCGGAGAGATGCCGTTCGTGGTGGAACCGCCTCCGCCACCGCCGACGACCAGGGGCCTGGGCAGGCCGAGGAACACGTTCGGGTCGGCCGGTAGGTAGACGAAGCTGCCACCGCCACCGCCGCCGGGGGTGGACGTGAGTGACGGCCGCGCGCCGACGATGATCTGGAGCTGCTCGGTGCCGTTCAGGGTGAAGACACCTTCGGCCCAGGCCCCCAGGCCGCTGGGAAAGCCGAATGCGTTGTTGCCGCCCGCAGCACCGGCCGCCACGATGCGGTAGTCGCCGGGCTCGGGCACGTCGTAGACCTGCAGCGAGAAGGTGGGGCTGAACAGCACGGTCGGCGCCGCCAGCGACGGGGCGCCGGTGGCCAGGAGCAAGCCGGCAGCCACCCCGGCAGCCGCGGTCTTCAGGCGCTTGATCATCAGGTCTCCTCGTCGGTGCGATCACCGGTTGATGTCGGCGCTCAGTGTTCTGTCGCCGACCCTACGGATGACCTACCGATGGCCCCACCCCCCCGGATCGCGGGGCCCTGATGGCCGACGGGCGCCTAGCCCGCGGGCCTGCCGGATCCGAAGCGCTGCTGCACGCGTCGCGCGTGGGATTGGCGTGCCGCCGAGGCCCAGCCGGCGTCCTGCAGCGGCAGCAGCGCGGCGTCGCCCTGCTGCGTGGCCCAGCCGGCCAGCACGGGACGCGACTGCAGCGCGGCGGGCGGCAGGTCGATCAGGCGTCGCAGGGCCCACAGGTCGCAGCCGACGAGCCCGGTATCGACCTGCACGGCGCCGGCTTCCAGACGCAAAGCCCGGCCGTGGTCTCCGAGCAGCTTGCGCAGCCGGTGCAGCGCGGCCTCGAAGGCCTTGCGCGCGGCATCGCCGTCGAGCTCGGGCCACAGGTCGTCGATGAGCCGCGCCACGGGCACCGGCGCCGGACCGTGCACCGCCAGGGCCTGCAGCAGCTCCAGTGGACGCTTCTGCACCTTGCCTTCGAAGGTCAGCCGCTGGCCGTCGATCCACACCTCGAAGCCGCCGAGCACGCGCAGGCGCAGCGGATGCGGCCAGTCGGGCGCGACGCCGTCGGCGGGCGCCGGCAGGCCGCGCCCGCGGATCCAGCGCTGCACGAAGGCGGGCTCGATACCCTGGGCCAGGGCGGCTTCGGCGGTTTCCGCCAGCGCCGGGTCGGTGCCCAGCGCGGGATAGAGCAGGTCGTGACGCGCCAGCAGGCCCAGTGCCCTGCCGAGCGCGGCCCCTTCGTCGGCCGCGTCACCGCGCCGACGCGCCAGCCAGGCCTGCAGATCGTGCAGATGGAAATCGACCATCGCACTGCCCGAACGCGCCGCGATCTCGCGCAGGGTCAGGAGCGTGGACTGCAGGTCGGCGTCGGCACCACGACGGCGTTGCGCCAGCGCCAGCGCAATGCAGCCGAAGGCCTCGCACATGGGACTGCGGATGGCGCGCGCGGCATCGATCGCGGCGCGGGCCTCGCGCAGCAGGGCCGGCATGTCGTCGCGCCACAGCGCCAGCCAGGCCGCCTGGAAGGCGGCGTGCCAGACCTCGGTGAGCTGGGTGGGCAGCATCGCGGCACGGGCTTCGGCCAGCAGGGCCTCGGCCGCATCGAGCTGGCCGGCGGCCAGCTGCGCGTCGTTGGCCAGCAGGCGATGAAAGGTGTCCAGCGCATGGATACCGCACTGCTGGGCGGTGGCCAGCAGCCGCCGCAGCACGGCGGGCGCGTCGGCGGGCCGCCCCTGCGCCCAGCAGGCATCGAGCTCGACCAGTCCCCAGACGAGCTGGCCGTAGTCGGCCAGCCCCTGCTTCTCGATCGGGCGCGACAGCAGGTCGTGCATCGCACCGATCTGTTCGAACAGGCCGCTCCACAGCAGGTTGATGCCCAGCACCGACGCCACGCGCGCGCGCAGTTGCAGGCCGATGGGCGCGTGCAGTGCGTCGAGCGCGCGCTCGCGCCAGCGCGGCAGTTCCGGGTGCGCGGGTTCGCCGACCAGCAGCGCGTAGACCATGGTCATCGCCACCTGCGCCTTTTCCTCGGCGCTGGGCAAGGTGTCGAAACGCGGCGTGACCTCCTGCAGCTCGCCCAGCCAGCGCGTGATGGGGTAGTCGGGCGCGAAGTCGACGAAGGACAGGTAGGCCAGGTTCGCCAGCGTGCGCAGCCGCCCCGCATCGTCGCCCAGCGCGGCGTAGCCGGCCGAGGCCTGCAGCAGGTGCCGGCGCGCCTGGGCGGGCTTGGCCATCAACCAGACCAGGCCGAGCCAGTACTCGAGGTCGGGCAGCCGAGCCCGCCACTCCGCCGGAATGGCTGCCAGCCAGCTGCCCAGGGTGCGCAGCCGCGCCTGCGCGATCAGCCTCGGCGCCAGCGCGAGCACGCCCTGCGCCGCGCGGTCGAGGTCGCCGGCGGCGATCAGCGCCGGCACGGCCGCCTCGACGTCGCCGGCGTCGGCCAGCGCGCGCGCGGCGTCACGCTGCAGCGCCGCCAGCTCGGCCGGCGGCAGGGTTTCCTCGGCATGACGGCCCAGGAAGTCGCGGATCAGCGGGTGCAGCACCTGGCGCGGCTCGTCGCCGCGTTCGGTCAGCACGAAGAGGCCGCGCTGCGCGAAACGCTCGAACATGGCGACGGTGCCCGCCAACGGAGGCCACACCCGCTCGATCCGCGCACTGACGTACGGCAGTTGCGCCGCCAGCAGCAAGCGCTGGCGCGTGCTCTCGTCGAAGCCGGGCCAGACCTCGTGGAGAAGGTAGTCGCGCAGCAGGGCGTCGTCGATGGTGGGCAGCCGGCCGCCTGCCAGCAGCGTCAGCGAGACCGCGGCCGGCCATCCCAGCGTGCGGCGGTGCACGTCGTCGATCTGCTCGGCAGTGGCAGCGTGCTGGCGCTGCGCGAACAGCGCCGCGATCTCGCCGTGGTCGAGTGTCAGCGCGTCGGCCTCGATCACCAGCAGCCGCCCGTCGATGCGCGCCCGCGCCAGCGCAGCGGGCGGCGCACTGCGCGACGTGACCAGCAGGTGCACGCCGGGCGGCAGCGCCGCCACCGCCTCGGCCAGCACGGCCTGCAGCGCCTCAGCCACGGCCTCGGCCTCGTCGAGCACCAGCACGGCCGGCGCGGGCAGCGCCGTGAACAGGGCCGGGAAGTAGCGGCGCGCGAAGGCGCCCATGTTGCCCAGCTGCTCGGCCTGGGGCACCGGCAGCCGGGCGCCACAGGCCGCGCTCAGGTGGGCGAAGAAGCCGGCCGGGTCGGCGTCGGCCGTCGACAGGCGCAGCCACACGCAGGGCAGCTGGCGCGAGCGGGCGAACGATGCCGCCAGGCTGCTCTTGCCATAGCCCGCCGGTCCCGACAGCCAGACCGCCTGCCCGGCGGCAGCATCGAGCCGGGCCAGCAGCTTGTCGCGCAGCAGGATGCCGCTGGCCAGCGGAGGCCCGGCCGAGGCCGGCGAGAGGGCGGGAGTGTCGCGGGCAGCAGGCATCTGCCCGATGATGCCAAATCGACTGTCGATCCGGCCTGTCGGGCCAGTCCGTATGGACATCGGGCGGGCCCTGGCCTTCAATGCCGGGCTTCCGCATTCCTCGAGCGCCCCTGCCCATGTCCATGAAGTCGTTGTCTCGCCCCCAAGTGCACCTGGCCCTGCTGGGCGCCTCGCTGCTGGCCCTGGCCGGCTGCGCGAGCCCGCCGGCCGCGCCGCCCGAGGCCCCGCCGACAGCCCAGGCCTGCCCTGCCGGCGTGCCCGCCGGCGCGCGCTGCCTGCGCGGCCAGGATTCCGCGACGTCGCATTACCTGATCGTGATGCCCGCGCAATGGAGCGGCGTGCTGGTCGTGCACGCCCACGGCGGCCCGACGCTGGGGCCGCCCAAGGCCACGCGCGCCGATGAAGACATCAAGCGCTGGGCCATCACCGTGAGCGAAGGCCATGCCTGGGCCGGGTCGGTGTTCCGCCAGGGCGGTTTCGCCGTGACCACCGCCGCCGAAGACACAGAACGCGTGCGCCGCATCTTCGTCGACCACGTCGCCAAGCCGCGCCGCACGCTGCTGCACGGGCAGTCCTGGGGCGCGATGGTCGCCACGCGCGCCGCAGAGATGTTTCCCAAGTCGTGGGAAGGCGTGCTGCTGACCAGCGGCGTGGTGGCAGGCCCGGCCACCTACGATTTCCGGCTGGACCTGCGCGCCATCTACCAGCACCTGTGCAGGAACCACCCTCGCCCCGACGAGCCCGCCTACCCGCTGGCCATCGGTCTGCCGGTCGACGGCAAGCTCACCGCGGCCGAACTGGCCGGGCGCGCCGACGAATGCCTGGGGGTGCGCAAGCCCGCAGCGCAGCGCACGCCGGAGCAGGCGCAGAAGCTCAAGACCATCGTGGACGTCCTGAAGATCCCCGAGAGCTCGGTCGTCGGCCACCTCAACTGGGGCACCTTCACGCTGCGTGACGTGGTCACCAAGAACGGCGGCGTCAGCCCCTTCGGCAACGAGGGCGTGCGCTACGTCGGTTCGGCCGACGACGCCGCGCTGAACGCCGCCGTGCCCCGCTTCAAGGCCGACCCGCAGGCCGTGGCGCGCTTCGCGGCCGACGTCGACCACCGCGGCCGCTTCGCCGTGCCGGTGCTCAGCGCGCACGGCATCGGCGACGCGACGGTCTTCGTCGAAGGCAATGACACCCTGCGCCAGCGCATGGTGGCGGCCGGCAACGGCGCCCGGCTGGTGCAGACCTTCGTCGACTCCAGCGAGCACAGCTACTGGGGCGACGCCTACTACCCGCCGCTGTTCGAAGCCCTGCTGAACTGGGTCGAGAAGGGCCAGAAGCCGACGCCGGCAGGCATCGCCGAGCGCTGCCGGCAACTGCGCGCCGTCCAGCCGGCCGACTGCCGTTTCCTGCCCGACTACGTGCCCCGGCCGCTGGCGTCTCGGGTGTTGCCGCGCTGAGGCGAGGTGCCCTGACGACGGCGCCTACTCCGGCGCCGTGGCCGCGGCCGGGGTCGGCGCCTTCGTGGGCAATCGCCACATCCAGAGGCCCACCGCCGTGCACACCACCGCCGGCACCCAGGCCCAGCGCAAGGGCATCGTGAAGAAGGCCGAAACCGAGCCGACGGTCATCATCACCCAGGCCAGCTGCTTGGCGCGCAGCGGAATGGCGCGGTACAGGCGCCAGTCGCGCACCATGGGACCGAAGCGCGGGTGCGTCAGCAGCCAGCGCTCGGCGCGCGAACTGCCGCGCGAGAAGCAGAAGGCGGCCAGCAGGACGAAGGGCGTGGTGGGCAGCAGCGGCAGGAAGATGCCGACGATGCCGGTGCCCAGCGCCAGCACGCCGGCGAGCGCCCACAGCACACGTTGCCAGTGGGGGCGACGCGGCAGCGGCAGCTCGGGCATCGGCCCATCGTAGCGCCTTGCCGTCAGCCATCGGCAAACCCTTGCGCTGGCGCAAGCCGGCGGCGCGTGCAGCCGCTTACCGTGACCAACGTCCCACGGAGCCTGCCCCATGAACACCCTCGTCTGGACCGACGGCCTGGCGATGAGCCAACCGCTGATGGATCACACCCACCGCGAGTTCGTCGACCTGCTGGCGGACTTCGAAGACGCGCTGGACACACCGCAGGCGGCGCAGCGCTTCGACGAGCTGCTGGCCCACACCGAGTTGCACTTCGCCCAGGAAGACCGCTGGATGGCGTCGCTGGGCTTCGCGCCGCAGAACTGCCATGGCCTGCAGCATGCACAGGTGCTGCGCGCGCTGCGCGAGGTGGCGCAACTGCAGGGCCGTCCCGAGCAGGCCGCCGTGCTGCGCCTCATCCTGACGGAATTGGCAGCCTGGTTCCCGGCGCATGCCTCGATGATGGACGCCGCGCTGGCCGCAGTGATGGCCGAGCGCGGCTTCGACCCCGAAACCGGACGCATCGGCCTGCCGCGCGAGCCCGAGGCGGCGCTCATCACGGGCTGCGGCAGCTCCAGCTGCTCCTGACCGCCTGATCGCGGAGCCCGGCCGCATAGACTGCGGCCATGGCCTCCGACAGCGACCTGCGACTCCCCTCCATCGACGGCCTGCGCGCCTTCGACGCCGCGGCGCGCCTGGGCACCTTCGAACGCGCCGCGGCCGAACTGCACGTCACCGCCAGCGCAGTGGCCAAACGCGTGGGCACGGTCGAGGACCTGCTGGGCACGGCCCTGTTCGCGCGCACCGGCAAGACCCTGGCGCTGACCGCCGCCGGCCGGGAATACCTGGAGCAGGTGCGTGCCGCACTGTCGCTGCTCACCGCCATGCCCCAGCACCGGCGCGCCCGGCAGCGCCTGCAGAAGCTGCGCGTGAGCACCCCGCCCACCTTCGCGCGGCAGATCCTGGTGCCGCGGCTGCAGGCCTTCACCTCAGCGCATCCGGGGGTGGAGCTGGAGATCGTGCTGAGCATCCCCTATCTCGACCATGTGCCGGCGGAGGCCGACGTCGAGGTGCGGCACGGCGACCCGCAGGCACTGGGCGGCACGGTGCTGATGGACGACGTGGTGCTGCCGATGGCGGCGCCTTCGCTGCTGCAGGAGCTGCGCCTGAAGACACCCGCCGACCTGGCCCGCGCCCCGCTGCTGCGCACACCCATCGAACCCTGGGCGCCGTGGTTCCGTGCCGCCGGACTGGACTGGCCCGAGCCCGAGCGCGGCCCGCGCCTGGTCGACCTGGGCCTGACGCTGGAAGCTGCCGTCAGCGGCCAGGGTGTGGCGCTGGGACGGCCCTCTCTGGCGCGGCGCTGGCTGGAAAGCGGCATCCTGGTGGCGCCCTGGGCCCTGATCGCCGTGCCGGCGTCACGCTACTGCATCGTGCAGACCGGTGACGACGCAGCGCTGGCCTTTGCCGCCTGGCTGCAGGACGTGTGCCGCGAGGAACTGGCCGCGGCGCTGCGCGCCTTGCCCGGCCTCAGGCCCGCGACTTGACCGCCGGCCTGGCACAGCAGGCCAGCACGCGTTCGCGCAGCCAGGCCCCTGCGGGGTCGGACTCGGCCGGCGCACTCCACAGCACGCGCACGTCGTAGCTGGGCAGCGGCCAAGGCAGCTCCCACGCCGCCAGGGGCGCGCGGGCACAGACCATCGTGGCATAGATGCCGGGCACCACGCCGACCAGCGGACGCGACGGGAGTCCGGCACGCACGAGATCGGGCATGGCCGCAAAGTGGCGCACGCTCATGACGATGCGCTCGCCCAGGCCGGCGCGCCGCAGGCTGGCCTCGATGCCGCCGTGGAAGGTGGCCGTGGGCGAAGCCACCACCAGGCCCACTGCCTTCTCGATGCCGGCACGCGTGCGCTGCGCTCGCGGCAGCGCGGCATCGCTGAGCGCGACGTAGCGTTCGTTGAACAGCAGCGCGCTGCGCACCGTGCGGCGGCGCGGCTGCAGGATGCCGATGGCCAGGTCGACTTCGCCGCGCAGTAGCGCGTCGTCGATCTCGGAGGCCGGCACGGCCGCGTTGACCAGCCGCGTGTGCGGCGCCTCGCGCAGCACGGCAGCGGCGATCGCCGGCAGGAACACCATCTCGCCCAGGTCCGACAGCGACAGCCGCCAGGTGCGCGTGCTGGTGGCCGGGTCGAAGGCCGGCGGCGCCATCAGCTCGCGCTGCAGCGAATCGAGGTGTTGAGCAGCTGCCGCGGCCAGCCGCAGCGCCAGCGGCGTGGGCTGCAGTCCGGCGGCACCGCGGACGAAGAGCGGATCGCCGAAGAAGGCGCGCAGTCGGGCCAGCGCGTTGCTGGTCGCCGGCTGGCTGAGCGACAGCAGGCGGCCGGCGGCGGTCACCGACCGCGTGCGGTCCAGCGCCACCAGCACGCGCAGCAGGTTGAGGTCGAGCTGGTGCCAGGGTTTGCCCGGGGTCGTGGTCTTGTTCGCGGCCATCGTCGCAGGAAGGATTCGTTTGGTGAATGTCGCACATTCACTGAATCCGTTGGACCGATGCGGCGGCCGGTCGTAGCCTGCCCCTGCAGACACACGGAGACGACCCTGGAACGTTCCTTCCACAAGGAGATCGCCTCGCTGCGCCTGGGCGCCGGCGAGGTCTTCCACGGCGAGGGCATCCTCGCGGTGACCAAGGCCCTGCTGCAGTCGGGCGTGAGCTACGTCGGCGGCTACCAGGGCTCGCCCATCTCGCACCTGCTGGACGTGATGGTGCAGGCCAAGGACGACATGGCGGCCCTGGGCGTGCACGTCGAGGCCTGCACCAACGAGTCGTCGGCGGCGGCGATGCTGGGCGCCTCCATCATGTACCCGGTGCGTGGCGCGGTGACCTGGAAGTCCATCGTCGGCACCAACGTCGCGTCGGACGCGCTGTCCAACCTGGCCTCGCCCGGCGTCATCGGCGGTGCGCTGATCGTCGTCGGCGAGGACTATGGCGAAGGCGCCAGCGTGATCCAGGAGCGCACGCACGCCTTCGCGATGAAGTCGCAGCTCTGGCTGATGGACCCGCGGCCCGACCTGCCGACCATCGTGCACTGCGTCGAGCAGGCCTTCGAGCTGTCGGAAGCCTCGAACACGCCGGTGATGCTGGAACTTCGCATCCGCGCCTGCCACGTGCAGGGCAGCTTCGTGGCCAGGGACAACGTGTCGCCGCGTCATGGCACGCACGCGCTGATGGCCGAGCCGGCGGCCTTCGACTACGAGCGCCTGGCGCACCCGCCGGTGACCTTCGGGCATGAACGACAGAAGCTCGAGAAGCGCATGCCCGCGGCGCGCCGCTTCATCGCCGAGCGGGGACTGAACGAGCTGGTCGCCGGCACGCGCGGCACGCTGGGCCTGATCGTGCAGGGCGGCCTCTTCAACACGCTGGCGCGCTCGCTGCAGCAACTGGGCCTGGCCGACGAAGCGGGGCACGGCGACATCCCGCTGCTGGTGCTCAACGTCGTCTACCCGCTGCTGCCGGAGCAGATCGCCGAATTCTGCCGTGGCAAGCGCAGCGTGCTGGTGGTGGAAGAAGGCCAGCCCGACTTCATCGAACAGGAGATCGGCGCCACGTTGCGTCGAGCCGGCGTGACGACCGCGCTGCACGGCAAGGACCTGCTGGCGCCGGCCGGCGAGGTCACGGCCGAGGTGCTGCTGAGCGGCCTGGCGCGCTGGCTCGAAGACGGCGGCGAGGGCGACGGCATCGACACGGGCCCGGCGACACGTCTGCTGGCCGAGGTGAAGCAGACCCGCGAGCGCGCCGCCGCGCTGCTGGGCGGCGCCCTGCCCGGCCGGCCGCCCAACTTCTGCACCGGCTGCCCCGAGCGGCCGGTGTACTCGGCGCTGAAGCTGGTGCAGCGCGAGGTCGGGCCCATGCACGTCAGCACCGACATCGGCTGCCATTCCTTCGCCACCTTCGCGCCCTTCGGCTTCGGCAACTCCATCCTCGGCTACGGCATGAGCCTGGCCAGCGGGGCGGCGGTGCGCAGCTTCCAGGCGCGACGGCCAGTGGCCATCATGGGCGACGGCGGCTTCTGGCACAACGGACTGCTGTCGGGCGTGACCTCGGCCCTGCTGAACCAGGGCGACGGCGTGCTCATCATCATGAAGAACGGCTACACCTCGGCCACCGGCACGCAGGACGTGGTGTCCACGCCGAGCGGCGAGAGCCGGCGCGTGGCCGAAGCCAGCAGCGCCACCGAAGGTGAACTGACCATCGAGAACACGCTGCGCGGCATGGGCGTGCGCTGGCTGAAGACGGTGCACAACTACCGGGTGTCCGAGGTGCGCGACGTGCTGCGCGAGGCCTTCACCACCGGCACCGGCGGCCTGAAGGTGGTGATCGCCGACGGCGAATGCCAGCTCGAACGCCAGCGCCGGCTGAAGCCGCTGCGCGCCCAGGCGCTGAAGGCCGGCCGGCGCGTGCAGCGCACGAAGTACGGCGTGGACGACGAAACCTGCACCGGCGACCATTCCTGTATCCGCCTGTCGGGCTGCCCCACGCTGAGCGTGAAGCCCTCGCGCGATCCGCTGAAGAAGGACCCGGTGGCGCATGTCGAATCGGGCTGCGTCGGTTGCGGCCTGTGCGGCGAGGTGGCGCAGGCCGCCGCGCTGTGCCCTTCCTTCTGGCGCGCCGATGTCATCAGCAACGCCACGGCCTGGGAGCGCTTTCGCGACCGGCTGCGACGCATGGTGATCGGCTGGATGGCGCCGGCATGAGCACGCTGCAGGCTCGCAGCGTGCTGATCGCTGCACTGGGCGGCGAAGGTGGCGGCGTGCTGGCCGACTGGATCGTCGAATGTGCACTGCGTTCCGGCCTGCCGGTGCAGGCCACCTCGGTGCCTGGCGTGGCGCAACGCACCGGTGCCACCAGCTACTACATCGAATACCTGGAGACTCCGGCAAAGGACGGCCGTCGCCCGGTCTTCGCGCTCACGCCCGTGCCCGGTCGCGTGGACGTGGTGCTGGCCAGCGAACTGCTGGAGGCCGGTCGCTGCATCGAACGCGGTTTCGTCGATCCGTCGCGCACCCTGCTCATCACCGCGCGGCATCGTGTGCTGACCACCCAGGAGAAGCTGGCCATGGGCGACGGCCGCTTCGACGACGCCAGGCTGCTCGACGCCGCGCGGCAGCTGTCGCAGCAGTGCCTGGCGCTGGACCTGCGAGGCATTGCCGAGCGCCACCGCAGCGTCATCAGCGCCGTGTTGTTCGGCGCCCTGGCCGGCAGCGGGCGCCTGCCCTGGAGCCGCGCGACCTGCGAAGCGGTGATCCGCGATGGCGGCATCGGCGTGACGCCCAGCCTGGCGGCCTTCGGCGAGGCTTTCGACGTGTCTTCCAAGGCGGCCGGCGACGCGGTTCAGCCGGCCGCCACGGCGCCGAGCGAGAGCAGCCGCCCGGCCCTGCCGCCCGCCTTGCAGGCGGTGGTCGATCTGGGCCTGCAGCGCCTGAAGGACTACCAGGACGCCGCCTACGCCGAGCGCTACCGCCTGCGCGTCGCAGCGCTGCAAGCCGCGGCCGGCGGCGATACCGGCAGGCTCGACGCACTCGAAGAAGCGGCGCGGCAACTGGCCCTGTGGATGAGCTACGAGGACATCGTTCGCGTCGCCGACCTGAAGACCCGCGCTTCGCGGCTGGCCCGCGTGCGCGAGGAAGCGATGGCCGGCCCCGACGACATCGTCGAGATCCGCGAGCACCTGCGGCCCGGCCTGGAGGAGCTCGCGGCCATCGCGCCGCGCCGCATGGGCCTGGCCCTGCGCGCCCGCGTCAAGCGCGGGCAGCCGGCGGGCACCACCGGCCGCAGCCTCACGCTGACCACCACGTCGATCCACGGTTTCGCGATGCTGCGCCTGCTGGCCGCGCTGCGGCGCTGGCGGCCGATCTCACTGCGCTTCGGCGAAGAGCAGGCCGCCATCGAACAGTGGCTGCAGGCCATGGCCGCAGCGCTGCCGCACCACGCCGGCTTCGCCCGCGCGCTGGCCGAACTACCGCGGCTGCGCAAGGGCTACAGCGACACCTTCGAGCGCGGCCGCGCCGGCTACGAGCGCATCTTCGCCGCACTTGTCGTGCCCTGTGTGGCACGCGGCAGCTTCGACGATGCAGCCGCCCAGGCGCTGGCCGCCGCAATGAAGGCGGCGCTGGCCGATCCGGAGCACCTCGCGCTCGACCGCAGCCTGGGCCAGAGCCGGCCGCGCGAGCAGCCCATCCTGTTCCGGCCCCGGCCAGGCCGGACACCCGGCGGCTGAGGGCGTCCGGGAGCCACCGACCCGCCGCCGCTTTCCGGCGCGGCCGGAGGATCTTTCCGGCCGGCGCGGCGCACCGCCGCTACGATGCGCCCACAGGAGACAAAGACCCATGACCGTCATCACCACCATCGAAGACCTGCGCGTGCTGGCCGAAAAACGCGTGCCGCGCATGTTCTACGACTATGCCGACAGCGGCAGCTGGACCGAAGGCACCTACCGCGCCAACAGCAGCGACTTCCAGAAGATCAAGCTGCGCCAGCGCGTGGCCGTGAACATGGAGAACCGCAGCACCGCCACCACCATGGTGGGGCAGGCGGCGAAGATGCCGGTGAGCATCGCGCCGGTGGGCCTGACCGGCATGCAGCACGCCGATGGCGAGATCCACGCCGCGCGCGCGGCCGAGATGTTCGGCATTCCCTTCACGCTGTCGACCATGAGCATCTGCTCGATCGAGGACATCGCGCAGAACACCAAGGCGCCGTTCTGGTTCCAGCTCTACATGATGCGCGACCGCGACGCCATGGCGGCGATGATCGAGCGCTGCAAGGTGGCCCGGTGCAGCGCGCTGGTGCTGACGCTGGACCTGCAGGTCATCGGCCAGCGCCACAAGGACCTGAAGAACGGCCTCACGGCGCCGCCGCGGCCGACGTTGAAGAACATCCTCAACCTGGCCACCAAGCCGCGCTGGGTGCTGGGCATGGCGGGCACGAAGCGCCGCACCTTCCGCAACCTGGTGGGCCATGTCAAGGGCGTGAGCGACATGAGCTCCCTGGCCGCATGGACCAACGAACAGTTCGACCCGCGCCTGAGCTGGCCCGACATCGAATGGGTGAAGAAGCAGTGGGGCGGCAAGCTGATCCTGAAGGGCATCATGGACGTCGAGGACGCGCTGCTGGCCGTGCAGGCCGGCGCCGACGCCATCGTGGTCAGCAACCACGGCGGACGCCAGCTCGACGGCGCGCCCAGCAGCATCGAGGCGCTGCCGGCCATCGTGGCCGCCGTGGGCGACAAGCTCGAGGTGTGGATGGACGGCGGCATCCGCAGCGGCCAGGACGTGCTGAAGGCCTGGGCGCTGGGCGCGCGCGGCACCATGATCGGGCGCGCCATGGTCTACGGCCTGGGTGCGATGGGCGAGGCCGGCGTCAGCAAGGCGCTGCAGATCATCCACAAGGAACTGGACATCACGATGGCCTTCTGCGGCCACACCGACATCCGCAACGTGGACCGCAGCATCCTGTTGCCGGGGACCTTCCCGACGGCCTGATGCCCTTTCCAGGGGGCGTGCGCAAGGGGTCATCGGGGCTCGGCCGACTCGACGGCGGCACAATCCGCGCGTTGGCATCAGCGAGGCAGATCGCTGCTCGAGGTGACCCCCATGCCGAAGCTGCTCTGGGTAGCGCTGCCGCTCCTGCTGGCG
>JALHMT010000112.1 GCA_022843905.1 Rubrivivax sp.
CAGAAGGCCTATGGAACCGAAGTGTTCCCGCTTCGTGTCGTCAGCGGGCGCTGCGCCGGCACCAAGGGCTGGGCGGGCGCCTCGCGCATCGAGGCGACAACTGCGACGCCCACCTCGTCGGGCGAAGCACTGCAGTTCAGCAGCTCCGACAGCCTGTTCGAGTCGCTGACGCCGAAGACCGTCAAGGCTTCCTGCCAGCCTCTGCGCGGCGATGCCGCACAGATTCTGGAGTCGTCTCGTTTCGCGGGCACCGAGGTTTACAGGATCACGGTGCTTTCGGGTCGCTGCCAAGGGGCAACCGGCTGGGTCGGTGCCGCGCGGCTAGAACGCGCTGCAGCGGCTCGCACGCAGTGACCCAAGTTTTCACTCTCAAGGGAAAGTAGAACGCAATGACAAAGATCTTCCGTGCTGGCATCGTCACTCTGGCCGCAGCGATTCTGACCGCATGCGGTGGCGGGGGCAGCTCAACCAGCTCCACCGGCGCCAACCCTACAAGCTACTGGACGATGGACTCGTACCAGTACATCAACGGCGGCAACTCCGCCGTCTCCACCAGCTCACCCAATGGCGTTCTCGTGACGACGGCTGTCGTCAGCACGGCGACGCTCAGCGGCGGAGACACCAGCAATGGCGCCTACTCGGGAAGCGCGCTGACGTTTGCCTTCAAGGGAACGCCGCTGACCGGCGTCTACACCGTGGTCCCCGATCGCGCCACGTTCGTTGCGGCCGACGCATCCACCGCACCAATCCTGGTTGATGTGACCGTGGGCGTGGCCACCACCACCGGCAGCACGCAATACACCGCGTCTTCAGGCCAGGTCCACGTTACCCGCGACACCTCCGGCACCTATCACTTCACCAGCGTGGCGGCGATGCCGGCGGCCAAGACCATCAACGTGCTGGGTGGCGTCGCGGGAGCACCGGCGACGATGACCTTGACCATCGTCGATGCCTACTGAAGCACTTCAGTGATGCGCGTATTCGCCCGCTGCAGCCCTGCGCCAGTCCCAGGGCGGTACTGGCGCAGCAGCAGTGCCAAGATCGCGCCACAGGCCCGCCTTGGCGGCCCTTGCCGTGCTCTCGGCCACGGCATAGCTCGCAGCCTCTTCACGCGGCTGCGAGCTGGCATAGCGCTTGTAGTGCCAGGCCAAGCCCAGTTCCACCATCCGCATGCCAACGTCCACCCCATCAACGCGGACCACGCACAGGCTGCGGCCGTACCGATCCGCCGCGCGGCAGTCCAGGCGCCCCACCCGGCCGAACGCAAGCTGTGAGAGCTGCTCGCGCGCCACAGCACCGAAGGCCTGCGCCTTTTCCGGCGCGTCGATCCCACTCAAGCGCACACGTCGGGGCGTCTTCGTCTGCCCGTCGACGAACAGCACGGTCAACGTGTCGCCATCGGCAACGCCGATGACCTTGGCGTCGAACTGCTCGGCCGCTGCCGGAAGCATGACAACCGAAAGCAACGCAAAACAGAGCGCTGCATAGCGAGTCTCACGCCGAAGAAGCCGCCTCATACAACGCTTCCAGGGGCGCCAGGGTCTGACGCACTGGTAATGATGAACGGTTCATCGTAAAGCCACATTAGGCAATCCGGCTCCGACCTGAACCACACGAAGGTTCCCCATGCCAGTTCAGGGAGGCACTTCTTGAACGCGCTATCGGCGCGATCTTCAAAGGCGGTGCCGAACAGGCACTGATCCTCTGGAAATCCCGACTGCATGATGTAGTGGAGCAGTGCATCGCGCCTGGCCTGGTTCATCGGGCCATCGCTGGCCACGACTTCAACGAACACCAGGTGAGTGTCCTCCCCGGTGTCACCCACGTTGGCCAAGATGATGTCTGGCAAGACCTTGCTCTGGTCAATGTCCAGGCCGAGGGCCTTGGCAGTCTTCTCGTCCTGATAGCGAACCTTGGCACCGCTCTCTGACAGCCACAGCAGGGCGGGCGCAGTCAGGAAGCTGGCCGCAAACTGTTCGACCACTGCCTTCGAGATGATCGAGGACGGCCCCGGCGACAGTTTGGCCACGGTGCCATCCGGGCAGTTCACCAACACCTCGTCATCGGACTTCATCTTGCCTGCTGCCAGCAGCGCCATGCGTGCCCGAGCTGCGGGGGTGAGGTGTTTCTTCTGCCAGGCGGTGATGGCCGCCTCTAGTGCGGCCCCGTCCAGGTCAGGATTGAAAATGCCCGCGAAGTCGGCTTTCAGGAAGTAGATCGGCAGGCTGGACGTGACCGCGACACCCGGCAGCTTTCCAACAGCGCCAACGTGCAGCAGGCCGAAGCGAATGGTTTCATCACGAATCGGCTCCCGTGTCGTGTCCGCATACCAGCGCGAGCCCTCTGGCCGGAAGCCTGGCTTCTTCGACTGAGCCAGCCACAGCATCCGCTCATCATCCGTGGTTCTCTGCGCTTGGTCTTCGGTGAAGAAGTAGACATGGCTGGGTCGAAGGCAACGATCAGCGCCGTCCACCATGCCACCGTACAGGAACACAAAGACGGTCTTGGCCGCCATCTCCCGGACGAGGTTCTTCCGCATCTCTAGGCCAGGCGTGAACAGCCGCTCAAGGCGCGAGTGAATGTCTGCCACGCTGGGCAGTTTGGGCAACGTCATGCAGCAACCTTCCGAGAAGCTGCGGACAGCCCCAATTCGGCCTCTACGGCCGCGTCTATCTCTTCGAGGGTGGGGAACTCGGGGACGCGGCAGCCGATGGCCTCGATGATGTTCATCGACGGCAGCGGCAGGGAGCGCAGCTCGCCCGCGTTGATCTGAGTACTTCCAGCGATGGCCCGAAGGTGGCGATCCACCACGCTGCTGGCCAGCAGCGCAGACAGCCCGCGTACCTCAGAATGGGACATTCGCCCGCCAGGGCGATGGATGTAGTTCAGATGGTTCTCAAGGCCTATGACGGCACCGGGCAGCGTGCCTAGGTAGGGCGCGCAGGTAACGCGGCGCTCATCTTCCTTCGGTGAGAACCGCCGCATGACTACCATCGGCGTATTAGCTACCAGCGTCCAGGCGTTGGCGGCAGTGGCTCGAACGTGCTCCAGCTTCTTGAAGATGGGCCAGTTGATGGACTGCTGGGTAACGTGCTGCATCCAGAGAAGCGGAACGGTGTCATAGCTCCCGTGGGCGCTGATGAACTCATGGCACCGGAACGCGATCACCGGGCCAGTGCTGACCTTCAGCCCATAGGTGGCGAGGGTTGCAGACCAGCCATCGAGCGGGCTTGCGCCCTCTGATGGAAGTGTCACCGTCGCGTGTTCATCGTCGGCGACGATCCGCTCTGCAGGCACGGCCTGCACCAAGGCTTGATCCAGGTCGGACATGCCTTGGCTGCGCGTGAACAGCACATTGAACCCGTTTTCTCGAATGGCTCGACCGGTGGCCCAGGCGATCACGGTTTCTTGCAGTACAGCGTCTTCCTCGAAGCTATCGCGCCGACTCTCGAACGCATGAAGGCTGTCCACCGTCAGATGGCGCAGCATGGTGTGACGAACCGCCTTGAAGTATTGGCCGTTCATCCAGCTACGCGGCACGATGAAGCACCAGCGGCCATTGGCGGGCGTCAGGCGTGCCGTTGCGGCCATGAACAGGCCATAGACGTTCGGCTGACCATAGACGGCGTAGCCGTGGCGGTGCGCCCTCTCGTCGGTGGTCTTGTTGAGCTTGAAGAACGGAGGATTGGCGATCGTTAGCAGGCCATCGACGGGCTCACCGCGCAACGCCAGTTCAGACAGCAAGAAGTCTTCGCCACGGACGACGTACTCGAACCGGACTCCTGCGACGGCGCAGACTTCGGTGATGCGCTGGCACAGGGCTTCCAAGGCCGGGATCAGCCGTTGATCCTGTTCGTACAGCAGGGCCTCGATGACGGTCGGTAGGTCGGGCTTTTCGAGCAGCGCCTCGACCGCCGCAGCAATCAGAACGCCGCCGCCCGCGCTGGGCTCCAGCAGGCGGACGTGCTGATGGTCAACGGAGCGCACCAGGCGCTGCGCCATGAACTTGGCGATCTTCGGCGGGGTCATGAACTGGCCAGCAGCCTTTTGCTCATCCCGCGTGATCCCGGTAACGAAGGTACGACCCGCCTGGTGGGCGAACTCGACAAGAGAGAGCGGATTGGTCAATCCGCTCATGTCACTACCCTCTGACTCGTGGCAGCCTCGCGGCAAAGGGCCTGCATGTCGATCTCGCCGGCCGCAATCGACTTCAACGTCTGATCGTCGAACAGCTCCAGCAGCCGAGCAGCACGCCGAGTCGCCTCCCAAACAGCTAAAGCGCGCCAATCATTGGACTCCGCCATTCTCAGCAAGCTCTCGGGATTAGCCTTGGCATAGCCACCAAGAACCTCTGAGACTTCTTTTTCCATCGTGTTCATCGCATACCTCCGATTGCTACATCTTGCCCCAAGCACTCATGCCGGCATGATGCGGCCCTGCAGCCGCGCCATGATCGCGTTGACATGCTCCACCGCCAGATTGCCGCGATGCACGTTGGGCAGGTACAGCTCGGCCCCCGTGGTGAACCGATGCGAGATCCGCACGTCGTAGCTGCGCAGCGCCCAGCTCATGAAGCCCTGCGTGTAGCCCGCCTGGCCAAGATCGCGCCACTGCACGCCGGTGATGCCCTTTTCCCACGGGAAAACGCCGGACTGCATCCATACCCCGTTCTCGTCGGTGAACAGACGAACCGAGTTGGTCAGCATGACCGAGTAGACGGTCCATGCGATCGCAGCGAGCAGACCGAGCACCGGCAGCCAGGCCTCGGTGTGCATGTGCGCGTAGCGATCCAGGCCCATCGAAAGCAGCGTGGCGGCGCCGCCGCACAGAAGGAAGCGCACCAGGAAGGCCCAGCTCTCGCGGACATAGGCCACCCAGCTCAGCCGAAAGGCCAAGAAGGGACTGCCCTGCCCTTGCTCGATCACCTGGCCGTTCATGTCCAGCGTCAGAGTACGGTTCTCGTTCATGGTTATCGCTCCATCGGTTTGTGCGCGCGGTGGTCGCTGGGTCGATCCAGTCGGCTGGTGGAAGGAATCATCACCTTGAGCTTCGCGGTGATCTCTTGCACGGTCTGTGACTGCGTGACGCCGCGAACTTCCTTCATGGCGTCGATGCGAATGCCCTTGCCGCGCTGCTCAAAGAACGACGTGAACTCCTTGCTGAACTGCAGAGACTGCGGCGGACGCGGCTGGAACACCTGCGCTTCGATTCGCTCCTTGAGCATGTCCGCGTTCACCTGGCTGATGGCGCCCTTCCCCACAGCCGCGTCAATGCTCGACTCCATGAAGGCCAGGCGCGCGGCCAGCTCGGTCTTGGCCGGCGCGACGATGCCCTCGGACTTGAGTGCAATGAAACTGTCGCTCTTGCCGCTGCCGCCGCCCTCGAAGCGCCCTCGGTTCGCATACTCGTCCTTGACGATGCTCGTCACCAGGTTCCGGCAGGTATCGACCATCTTGTCGATCTCCGGCGTGCTCCCCAAGCCCTTCGGCATCTCGACGTCGGTCAGTCGGCCCGCAAACACATTGACCAGCACCTCGGGCTCAACCCGGTAGGCGCGACCAAGCGCGGCCGTTCCTTCCTTGAGCATCGCAGCCTGTTGCGCAACGGTCGCGCCCTTGAGGGCCGTCGCCACCATTTCAGTGGCCACGTTCTTCTCGCGCGCCGTGGCCAACACGGCGTATTCCAGGGCCATGCGAGCCCCCATGAGCTTCCTCATGGCCGGGTCCGTGGTCTTGGCCGCCGCGTTCTGCTCTGCCTTCTCGATCGTGGCGCCGATCTTCGCTAGGATCGAATCGGCGGTGTCCCGACGCTGACCTTCCATGCTCTCGAAGCTCATGCCACACCCCCAGCGTTCTTGGCCATGTCGTCCAGCGCCTTCCGGCCGCCGGCGACAGTTGCCGTCTCGGCCGTGGCTGCAGCCATCGCCTGGTCGAAGTCGAAGGTCAGATTGACGAAGGCCCAATGTGCCGCGCGGTTGTACGTGAGAACGCCCTCGCCGGAGTTGATGAGGCGCTCGCACAGATCCTTCCAGGCCGGGTGCAGCTCGGGCTTGTTGTCCACCAGGTACAGACCCCAGCCGAGGATGTTGCCGGCTTCCTCGGGCTGCAGCGTCTCGTAGATCGGCAACGGCGTGCAGTCCTCGGTGTCCAGGTCGATGTAGCTGCGGCCCGAGTCGGTGACGCGCGCCAGCTTGCGAATGCCCGTCATCACGTCGTTGATGCGGATGTAGACGCCAGGCTCAAACTCCTTCAGCGCCGCAGTGTCATTACTCATGGTCAAGTCCTTTCGAGATCGGGTTTGGTTCTATTGTCCTGACGGACAGTTTTGCGGGCCTGCTGGCCCACAAGGCTTTCCGCTAGCTCTTTCGCCAATACCCGGTCGGCGGCATCGCCTGAGCGATGAAGCGCATCGATGATCCGGTCGTATGAGCTGGCCGCTCGCTTCTCCGTTTCTTTCCACCTGTCCACGCGCTTGGCGTTCGGCTGTGCCGGCGCCGGGTTCGTGGACTGGCCGCGTTCCTCCAGGCGCGTTACCGCCCAGGGCTTGTTCATGCGCTGCTGGTGCATGCGTGACGCCCGCCGCGTCGCCTCGGCCTCAACGCCACGCTCGCGCAGCTCGTGCGCGAAGCGCTCCCGCCACCGCTGCAGATCCGCCTTGCGCGGGTTCAGGCGCACACCGTCCATGCCCTCTGCCTTCACCGAGACGTGACAGTGAACCTGTGGCTCGTCGAAGTGCTGACCCATCGCCCACTGGTGGCCAGCGAACTCGATCTCGGCCGTGGCCTTGACCGCCGCATACACCGCACGCTCATCCGTGCCTTCAGGCATCGAGAACACGATGTTGAAGGCCAGCCGCACATCGGCTTCCTCGGGCATCTTCGGCCCGGTGTGTTGCCACTTCCACGCCAAGTCGTCGATCTCTTCCTGACCACGGTAGGCGCGGCCGTCCTGGTCGTAGACCACGCCCTCGCCATCCTCGCCGATGTACTGCAGATGCTTCCGCACCGAACGCATCGTGTGATTCTTGCCCGGCGTGATCTTCACCATCACCTGACGGCCGCGGCGGGCGATGCCCTGCAGCCGGGCGCGCACGTCTGCCTTGCTGCCCTTGCCGGGGTAGTCCGCCGGCTCGCGCGTGGCCATGGGCTTGCCGGTCCAGGTGGACGGCTTGCTCGCGCTCTTCGACGGCTTCTTGAGCTTTCGGCCGAGCTGCAGATCGTCCGTCCAACCCTTGAACTCGTCATCCCACGCGCGACCGACTTTCAGACTTTCAGTTGCCACCGCTGCGCTCCCTGCGCCATAGCGGCGCTGACATTCTCGACATGCTGCCGGATCTCGCCCTCGAGTTGGCCCAGCGCCTCGGCAATTTCACCAGCACTCTCCTGCCGGCGCAGCGCGGCCAGGTCCACGGCAACCTGCGCCATGTGCGCGTTGCTCTGCGTCAGCGCCTCCAGCTCGGCCTGGCCGTAGCTGGGCGCCTTGGCCAGCGCGGCGCGGACAGCCGCGACAACCCACTCTTGGAACGCGAAGCCCTGGGCCTTGGCCACGGCTTCGATCGCCGCATTCTCCGAAGGCGTGAAGTAGACCTCCCGACCCACCTTGGGGCCGCGATCGGGCTGCTTGGCCACCACCACACGCACCGCCTCGCCCGAACGGCTTGTAGCCAGTTCTAGGCCGTCTGCGAGGGCTCTTTCGACCAGGCTGCGCAGCGCTTTGCCGGGCACCAGGCTGCGGTCAGCGCACCACTGCACCCACTCGCGTTTCAGGTCAGGACCGAGCTGCACGGTCACTAGGCCGGCGGCGCGAGTCGATGAGGTTGCAGATTCATTCGTCATGGTTGAAAGTGTAGTACATCTACCGGCGCTAGCCTATCCTGCAATGTATTTTCTCTTTGAGTGTTCTTCGCATCGTGGCCTTCAGGCAACGTCTACCGGGTAGGAAGTGGGTACTAACCGGGTGCGTTGCGCGTACTGGATGAGCTGCGGGCGGGTCGAAATCGAGTGTCGAGCGGGTAAACTGCGGGTATGGAGCTGAAGCCGACCGAACCACCAGGACACGCACGACGCAAGTTGCGTGGGCTTGTCAGTGAGATTGCGCGTCTGCGGGCTGAGGGCTACACCATCCGGGCAATTCACGAGGCGCTGGCGGCTGCCGGCGTCGAAGTCGGATGGGCGACGGTGCAGCGGGAAGTGGCGCGACTTGCGTCACCCTCCCCGGCTGCGACGACGGCGCGGCAACCGGCGGCGCGGCCGGCGGCACCGCGCGAGGCCGCGAAAGCGGCGATGCCTGGGGCTTCATCGCGCCCGGCGGTCGATGTGGATAGCTACTTCGACCAGCAAACCACCAATCCACTGTTCAGGAAGAAAGGCAGCAAGGGATGAAAGTAGCCATCATCAATTTCAGCGGCAACGTGGGTAAGACCACCATCGCACGGCATCTGCTGGCACCGCGCATCAAGAAGGCCGAGATCGTCTCGGTGGAGTCGGCCAATGCCGACGAACAGGAAGCGGACGCCCTGCGCGGCCGGGACTTCGCGCACCTGCAGCAGTACATGCTGGCCAGCGATGACCTGATCGTCGATATCGGGGCGAGCAACGTCGAAGACCTGTTGACGCTGATGCGCAAGTTCAAGGGCAGCCACGAGGACTTCGATTACTTCGTAATTCCGGCGGTGCCGGACGTGAAGCAGCAGAAGGACACGGCCAACACGGCGAACGAGCTGGCGAAGATGGGCGTGCCGGCCGAGAAGATCAAGATCGTGCTCAACCGGGTTGAGGACGCCGACGCACCGGACAAGCAATTCACAGCGCTGCTGGGCTTCCTCGCGGTCAACCGAGTGGCGACCATCCACCTGGCCGCGCATCTGACGGACAACGAGATCTACCAGCGAGTCAAGCACGACGGCCGCAGCATCAGTGACTTGGCCGAGGACAAGACCGATTACAAGGCACTGATCGCCAAAGCGAAGGACCAGGCCGAGAAGATCGAGCTGGCCGACAAGCTCGCTGTGAAGCGGCTGGCCACCGGCGTGCTGCCCGAGTTGGATGCGTGCTTCGAGGCGTTGGCGCTGAAATGACCGGCAAACCGAGCAACGCGAGGGAGGCGCTGCTCGCTGAGCTGCTGGGCGATGTGCAGGAGCTGCTGGCTCGGCTGGAACAGGCCGACCAGAGCGCCAAAGCCACGGCAGCAGCGGTCACTGACGCCACCGCTCAATATCGCGGCCAGGTAGACGAGCTGGTGAGCAAGCTGCGAGCGGAAACCGCGAGCATCGTGCTCAAGACAACGGAGCACGCGGCGCAAAGCCTGGTTGGCCAGCAGCAGGCGACGCTGCAGAAGGCGGCGACGCAGGCCATGCAGCAGGCACTCAGCGAGCAAGTCTTGCGGCGGACACGGCGCGACTGGATGTTGGCCGTGGTCTGCAGCGCGCTCACTGGCAGCGCGGCAACGCTGGCACTGTTGGGCCTGCGTGCATGGCTGCAGGCCGCCTGAAAGGCCGGGCGCAGGCCCGGCCGGTGCCGCCTACAGCAGCCCGCGCTCCGCGAACGACGTGACTTGTCCACCAGCGACGACCAGGTGATCGAGGACACGCACATCGACCAGCGCGAGGGCAGATTTCAGCGTCTGCGTGAGGTACTCATCGGCGCGCGACGGCTCAGCAACGCCGCTCGGATGGTTGTGGCTCAGGATGACGGCCGCTGCGTTGAGCTGCAGCGCCTCCTTGACGACTTCACGGGGATACACCGATGCCTGAGTCAAGGTGCCTCGGAACAGCTCGCGGAACTCAATGACGCGGTGCTGTGCATCGACGAAGACGGCCGCGAAGATCTCGTGCGGCAGGTTGCCGAGTCGCAGTGCCACGAAGGCCTTGGCGTCGGCCGGGCTGGCGATGTTGCCCTGGCGCTTGATCTTCGCGTCCAGTGCCGTGCGCGCGATCGCGATGATCTCGTCGTCGGTAGCTGGCCGATGGGCGGCGCCGTCGATGTGGACGAACAGGCCGAAGTGCTGTGCGGTCATTGTGTGGTGCTCCGGGTAGTTGGCGGGATTGCCTGCTACCCCTGGATCGGTCCGCAGCGCAGCCGTCAAGGGTGAAACGGCCGCCAGGCCGCAAGAGGGGTGCAACCCCTCGCAGCCCTTGACGGCGAGAACGGACTGATACGCTGGGTGGACAGCAAGCCCACCACCCTCCCCCACTGCGGCCCTAGGCCGCACCGAGCCAGGGCGACAGCCCGGCGAGATACGCCGCGTTGCCGTTCAGGCAAGCGGCATGGGAATCCGATGGAATCACTTTCGGGCTCGAAAGTGCTGGCCAGGTGCCCGCCGGCCGTGCCGGCGCTGGCTTCAACTCAGCGCGGAGAGGATGCGGCCGGGGCCGCCCGGCGCTCGGCCAGGTAGACGCGAACCATCTGCATGATCCGGCCCTCTTCTTGCCCCATGAAGCGCGCGGGCGTCATGCCATTGCGAGCGGCAACCTTGGCCAACAGATTCGGGTCATCAAGCATCGCCCGGCGCACCACGGGAAGCGGAACACCGGAGGCCGGGACAGGCGCCGGCTCGGCCGGCGGCGCGGCCTTGACCGACGCAACACCAAGCAGCATGGCAGCCGCAGCGCACCGCAGCCACGCAGTGGCTGCCAGGCGGGGGATGCCCCGGTGGCGGGGGCGCCCAGCGCCCCAAGAACCGCCGCCTTCGGGTGGGTCGAACCCACCCGGGGGCGGAAGGGCCGCCGCATCGGCGGACCTGGTGGCCATCAACGCGACGCCCCGCCTTGCAGAGCTGCGCAGCGGCTGGCCAGCACGGCTGCCAGCAACTCGGCATCGTTGGCCGCGTCCACGGGATCGCGCTGCAGCGCGGCCTGCAGGGCGTCCTTCAGCCAGAAAGACGTGCTCGGCGAGGCGAGGATTTCCTGCGCGTCGGGCGTGGCCGGCGTCGCGTGGTAGGTCGGGCTTTGTTCGCTCATGATGATGGCTCCAATGTGCTGATGAAGATCACTCTACTTGACGGCCTGGCGCTCACACACGGGCCGGCCGACATGGTTCCACCACGCCAGTACACGGCCGAGGGTCTGCGCACGTTCTTCCTCGGTCGCGGTGCTCAGCAGGTTGTGCTGACGAAGCACGCCGGCCTGGTCGAAGATCTGCAGCGCCTCGGATGCGAGGTGCCAGCCATCGAGGGCGTTGATGCGTTCGCGCAAAGCACTGTCGTCCACCTGGGCGCGGATCGCGGCCATCGGGTCGATGTGGCGCACCTTCTCGCAGGCGTCTTGTATGTCGGCCAGCGTCCAGTGCTTCATGACCTTGAGCAGCAGCGCAGCGTGACCCATGGCCACCTGGTCGCGCAGCGCGCAGGCCTCGCGCTCGAGATCCACGGCGCGCTGCGCCAGCTCCTGCAGCTTGCCGCGCTCTTTCTGGATCGGGTCGCCCACCTCGTGCAAGTGGTCGATCCAGGGTATGAATGGGGTATCACCGGGCATCGTCGCTCCCTCCTGTGTGTTGGATGCTTTCGCCCGCGTAGTACGCCGGGCGGCGGGCCGTTTCCCGCGAGAAAAGTTCATCGGCGAACAGCGGCGCCTGCCGCTGCAGCCGCGCGGCCAGGTTGCGCTGACGCGCGCGGGCTTTCGCTTCCTTGCTCCAGCGGCGCATGGCACTCTCGGGCTGCTGGAAGTCGATGCTGACCACGTAGCCAGCGCCGGGCTTCCACAGGGCAGCCACAACCTCCGGGCATGGCTGGCCTGGCAGCACCTCGGCGGCGGCCAGCTCGAAGGCGCCGGGGCACGGCTTGTGCAGCAAGCCCCAGCGCAGCGAGTAGCGCCACATGAGGCCGGCCGGCATCGGGCGGCGCGTCCTGCTCATGCCGGGCCCACGTCGAAGTCGTCGCCTTCGCGGATGCCCTTGCGCTGCGGGTCGTCGTCGTCATCCGGGTGAATGCCGTACTTGCTCAAGGCGGCGCAGCGCGCGAGCGCTTCGGTCGTCTCGTGGACTTGGCCCAGCTCGACGCTGCCGCCGCTGCGATGCACACGCACGTTCCAGGTCTTCATCGGTTGCTTGGTCATGGTCGCTGCTTTTCAGTCGTCGCCGAGCTTGGACAGCAGCCGGTCGATCTGCGGAATGCCGAAGTCACGTTCCTCGAAGGGCCGGCCACCAGGCCGCAGGCCTTCGGTGCGAACGGTCTGCAGCGCCTCCTGCTTCAGCTCGCGCAGGCGGTGAAGCGCTTCGATCAACAGCAGTTCCTCGGACTCGCTCAGCACGTCGTCACGGGTGGTTTTCATTGCACGGCCTCGGCTCATGCGCGATAGCAGCGGCTCGTGAGCTTGCCGTCTACCGTCTTGAACACGACCACGCCGGCACCATCGGCCAGCTCGAACACCCGCACGGCGGGCGGCGTCACCACGCGAACGACCTGGACCACAGGCGCGGCATGAGCCGGCAGGGGCAGCGACTGGACGCCAGCGCTGGCCACCAGCAGAAGACCGGCGGCACCGGCCATCAGCGAGCCGGCCAGGGCCGGCGGCGCGGCCAGGGCCAGCGCGATCGCTAGCGCACCCAGCAGCAGATTCAGAGTCTTCATGGATCTCTCCTTGTCCGTTGAGGAAGCCGGGGACGGCTTCCGTTCTTGCCCTCGATCCGACTGATGAGGGCGCCGACGATCACGGCTTGGCGCATGTGATAGACCACGCGCCGCGCCAGGTGCTCCACCTCTGGCAGCAGGAAGTGATTGCGAACCGGGTCGCGGCGGTACAGCTTCGACAGCACCGCGACCCGAGCAGCAAGCACACGCCCACGTTCGCCATTGGCACGGGCAATGCGCTTGAGCTCGTCTTTCACACTGGCGCCGCCTTCAGGAAGGACCGCGCCAGCTCCTGCGTTCGATAGTTGATGTAGGCCTGCCAGGCTTCGAGGCTGGGCGTCCAGCGGAAGCCGCAGGACTTCAGGCGCTCGCGCGTCTCGGCGTCGGGCTTGCCGTCGAAGAACAGGCGCACGCGGTTGGCCGGCGGGTCCACTTCCACCCGCACGCCCTCCCCTTGCGCCTCCTGCACCGGCAGCGCGTGCATCTTCTCCAGGTGCTCCAGGCGCTCACGGACGCGGCGGATGTTGGCCCCGTTGTTCGTCAGTCGATAGGAGGGGAAGCCGACAGACTTGTAGTGCGGCGGGTTCAGCAGCTCGGCGGCCTGGTCAGGGGAAAAGCCGAGTTCGACGAGTGCGACGGCTTGCGCCTGGGCGCCGGCCTTCGCGTGCTTGCGAATCGCAGCGTTCGCCGCCTTCATGAGGGCTTGGCTGCGCTCCAGGCTGGCCAGCTCGATCGCCAGGCGCTCGATGGCATCGGCATCGCCGGCCATGATCGGGCGCAGGTCCGGGCGCAGCTCGCGCAGGATCTTGCGCTTCACACGCTCGCGGTAGTCGATCGCTTCGCCCATGCGCTTGTGCGCTGCCTCGTTCCACTTCTTGGCGCGGGCCGTGGGGAAGCCGGAGGGGCCGGTGATCATCCAGGAGATGCAGCGGCTGTGACTGTTCAACCAGGCGCTGTAGCGGCTGGCGTAGCCGGCGCGGTAGCGGGCGAACGCCTCTTCCAGCTTGTCCAGCGTGCCGCCCTTCTCGGCCTGGCGCTTGAACTCTTCGTAGTCGCTGGCCATCGTCTGCGCGTAGTCGTTGCGGTAAGACGCGGCGCGCTTCTCCGGGGAAAAGCTGGTGCCTTGGAAAGCCCGAGCCGCAACGGCGGCCGGAATGTCGTTGATGAGTTGATCTGCTTGCATGGTGGCTCCGAGTGAAGGAATGGGGTCGAAGGAGGCGCAGCGACTGCCGCCGCGCCTCGCGTCTCGATCACTCAGAAGCAGCCATCCATGGCGTTCTCAGCGTCGCCGGCCTTGCGCTCGGGGTACACCTGAGCCTTGATGTACGGCACGCCGGCACCGCTGAGGCGGCGCTTGCCGTAGAAGCGCAGCTCGAAGACCGTTTCGTAGTCCTCGGTCCCTTCGATTTGCACCGTCTTGCCGATCACGCCGTAGCGGTCGTTTTCCTTGCCCGGTGCCAGTTCCCACAGGCCATTGGTCTGGTTCTGTTCTTCCTGACGGAAGACGGCGCCGCCGATGTGGTTCTGACCCTGCGGGCCAATCGACAGGCTGAGGAACTCGCGGCCTTCCTCGGTCTTCTTGGCGAAGGCCGACACCGGGATCTTCACGCGCTTGGTGTCCAGGTGGCCGGTCATCACCGGGTAGACCTTGCCGGCTTCGACGTTGCGCGGGCTGTAGGGGAACAGGGTCAGCACGCCGCGCGTGTTGGCGTCGATGAGATCCACGAGCTGCACCTGGTCGCGGTGAGCGAACTGCTTTTCGGCTTCCGTCACCAGCTTGTCCATGTCCTCGTCGTGCGCAGGCGCAGCGGTGCGGGCGGTCTTGGTGTTCTTGGCGTTCGTCATGAAAGGCTCCTAGTGAGGTTGATTGGCAGGTGGCGGAGCTGCTATCTCCGGTTCATCCTGCATGGCGATGTTTCTGCATCACCATGGGGTCAACTATACTAGGGGAACTGTTCCAATGCAATAGTTAAAGTGCAACAGACAGTAACACTGAACCCACAAAGAGGCCCTCGACCTGGCCGAGCTGCAGCGCCTCGATGAGCGCGC
>JALHMT010000113.1 GCA_022843905.1 Rubrivivax sp.
CGAGCGCTTCTACAACCCGGTGCGCAAACACTCAAAGCTAGACTTCCTCAGCCCAGTCGACTTTGAGCAAGGCTTAATGGGCTAAGCAAACCGTCCGGGAAACTGGGGGAAGCCCAGACCGAGAAGGCAAGACCCTATCTCGAAGCCGCCCTGCGCAGCCAACCCAACAGCCCGGTCGCCAAGGTGCTGGCCGAGATCTACTTGTCCGAGAAGAACATCGACCGCGCGATCGAGGCCCTGACCAACTATCTCAGGAACCACCCCAACGACGTGCAGGCCACGCACCTGCTCGCCAGCGCACACCTGTCGCAGGGTCGCGCGACCCGCGCCACCGCGCTGATGAAGGAGGCCGTCAAGAAGCGCGATATGCCGCCGCTGCAGGGCCTGCTGGGCATGAGCCTGGTGCGGGACGGAAAGATCAGTGAAGCGGTTTCCGCGCTGGAAAGCGCTGTCGCACGCGATCCAGGCCAAGCCCAGGCTGGCGCCACGCTCGTATCCATTTACATCCAGAGTGGCCAGGCCGACAAGGCGATCCGCGTAGCCGAAGCCATGGCGAAAGACCAGCCGACGTCGGCGCAGGCGCACAACGTACTGGGCGCAGCCCGCGCTGCCAAGGGAGACAACCCCGGCGCCCGCGCCGCCTTCACCAAGGCGATGGAGCTCGATCCGGCCATGTCCAGTGTGCAGGTGAACCTGGCCCGGCTCGATCTTGCCACCGGGGCGGCGGATGCCGCCATCGTGCGCCTGAACTCGGTATTGACCAAGGACCCGAGGTCGGTAGAAGCCCTGTCCGAGATGGGGCGCATCCATCTGCGCCAACGCAAGTTCGACGATGCCCAGCGCTGGTTCGAAAAGGCCGACGACCACGCCGGGCTCGACAACCTCGAGCCCGCGCTGACGCTCGTGGACATGCAGCTGTCACTGGGTCGCCCCGAACAGGCTGCCGAGGCGGCCAAGCGGCTGGTCACCAAGGCCCCCGACGCGATCCCTGTGCTGATGGCGCAAGCACGTGTCTTCCTGGCCAACGGCAATCCCGCGTCGGCCCGCACCACCCTGACACGCGCCGCGACCCAGGCCAACTACAACGCGCCACTGTTGGTGCAGATCGCGCAGATGCAGGTGCTGTCCGGTCATCTTCCTGGCGCCGCCTACACCCTGGACAAGGCATTGTCGGAACAGCCCGGGCTGCTGGACGCCCAGGTGCTGATGACCGAAGTGGAAGTCCGCCAGGGTGAACTTCAGAAGGCGCAGCAGCGCGCACGGCAGATCACCCTCAGTTTCCCCAAACGCGGCGTTGGCCACTCGTTGCTGGCCGAGGTGGCACTGGCGCGCAAGGAAACCGCTTCGGCGGTCGAGTCGTTCCGACGGGCCCATCAGCTGGACCAGACCAGCAAGACCTTGCTAAGGCTGCACTCCGTCCTGGCCAGCACCGACGCAAGAGCCGCTCAGCAACTCGCAGAACAGTGGCTGAAGACGCGACCCAGGGACGTCGCCGTGCTGCGCGCCCTCGCCGACGCCCAGGCCCGCAACGGCAACTACGCTGCTGCCAAGCGGGGCTATGGCGAGGTGTTGGCGATCACTCCGAGCGATGCCGAGGTGCTGAACAACCTGGCCAATGTGATGATCCTGACGAAAGACCCGCAGGCGCTGGCGACGGCAGAACGAGCCCTGGCGGCTCGCCCGGAGGCTCCCAACATCATCGGCACCGCCGGCTGGGCAGCCTTCCACGCCGGCCAGAACGACCGCGCTCTGCAGTTGCTTCGCGACGCGCGGCTTCGTGACCCGACCAACCCCGACACCCGCTACTTCCTGGGCAAGGTCCTGGCCACCGTCGGGCGGCAGGGCGAGGCACGCCAGGAACTGCAGGCCGCCCTCGCCACCCAGCGCAGTTTCGCGAGCGCCAAGGACGCGCAGAACCTGCTCGAGACCCTGAAGTGAGGGGTAACGACAGATGTCGCATCCCCTTACACTGCACCGCATGCAAAGGTCATCAATCTCTATTAAGTGATTGATTCAGAAGAAGAAACTTCATCTGGCCCCTGGATTGCATAGTTCCACCCGACGGCCCTCTGACCTCCAGGCGGCCCCAGACATAGGATTCGAGATGCGCCACACTGCCTCCAAGCTCACGATCACGTCGGCCTTTCTGTCGATGCTCGCCTTCTCAGGCGGGGCCGCTGCCCAGGCCACCTGGGACTTCGGCGCAGCCTGCAACCCGGCGAATTGCCTGAGCGCAGGCAACCCGGCCGGCATCAACGTCAACGTGCGTGCCTTCGGCACCACTTCGACGACCGCCTCCTACACCGAAACCACGTCGATGAACCAGGGCCTGTCGGGCATCGGGGCGCAGTTTTCGGGCGAGACCTCATCAGGCGGCCACCACGCCTTCGACAACGACAGCAGCGTTGGCGGCAGGGTCAACGAAGTGTTGCTGATGACCTTCAACGGCCAGGTGAATCTGAACCAGGTCAAGCTGGGCTGGCGTCAGAACGATGCCGACATGCTGGTCTACCGCTGGGACCAAGCGACTGCCCCCAACCTGTCGAGCACGGCTGGCACGAATGCGCTGAAGAATGGCTGGACTCTGGTAAGCGCGATGGACGTCGACACCAATGGCGTCAACCAGAACACCATGAATTTCACTGGCGGCCGTTTTTCGAGCTGGTGGCTGATCAGCACCTTCTTCGACGGCGCAACGACCAACACGCCCTTTTCTGGCGTGACAGGCCTGGACACGAGTTCGAAGGACTACTTCAAGATCCTGTCCTTCAGCGGCGCGATCTGCCCCTCCCCCTCTTCGCCCAGCGGCCCGAGCGTCGCGAGCTGCGGCGGCGGCGGCGGCGGCGGCTCCGTGCCGGAACCCGGCTCGCTGGCCCTGGCTGCAGCCGGTCTGCTCGGCGCTTTCGGCATCCGTCGCCGTGTGACCAAGAAGGCCGCCTGAGCTGCCTTCGCTTCCCGGCCGCGCCTGCCAAGGCGCGGCACACATCGAGCCGGCCTTGTGCCGGCTTTTTGTTGTCTGGAGCCCGCCCGGCCGCTTGCTTGGGTGGCACGTCGCAGGCGGCACACAAACAGTCAGCGCACACTCACCCCAGCCGACCCTGGGGCTCGTCGTCGGCACCCGGCTCCGCATGCGCCCGCGCCAGCGACATCCAGACCGAAAACGGCAACCGCATCGCGCGTTTCGGCGCGGGCCGCGCCACCTCCAGACCATCGACACCCGCCAGCATCACGCCGTACTCCGCCGGCACCTCGTCCGGGTCAGCGATGCCCGCCTTCAGCACGTACCAGCACTGGCTGGCCAGCGCGCGGTAGGCGGCTCCCTTGGCCTGGCGCCGCAGGTCCGACAGCAGGTCGGCGCGCCGCACCTTGATTTCGTGCGCCGTGGGTTCGAGGTAGTCCTCCACCGTCGTGTAGCGCACCGAATAGACATCGGGCATCGCCATCACCCACTGCGTGGCGCCATCGTCCGCCGGCAGCGGCGCGCGCAGGCTCAGCCCGCGCCAGACGACGCGCCCGGCGCGCTGCATGTCCAGCGCCACGCGCGCGACCAGCGCCTCATGTTCGTCAAACGCCGCGCGGTTCCTGGCGAGAGTGGCCGCCAACTCCCGCACGCCGGCGTCGGTCACGCGCAGGGTCTCCCGGCCCGCTTCGTCACGCTGCCGCTCCAGCAACCCGGCGGCCAGCAGTTCGATCTCGACCATGTCCTGGCAGGGCCAGCCGGCCGAGCGCCAGACCTCGCGCAGACGCCGCCGGTGCAAGGCACGCAGTGGCGGCGAATGCAACACCGCCGGTTCCGCCGCCGCTGCTGCCGACACGGCCCGCTTCAGTCGACCACCTTCACGCCCTTCCAGAAAGCCAGCCGGCCCTTGATCTCGGCCGCGGCCTCCTTGGGCTCCGGGTAGTACCAGACCGCATCGGGGTTGGCGTTGCCGTCCACGAACAGCGTCCAGTAGCTGGCCTGGCCTTTCCAGGAGCACATGGTCTTGGTGTTGCTGGGCAGGAGGAAGTCGCGCTGGACCGCCTCCGCCGGGAAGTAGTGGTTGCCTTCGACCACCACGGTGTCGTCGCTCTCGGCCACCACGGTGCCGTTCCAGATTGCTTTCATCGATGGCTCTCGCTTCGGATTGAGCAGCGATTTGAACGCAGCCATCAAGCCGCTGCAATGCACGGGCGCCCGACCGCCGCTACATTGGCCGACATGGACACCACCACCGCCCTCCCCACCCTGCCCACCGTTCAACACCCGCGCAGCGTCGAACGCCTGGTCCAGGGCCAGGCCACCAGCGACGGCGCCGGCGTGAAGCTCACCCGCGTGCTGACGCAGAACCTGCAGCGCCGCCTGGACCCCTTCCTGATGCTCGACGCCTTCGGCACCGACAACCCGGGCGACTACATCGGCGGCTTCCCCGACCACCCGCACCGCGGCTTCGAGACCGTCACCTACATGCTGCAGGGCCGCATGCGCCACCGCGACAGCGCCGGGAACGAAGGCCTGCTGGTGCCGGGCAGCGTGCAGTGGATGACGGCCGGCCGTGGCGTGATCCACAGCGAGATGCCCGAGCAGCAGGACGGGGCGATGGAAGGCTTCCAGCTCTGGCTGAACCTGCCGGCGCGCGACAAGATGCGCGACCCCTGGTACCGCGACATCGCTTCGGAAGACGTGCCCGAGCTGCAGCTGCCCGGCGCGCTGGTGCGCGTCATCGCCGGACACAGCCATGGCGTGGACGGGGCGGTGCAGCGCGAAGGCACCCTGCCGCTGTACCTCGACCTGCACCTGGAGCCCGGCGCGCACTTCGCCCAGCCGCTGCCGGCCACGCACAACGCGCTGGTCTACGTCTACCGCGGCAGCATCGCGCTGGCGGGCACCGACGTGCGCCGCCAGCGCATGGCCATCCTGGCCAACGCCCCGGGCAGCGACGGCATCGCGATGCAGGCCGGCAGCGAAGGCGCGCGCGCCATCCTGATCGCCGGCCAGCCGCTGAACGAACCCATCGCCCAGTACGGCCCCTTCGTGATGAACACCAACGAGCAGATCTTCCAGGCGGTGGAAGACTTCCGCGCCGGCCGGCTGGCCTGACCAGCGACACCGCACCTGCATCGGCCCCGCCATGCAGGCAAGCACGCAGGCCTCGACAGGCGCACGGCACGTACGATGCGGCCGATGCACTCCCCTTTCCCGCACCTGCTGGCCCCGCTCGACCTCGGCTTCACGACGCTGAAGAACCGCGTGCTGATGGGCAGCATGCACACCGGCCTGGAGGACGGCCGCAAGCATTTCCCGCGCATGGCGGCGTTCTACGCCGAGCGCGCGCGCGGCGGCGTGGGCCTTATCGTCACGGGCGGCTTCGCACCCAACATCGAGGGCTGGGCCAAGCCCTTTGCCGGCACGCTGGCCACCTCGGGCGCGGCACGCCGTCACAGGACGGTGACCGACGCCGTGCACGCCGAAGGCGGCAAGATCGCGCTGCAGATCCTGCACACCGGCCGCTACGGCTACCACCCGCTGTGCGTGGCGCCCAGCCGCATCCAGAGCCCCATCTCGCCCTTCACACCGCGCGAACTGGGCGAACGCGGCATCGAGCGCCAGATCCTGGCGTTCGTGCGCTGCGCGCGCCTGGCGCAGGAAGCCGGCTACGACGGCGTGGAGGTGATGGGCAGCGAGGGCTACTTCATCAACCAGTTCCTCGTCACCCACACCAACCAGCGCCGCGACCGCTGGGGCGGGCCGTACGAGAACCGCATGCGGCTGGCGGTGGAGATCGTGCGCCGCGTGCGCGAGGCCGTCGGCCCCGACTTCATCCTCATCTACCGCATCAGCCTGATCGACCTCATTCCCGACGGCAGCTCGTGGGACGAAGTGCTGCAGCTGGCCCGCGCCGTCACTGCGGCGGGGGCCACCATCCTCAACACCGGCATCGGCTGGCACGAGGCGCGCGTGCCCACCATCGCCACCTCGGTGCCGCGTGCCGCCTTCGCCTGGGTGACGAAGAAGCTGCGCAGCGCCCTGCTCGCCGAAGGCATCACGGTGCCGCTGGTCACCAGCAACCGCATCAACACGCCCGAGGTGGCCGAGGCCGTGCTGGCCGACGGCAACGCCGACATGGTGAGCCTGGCCCGGCCCTTCCTGGCCGATTCCGACTTCGTCAACAAGGCCGCCCAGGGCCAGCGCGAGCTCATCAACACCTGCATCGCCTGCAACCAGGCCTGCCTGGACCACGCCTTCGCCAACCGCGTGGCCAGCTGCCTGGTCAACCCGCGCGCCTGCCACGAGACCGAGCTGGTGATCCGCATCGCCCCGGCACGCAAGCGCTTCGCCGTGGTCGGCGCCGGCCCGGCCGGGCTGGCCGCAGCCACCACGCTGGCCGAACGCGGCCACGAGGTCCACCTGTTCGACGCCGCCGAGCGCATCGGCGGCCAGTTCAACATGGCCAAGGCCATCCCCGGCAAGGAAGAGTTCGAGGAGACCCTGCGCTACTACCTGTCGCAGCTGCAGACCACCGGCGTCAAGCTGCAACTGCAGCGCCGCGTGACGGCACAGCAGCTCGCCGCACTGGGCTTCGATGCCGTGCTGCTGGCCACCGGCGTGACGCCGCGCGACCCGAAGATCCCCGGCCAGGACCACCCCAAGGTGCTGAGCTACATCGACGTGCTGCTGCACAGGAAGCCGGTGGGCCGGCGCGTGGCCATCGTCGGCGCGGGCGGCATCGGCTTCGACGTCGCGGAATACCTGGCCACCGGCACCGACCTGGGCCACGCATCACCCACCACCGACCTGCAGGCCTGGCTGCGCGAGTGGGGTGTCACCGACCCCGGCGCGCAGCGCGGCGGCGTCGTGCGGCCCCGGCCCGAACCCCCGGCGCGCGAGGTCACCCTGCTGCAGCGCCGGGCCGGCAAGCACGGCGCCGGGCTGGGCAAGACCACCGGCTGGATCCACCGCGCCGCGCTGAAGATGAAGAACGTGCAGATGCTGGCCGGCGTGAACTACGAAAGCATCGGCGACGCCGGCCTCTTCGTCAGCTTCGGCGAAGGCCGCAAGGACGGCACGCTGCTCGAGGTCGACCACGTCGTGCTGTGCGCCGGGCAGGAGCCGCAACGCGAACTGGAAGCGCCGCTGCGCGCTGCCGGCGTGGTGGTGCATCTCATCGGCGGAGCGAAGGAAGCCGGCGAACTCGACGCCAAGCGCGCCATCGACCAGGGCACGCGCCTGGCGGCCACCCTGTAGGCGCGCGACCGCGGCCGCTAGATCACCTTGGCCCGCATCAGGTCGTTGCTGTTCAGCGCACCCACCAGCAGCCCGGCGGCGTCGATCACCAGCACGCTGGTGATGCGGTGCTTCTCCATCACGTCGGCGGCGTCCACCGCCAGCGCATCGTCGCGCACCAGACGCGGCGAGGTGTGCATCACGTCGGCCGCGGTCAGCGCGCGCAGGTCGGCGCCGCGTTCGATCAGGCGGCGCAGGTCGCCGTCGGTGAAGATGCCCGCCGCGCGGCCCTGGGCGTCGACCACCGCGGTGAAGCCCAGTCCCTTGCCCGTCATCTCGCGCAGCAGCTCGTTGAAGCTGGCCTGCGGCGCCACGCGCGGCACGGCCTCGCCGCTGCGCATCAGGTCGCGCACGTGCATCAGCAGCTTGCGGCCCAGCGAGCCGCCCGGGTGCGAGCGGGCGAAGTCCTCTTCTCGAAAGCCGCGCGCGTCCAGCAGCGCCACCGCCAGGGCATCGCCCAGCGCCATCTGCGCCGTGGTGCTGGCGGTGGGCGCCAGGTTGAGCGGACAGGCCTCCTGTTCGACCGCGCTGCTGATCACGTGGTCGGCGTGGCGCGCCAGCGTGGAGCCGGCCTGGCCCGTCATGGCCACCAGCGTCACGCCCACCCGCCGCAGCGCGGGCAGGATGGCGCCCAGCTCGTCGCTCTCGCCGCTGTTGCTGATGGCCAGCACCACGTCGCCCGGCATCAGCATGCCCAGGTCGCCGTGGCTGGCCTCGGCCGGGTGCACGAAGAAGGCCGGCGTGCCGGTGGACGCCAGCGTGGCCGCGATCTTGCGGCCGACGTGGCCGCTCTTGCCCATGCCCATCACCACCACGCGCCCGCGGCACTCGAGCATGGCCTTCACCGCGGCTGCGAAACCGTCCCCCTGGCGCGCCGCCAGCCCGAGCAGCGCACGCGCCTCGATCTCGAAGGTGCGTGCGGCAAGCTGCAGCGCACGCGGTGCATCGAAGGCCGTGGAATCGGAGGAGGCGCAGGAGTCGGGCAAGACGGTGGCCGGTGTCGAATAGGATGACGGCATTCTAGGTATCCATGGCCAGCACCCTCGAACTCGTCCTGCTGTATCTCGTCGCTGCGGTGCTCGGCGTGGTGGTCTGCCGCACGCTCAAGCTGCCGCCCATGCTGGGTTACCTGGTGGTCGGCGTGCTGATCGGCCCCAACGCCCTGGCCCTGGCCGGCGACAACGCGGGGGTGCGCTACCTGGCCGAATTCGGCGTCGTCTTCCTGATGTTCGTCATCGGGCTCGAGTTCAACCTGCCCAAGCTGCGCAGCATGCGCTCGCTGGTCTTCGGCCTGGGCCTGTGGCAGGTGACGCTGACGCTGGCCGGCACGCTGATCGGCCATGTGCTGCTGTCCTACACCTGGCAGGCCATCACGGGCCAGTCCTGGGAGATGTCCTGGCGCGGCGCCGTGGTGCTGGGCGGGGCCATGGCGATGAGCAGCACCGCCATCGTCGTCAAGCTGATGGCCGAGCGGCTGGAGCTGGAAAGCGACCACGGGCGCCGCGTGATGGGCGTGCTGCTGTTCCAGGACCTGGCCGTGGTGCCGCTGCTGGTGCTGATCCCGGCGCTGAACTCGCCGGCCGAACAGTTCGCCGGCGCGATGGGCTGGGCGCTGCTCAAGGCCGTCGTGCTGATCACGGTGCTGCTGGTGGGCGGGCAGCGCGTGATGCGCTGGTGGCTCACGCTGGTGGCGCGCCACAAGAGCGAAGAGCTGTTCATCCTGAACCTGCTGCTCATCACGCTGGGCCTGGCCTACCTGACCGAACACGCCGGCCTGTCGCTGGCGCTGGGCGCCTTCGTGGCCGGCATGCTGGTGGCCGAGACCGAATACAAGCACCAGGTCGAGACCGACATCCGACCCTTCCACGACGTGCTGCTGGGCCTGTTCTTCATCACCATCGGCATGAAGCTCGACTGGCGGCCGGTGATGGAGCAGTGGTTCCTGGTGCTGGTGCTGACCACGCTGCCCGTGCTGGCCAAGTTCGCGATCGTCGCGGCGCTGGCCCGCGCCTACCGCGCCGCACCCGGCACGGCGCTGCGCACCGGGCTGTACCTGGCGCAGGCCGGCGAGTTCGGCTTCGTGCTGCTGACGCTGGGTGCCGACCAGGGCCTGGTGGCGCCCGAGTGGGTGAGCCCGGTGCTGGCCAGCATGGTGCTGTCGATGCTGGCCACGCCTTTCCTCATCATGTACAGCAACGTCATCGTCAACAAGCTCAGCGCCAGCGACTGGCTGATGCAGTCGGTGGCGCTGACCAGCATCGCCAAGAAGGCCATCGGCGCCGAGTCGCACGTCATCATCTGCGGCTACGGTCGCAGCGGCCAGAACCTGGCCAAGCTGCTGGGCAAGGAGAACATCCCCTACATGGCGCTGGACCTCGACCCCGACCGCGTGCGCCAGGCCGCCGCTGCCGGGCAGAGCGTGGTCTTCGGCGACGCCGCCCGGCTGCAGAGCCTGATGGCCGCCGGCCTGGCGCGCGCCGCCGCGGTGGTCGTCAGCTACCACGACACGGCCTCGGCGCTGAAGATCCTGGCGCAGGTGCAGGCGCACGCGCCCAAGGTGCCGGTCATCGTGCGCACGGTCGACGACGCCGACATCGACCGCCTGAAGGCGGCCGGCGCCACCGAAGTGGTGCCCGAGGCCATCGAAGGCAGCCTGATGCTGGCCGGCCACGCGCTGGCTCTCGTCGGCGTGCCGATGCAGCGCGTGATCCGCATCACGCGCGACGCCCGCGACGCGCGCTACGGCCTGCTGCGCGGCTACTTCCACGGCGCCGACGACGACACCGTGGAAGAACTTAACCAGGCGCGCCTGCGCAGCGTCACCCTGCCCGAGGCCGGCCGCATCGTAGGTCAGCCGCTGGACGCCCTGGCGCTGCACGCCATCGGCGTCACGGTGGTGGCGCTGCGCCGCGCTGCGGGGGGCGGCGCGCGCCAGCCCCAGGCCGGTGACGTGCTGGGTGGGGGTGACACCCTGGTGCTGAGCGGGCTGCCCGAGCCGCTGGCCCTGGCCGAGGCCAAGCTGCTGGGCCACGGTTGAACAGCCACGGCGGTGCCAAGGGCAGCGCCGCGGAGCGCCGCACCTATGATCCGCGCATGAACGCATCGAACACCCCGCAGGCGCAGGCCGCGCTGTCGCCGGCCGACTACATCCGCGAGCACATCCGCACCGTGCCCGACTGGCCGGCCCCGGGCGTGCAGTTCCGCGACATCACGCCCTTGCTGGCCAACCCGCGTGTCTTCCGCGTGCTGATCGACCAGTTCGTGCACCGCTACTTCGACGTGCGCCCCAGCGCCATCGCGGGCCTGGACGCGCGCGGCTTCATCATCGGTTCGGTGGTGGCCTACGAGCTCAACATCGGCTTCGTGCCGATCCGCAAGAAGGGCAAGCTGCCCTTCACCACGGTGGAAGAGACCTACGAGCTGGAATACGGTTCGGCCACCGTCGAGATGCACACCGACGCCGTGAAACCGGGCGACCGTGTCGTGCTGATCGACGACCTCATCGCCACCGGCGGCACCATGATGGCCGGCCGCAAGCTGCTCGAACGGCTGGGCGCCACGGTCATCGAAGGCGCGGCCATCGTCGACCTGCCCGAACTCGGCGGCTCCGACAAGCTGCGCGCCTCCGGCCTGCCCTTGTTCACGCTGGTCGACTTCGCGGGGCATTGAGCCCCGACGCATTCGCTCAAAGCGTCAGAAGGTCGCCGACACCGTCTCGTCGGAAGCGGAGTGCGCCGCGAAAGCCGCGAGGGCCGACGGTACCGAGGTGTCGCCACTCTCGGACCAGGCGAAGGCTGCCACCGGGCGTGATTCACTGGCGCCCGCCCCGGGCGCGCCGCCGTCGTGCGAGCGCACGGTGGCGAACGCCAGGGTCGCGACGGCAAGTGCGAGGACGAAGGCGTTGTGGCAGGCGGCGACGTTCATGAGGATCTCCTTCGGGTGGGCAGGCGGGATGTCTGCCGGAGTGATGTGATCGTGCCTCCGTGACGCCCGCGCTGCTGCATCGCAGCGCACACTGTGCGTGTGACACGTTCACACTGAAACAGCCTGCTCGCCTGTCTACTTTCCGATGCAGAACCGGCTGAAGATCTCGCCCAGCAGGTCGTCGGCCGAAAAGGCGCCGGTGATCTCGCCCAGCGCCTGGTGCGCCAGGCGCAGCTCCTCGGCCAGCAGATCCAGCGCGGCGTCGCGCTGGTCGGCGTGTTCGGCGGCGCGCAGCAGATGTTCGCGCGTGCGCCTCAGGGCAAGCACGTGGCGCGTGCGGGCGATGAACAGACCTTCGGGCGCGGCCTGCCAGCCGGCGTGCCGCAGCAGCGCGCGGCGAAGGTCTTCGAGGCCGTCGCCGGTGCGCGCCGACAGCCGCAGCGCATCGCCGGGCAACCCGGCCGCACCAGGGGCCAGGTCGGCCTTGTTCCAGACGTGCAGCAGCGCCGCGGCCGGCGGCAGCCGCGCCTCGATCTCGCGTTCGGCGGCGTCGTAGGCCGGTTGCCCGCGGCGCGTCAGGTCATGCAGGAAGATCACCGCATCGGCCTGGCCGATGGCCTCCCAGCTGCGGCCGATGCCGATGCGCTCGACCTCGTCGGCCGCGTCCACGTCGTGGCGCAGCCCGGCCGTGTCGGTGACGTGCAGCGGCACGCCTTCGATCTGCAGCGTCTCGCTGACGCGGTCGCGCGTGGTGCCGGGGATGGGCGTGACGATGGCCAGCTCGGCGCCGGCCAGCGCGTTGAGCAGGCTGCTCTTGCCGACGTTGGGCTGCCCGGCCAGCACCACGCGCAGGCCCTCGCGCAGCAGCGCGCCCTGGCGGGCCCGCGCCAGCACGGCGTCGACGGCGGCCTCGAGCTCGCGCAGCTGGGCGCGCGCGCCCGCCTTCTCCAGGAAGTCGATCTCTTCTTCCGGAAAGTCCAGCGTCGCTTCGACCAGCATGCGCAGCCGCACGATGCGCTCGGCCAGCACGGAGATCTCCGCCGAGAAGGCCCCCGACAACGAGCGTCCGGCCGAACGTGCGGCGGCCTCGGTGCTGGCGTCGATGAGGTCGGCCACGGCCTCGGCCTGTGCCAGGTCGAGCTTGTCGTTGAGGAAAGCGCGCTCGGTGAACTCGCCCGGCTCGGCCAGCCGCAGGCCGATGCCGGTGCCCGCTTCCAGGCAGCGCGCCAGCAGCAGCTGCAGCAGCACCGGGCCGCCGTGCGCCTGCAGCTCCAGCACGTCTTCGCCAGTGTAGGAGTGGGGCGCAGGGAAGTGCAGTGCCAGGCCCTGGTCGATCGCCGCGCCCTGCGCGTCCAGCAGCGCACCGAAGGTGGCGTGGCGCGGCACCAGGCGTCGGCCGCACAGCGCGTCGATCAGCGTCGAGAGGTCGGCCCCCGAGGCCCGCACGATGCCCACCGCCCCGCGGCCCGGGGCCGTGGCGATGGCGACGATGGGTTCCGTATGGCGGCCCAGCCGGGCGGTGCCGGCAGCCGGTGGCGCTGTGCTCATCGGCCCGGATTGTGCCGAGCCCCGCGCGCCACGCGGCCAGGGTATGGCGCGGGTGGAGTCGCCGCTGGACAGGAAACGCCCGGTGGCGGAGCTCCTGAGCCGGCCTTCGAGAGCCGGGTCGCCCGCATGAGCGCACTATCGGCAGGACCGGCTCCGGATTCAACCCCCATGGCGCCGATTGGGGCCTTTGCCGCGCCGGCAGCCGTGCGCTTGTTCTCGACCTGCGACTACTGCACGCCCAGACGCTTGTTGATGTACCACTGCTGGGCGATCGACAGGATGTTGTTCGTCAGCCAGTACAGCACCAGGCCGGCCGGGAAGAAGAAGAACATGAAGCCGAAGGCCAGCGGCATGATCCACATCAGGCGCGCCTGCATGGGGTCGGGCGGCTTGGCTCCCAGCGACACCTGGACCAGCGACGACAGCGTCATCAGCACCGGCAGGATGTACCAGGGGTCCTTGGCACTGAGGTCGGTGATCCAGCCGATCCAGGGCGCGTTGCGCATCTCGACGCTGGACAGCAGCACCCAGTACAGCGCGATGAAGAAGGGCATCTGCACCAGGATGGGCAGGCAGCCGCCCAGCGGGTTGACCTTTTCCTCGCGATAGATGCGCATCATCTCCTGCTGCATCTGCTGCGGCTTGTCCTTGTAGCGGTCGCGCAGTTCGGTCACCTTGGGGCTGATCGCCCGCATCTTGGCCATGGACTTGTAGGCCTGGGCGTTCAGCCAGTAGAAGGCGATCTTCAGCAGCACCACCAGTGCCACGATGGCCCAGCCCCAGTTGCCCAGCACCCCGTGCAGGCTGTCGAGCAGCCAGAACAGCGGCTTGGACAGCACCGTGAACCAGCCGTAGTCCTTCACCAGTTCCAGCCCCGGCGCCAGCGCCGCGAGCTTGTTTTCTTCCTGCGGGCCGGCGAACAGGATCGACTCGAAGCTCTTGCTGGCGCCCGGCGCCACCTCGCCCAGCGAGGTCACCATCGCGATGCTGTAGTGGTTGTCAGCCACCTTGGCGGTGCGGAACTCGCGCTGCGTGCCCGGCGGCAGCAGCCAGGCGCTGGCAAAGTAGTGCTGCACCATCGAGATCCAGCCGTTGTCGGCGGCCTTGTCGTGGTCGGTACGGCCCTTGGCAATGTCCCCGAAGTCGATCTTCTTGAACTTGTTGGCCTCGGTGTACAAGGCCGGGCCGGTGAAAGTGAAGTAGAAGGCCGACTCGCCCTCCGGCGGGTTGCCGTCGCGCGCGAGCTGCAGGTAGAGCTGCGGCGTCACCGGCGTGCTGCCCTCGTTGGTGAACTCGTGCTTCACCCCCACGGTGTACTCGCCGCGCTTGAAGGTGTAGGTCTTGGCCAGCTTGCGGCCGTCGACGACAGGGGCCTCGAAGCGCAGGCTCAGCGTGTCGGCCCCCGCGGCCAGGGTGCGTTCACCGGGCACCACCGTCATGGTCGTGAGGTGATTGGGCAGCGTCACGCCCGGCTGCGGCGTGATCAGCCCGGTCTGCGCCACGTACAGGCGCTTGGCGCTCTGGTCGAGCAGCACCACGTTCTGGCTGCGGTCGTTGTGGTCGCCATACTTGAGCAGTTCCAGGCGGATCAGCGAACCGCCCTGGCTGTCGAAGGTGGCCTTCACCACGTCGGTGGTGATGGTGACCTTGTCGCTGCCCGCCGCGGCGGTGGCCGGGGCCGGCACGGCCGCCGGTGCGCCCGGAGTGGGCGCGGTGGCCAGCGGCGTCGGCACGGCGGCCGGT
>JALHMT010000114.1 GCA_022843905.1 Rubrivivax sp.
CAGCAGGAAGGAGAAGAAGCGCGGGGCCGGGTCCTTGGGGTCGAGGTACCAGGCCGCGTACAGCACCACCAGCGCGCCGATGCCGGCGATGAGCAGCGCGAACAGCCAGGCCAGGCCGTCCATGCGCAGCGAGAAGTCCAGGCCCAGCGTGGGCATCCAGGGCAGGGTCCAGCGCAGCACCTCGCCAGCGAACACCTGTGGTGCGGACAGCAGCACCAGCGCCGTGGCGGCCAGTGCGGTGAAACCGGCCACCCAGGCGGCCGTGCGCCGGGCCTGCACCGGCACGCAGGCAACCAGGGCGGCGCCCAGCCAGGGCACGAGCGCCAGGGCAGGCAGCAGGTCCGACGTCATGAGGCGGCTGTTCTCTTCTTCAGCAGCACGACCACCAGCGTGATCACGGTCAGGGGCACGACGAAGCTCATCATCGCGGCCGAGAATAACCCGAGCGCGGCGTGCTGCTGCGCCGCCAGCACCAGATAGGCCACGTAGGCGACGTAATAGCCGAGGAACACGGCACCTTCCCAGCGCGCGATCTCGCGGCCGGTCATGAAGACCGGAATGCAGGCCAGGGCCACTGCGAGCATCACCCAGATGTCGAAGTTCATCGCCGATGGCGGGATCACGACGCCGCTGCCGGCAACCAGCGACGTCACTCCCAGGCAGCCCAGGATGTTGAAGACGTTGCTGCCCACCACGTTGCCCACGGCGATGTCGCGCTCGCCCTTGATGGCGGCCATGATGGAGGTGGCCACTTCGGGCATCGAGGTGCCGGCGGCGATGATGGTCAGGCCGATCACCAGATCACTGACGCCCAGCGCCTTGGCGAAGGCCACCGACGCCGTGACCAGGGCGTCGGAGCCGGCCACCAGGGCTGCCAGTCCGGCGAGGATCAGGCCGATCTGCGCCGGCAGTTTCGAGTCCCAGCCGCCGCTTCCCGCGGGCTGCAGTTCTGCGGCGAATTCGTCCTTCGCAGCCTGCGTCTCGCGGCGCGACTGCCGCACCAGGAACACGGTGTAGGCCGCCAGCAGCCCGCTGAGCAAGGCGCCGTCGAGGGCGCTCAGTCGGCCGTCCAGGCCCAGCACCAGCAGCAGCAGCGAGGCGCCGATCATGATGGGCACCTCCTGCCGGATGATCTGCACATGCACCACCAGCGGGGTGATCAGCGCGCTCAGGCCCAGGATGAACAGCACGTTGAAGATGTTGCTGCCCACCACGTTGCCCACGGCGATGTCGGTCTTGCCGTCCATCGCGGCCCCGACCGACACGGCCAGTTCGGGCGAGCTGGTGCCGAAGGCCACGATGGTCAGCCCCACCACCAGCGGAGAGATGCCGAAGGACAGCGCCAGCTTCGAAGCGCCGCGCACCAGCAGCTCGGCGCCGACGATCAGTCCGGCCAGGCCGGCAAGGAACAGCAGCAGGTTCATGCTGGAATGAGCAGTCAGCGGACCACGCTCCGGCGGAGCGCCCATGCCGCGGGCAAACGCGCACTGTAGCCGCTGGACGGGTGTTTCCGGGCGATGCCGGACTGTTGTCCTGACTTTGCGAACGTTGAAAGCGTTTTGTCAGCCGTGCCAAGCTATCTGGCGACCGTCAAGCAAAGGCCCCAGGCACACGAGGCGCCGAAGCAGTCCCTCAGGAGACCGCCCAACCCGTCGGGTCGCGAGGCCGGAACGAGCCTCGCAGGCCGATGATCTGCACTCGGCCCAGCGCCGCGCTGGCAACGGCCCGCGGCTCCTGCGTGAGCTGCACCTGCTCGCCCACGGCCTGCAGCAGCCAGGTCAAGCCACCGGCGTCCTGCAGCAGGCCCTTGGCACGCACCACGCTGCCCGCGTGCGCGGCCAGGGCGTCGACCACGGCCTGAGGATCCGTGCCGGGGGGCACCCTCCAGGCATGGCTGACGAAGAGCGCGTCGGCTTGGGGCACGGAAGCGCCGGGCGCTCCTGCGGCGCCGTCCCAGCGGCTGACGGCCGATACATCGTCGTCAGGCACTGCGTCGGCACTGGACAGACCCAGCACCACGTCCGCCGGCACCTCGGCCTGGGCGCAGGGCAGCACCACGGCGCGCGGCGCCGTCTGCCGCAGCCAGTCGAGCAGCGCAGGCACGCTGTCGCCCGGCACGCGGTCGCACTTGTTCAGCAGCACCAGCTGGGCCGCCTGCAACTGCTGCAGCACGGTGTCGCCCACGTAGCGGTCGGCGGCCAGGCGGCGCAGCGTGGCGGCATCGGCCAGCACCACGATGCCTTCGACGGCGACGCCCTGTGCCAGCCGCGCCGTGCGCGCCACGGCCGCCGGCAGCGCGACGCCGCTGGTCTCGATCAGCACCACGTCGGGTGCCGGCCGACGTGCGGCGATGCTGGCCAGCGTGCCCACCAGGTCGGCGCCGAAGCTGCAGCAGATGCAGCCGCCGGCCAGTGCCATGACCTGGCCGTCGCCGTCGGCCTCGATGAGGTCGGCGTCGATGCTGATGTCGCCGAAGTCGTTCACCAGCACGGCGATGCGCCGTCCGTCGGCATGGCGCAGCAGGTGGTTGACCAGCGTGGTCTTGCCGGCGCCGAGGTAGCCGCCGATGACGACGGCGGGAATGCCCGCGATCATCCCGCCGCGAACACCCGCCCGCCCTGCACGGTGCCCCAGACGCGCGCGTCCTTCAGCTTGTCGGGTGCCAGCTCCAGCGGGTCGTCTTCCAGCACGCAGAAGTCGGCCCGCTTGCCGCACTCGATGGAGCCGATCTCGCCGTCCATGCGCATGGTGTAGGCCGCGCCCAGCGTGATGGCACGCAGCGCGTCGGCCACACCGATGCGCTCGTGTTCGCCCAGCACGCGCCCGCTGGCGGTGAGGCGGTTCACCGCGCACCAGGCCGTGAAGAGCGGGCCCAGCGGGGTGATGGGCGCGTCGCTGTGGATCGCGAAAGGTACGCCCGTGGCCATCGCCGTGGCGCAGGCGTTCATGCGCTCGGCGCGCTCCGGGCCCACGGTGGTGGCGTGGTGCTGGTCGCCCCAGTAGAAGTGGTGGTTGGCGAACAGGTTCACGCACAGGCCTAGCGCCTTCATGCGGCGGTACTGCGCGGCGTCGGCCAGCTGGCAGTGCTGCAGCGTGAAGCGGTGGTCGAGGCTGGGGCGGGCGTCCAGGGCCTGTGCCAGGCAGTCGATGGCCAGGTCGGTGGCTTCGTCGCCGTTGGTGTGGGTGTGCACCAGCAGGCCCTGCTGCAGCGCCAGGGTGTAGGCCTCGCGGATGACTTCGGGCGCCGTGTACCACAGGCCCTGCGGCGCGCCGTTGAAGTAACCCGGCCAGCGCAGGCGCGCCGAGAAGCCCTGGATCGACCCGTCGGCCACCACCTTGATGTGGCCCAGGCGCAGTGCGTCGGTGCTGCGCTCGCGCAGCGCGGCGGCGCGCGCCACCACCTGCGCCGGCGTCATGCCGATCAGGCGCAGGAAAGGGGCGATGCGCACCGGGTAGTCGGCCGCGCCGGTCACGCGCAGCAGGGTGTCGACGCCCGCGTCGTCCAGCGTGGCCGCCAGGTCGGTGGCGGTGGTGACGCCGGCGCGCACGCACAGCCGCGCGAAGTCCTGCATGCCCGTCTCGTCGCCGCCCAGGAAGCTGCGGTGCAGCCCCACCTTCTCCAGCGCCGGGGCCATCGCCTCGGGCCCCTTCAGCTCGCCGGTGGGCAGGCCGTCGTCGGCCAGCGGGATGCCCGGGTGCTCGATGCCGGGGCGCTTCAGCCCCGACAGCTCGAGTCCGCGCGTGTTGACGTTGAGGATGTGGCCGCTGGCATGCATCAGGCCGACCGCCCGGTCGGCGCTGGCACGGTCGAGGTCCTGCCGCGAGCAGCGGCGCACGCCGAAGTAGATGGGGTCGAAGCCCCAGCCCACCACCGGGGCGTCGCCGGCCGCCGTGCTGGCCGCGCGGCGCGACAGCGCGGCCACCACCTCGTCGAGCGACTTGCAGCCCGGCACCACGGTGCCGTCGGGCGCCACGGCGTCGAAGTAGCCGCAGTAAACGTAGCGCCACAAGGTGCCGGCCATCAGGTGGCAGTGGCCCTCCACCAGCCCCGGCATCAGCACCTGGCCGGCAAAGCGCTCGTCCAGCGTGTGCGCGCCCCAGGCCGCCATCTCGGCCGCGCTGCCCACGGCCAGCACACGCCCTTCGCGCACGGCCACGTGCGTGACCATCGGCCGCGAGGGGTTCATGGTGATGATCTTGCGGGCGCTGAAGACGGTGGTGGAAGCGGTGGTCATCGTGGAGTTCGGGTCATGCCGTTGAATGCGGTCGCGCGAGACCGCGAAATTGCCCCAGCACCGGTGGCGTCGCGGTGCCAGAGCGTCGCGATCGTTGGGGCCAGAGCGCCGTGGATGGTGCCAGAAGCGTGCGCGAGGGCCGCCGCCTGCCCACAATACGGTCCACCGCTTCATCTGAGGTTTCACACCATGGGTCACGCCGAACCGCAAGTCACCAGCACGATGCAGTCCTTCTGGATGCCGTTCTCGCCGAACAAGGAATTCAAGTCCGAGCCGCGCATGTTCGCGCGCGCCAAGGGCATGTACTTCTACACGCCCGAAGGCCGCGAAGTCATCGACGCCTCGGCCGGCCTGTTCTGCGTGGCCGCGGGCCACTGCCGCGACGAGATCTCCCAGGCCGTGTTCGAGCAGCTGCAGACGCTGGACTTCACCGCGCCCTTCCTGCGCGGCCACAGCAAGAGCTTCGAGCTGGCCGAGCGCATCACGCACTACACGCCCGAAGGCCTGAACCGCATCTTCTTCGTCAACTCGGGCAGCGAGAGCGTGGACACGGCCATGAAGATGGCCCTGGCCTACCACCGCACGCGCGGCCAGAGCCAGCGCCAGCTGTTCGTCAGCCGCGAACGCGCCTATCACGGCGTGAACATGGGCGGCGTGTCGCTGGCCGGCATGGTGAACAACCGCCGCGCCTACGGCACCGGCATGGCCGGCGTCTACCACATGCGCCACACGGCGCTGCCCGAGAACAAGTTCGCCAAGGGCCAGCCCGAGCACGGCGCCGACCTGGCCGACGACCTGCAGCGCTTCTGCGCGCTGTACGGCGGCGAGAACATCGCGGCCGTGTTCGTCGAACCCACCGCCGGCAGCTTCGGCTGCCTGCCGCCGCCCAAGGGCTACCTGAACAAGCTGCGCCAGATCTGCGACCAGCACGGCATCCTGCTGGTGTTCGACGAGGTCATCACCGGCTGGGGCCGCATGGGCGCGAACTTCGGCGCCCAGGCCTTCGGCGTCACGCCCGACCTGCTGACCATGGCCAAGGCCATGACCAACGGCGCGCAGCCGATGGGCGCGGTGGCCGCCAAGCAGGAGATCTACGACACCATCACCCAGGCCGGCCCGGCCCAGGGCATCGAGTTCTTCCACGGCTACACCTACTCGGCGCACCCGGCCTCCTGCGCCGCAGGCCTGGCGATGATGGACATCTTCGCCAAGGATCGCCTGATCGAGCGCGCCGCCGCGATGAGCCCGAAGTTCATCGACGCCATCCACGCGCTGCGCGACATGCCCATCGTGACCGACATCCGCTCCATCGGCATGATGGCCGCGGTGGACATCGCCGCCGACGGGGCCCCCGGCGCGCGCGGCCACGAAGCGCAGAAGCGCCTGTACGACGCCGGCCTGCATCTGAAGAGCACGGGCGACGCGCTGATCATCGCCCCGCCGCTGGTGATGGAAGACAAGCACCTCGACGAGATCGTCAGCAAGCTGCGCCAGGTGCTGGGCTCGCTGTAGTCGCAAGACGCCCCGGCGGCCCGCGCCGCCGGGCCCACCTGTGAGGGCGGCAGTGAGGTCGGCCGTGAGGGCGGCCGTGACAAGTGCCCGCGATCCGGCCCGGTCGCGCAGGATTGGTGTGGTTCCATCCCGCAATTCCGGGGTGCCGGAACTGCGGGCCGTGCGCATCATCGGGCGTCAGGCTTCATTGACGTCCTGGACTGCACAGCTTCCGTTCACATGTCTGCACCTTCCAACCACGGCACCGCCCCCACCGCCCGCCCGGGCCTCGTATTGAACCGTTTTGCCGCCGCTGCCGCCGAGCGCCGCGCGGCGCTGCCGGCCACGGCCCAGGCCGGCGGCACGCTGCTCCAGCGTGCACGCCCCTCGGTGCTGGCCGGCGCGCAGCAGAGCCTGAACTTCTACGGACCGGCCGACGCCGAGACGGCCGACACGGCCAGCCGCTGAGGTCGCGCAGGGCTTCAGGCGCTGCGCCGCCGCACGGCCCTACAGCTCCGCCCCGAACACCGCCGCCAGGTCGACCTTCGCGCGCAGCCGTGCGCACAGCATGAAGCTGCCGATGAACTTGCGCTGCAGGAACAGCAGGTCGGCCGGCGGCGTGCGCGCATAGCCTTCGGCGAAGAACTGCGCCCGGCCCTGCGTGAAGGTGCGCGAGAACAGGTCCGAGCCGCCGAAGTCGTAGGCACCCGGGTGGCGCAGCGGCTCGCCCGCCATGCGCATCATGCGCACCACGCCCAGCGTCTGCGCCGGTGGGTCCACCGCGTCGGTGAAGCCGGCGGCCATCGCCGCGGCGGCCAGCCGAGGCTCGTCGTCGTTGCGCAGCGCGCGGCCGATCTCGCGCAGGTGCTCCACACGCTGCGCCGTCACCGCTTCGGTGGCGCCGAAGTCCAGCAGCACCAGGCGCTGCCGCGCCTCGTCGAACAGGTAGTTGGCGAAGTTGGGGTCGGTCTGCACCAGCCGCATCCGGAAGAACTCGCGCACCGACAGCCGGCACAGCGCCAACGCCAGCGCGTCGCGCTGCGCCTGCGGCGCCTGCACCCAGCGTTCGACCGGCGCGCCGTCTGCGAAGTCGGTGGCCAGGATGTGGCCGGTGCTGAAGTCGTCGTGCACCGCGGGCACGAACAGGCCGGGCGCGTCGGGGTCGTCGCCTGGGTGCGTGGCGTCCAGCGCCCGGCGGTACTGCGCCATCGATGCCGCCTCGGCGCGGTAGTCGGTCTCGCGGTGCAGCTGTTCGCGCACGCGTGCCAGCGTAGCGGCCAGGTCCACGCCCGGCGGCGTGAGGCCGGGCGTGCGCGCCAGCAGCGCCAGGTTGGCGACGTCGCTGTCGATGCTGTCGCGCACGCCGGGGTACTGGATCTTCAACGCCAGCACGCGGCCGTCGGGGGTCTCGGCGCGGTGCACCTGGCCGATGGAAGCCGACGCCACGGGTTCGAAGCTGAAGCGGCGGAAGCGCGTGTGCCACTGCGCGCCGTACTCGGCCTGCAGCACGTCCACCAGCTGCGTCTTGGGCATCGTGTGCGCGGCGTCGCGCAGCCCCGACAGCAGCGCCGCGAACTCCGGCGGCAGCACGCCGTGGCCGTCCATCGACATCAGCTGCCCCAGCTTCATGGCCGCGCCGCGCAGCGTGGACAGGCGCTCGGCCAGCCGCCGTGCGTTGGCCGGCGTCAGCATCACCTGGGCCAGCTTCGGCCGCTCGCCCTGCGCCAGGCGCGTCAGCCCTTCGGCCGCGGCACCGGCCGCCATCTCGCCCACCGCGCGACCGAAGTGCAGCAGCCGCCGCGTGCGGCCCTGCGGCACAGGCGCCACGCCGCGTGGCGGCCGGGGGCGGTCGGTCATCGGGCGGTGGCTGCGGGCAGCGTGTTCAGCATGGAACGCGCCAGAGCATCGCCGGACAACCAGGCCGATTCCACGTCCGGCCCGCCCAGCCCGTCGCCGCACACGCCCAGGCCCAGCGCGGCGTCCCACCAGGGCGCGGGCGGCGTGGCCGCAGCGACGGCGGCCGGCAGCGCGTAGCGCCAGCGGTGCACGGCGCTGTAGTGCACGTCCAGCGGCTGGCCCACGCTGTGGGCCAGGGCCGCCAGCAGCGCGGTGATGACCTGCTGCGGGTCGTCTTCCAGGTGCTGCAACGACCAGTCGGCCCGTGCCTGCGCCACCCAGCTGGCACAGCCCGGCGGCGTGGCGCGGCCGGGGCGGCGGTGATTGCGCGACACCCAGGCCAGCGGGCCTGCGGCGGGCACCTGCGCGTCCCAGGTCAATGAAGCCAGCGGCGCCGCGCTGCTCACTGCCATCAGCGTCCAGCAGGGGTTCATCACCACGCCGCGCAGCGCCTCGGCCCAGGCCGCGTGGTGCGGCGCCAGCAGCACCGCCGCCTGCGCGGGCGGCATGGCCAGCACCACATGGTCGAAGGGCAGGGGCTCGGCGGCGTGTTCGGCCAGGGTCAGCGCCCAGTCGCCCTGCGGCGTGCGCTGCAGCGCGCTGACGGTGGCCTGCAGCTGCACCGTCACGCCGCGCAGCAGGTGCTGGCACAGCGCCGGCATGCCCGGCACCGGCAGGAAGCGCTGGCGTGACGGTGACTCCGCTTCACCGTCGACCACCGGCTGCCACGGCACCGCGCAGCCGGCCTGCACCGCCGCCTGCATCAGCTGCACGAAGGCCGCGTGGCGGGCGCCCACGTGCTGCGCGCCGTGGTCGAAGTGCACCGTGTGTTCAGCGCCCTGCGCGTCGGTGTAGCGCGTGCGGCGCGTGGACATGCGCCCGCCCACGCCGCGCGACTTGTCGAACACCGTGACGGCCAGCCCCGCGGCCTGCAGCGCGGCAGCGCAGGCGGCACCCGCCGGCCCCGCGCCCACCACGGCCACCACGGCCACCTTGGCCCCATTCAGGCGGGGCCCTGCAGCGTCAAGCGGCATGCTTGCGGGCCACCCAGAAGGTGGCGCCTTCGGCCCCGTAGCGTTCGGAATGTTCGACGCCGGCGGCCAGCTCGAAGCCCTGGCCGGCGGGCAGGTGCCTGGCCTCTTCGCCGCATTGCAGCCACAGTTCACCGCGCACCACCAGCGCCTTCACGCTGAAGGGGTGGGTGTGGGTGCCGGTCTGCTGGCCGGGTGCCCATTCGCGCACCAGCACCTCGTCGAAGCCCAGGGCGCGCGTCGTGGCGGTGAATTCATCGAAGCTGGGGAGGCTCATGGTTTTCAGGGGCCGCACGGGGCCTGCATGGGATGGAAGCCGGCACGATACCTCGCTATGCTGGGCCCATGGACCTGAGCTGCTTTTCCACCACCTACCCCGAGGCGCGCGACAAGTTCCTGCACGCCGCCACGGCCCGCGGCGCCACCCTGGGCCACTGGCCCCATCCCCTGAAAGGCCCCGGCGGCGAAGCCCTGAGCTGCGACACCGCCTGGCTGGGCCCCGAAGACGCCGCCGGCGTGCTGGTGGTCATCAGCGCCACGCACGGCGTGGAAGGCCTGGCCGGATCGGGCCCGCAGGTCGACTTCCTGCGCGAGCCGACTTCAGCGCAGCTGCCGCCCCATACCGCCGTGCTGCTGGTGCATGCCATCAACCCGCACGGCTTTGCCTGGCTGCGCCGCGTGACCGAAGAGAACGTCGACCTGAACCGCAACTGGGTCGACTTCACGCAGCCGCTGCCCGCCAACCCGGGCTACGCGCAACTGCACGAGCACTACGTGCCGCGCCACATCGACGCACAAAGCGTGGCCGCCGCCGAAGCCGCCATCGAGGCCTACCGGCAGCAGCACGGCCTGCACGCCGAACGCGTGGCGCGCAGCACCGGGCAGTACACGCACCCCACGGGCATCTTCTACGGTGGCAGCGGCCCCACCTGGGCGCGGCGCACCAGCGAAGCCATCCTGGCCCGGCATCTGGCGAAGGCCAAGACCATCGCCATCGTCGACATGCACACCGGCCTGGGCCCCTTCGGCTACGGCGAGCCCATCTGCAACCACGCCCCCGGCAGCGACCGCGTGAACCGCGCCAAGCTCTGGTGGGGCGAAAGCGTCACCGAGCCGCTGCTGGGCACCAGCAGTTCACAGGAGAAGTTCGGCCTGACCGAGTTCGGCTACGAACGCTGCCTGGCCCATGCGGACATCGCCTTCGTGGCCCTGGAGTTCGGCACCTACCAACCCCCGCGCGGCGGGCGCGTGCTGCAGGCCGACCACTGGCTGTGGAACCACGGCGACCCCACCGGCGCCGAGGCGGTGCCGATCCGCAATGCCTTGCGCGACCACTTCTATCCGCCGTTCGCGGATTGGCAGGAGATGGTGTTGTGGCGGTCGCGGCAGGTGTTTGCGCAGGGGGTGAGGGGGGTGGGGGGGTGAAGTGGGAATACGCGCGGCTGGGCTGTACGGGCACGCGCGTGCGACCGTTGCCTTGCGCGGTGGATTGCGACTTGATGTGCTTCGTCAATGTATAGGGATGGGCATGATGGCTAGTTCTAGACGGCCGGTGTTTAATGGGGCAGTTGACTAAATCACGTTAGGCATCCTGAAGACAGGCGCATCAACATGCGGGATTACATTCTCCTAATCTTGGCTCTTGGAACGACAGTACTAGCAGTAGCTCTCAAGGCGAGAGACGCCGATGCTTCTTTGTCTCCAATCAGAAAGATTGGCATTGGTGGAGGCATCTCTCTATTGCTAGCTGTTGCGGTTGCCGCCCTGCAGGCTCACAAAACGTACGAGGATAGCGTTCGATCGCGGCATTTGAGTCAAGCGGCAGGGACCGCCGCTTTGGATGTTCTCTACAGCATTGGTTCGCTGGCTGAGAATTTGGCCTCCTTAAGCTCTGCGCCTGATTGGACTCGAATGGAGAAACGCATGATTCGAGAGAGCATCAATCTACTCTCTCAAAGCAAAGAAATTGCTGAGACAAAGATTGTTGCTTGGCAAGCCAGCCTTGCACTTCCAACGCTAGAAGCCTTTCAGAAGCTGCTTCAAAAGGTGGAGGCCGTTACAACTGGAGATCGCGAGCTTGATGAAACTAGCAGAGCAGCGATTCGGAGTGATGGAGTTGAGATTAGAGCCTCCGCAACCGAACTGGTCGTGCAGATTTGCTCTTCAATCGGCACCCCCGATATTACTGGAGCGACGAAAGCGAGTTCTGTAAGATGTCCGTTTCGTGCTTTTCACCCTCAATCTAGTTTGCTGGGTTCCATCCAGCGCAATCGAGCAGAGCTCGCGGCATCAGCAGCGCAAGCGAAATGATGCCTGCCAGCATTTTCCTAAGCCACAACCACGCTGACAAGCCGTTCGTTCGACGCCTCGCCGCCGACTTGCAGAATCAAGGTATTCCGTACTGGCTGGACGAAGCCGAGATCAAGGTTGGCGAGTCACTGATCGAGAAGATCCGCGCTGGGATTGACAAGGTGGAATTTGTCGCAGTAGTGCTCTCGCCCAACTCCGTTGCCTCCCCGTGGGTTCAGCGTGAAGTCGATGTCGCTATGAACCAGGAGATCTCGGGTCGTCGTGTGAAGGTGTTGCCGCTGATGTACAGCGCCTGCGAGCTACCGGGGTTTCTTCTGGGGAAGCGATACGCTGACTTCACCGACGACAGCCGTTACCCATCTGCGCTCGAAGACCTGGTCCGAAGCGTTGGCGTAGTCTTCAACAGGAACGCATTCAGTCCACCGGCCAGCGCCACAAATCTTGGTCAGGCCCTGGACATGGCGTGGACCAAGGCTTTGCCGATGCTCACGCGTCCATTTCATCGTCCGTTCCAGTACGTGGGTATGACTGTTCAGCATGCGGCTCGCGCGACAGGTGGCGTACCAAACGAAGTCGGAAACATCATCATCGACTCTGACGAGTGCCACATGTGTCTCGAAGCCGAAGGCAACTTTATCAACTATGTGGACGTAGAACTGAAGAGGACTGCACCACATCGGCAAGATCAAGACTTTGATTCAGAGATGGTCCTGGGTGCCTTGAGCATTAATCCCTCCGAATTGGAACTGATTCGCAAGACAACGCATTATCACCACTACTACGATCATAGAAAGCGATTGAAGATCAGCGTCTCCTGCCTTTATGACGGCGCACCGCTTTCCGTTGGCTTTAGCAGTAAGTACTACGGCATATAGGTCAATGCACGCTCGCCACCCACCGCGACGCGGGCCTAACACCTCGCGCAACCGGACTCGCTACGGCAAGCCATCTTTACCCGGCCGCGGGTACTCTGTACATTGTCTGCGTCTGGGCCAAAGCGTCCTGCCTGTGCGCGCCGGCTAGCTCCACGTCAGGGCGCATAGAGTCTCATCCATGAAACTTGTTGCTGATTGGCGATTTGTTCTGACCGCTGTAGCAGGCGTAGCTGGCGTCCTGATCCCAGTATGGCTTTGGCGAGCAGACCTGAACTCACGCTCAGTTCGAGTCGATCTCATCTCCCAGACGTCACTGCAACCAGACACGAAGGGCGCAACTCCCGGTCTGTCAGTCGTGTTGGACGGTACGCCTCTGCTCGCCCCTCATCTCACCGTATTTCGTCTCACGAATGATGGCAGCCGCCCTATCCAGGCATCGGACTTCGAAGGCCCAATTGAACTCCTGGCTAAGGAGCCAGCAAAGCTTGTGCGAGTGTCTGTCACGTCCGTCCTACCGACTGGGCTCACGCCCCGGCTCTTGACAACCGGAAACACTAGTTCGTTGCAACCCCTACTACTCAATCCTGGAGATGCAATAACCATTGCGGCAATCTCGTCGGAAGCTCCGCCTCAATTCGTCGCTCGAGCACGCATTGCTGGAGTACCTGATGTCGCAATCGATTCTTCAGCAAAGTCTGAGAAGAGTAGACAAGTCGGCCTTATCGGCTTGGCACTCGGCTTCCTCTCGCTTACTGCTTCGTTCATAACCGCAGACACAAGCAGGGATGGAGTCGTGCGAATCCGACAGCGTGCTGCCACCTTTTCTTCACTAGTAGCAGGATTGGTTGGAGTTGCATGCGTTGCGGTATTTGGTATATCTCGGGAGATTGAAAGTGTTTGGCAGGTTATAGGCATTGGCGCACTTGTATGCGTTCCCGCCGCAATCATGGGCCACATTCTCAACAAGCCCCGAAGCCAGCCGGCCGCTGGAAGTGCAAATGCGCCCTAACATGCCGTTGAAATGCCAATCGACGCCCCCGCACGCGTAAGCGAGCATGGCCGCGTTGATCGACGAGAGGTAGAGCGCCGATGCGAGGACCCGACAGCTACAGCGAGAGCCTGTTCAACGACGGTGAAGCTGGAGGACTTCGTGCCTGCTGCGCACCCGCTTCGGCCGATCCGCAAGTGGGTCAACGAGTCGCTGGCCAAGATGGACGCCAAGTTCTCGGCGATGTACGAAGCCGACGTCAAAGGCGGTCGCCCGAGCATCGCGCCGGAGAAGCTCATGCGCGCCATGCTGCTGCAGGTGCTCTACAGCGTGCGCAGCGAGCGGCAGCTGGTCGAGCAGATCCAATGCAACCTGCTGTTCCGCTGGTTCGTCGGCCTGGCCATCGAGGACCCGGTGTGGAACCACTCGGTCTTCAGCAAGAACCGCGACCGGCTGATCGAGCACGACGCGGTCACCGAACTGTTCAACGCCACGGTCGAGATGGCCGAGGAGCGCGGCCTGCTCTCGGGCGAGCACTTCAGCGTGGACGGCACGCTCATCCAGGCGTGGGCCAGCCACAAGAGCATGCGCCGCAAAGACGGATCCGACGACGGCCGGCCGCCCGAGGACTGGAAGGGCCAGCCGCGCAACAACGACACGCACGAGTCCACCAGTGATCCGGACTCGCGCCTGTACCGCAAGAGCCACGTCGCACCCGCGTTGCCGAGCTACCTGGGGCATGTGCTGACGGACAACCGCCACGGGCTGGTCGTCAATGTCCAGGCGAGCACCTCCGACGGCACCGCCGAGCGTGATGTGGCCGCGCAGATGCTGGCCGGAGTGGCCGATCCCGGCAAGCGCGTGACGGTGGGCGCCGACAAGGCGTACGACACCAAGGGCTTCGTCCAGGCGTGCCGCGAACTCAACGTCACGCCGCATGTCGTGCAGAACCTGAACCGCACCGGCGGCAGCGCCATCGACGGCCGCACCACCCGCCACGTCGGCTACGAGTTCAGCCAGCGCAAACGCAAGTGCATCGAGCAGTGCTTCGGCTGGGGCAAGCTGATCGGCCCCATCCGCCAGGTGATGGTGCAGGGACTGGACAGGGTCGACCAGCTGCTGACCCTGACGATGGCCGCCTACAACCTCACGCGGCTGCGGACATTGGCGCAATTGCACCCGCAGTGCGCCCAATGAGCGCCGAGGAGATCGAAATGGAGGCATGCAGGCCCTCGAATGGACCCGAAGCGGGCTGCTTGAGGCCACCCTGCCACTACCGACGAGCTGTATGACCTCGCCGACCCGAATTGCCATGGCGGATCTCGTGTTCATTGGTGGTAGTTCAACAGCCTGCTAAGGAAGGTCTGCACAACTACGTGCCGATCCGAATAGCCTGACCGCCCCGCGCCAGCGACGATCACGCCCATGAAGCAGCTCGGACTTGGCCTGAACCTGTCGACGAAGAAGACGCGCAAGCGCGAGTGAACCGCCCCGGATTTTGAGGAGGCTCCTTCGATTGAGAATGGAGCCACCATGAGGAAGTCCCCGAAGTTTTCCCCCGAGGTCCAGGAGCGTGCGGTGCGCATGGTCTTCGACGCC
>JALHMT010000115.1 GCA_022843905.1 Rubrivivax sp.
GAGCCGCCCGGCGCGCGGGTGGGGGACGGTGCCCGGTGCTGCGGCGCCGGGCTCACGGCGCGCCCGCCAGGGTGCGTCCTGCGGACACCCGTGCCGCCTCGCGTGCCGGCGGCGGCAGCGTCAACGGCTGGGTATCCGCCGGCTCGCTGCAACTGCTGCCCGCCCGAGCCGCCGCGTGACGCCGCAGCAGCTTCTCGTAGCGCCTCGACATCTGGTCCATCACCAGCGACCAGTCGAGCTGGCGCGCCTTGCCCAGCGCCAGGTAGGGCAGGGGAGAGGCGCTGTCGGTCAGGCAGGCGTGGATGGCCTCGGCCCACTCGACGGCGCGCCGTCGATGCACCAGGATGCCCACGTCCTGCGCCAGTTCGCGCAGCCCGCCGGCGTCGGCCACCACCACCGGCGTGCCGCAGGCCATGGCCTCGAGCGCGCCGAGGCCGAAGGTCTCCTGGTCGCCGGCATGCACATAGGCGTCGCAGCTGGCCAGCAGCCGCGCGAGGTGTCGGCTGTCGGTTTCGGCACGCAGCGTGAAGACGTTGCTGCCGCGCGGCGGCAGCGGCCCTGCGCCGACGGCCAGCAGCGCCACGCCCGCGCCCAGCAGCCTGACCGCCTCGGCCAGCAGCGTCAGGTTCTTCTCCGGCGCGAAGCGCCCGGTGTAGACGATCAGGCGCGTATAGGGGTGCAGGCCCAGGTGCATGCACAGGCGCTGACGCCATGCGGGATTGCGCGCCTGCGGGTTGAAGACGCGCGTGTCCGCGCCCAGCGGCTGGTGCGCCACGGGGTCCACACCCCAGGCGCGCAGCCGCCGGGTGAGGCCGAGGCTGGGCGCCAGGACGAGATCGAACCCGGCGTACACGTGCACCAGGTAGGCTCTTGCGCGGCGCGCCGCCCAGCGTCCGCGCCGGGTGCCCAGGCCATCGACACCGCCGGCCAGGCGCGCCGCCAGGGCCGGCAGGTTGCTGTGGCAGAAGGCGACCGCCGGCACCTGCAGACGGGCGCTGGCGCCCAGCGCGGCCCAGGCCAGCGCGTAAGGGTCGGCGGCCTCGACGATGTCGGGGCGGGCCTGTTCGATGAGGTCCTGCGCGTGTCGCTTCTGCATCACGACGCGGTATCCCCCGCTGGCCGGCAGCCGGACGCCGCCGCAGTCGATGAAGCCCTCGCCCCGGGCACCTGGCGCCAGCACGGTGTGCCGCCAGCCGCGCTCGGGCAGCAGCTGGTGCCGGGTGCTCAGCACCCGCCGCACGCCGCCGCTGATGCCCCAGAACATGGAGGCGTCCAGCAGGTGCGGGCGGTTGGCGGGCAGGGACGTTTCGAACGAGCATGCGGCCGGACCGTCGGTGGGCATGGCGCCCGTCGGGCAAGCGGCGTTCCCGGCCGTGCCGGGCCGCTGCCGGCGTGCACCGCCTCGCCGCGGCGCGACAAACCAGGGTCGCCGCCGCCGGGCGCCGCCCTACACTGCGACGTCCGACGGCTCGCCCCCGCACGAGCCTCACGCCACCGGCCGGATCCCTGCATGCACAGTGCCTCACCGCCCGCCGACGCCGCCCTGCTGAACGCGCTGCGCGCGGAACTGGCAACGCTGCGGGCGCAGAACGACGCGTTGCGCGGGGAACTCGGCGCCCTGCGCGCCGCGGCGGCGCCGCAGGACGCGGCGTTCTTCCAGCGCGCGCTGGCGGCGGTGCCCAACGTCGTCTACGTGTGGGACCTCGAACTGCAGCGCCCGGTGTACTTCAACGACGCCGCCGGCCGGCGGCTGGGGCTGCCCGCCGGCGAGATGCTGGCCATGGGAGGCGACGTGCTGGCGCGCCTGGGGCACCCGGAAGACCTTCCCCGTCTGCAGGCGCACTTCGCGCGGCTGGCCCGGCTGCCCGATGCGGAAGTGGCCGGGGTGGAGTACCGGCTGCGCGACCAGGCCGGCCGCTGGCGCTGGTTCGAGGCGCAGAACACGGTCTTCAGCCGCCGCCCCGACGGCAGCGCCCGGCTGGTGCTCGGCACGGCCAGCGAAGTCACCGAGCGCAAGCAGGCCGAGCTGTCGCTGCGCGAAAGCGCCAGTGCGCTGCGTACCCAGATCGACCGCATGCCGATGGCCGTGATCGAGTTCGACGCCGAGACCATCGTGCAGCGCTGGGCCGGCGAGGCCGAGCGCATGTTCGGCTGGAGCGAGGCCGAGGCGCTGGGCCGGCCCTTGCGCGAGCTGCAGCTCGTGCACCCCGAGGACCGCGAGGGCGTGCAGCAGGTGATGGCCCGCCTGCGCGAAGGCGTGCAGCACGTGGGCTGGAGCAACCGCAACCTCACCAAGGACGGCGGCGTCCTGCACTGCAGCTGGCACAACTCGTGGCGGGCCGGCGAGGGCGGGGCGCCGCCGACGGTGCTGTCGATGGTGCTCGACATCACGGGCCACCAGCGTGCCGAGGAGGCCCTGCGCGCCAGCGAGGAGCGCCACCGGCTGCTGGCCGAGACCATGCTGCACGGCGTGGTGCACCAGGACGCCGACGGCCGCATCATCGCCATGAACCCGGCGGCGGTGCGCATCCTGGGCAAGAGCCGCGAGCGCTTCCTGGGCAGCGACTCGGTGCAGGAGGCGCACGACACCCTGCGCGAGGACGGCAGTCCCTTTCCCGGCGAAGAGCACCCGTCGATGCGCGCGCTGCGCAGCGGCGAGGCCGTGCGCGGCGTGGTGATGGGCGTGTGGAACCCGCAGACCTCGCAGCGGCGCTGGCTTCGCATCGATGCCGTGCCGGTGCGCCGCCCGGGCCAGCGCCGTCCCGGCGAGGTCTACACGGTGTTCGAGGACATCACCGATGCCCGCCGCGCCCAGGAGGCGCTGAGCCTGGCCACCGAGCGCTTCAAGCTGGCTCTCACCGGCTCGCAGATCGTCGTCTTCCAGCAGGATCTGTCGCTGCGCTACACCTGGATCCACAACCCCGCGCCGGGCTTCACGCCGGCGCAGGTGCTGGGCCAGGACGATGCCGGCATCTGCGAGCGTCCCGAAGATGCGCAGCGCCTGCACGCGCTCAAGCGCAAGGTGATCGACAGCGGCGTCGGCGAACGGCAGGAGGTGAACCTGCGCTTCAATGGCGTCGACCACGACTACGACATGCGCGTGGAGCCGCTGCGCGACACCGGCCGGCGCATCAGCGGGATCATCTGCGTGGCGGTGGACATCACCGATCGCAAGCGTGCCGAACGCGCGCTGCGCGAGGCCGATCGCCACAAGGACCTCTTCATCGCCACGCTGGCGCACGAGTTGCGCAACCCGCTGGCGCCCATCCTCAACGCCGCCACGGCGCTGCGCGCGCAGGCGCCGGCGGACGCCTCCGCCGCGCAGTGCAGCGCGGTCATCGAGCGTCAGGTGGCGCAGATGGCCCGGCTGCTCGACGACCTGCTCGATGTCTCGCGCGTGGCCAGTGGCCGGCTGCTGCTGCGGCCGGAACCGCTGCTGCTGCAGGGCCTGATCGACGAGGCCGTCGAGACGGCGCGGCCGCTCATCGATGCGGCCGGCCATGTGCTGCAAGTGCGCCTGCCCGACGCGGCCTTGCGCCTGCACGGCGACCGCCTCCGGCTGTCCCAGGTGATCGCCAACCTGCTGACCAACGCCGCGAAGTACACGCATTCGCGCGGCCGCATCGAAGTGCAGGCCGCGCGCGAAGACGACCAGGTGGTGGTGCGCGTGAGCGACAGCGGCATCGGCCTGGCCAGCGAGCACCTGCACAGCGTCTTCGAGATGTTCGGCCAGGTCGACGCCGCCATCGAGCGCTCGCAGGGCGGGCTGGGCATCGGCCTGGCGCTGGCCAAGGGGCTGGTGGAGATGCACGGCGGCAGCATCCGCGCGTTCAGCGAAGGGCCGGGCCGGGGCAGCGAGTTCGTCGTGCGCCTGCCGCTGGCGCGCGACCCCTCGTTGCAGCCCGGTGAGGCGCCGCTGCGGCGGCCCGATGCAGTGGCCCCGACGCCGGGGCGCCGCATCCTGGTCGTCGACGACAACCGCGACGCCGCCCAGACGCTGGCCATGCTGCTCTCGGTGAGCGGCCACGAGGTGCAGACGGCGCACGACGGCGTCGAGGCCCTGGCGCTGGCGGCGGCCTGGAACCCCGAGGTGGTGCTGCTCGACATCGGCCTGCCGCGCCTGAACGGCTACGAGGTGTGCCGCACGCTGCGCCAGCGCCAGGGCGGCCCCGGGCTGCTGGTGGTGGCCGTCTCGGGCTGGGGACAGGACCAGGATCGCCGGCGTTCCGCCGAGGCGGGTTTCGACGCCCACCTCGTCAAACCCGTGCAGCATGCGCGGCTCGAAGCGCTGCTGGCAGCGCCGCTCCATCGCCAGGCATCCACGCCGCCGCCCTGAGGGACCCGGGTCGCCGCCGCAGCCGCAGCCGCAGCCGTAGGCGGGCGGGGGCCGGCAAATCTTGCCGCAGACCCCGTCGCCCCCCGGCCCGGCCACTTCTTTCGTGGGGCGCCGAGGGCCGGCCCGAAGGCGCCGGGAACAGGTCTTGCCCGCCGCAGGCCGTCCCACGCCTCCCAGGTCCCCGCACCGTGCGCATCGCCTACGTCACCGAAACCTTTCCGCCCGAGATCAACGGCGTCTCGCTCACGGCCGAGCGCACGCTGCGCCATCTGCGCCAGGCCGGGCACCAGGTGCAACTGCTGCGGCCGCGCCAGCCGGGCGAGGGCCGCGCCGACAACCGCGACGAGTGGCGCACGCCGGGCGGGCCGATTCCGCTCTACCCCGAGCTGCGCTGGGGCCGCTGCAGCGTGCGCGACCTGCACGTCCGCTGGCGGCGCCACGGGGCGGCATCGATGCCGGATCTGGTGCACGTCACCACGCCCGGCCCGCTGGCCTGGGCGGCCCTGCGCGCGGCGCGCCAGGCGGGCATCGCCACCAGCGCCGACTTCCGCACCAACTTCCACAGCTACAGCCGGCACTACGGCCTGGGCTGGTTCGGCCCGCTGGTGCTGGGCTGGCTGCGACGCCTGCACCGCCTGGCCGATGCCACCTTCGTGCCGACGCCGGAGATCGCGGCGCAGCTGCAGGCTCGAGGCTTCGAACGCCTGCAGGTGCTGGGCCGCGGCGTTGATGCCGACAGCTTCTCGCCGGCCTGGCGCGACGACTGGCTGCGGCGCGAGTGGCATGCCAGGTCGACCGATCGTGTGCTGCTGTACGTGGGCCGACTGGCGGCCGAGAAGAACGTCAGGCTGGCGCTGGCCACCTTCGAGAAGCTGCGCCGCTCGCAGCGCAACCTGCGCATGGTGGTGGTGGGCGACGGCCCCTTGCGTGGGCGGCTGGAAGCCCAGCACCCTCGCGTGCGCTTCGTCGGCACCAAGCGCGGCACCGAACTGGCCCGCCACTACGCCAGTGCCGATGTGTTTCTCTTTCCCAGCCTGACCGAGACCTTCGGCAACGTGACGCTCGAGGCGATGGCCAGCGGCCTGGCGGTGGTGGCCTTCGACACCGCTGCCGCGGGCCAGCACATCGTCGACGGCGTCAACGGCTGGCTGGTGCCCGTCTCGTCGGGCGCCGAAGGTCGCCAGGCCTTCCTGCTCCAGACCCAGCGTGCACTGGATCTGGCGCACGCCACCAGCCCGCTGCGCTGGGAAGCGCGCCAGACGGCGCGCCGCTGCGACTGGGACACGGTGCTCGGGCAGTTCGAGCAGCGGCTGCGCGCACTGGCCCGGCCGCTGGCAGGTCCGGTGCCCCATGCTGCGCTGGCTTGACGCCGGCCGCCTGCGCAGTGTCGAGCTCGACCGCCGCGGGGCCCTGGCCCTGCACTGCGCCGCCACCCGGCCGCACGTGCGGTGGGTGTTCACCTGGGCCAGTCGCATCGGCGGTGCGCCATCGTGGCTGCTGCTGATCGCCCTGCAGCCGCTGCTGGACGCCGTGGCCGGGCCGCGGCGCGCCTTGCTGCTGCTGGGTCTGGGAGGCGTCAACCTGCTGATCTACTGGGCCTTGAAGCGCAGCACGCGGCGCCAGCGGCCCTTCGAGCGTTGCCAGGGCATACGGGCCTGCATGAAAGTGCCCGATCCGTTCAGCTTTCCCAGCGGCCACACGCTGCATGCCGTGGCCTTCGGCGTGCTGCTCTCGGCCTTCTTTCCGGGCCTGGCGCCGCTGCTGTGGACCTTCGCCAGCCTGGTGGCGGTGTCGCGTGTGGTGTTGGGACTGCACTACCCCAGCGACGTGCTGATGGGGGCGCTGATCGGCGCGACCACTGCGGCGCTGGCGCTGGGCTCCGGCCTGGCCGGGCCGGTCGGCTGAACTTGTGAAGGCGCTTTGCAACGGTTACAGGCACGCCGCATGCCCTGCAGGGTCTCGCACTTTTCTACAAGGAAGATCGCCATGAGCTCCCTGCGCCCTGCTGCCCGTTCTTCCCTGTCCCAGGCCGGTCATGCCGCGCGCCCCAGCGGGCGTGCCGCGGCGCGCAGCGCCGCGCCGGTCGCCGTGGAACAGACCCCCTTGACGCTGCGTGCGGCGGGACCCGCTGAACCGGGGCCCGGCGCGCGTGCGCGCATGCCGGCTCCCGTCACGCCGCGCGCCTACAGCTGCCGCTGCGGGCGGCCGGTGTTCTTCAACAACAGCGAGTGCCTGGCCTGCCACACGCCGCTGGGTTATGACCCGGAGCAGGGGCGGCTGCTCCCGCTGGACCTGGTGGTGCCGGAGCAGGACGGCCCGGGCGCCCAGGACGATCCGTCTGCCGCGCTCTGGCGCGAGGCCGGCGCAGCGCGCGAGGCACCGCGTTTCCGGCGCTGCAGCAACCTGGACACCGCCGCCGGCTGCAACTGGCTGGTCTCCGATGCCGGGCCTGCCGCGGCCGACGGCACAGCGCTGCTGTGCCGCTGCTGCCGGCTGACGCGCACGCTGCCCGACCTGACGCTGGAGAACAGCGAGCTCTGGTGGAACCGCATCGAGATGGCCAAGCGCCGCCTCGTGTCGTCGCTGATCGGGTTGAAGCTGCCGGTGGCGTCCAAGGGCGAGGACCCGGCGGGCGGCCTGGCCTTCGACCTGCTGCGTGCGACGCCGGGCGGCATGCCTGTCGTCACCGGGCATGCCGACGGCGTCATCACCGTCGACGTCGAGGAGGCCGACGACGCCTGGCGCGAACAGCGCCGTGCCGTGCTGATGGAGCCCTACCGGACGCTGCTGGGCCACCTGCGCCACGAGAGCGGGCACTACTACTGGCAGCGCCTGGTGGAACGCAGCCACTGGCTGGGCCCCTGGCGGGCGCTGTTCGGCGACGAGCGGCGCGACTACCTCGCTGCGCTGAACAAGTACTACGAACAAGGCCCGGCACCCCACTGGGGCCAGCGCCACGTGAGCGCCTACGCCAGCTGCCACCCCTGGGAAGACTGGGCCGAGACCTGGGCCCATTACCTGCACATGGTGGACGCCCTGGACACCGCGCGCAGCTTCGGCCTGGACGGCGAACGCGTGCAACTCGACTACGAGCGGTTCGGCAGCGACGCGGTGGCCGGGTCGGGCGACGCCAGGGCCGGTGAATTCCTTCAATTGCTGAAAAGCTGGATGGAGCTGGCCGGCGTGCTCAACGAGCTGTCGCGCAGCATGGGGCTGCCCGACTTCTATCCCTTCGTGCTGTCGCGCACGGCGGTGCGCAAGCTGCACCTGGTGCACCGCATCGTCAGCACCGCGGGTGCGCTGGAGGCGCGGACGGCCGCCTGCGCCTACACCGGCTCGGCGGGCGACCCTGCCGCCACCGCCGAGGCGGCGGCGCACGTCCACCAGTACTAGGCCTCGACCATGGCATCCGCGGCAGGGCAGCGCGTCCACAGGGCCCACAGGCTGGCAGCGTCCCTGCTGCTGGGGCTGGCGGCAGCGGGCGCCATCGGCCGGGGCGACGCGCTGCCGACGCCGGCCCGGGCCGAGGCGGCGAGCCTGTCGGTGCAGGCCCGTGCCCATTTGCAGTGGGTGATGGACACCTCCGACCACGAAGGCGCCCCCTTTGTCATCATCGACAAGCGGCAGGCACGGCTGTGGCTGTTCGATGCGGCGGCGCAGCCGCTGGGGCAGGCCCCCGTGCTGCTGGGTCTGGCTCGCGGCGATGCCTCCATCGAAGGCATCGGCGAGCGACCCATGGAGCAGATCCGCCCCCACGAACGAACCACGCCTGCCGGCAGGTTCATTGCGGAGGTCGGCGTCAATGCGCAGGGCGAAGACATCTTCTGGGTCGACTACGAGGCCGCCATCTCCATGCACCGTGTCCGTCCCAACAATCCGAGGGAAAGGCGGCTGGAGCGCCTGGCCTCGCCGAGCCCGAAAGACAACCGCATCAGCTACGGTTGCATCAACGTGCCCGCATCGTTCTACGACCTCCAGCTGCGCCCGGCCCTGACAGCCGGCGCGCGCGGCGACGCCGGGGCGCCCGCTCGTTCAGCCCGGCGTGCCGTGGTGTACCTGCTGCCGGAGCAACTGCCCCGAGAGGCCCTGTTCAAGCCGATGCCCGGTCGCCCCCCGCCGCGCGATTGACGCGCGGTGGCGGACGCCGGGCATCGGATCACCGTGGCCGCAGCCACGGTGGGCCGTCAGCTCGCTCAGTTGCGATCCGCGCGGGCCGCCCGCGAGCCGTCGGCGTTGTAGCCGCTACGGAGCGTGCCATCGGCGTTGTAGCCGCTGCGCAGCGTGCCGTCGGCGTTGTAGCCGGTGCGCGGGGTCCCGTCGGCATTGAGACCACTGCGGTTGCCGTCGGACATCGAGCCTGTGCTGCCCGTGCCGCTGGTGCCGCTCATGCCGCTCTGGCCGCTCTGGCTGGAGCTCGTGCCCGACGTGGTCCCCGAGCCCATCGACCCGCTCTGCGTCGAGGTGCTGCCGGTGCCGGTGGCGCCGCCCTGCGTCGAGGTGCCGCCTTGTGTGCCGGTGCCCGTGGCGGTACTGCCGGTGGTGCCGGTGGCGCCGGTCGCCCCCGTGCTGCTCGACTGCGCGACGGCCAGACCGCCGCCGATGGCCAGACAGGCTGCTGCCGCCAGGGCGGCCAGACGATTCATTTGCTTGCTCATTCCAGTACTCCTGATGCGTTGAAGAAACACCGTTCGGCGCCGCCCCCGAGGTCGGGGCCGGGCGTCGAACGCCGCGCATCAGTCAGGCAACGGCTGTGCCCGAATCAGGTCCAGGACAGGACCAGGCGGGTGGGGTCGTTGCGTGGGGGGCTGGTGGCCTGGCTGCAGCGCAGCGCCGTGACGGCGGGCGGCGGCGGCCCGGTGGGCGGCCCCACCAGGGCCTGCACACGCTGCATCACGGACTGCAGATCGAGCGGCTTGGCCCACAGTTCGGTGAAGCCGGTGCCCGTGAGGTCGAAATCGCCGTCGGCGGTGACGGCCACCGCCGGCGCGCTCTCGCAGCCGGGCAGCTGTCGCAGCAGGGGCAGCAGCTGGCTGCCGTGGCAGTCGGGCAGGCGCAGATCGAGCAGCAGCAGCGCCGGGTGGAGCCCCGGCGCCACGCACAAGGCCTGCTGGCCGGTGACGGCCACCACCAGGTCGAGCCCGGGGATGCGGTCGAACATCGCGCTCATCAGCATCGCGTTGACCGGATGGTCCTCGACATACAGCACCGAGCGTCGGGCGGGGTGTTCCAGCGGACGTTCCATTCGAGAGCTCCTTGTAGGCGATGTCGGACGGCGGCAAGAGACGTTCCCGCACACCGGTCTGCGCCGCGCCGGAAGCCGTGCTCGGGCCGGTCGGCGGCGACGACCGGCCGGAACCCATCGGGACCGGCACGTCCCGCCGCACGTTCCGCAAATCTGCGGCCTCGACCGGCAAGGCATCCCCCTTGCCTTGTGCCGGCACCCCTGCAACGAAGGCCCATCCCATGAACACGGAAGAAAAGCTGAGCTTCGGCGTCTTCAAGCCCGTCGACCATGTCGTGATCTCATTCCCCAGCGCAGCGCAGGCGGCCACCGCGGCCGCCGCGCTGAACAGCGCCGGCTTCGTCGGCCAGGCGGTCCGCCGCTACACCGATCGCCAGATGATCGAGCAGATCGATCACGACATCGCGCGGGCCAGTCCGCTGGCGTCCATCGGACAGGAGCTCAACCTCGTGCGCGCGCACCGCGAACTGGCCGAGCAGGGCTACCACTGGCTGGTCGTGCACGTCGGCGACGACGCCCAGGCGCGGCAGGTCGCCGGGCTGGCGCAGCGCGAGGGCGCAGAGCGGGCACAGCACTACGGCCACTTCATCGTCGAAGAGCTGATCGACCGGCCCGGCAACCTGGCCCAGGTGGGCGAATCGCCCGACCGCGGCCTCGATGCGCAGACTCCCTCGGGCAGCGAGAAGGAGTCCGCCGACCTGCGGCGCGAAGGCGGCACGGGGCCGCAAGAGAACCCGCCCGGGGAGCCGCCGGCGCGCGCGCCGCTCTAGGTGGCGGTGTTCAGGTCCGTTGGGCGTCGCGGCCGTGGCTGCGCTGCGCCGGGTGGCTGCCGCTCAGCGCCTTCACCAGCACGGTGCCTGCCACCAGTGCGCCGACCGCCATCAGCGCGGTCTTGGCCGGCGCGGCCCGCGCCAGATCGGCAGCGAGCTCGGCCGCCCGCGGCCGGGCCAGCTCCAGCCGGCGTTGCGTCATCTTCGCGCCCAGTTCGGCCAGGCGATCGGCGCCCAGGAACTTCTCGGCCGCGGGCAGCACCTGCGTCTCCTCATCGGCGACGTGGTGGATGACGCCGTTGACGAGTTCGTTCAGGGCGTCGTCCTGTGCGTCGCGCTGGCCGTCCAGCGAGCGCACGCGCTCGATCAGGCGGCGCATCTCGTCGTGCTCGGGCACGGCGCGCTCGAGGGCCGGCGCACTGACACCGCATTCGCGCACCGCGGGGTAGAAGATTTCCTCCTCGATCTGCGCATGGATCTCCAGGGCCGCGCAGATGCTGCGCACGATGGCCTGGCGCTGCCCATCGTTCATCCCGGGTTCGAGCTTGTGGTACTGCGCCATGACGTGGGTGTGGTCCATGCGGATCATGCGCGTCGCGGTGGGCGACAGCTTCCTGGTCAAGGGGTTCATGGGGGTCTCCTGAAAGGGGGGTCTGGGGTGCAAGGAACAACCGATGGAACCCGCCAGGGCGGCAACCCCCGTGCCCAGTGCTGCACCGGCCTCGCACGCTGTGCAACCCATGGGGCCGACGGGACCGATGCTTGCCGACGCAGCGCATGAACGACGTCCCGAAACCCGCGCCCGGGCCCGACGCCGCCCCCGCATCCGCGGTGCAGGGCGGGCCGGCGCTGCCTCCGGGCGCCCCCTGGGGCGCCCAGACGCAGAGCGCCCTGTTCCACTTCGACATCGGTGGCGAGCACGAGCGCATGCCGCTGGAACTGATGCGCGCGTTGCTGCTGCTCAAGGGCGTCGGCGCGGTGGTGAACGGCCGGCTCGGCCGCCTGCCGTTGCCGCTGGCGCAGGCCATCGATCTGTCGGCCACGGCGCTGCTGGCCGGTGTCGACGACGGCCCCGAGTCGCTGCAGGCGCTGTTTCCGCTGTCCACCTGGCAATCGGGATCCGGGACGCAGAGCCACATGAACGTCAACGAGGTGCTCGCCAGGCGTGCCCAGGCGCGTCTGTTCGCAGCCGGCGATGCTGTCGCGGTGCATCCCAACGACCATGTCAACCTGGGCCAGTCCTCGAACGACCTCGTACCCAGCGCCATGCATGTGGCCGTCTCCTGCGTCGTGCGCGATCGCCTGCTGCCTGCGCTGGAAGCGGTGCTGGCCACCCTGGCGGCGCAGGCGGCGATGCACGACAAGCTGATCAAGCTCGGCCGCACGCACCTGCAGGACGCCGTGCCGATGACGGTGGGGCAGGAGCTCGGTGCCTGGCGGAGCTCGCTGCTGCTGGCGCGCGCCACGCTCGACGCTGCACTGCCGCCGCTGCGGCAGCTGGCCATCGGTGGGACGGCCGTGGGCACCGGCCTGAACACGCACCCCGAGTTCGCGCGTGCCGTGTGCGCCGAGCTGACCCTGCGCGCCGGCCAGCACTTCGAGCCCGCTCATGACCGTTTCGCCGCGCTCGCCGGCCACGAGCCGCTGCTGGCGCTGCACGGCGCCCTGAAGGGCCTGGCCGTGGCACTGATGCGCATCGCCAACGACCTGCGGCTGCTGGCCTCAGGCCCGCGCGGCGGCCTGGCCGAATGGCGTTTGCCGGCCAACGAGCCCGGCAGCAGCATCATGCCCGGCAAGGTCAACCCGACGCAGTGCGAAGCGATGGTCATGGTGTGCTGCCAGGTCCTCGGCAACGACTCCGCCGTCACCCTGGGGGCGGCCTCCGGCCACCTGCAGCTCAACACCTGCAAGCCCCTGATCGCCGCCAACGTGCTGCGCAGCCTCGGTCTGCTGGCCGATGCGATGCGGTCCTTCGACCGTCACACCCTGCAGGGCATGTCGCCCGATGCATCGCGCATCGACGGCCTGCTGCGCGGTTCGCTGATGCTGGTCACCGCGCTGACCCCGCACATCGGCTACGACCGTGCAGCACAGATCGCCCACCGTGCGCATGCGCAAGGCGGCAGCCTGCGCGATGCGGCGATCTCGCTGGGCCTGGAGCCTGCGGACTTCGATCGCTGGGCCGATCCGGCGGCGATGCTGGGCCCGATCGACGAGGCCTCGCTCGTGTCCGCCGCAGCGCCGGCACCCTCGGTCCCCTGAACGGCAAGCGGTGCGGCAACTTGTGCAGCGCCGCCTGCCGCCCCGGGGGTGCAAGCGGTCGTCGCCCTTTGCAGGTCTTCGTGTCGACACGAAACGGAGGGCACGGCGTTTGCCTGCAGGGAGCACGGGCAACTTGCTCGAGCCACTCAGGAGCACCAATCATCATGATCAATTTCATCGTCTGGCTCGTCATCGGCGGCGTCATCGGCTGGGTCGCCAGCCTGATCATGCGCACCGACGGACAGCAGGGCATCTTCCTCAACGTCATCGTCGGCATCATCGGCGCTGCGCTGGGGGGATGGTTCATCTCTCCGCTGGTCGGCGTCGGCACCATCAACCAGGGTGCATTCAGCCTCGGGGCACTGGTCGTCTCGCTGCTGGGCGCCATCGTGCTGCTGGCCATCGTCAACCTGGTACGCCGCGGTTCGGCGCGCTGACCCTTCCCTTCCAACCCCAGCCCAAGGAAAGCCATGGCCACCATCGCCGACAACCCCTTCCCCTCGACCGTCGGCAGCCAGCCCGACGACAGCTACGCTCCTGCCGACATGGGGCGTGATGTCTCCTCCGGGCCCGGCGGCGGCAGATCCGCCGGGTCCGCGTCCCCCTCCATGGGCTCGCCATCGGGTGCCGGCCCCGGCTCGACCGGCGGATCGTCGGCCACGCCGGCGATGCGCTCTGACAAGGACCTGCTGGGCACCGTCGTGCAAGGCGCGCATTCGGCCATCGACCGTCTGGCCGAAGCCGCGGCGCCTGCCGTGCACCGGCTGCAGGAAGGCGTGTCCTCGACCAGCGGTGCGCTGAGCGAACGTGCCGGCCATGTCCGGGAACTGGGCGACGAGTGGGCCGAGAGCCTGCGCGTCACCGTTCGCGAGAACCCGCTCGCCGCGGTGGCCACCGCCGTGGCGGTGGGCATCCTGATCTCCAAGCTCACGCAGCGCTGAGATCGGCCGTGGCGCAGCGCGCTGGTGACACGCCGCGCACAGGCAGCCGTCCCGCCGACACGGGCGATGCTGCGCCGTCCGCCTCGTCGTCGACGCCCTCGGCGGCTGCGCCCGGGACGGCGGAGGACGGCAGCGGCCGGCCCGAGACGCTGATGCAGACGCTGCAGTCACTGTGGCGGGATCTGCCCGGCCTGGTGAGCGACCGGGTGGAGCTGCTGTCGCTCGAGCTCAGGCGCGCCGGCCAGGCGCTGGTGCAGGTGTTGCTGCTGCTGGTGGTCGCGGCCCTGCTGGGCGTCACCGCCTGGCTGCTGCTGTGGGCCGGCATCGTGGCTGTCCTGCTGGCCGCCGGCCTGCATCTGGCCTGGGCGCTCCTCATCGTGCTGGCCGTCAACCTGCTGGTGATGGCCTGGGCCGTGGTGCGTGTGCGATCGCTGCTGCCACGGCTGAAGCTGCCGGCCACGCGCCGCCACCTCATGCCCAGTCCCTCGACCCGACCCACCTCGCCCGAGGCCCCTGCCCATGACAGCCCAGACTTCACCTCCGCCGGCCAGCCTGCGGCGCGATGAGCTCCAGGAGACCGACCTCGACGCCCGCATCCGGCAGGCCGAGCAGCGACTGATCCTGCGCGAGGAGAACCTGCGCCGCCGTGCCGGTGTCCTCCGCCGCCGCGTGAAGGACGCGCTGCAGCCGCGCCGCCTGCTCGGGCCGGCGCTGGGGGCCGGCGCGGCTGCGCTGGGCCTGGCTTGGTGGTGGCGTTCGCGCGCGGCGCCCGCCGC
>JALHMT010000116.1 GCA_022843905.1 Rubrivivax sp.
GGAGGGGTGCCTCGGCGGGAATGTCGCCGGGCTGCGGCAGGTGGTCGGACATGAGTCTCTGAGCGGACAAGGAGGGCGGCATTGTCGCCGCTGCGGCGCTGCCGTGCGAGCACGTCACTCCTGCGCCTTCTGCGTAGACTGCCGGACGCTGCCTTGCCCTGCGACCACCGAATGCCCACCCGCACCCGATCCAGGCCCCGTGCCACCGCTGCGACGAAGATGCCGACGCCTGCGCCGTCGCGGCCCGAGCGCTGGACGCTGGACGCTGCCGACGCGGCGCTGGCCACGCTGCACATCCCGCCCGATGCGGCGCGCGAACGAAGCTTCGAGATCGGCTGCGCGATGACCGTTCGCCTGCCCGCCGACAGCCGCGACGCCTGGCACCGCATGTCGGTGCAGGCCAACGGGTCCCAGCAATGGAGCCGGCAGATCGCCACCAGCAACCCGGGCAGCTTCGATGGACTGGACTACCGTTTCCGCCGCACCGTGCCGGTGGGCGAGTCGCTGCGCATCACGGTGGCGGTGGACTGCCGCGGGGCGCAGCGCCGCAGTCTGGTGATCGAGGCCGACGAGGCCTGAGCCCGGCTGCGGCGGCACCGCGGCAGCCGCCCACGAGAAATGGGGCGAAGCCGCATCTGTTCGGCGCTTCGCGGCCGGCTCGCCTGCCTAGCATCGGGCCGATATCCACTTGGCGGCACGACACATGGCTGACGACTTCGAACAGCGGCGCGCTCGCGGCTTGGCGGGGCCGGCAGGCTTGCGCACTGGGGCGGTGCTGCTGGCCGCCTGCGCGGGGCCCGCACTGGGCGCCGAGGCCCCTGCCGCGTGGGCGGCCCAGGCCGAGGCCCTGCAGCTCAACGTCAACCACGTCTGGACCATGATGGCCGCCGCGCTCGTGCTGTCGATGCAGGCCGGCTTCCTGCTGCTCGAGGCGGGCATGGTGCGCTCGAAGAACTCGATCAACGTGGCGCAGAAGAACATCACCGACTTCTTCCTGTCGGCGGCCGTGTTCTCGCTGCTGGGCTTCGGGCTGATGTTCGGGCCGTCGGTGGCCGGCTGGTACGGCCAGCCCGGCGGGCTCAGCGCCTTCGCGGTGGACGACCCCTGGATCTACACCTTCTTCGTCTTCCAGGCCATGTTCGTCGGCACCGCGGCGACCATCGTCTCTGGGGCGGTGGCCGAGCGCATGAGCTTCAGGGGCTACCTGGCGATGGCCTTGCTGATGGCGCTGCTGATCTACCCGGTGTTTGGGCACTGGGCCTGGGGCAACCTGCTGAACACCGACAACCAGCCCTGGCTGGCCAGCCAGGGTTTCATCGACTTCGCCGGCTCCACCGTCGTGCACTCGGTGGGCGGCTGGGTGGCGTTGGCAGGCATCGTGGTGCTGGGGCCGCGCATCGGCCGCTTCGACGAACAGGGCCGCCCCAGCACCATCCACGGCCACTCGACCGTGCTCAGCGCGGCCGGTGCGCTGCTGCTGTTCGTGGGCTGGATCGGCTTCAACGGCGGCTCGACCACCGCGGGCACGCCGGCACTGGCCAAGATCGTCGCCAACACGGTGCTGTCGGCGTCGTTCGCCGGCGTCGTGGCGATGGTGATCGGGCGCTGGCGCGACGGCCTGTGGGTGCCTTCGCGCTCCATCAACGGCCTGCTCGCCGGCCTGGTGGGCATCACCGCCGGCTGCGACGCCGTGGGCCCGGTCGGCGCGGCCTGGATCGGCGCCATCTGCGGTGCCGCCGTGGTCGCTGCGGAAGACCTGCTGCTGCGCGTGTTCAAGCTCGACGACGTGGTCGGCGCGGTCTCGGTGCATGGCGTCTGCGGCGCCATCGGCACCCTGCTGGTGGCCGCCTTCGCGCTGCCCGACAAGCTGGGCGGCGCCACGCGGCTGGACCTGCTGGGCGTGCAGGCCACGGGTGTGGCCGTCTGCTTCGTCTGGGCCTTCGGCATCGCCTGGGCCGGCTTCAAGCTGATGCACTGGACGGTCGGCCTGCGCGTCTCGCGCGAGGACGAACTGCTCGGCCTCAACGCCGCCGAGCACGGCGCCTCGCTGGGCACCGGCGCGCTGCAGCAGGCCCTGCACCGCATGATCCACGTCGACCGCGACCTCACGCAGCGCCTGGACGAGAGCGGCGGCGACGAGACGGCGGAGATCGGCGCCATCATCAACCCCTTCCTCGCCGAGATCCAGCGCCTGGTGGGCGACGTCAGCGCGCAGGCGCTGCACGTCGCCGGCACCTCGCAGCGACTGGCGCAGATGTCCGGCGGCATGGTCGGCACCGCGCAGCGCGTGCAGCGCGGCATGGAGGTCGTCAGCCAGCACAGCGGCGGGCTCGACCAGGGCACGCGCCAGGCCGCCGAGATCACCGAGGCGATGCGCAACGAAGCGCAGCAGGTCTGCGACGTGGCGCTGGGCATGGCGCAGCAGATCCGCGGCGTGAGCGAGGCGATGCAGCGCATGGCGGACTCGGTGCAGCACGTCGCCAGTTCGGCCGGCGAGGCCGACCTCATGTCGGGCCGCGCGCACGAGCTGGTGGCCAGCGCGCATCGCACGATGGGGGCGCTGGGCGATGCCTCTCAGCAGATCACCGGCATGGTGGGGTTCGTCGAGAAGGTGGCGCACCAGACCAATCTGCTGGCGGTCAACGCCGCCATCGAGGCCGCCAACGCCGGCCCCGCCGGTCGCGGCTTCGCGGTGGTGGCGCAAGAGGTGCGGCAACTGGCCGACCAGACGCGCCGCGCGGCCGACGAGATCCGCGGCAAGGTCAGGGCCATCACCGGCAGCGCCGCCGACGCGCGGCTGGGCATGGACGAGGTGCGTGCGGTGATGGAGGCGATGCACCAGTCGGTGCAGCGCATCGCCGCCGCTGCGCAGGAGCAGAGCGCGACGGCGGCTTCGTCGATGCACTCGGTGAAGCAGTCGGCCGACCAGGCTTCCAGCGTGGCCGGCACCATGAGCGGCATGCGGGAGCGCATCGAGCACGTGGCGCGCTTTGCCACCGACGTGGCCTCGGCGGCCAGCGCGATGCACGGCAACGCCGGCGGCCTGAAGGCCGATGCCGACCGCGCCGTGGGCGATGCCAGCGGCGTGTCCGAGGCCGCCCGTCAGCTCGACAGCGTGGCAGGCCGTCTGCGCGGCGTCGGCGAGGTCTATTCGGTGCGCTGACCGTTGCATGGAGGTCCGGCCGCGCGGCCGGCCCCTCCGCGAGGCTATGCTGCGCGAGCCACCGAGATCGCCCGCCGTGCAGCCCAGCCCCGAAACGTCCCCGTCCGCTCCTTCCCCTTCATCGGCCGCCGTCGCCGCGCTCGACTTCGCTGCGCTGGGGCTGTCCTACCCCCTGCAGCGCGCTGCCGACCAGATCGGCTGGACCCGGCCCACGCCGGTGCAGGCGGCGGCGATCCCGCCTGCGCTGCAGGGACGCGACCTCTTCGTGCGCGCCCCCACCGGCTCGGGCAAGACCGGCGCCTACCTGCTGCCGCTGCTGCAGCAGCTGCTGTCCGAGCCCGCGCTGCAGACGCACCGCCCGCGCCGCCTGCGCGCCGTGGTGATCGCGCCCACGCGCGAACTGGCGCAGCAGATCGGCCAGCTGGCACGCACGCTGGTACCGGCGCTGAAGTCGCTGGTGGTCGTGGGCGGCCTGTCCATCAACCCGCAGATGATGGCGCTGCGCGGCGGCGTGCACCTGCTGGTGGCCACGCCGGGCCGGCTGCTCGACCTGCTGCAGCACAACGCGCTGCACCTTCGCGACGTGCGGCACCTGGTGCTGGACGAGGCCGACCGGCTGCTCGACCTCGGCTTTGCCGACGAGGTCGAACGCTTGCTGCACGCCATGCCGCAGGCCGCCCCACGAGCCCATCAGACCCTGATGTTCTCGGCCACGCTGCCGACAGCCGTCGAAGGCCTGGCCGCGCGCGTGCTGCGCGATCCGCTGAGTCTGGTCGTGCAAGCCGCCGAGGCCGCTGAAGGAGGCGTGGGTGGTGCCGCGCCGCACATCCGCCAGCGTGCCATCGTCGTCGACGCGGCGCGCCGCACGCCTCTGCTGCGCCAGTTGCTGGCCAGCGAGGGCTGGCAGCGCACGCTGGTCTTCGTGGCCACGCAGTACGCCAGCGAGCACGTGGCCGACAAGCTGCGGCAGGCCGGCGTGCCGGCGGCCGCCCTGCACGGGCAGCTGAGCACCGGTCGCCGTGCCGAGGTGCTGGCCGACCTGCACCAGGGCCGGCTGGCGGTGCTGGTGGCCACCGACCTGGCGGCGCGCGGCCTGCACATCGACGGCCTGTCGGCCGTGGTGCAGCACGACCTGCCGCGCGCCGCGGCCGACCACGTGCACCGCATCGGCCGCACCGGCCGCGCCGGCGCCGAGGGCGTGGCCATCGCCTTCATCTGCGCCGACGTGCCGGGGCAGGAAGCGCATTTCCGCCTGATCGAGAAGCGCCAGCAGCAGCGGTTGCCGCGCGAGGTGGTGACGGGCTTCGAGCCGGCGCCTCAGGACCCGGCGGCTACGGTGTCGGAGACCACCGGCGGCATCAAGGGCCGGCGCAAGAGCAAGAAGGACAAGCTGCGCGAGGCAGCGGCACGGAGCGCTTAGCCCCGCGCCAGCCCTCAAGCTGCCTCGGCCCAGGGCGGCGTGCCGTCATCGGGCCTCACCGGCAGGGGCGCCGGGGCGGCGGCGTCGCGCTGCAGCTCGCCGCCCAGCGCATCGACCAGGTCGCGCAGCAGGCCGGCCAGCTCGCCGGTGCTCAGCGCCACGTCGGTGTCGAAGTCGCTTCCCGTGTCATTGCGTGCCTTCTGGTCGCCGCGTGTCACGCTTTCCAGCAGCACGTCGAGCAGCTTGATCTTCTTCAGCGCCAGCGTCTCGGTCAGCACGAAGGACACGCGGCCGCTCCAGGTCAGCGCCAGCTGTGTCGGCAGCTTGCCCTGCTTGATGTGCTGGCCCACCTCGTCGATGTCCAGCGTGTGGCGCGCGTAGCGCACCGTGGCCTTCTCGCTGTCGGGTTGCTTCAGTTCGCACTCGCGGTCGATGCTGAAGCCGGCGGGTGCTTCCTTGTCGGCCAGCCAGGCCGACATCGCGGTGGCCGGCGAGGTCTGCGTCTGCAGCAGCGACAGGCGCAGCGCGCCGCCCAGCAGCTCCACCAGCCGCGTCGTCACGGCGTCGGCCTTCTTCATGCTCGCCGCGCCCACCAGCAGCAGGTTCGCCTGCGGCGAGATCCAGACCCAGGTGGTCGAACGCTTGGGAAAGGCGCGCGGCAGCAGGTCCTGCACCACCTCGTCCTTCAGCTCGCGGGCGCGCTTGCCCTTGGGGCGGCGGCCGGTGTCCTTCTCCACCGCGTCCAGGCGCTCGGCCAGCTGCGCCTTCACCACGCCGCCGGGCACGGCCTTGGTCTCGGTGCACAGCTGCAGGATGAGCTGGCCGCCGACGTGCTCGAACAGCGCGCCGTGCTTCAGGCCACGCGGCTCGACCCAGCCCGAGCTCTCCGGCTGCGTCGCGCCGCATTCGATGAAGCGCGCGCCGTCCAGGCGGTCTTCCAGGCCGTGCAGGGCCGCGGGGTCCCAGTGTTCGATGCGGTAGACGAGGGCGTTCTTGAACATGGGACTCTTCTGGGGGTGGGGGCGCGATTCTAGGGGCCTGTCCCTGCCGCAACCGCGGCGCGCAGGCCCGTCGCGCCGCCGCGCACACGATGCCCAGGCGAGGGGGTGAGATCGACCCCCTCGGCCGCCCTGCCGGGCGAGCCGCCCCGCGCTGTGCCAAGCTGCGCGGATCGCTGTCCCCTGGAGCCTGCCGATGACCGACCTCCTGCTGCAACACGTGCGCCTGCCCGGCAGCGCCGCGATTGTCGACCTGCTGCTGCGCCAGGGCCGCATCGAGGCCATCGGCCCCGACCTCGCCGCCCCGCCCGGCGCCGCGCTGGAGGACGGCGAGGGCGCCCTCGTGCTGCCCGGCCTCGTCGACGCCCACTGCCACATGGACAAGACGCTGTGGGGACTGCCTTGGCGCCCGCACGACGCCGGCCCGGGCCTGATGGACAAGATCGGGCACGAGCGCCGCGTGCTGGCGCAGCTGCAGCTGTCGCCGCAGACGCAGAGCGCGCGGCTGCTGCAGCACATGGTGTCGCGCGGCACCACGCACGCCCGCACGCATGTCGACATCGGGCCCGACATCGGCCTGTCGGCCTTCCACGGCGTGATGGCCATGCGCGAGGAACACCGGCACCTGATCGACCTGCAGGTGGTGGCTTTCCCGCACACCGGCGTGATGATCCGCCCCGGCACGCTGGCCCTGCTGGAGCAGGCGGTCAAGGAAGGCGCGGAGCTGGTCGGCGGGCTCGACCCCATCGGCATCGACCAGGACCCCAAGGGCCAGCTCGATGGCCTGTTCGACATCGCCGGGCGCCACGGTTGCGGCCTGGACATCCACGTGCACGACCGCGGCGAGGTGGGCGCCATCACGGTGGAGATGATCGCCGCCCGCTCACGGGTGCTGGGGCTGAAGGGCCGGGTCGCCATCAGCCACGCCTTCTGCCTGGGCAGCGTGGAGCCGGCGCGGCTGGACGGCCTGGTGCGGCTGCTGCTGGACGAGGACATCGCCATCATGACCCACGGCCCTGGCGGCATGACGCCCTTCCCGCCGGTGCGCCAGCTGCACGAGGCCGGCGTGCGCCTGTTCTGCGGCAGCGACGGTGTGCGCGACACCTGGGGCCCGCTGAACAACGGCGACATGCTCGAACGCGCCTTCATCGTGGCCTACCGCAACGGCTTCCGCGACGACCCGGGCCTCGAACTCGCCCTGCACCTGGCCACCCACGGCGGCGCGCAGGTGATGGGCGCGGCCGGCTACGGCACGGCCGTGGGCTGTGCGGCCGACCTGGTGCTGGTGGACGCCGAGAACGTGCCCGAGGCCGTGGTGATGCACCCGCCGCGGCGGCTCGTGATCAAGCGCGGCCGCGTGGTGGCGCGCGACGGCCGCTGCGCGGTCAGTGCGGCGCCAGCCTGAGTTCGAACCAGCGCCACAGGTTCACGGGCAACAGCACCAGGTGCAGTGCCAGCACCGGTGGCAACGAGGCCGCCAGGCCATAGCCGATGAAGGCCAGGTTGGTGGCGACCGCCAGCGAACGCATGGGCTGCGGCCGACGGCAAGAGAAGGTCGCCACCATCAGCAGCGCGGCGATCCAGCCGAGCAGGTCGGGCGGCAGCATGAGGTCCGGCATGGTCGCGGCTTCATGCCCGGCAGAGGGCCGGGCGCTGACGGGGTCGGGGCATCGCATCGCTCCTGGGGTGGGCGCGTGGAGCGCCCTCTACCGTGAAGAACGCGAACCGCCGCCGCCGCCGGACATCGCCGCCGTCGGCGGGCACGTCATCCTGGGGATGTGCTTTTGGCGGGCCTCGCTGCCGGCGAGCCGGACGCCTGCGGGTCCAGGCGCGCCAGTTCATCGAGCGCGCGTTGCCGCCGCGGCGCATTCACTGCGTCGGCGGGCATCGCAGCCAGGGCCTCGCGCTGGAAGGCGCGAGCGCCGTCCGGGTCGCCCAGGCGGCTGCGCAGCAGGCCGGCGGCATGCAGGCCGCGGAAGCGGCTGACGGTGCTGGAGCTGCGCATCGCAGCCAGCTCCGGGCCCAGCCCGGCCCAGGCTTCGGCAGCGCGGCCCTGCTGCAGCAGGGCCATCGCGCGCAGCGCCCGGGCTTCCAGCGCCAGCGGGCTCGTCGGCCCGCGCAGGCGCGACAGGACGGCGTGGGCGTCGTCCAGCAGGGTCTGCGCCTCGGCAGCCTGCTGCGCGTCCACCAGGGCCCGGCCCAGGCCCAGCCGCGCCATGGCGACGATCGCCGAGTCGGGCGGCAGGTCGCGTGACACCACCGCCAGCGCCAGGCGTGCGTGAGCCACGGCCGGCCCCGGCTCGCCGAGTTCAAGCCGGATGCGGGCCAGGTCGGCCGCCACGAAGCCGGCCATGTAGGCCTCGGGGCCCAGCAGGGCCCGGACCTGCGCCAGCACCTCGTCGAGCTCGAGCACGGCGTCGCCGAAGCGGCCCACCTTGCCCAGCGCGCGGCCGTACACGAAGCGCGCATCCAGCACCCCGGCGTGCGGCCGCTCGCGGCCGTGCAGGGCGATCATCATTTCGCGCGAACGTGTCGCGAGCTGCAGTGCGCGCGTGCTGTCCTCGCCGAATATGGCGGCCGAGCTCAGGCCGAGCGCAGCGGCGGCCGTGCGGGGGTGCGCGTCGCCATGGAGGCGCGTGGCGAGTTCCAGTGCCTCGGCGGCGCTGCTCATCGCATCGGCCGGGCGTCCCTGGTCGATGGCCAGGTGGGTCAGCGCCGTCAGGGCCTGCAGCAGCAGGTCGGGGTCGCTGTCCCGGCGGCTGCGCAGCAGTGGCATCAGCGCGTCGAGCTCGGCCTGCACGGAGGCCAGCCGGCCGCGCGTGCGTTCCACCGCGAGCAGCGACAGGCGTGCGCGCAGCGTCAGCGCATGGTCGGCGCCCAGCGTGCTGCGGCCTTCGGCCACGGCCTTGGCCAGCACGCGCCCGGCGTCCTCGAATCGACTCAGGCCCTGCAGGCTGGCGCCCACCATGTTGAGCAGCTCCAGCCGCAGGGCGGGGTCGCGTTCGACCTGCAGCGCCAGGCGACGTTCGGCCGTCTGCAGCAGGCCGGCTACCGTGGGCTCCCGGCTGGTGGTGCGGAAGGGGTCGGCGTCGAGGAACAGTTCGGCGACGAAGCGCTTCACGGCCTCGGCACGCTGCTGCTCGGTGCGTGCCGTGTCGGCCTGCCAGAGAGCCAGGACCGTGCCGGCCAGCAAGGCCGTGATCACCGCCCCGCCGGCCCCCATGGCACCCCTGTGACGCCGAACGAAGCGGCCCGTGCGGTAGCGCAGGCTGTCGGGGCGCGCCAGCACCGGCTGGTGGTCGAGGTGACGCTGCAGGTCGTCGGCCAGGGCGGCCACCGTGGCATAGCGCCGCGCCGGCTCGTGCTGCAGGGCCTTCAGCACGATGGTGTCGAGGTCGCCGCGCAGGGTGCCGTGGCGCTGGGTCGGCGCGCGCGCACTGGGCGGCGGCGGGTCGGCTGCGGTGCGCGAGGCATCGAGTGCGGCGCGCAGGTCGCGCGGCCGCTGCCAGGGCCGCGTGCCGGCCAGCAGTTCGTACAGCACCACGCCCAGCGCATAGACGTCGCTGGCCGTGCCCACCGGCCGGCCCTGCAGCTGTTCGGGGCTGGCGTACTCGGGCGTCAGGGCGCGGCCGGCTTCCAGCGTCAGCGCAGTGGCCTCGGCCACGCCCTGTTCCATCAGCTTGGCGATGCCGAAGTCCAGCAGCTTGACCGTGCCGTCCTCGGTGACGAGGATGTTGCCCGGCTTCAGGTCGCGGTGCAGGACCAGCGCCGCGTGTGCATGCGCCACCGCCCGGGCGACCTGCAGGAACAGGCGCACGCGTGCGGCCACCGACAGCGCCTTGCGCTCGCACCAGGCGTCGATGCGCTCGCCCTCCACGACCTCCAGCGCCAGATAGGGCTGCCCGTCGCTGCTGACGCCGGCGTCGTACAGGCGTGCGATGTTCGGGTGTTCCAGCGTGGCCAGGATCTCGCGTTCGCGCGCCAGCCTCTCGACCAGGCCGCTGCGCCGCCAGGCCCCGTGCGGCAGCTTCAGCGCCACCTGGCGGCCCTGCAGCATGTCGGTGCGTTCGGCCAGCCAGACCTCACCCATGCCGCCTTCGCCCAGCAGGCGAAGCAGGCGGTAGGCGCCGACGCGTTCGACGGGGGGGTCGGCGCGCGCTCGCGGCGGCGGTGCGAACTGGCCGGTCTCGACCTGGGGCAGCGTGTCCAGCAGTCGATGCGCCGGGCCGCCCTCGGCCGCCGCGTGGGCCAGCAGCGAATTCAGGCGTGGCTTGAGGCCGGCGTGACGCGCCTCGTCCAGTCCGGCCAGCCAGGCCGCGCGGTCGGCAGCGGGCAGTGCCAGCGCCTCGTCGAGCAGGGCGCGCAGCAGCGCCCACTGCTGTGGCGCGAGCTTGAAGGCTTCGTCCATCGATCCTCCTGTCGCCCGGGGCGACCTGCGCCCGGCCGCGGCGGTCTACTTCAGCGCTTCGGCCAGGAACAGCCGCGCCTGTTCCCAGTCGCGCCGCACGGTGCGGTCGGTGACGCCCAGCGCGTGGGCGATCTCGACGTCGCTCAAGCCGCCGAAGTAGCGCATCTCGACCACCCGCGCCATGCGCTGGTCGACCTGCTCCATGGCCTGCAGCGCCTCGTGCACGCGCAGGATGTGCTCCTCTTCGGCCGGCACTGCATCGACCACGTCGCCGGTCAGGGTGACGTGCCCCACGCCGCCGCCCTGGCGCGCGGTCTGACGGTGCCGCACCAGGTCGACGATGATCGAGCGCATCGCCCTGCCTGCATAAACGAGAAAGCGCGCGCGATCCGGAAAGCGCACGCCGGCGCGCTGGCTCAGCTTGACGTAGGTCTCGTGCACCAGCGCCGTGGTGTCCAGCACCGTGTTGCGGCCGCCGCCTCGCAGGCGCGAACGCGCCAGCCGCCGCAGTTCGGCATAGGCGCTGGCGAAGGCTTCGTCCACCGGCATGTCGGCGTCTGCTGGGAGCTGGTCCATGGCACCCCGATCGGGGCCGTGCGTTGAAGGCCCTCCATTCGATTCTGGAGCGGGCGCGGCGGATTGGGAAGTCGCTCCAACTGGGGAGGCGGGGCAGCGTCCGAGGCGCCTTCACCGAGCCGATCGCCTGCCTGGCCACCAGCAAGGCCAGCCAACCGACGGGACAGATCGAGCGCATCGACGGCGGCATCACACCGCTTGGTGTAGCGGCCAGGCAGCACCCGAGATGTTGGGGGGTTGACGCGCCTCGCGCGCCTGCCTACATTGCAACTCTCCAACGGGAGCGGCATTCATCGCGAATGTCACCGCACCGCCCGATCCACCCCAAAACCACGAAAGGACCACCGTGAAGCTCGACAGCCTCATCACCGCCGGGTCGCCGTGGTTGCTACGCGGTGGTTCGTCGACGGCCCGTCCGGGCGAAGGCGCATCGACACCCCACGGGTGACGTTCACCTTCCTCACCTGCTCCTTCGCAGGCCCGGGCTCCGTCAGGTCCCGGGCCTGTCGACTTTTCAAGCCCAGTTCATCGTCAGCGCCGACCTGAGGGTCGGCATCGACCCTCCCGGGTTGTGTCCTTGCCCTCCGGGCCGCCGCACGACGGGTGTCGGGCGGACCGGGATGTGCGCGGTCTGGTTCCTAGGTTCACCAGGCCCCGTGCAGCGAGACACCCCGTCCAGCGCGATGCTCGCGCTCGGGCGCAACCCAGGGGGGCCGGTGATGCGGCCGCGGTGCCGTCAGGCGTCGGCGTCGGCGTCGGTGTCGGCGACCGACTCGCCCGCTGCCGCCGTGTCCTGCTCCAGCAGCGCGCGCATCTGCAGCTTCACCGAATGCACGTGTTCGCGCATCACGTGTTCGGCGCGGGTGCCGTCGCGCTGCCGGATCGCGTCGAGCAGGCGGTGGTGGTCGTCGTGGGCGCGGCGCAGCCAGCGGTACTCGTTCCACAGCACGTTTCGGTCCGACGAGATCGGGATGTTGTGGCACAGCCGGATCATGTCGACGAGCATGGCGTTGTCGGCGGCGAGCAGCACGGCGTCGTGCAGTGCCGCGTTGATGTCGCCGAAGCGGTCGCGGTCGCGCGCCAGCAGCCGGCCCTTGTCGACGATGCGGTCGCCTTCGGCCAGCGCCAGCGCGTAGGCGGCCTGTGCCGCCTCGTCCATGCCGCGTTCGGCCGCCAGCCGTGCCGCCAGGCCCTCGAGCACGCCGCGAACGTCGAAGATCGAGATCAGCCGGTCGAGATCGATGCGCCGCACGCGGTAGCCGCGGTTGGGCACGTAGTCGAGAAGTCCCTCGGCGGCCAGGCTGTGCAGCGCCGAGCGCACCGGCGTGCGCGAGACCTGCAGCATCGCCGACAGCGCCTCCTCGTGCAGCTTCTGGTCGGGCTGGAAGCTGCCGTCCATCAACGCCGCGCGCAGCCGGTCGGTGACCGTCTGCGCCAGCGTCGCGGTGGCGCCCGGCCGGGCCGGCGGTCGGGCTTCTGTCGTGCTGCTCATCCCAGGGGCCTTTCTGCTCCCGGACCGGCCCCCAAGGACCGGCCCCGACGGGGGCTTGCTCCGCAGTTTGGATACAAACGAGGCGAATATCAAGCGCGTCGTGAGGGAAGTGAGGTCGGCCTTGCCCCTGTTTTGGATACATTTCTGTTGACACCACACGGCCCGCCCCCTACATTGACCCGCGCTGGCGCCGCCTTCCGGTGCGCGGCCACGCCATCGAAAGGAACGGAATGTCCCCCGGTCAGAGCGCCACAGCAGCCACCGATGACGACAACGCCATCGAACGCATCACGGACAACCGTGCAGCGCACTTCGAGCCCTTCGGCTGGCACCACTGGCCGCAGTCGCCGTGGTTCTCGTACCAGTTCCGTCGCGGTCTGGGCGAGACGCAGGAAGGCGGCGGCGCCGTCAGCGAGGTGTTCCAGGCCGCGTCGCGCATCGACCCCACCAGCGACGAGAGCTGGCACGTCGAATGGAAGCGCATCGCCGACCGCAACTTCGCGCGCGCCCAGGCCGAAGAGACCGCCGGCCACGTCCGCACCGCGATGAACTGCTACATGCGCGCCGCCGACTACTACCGCCAGGCCGAGTTCTTCCTGCTGCCCGACGACCCGCGCCGCCTGGCCACCTTCACGCTGATGGAGCAGTCCAGCCACGGCTACCTGCGTCACCTGAGCCCGGCCGGCGAGGTGCTCGAGATCCCCTACGAGAACGGCGCCACGCTGCCGGCCTATTTCGTGCGCGCGCCCTTCCCGGTGGCGAAGCAGCCGGTGCTGATCTGCATGGGCGGGCTCGACTCCATCAAGGACGAGATGTGGTTCATGCAGGCGCACGGCTGCCTGCAGCGCGGCATCTCGGTGCTGATGATCGACGGCCCCGGCCAGGGCGGTGCGCTGCGGCGGCAGAAGCTGGTGAACCGGCACGACACCGAGGTGCCGATCGGGTACTGCATCGACTACCTGGAGACGCGCAGCGACGTCGACCCCTCGCGCATCGCCGTCTGCGGCAGCAGCCTGGGCGGCTACTACGCGGCGCGCGCCGGCTGCTACGAGCACCGCCTGGCGGCCTGCATCTCGCACGGCGCGGTGTTCGCCATCACCGACATGTGGGGCAACGCCAGCGAAGACCACGGCCTGGCCACGCACATCAAGTGGGTGTTCGGCCGCCCCAGCATGAAGTCGTCGATGGAGAAGGCCGCGGCCTTCACGCTCGAAGGGCACCTGGAGAACATGCGCTGCCCCTACCTGGTGATGCACGGCGGACACGACGTGCTGACGGTGTCGCAGGCGAAGAAGGTCTACGACTACGGCAAGGCCAAGGGCGTGGACTGCACGCTGCGCCTGCTGGACGCCGAAGAAACCGGCGCCGAGCACTGCCAGCACGACAACCCGACCATCGGCCAGGAGATCCTGTCCGACTGGCTGGCCGACCGCTTCGGCATCGACCAGCGCCAGCTGCTGCCGAGCTCGACCCACCCGCTGATCTGAGGACCAGGCCATGAACTTCGGCGTCGACAAGGTCCGTGCCGCCATCGTGGCCATCGACCTGCACCGCGGCCACCTCGACCCCGCGGTGGCCACCATGCCGGCCGCGCCCGACGTGGCCGCGCGCGTCGTGGCGGCCAACCAGCGCCTGATCGACTGGGCCCGCACCCAGGGCATCCCGGTGGCGCACGTGATGACGCGCTACCGCGACGCCGACGAGATCCGCCTCAACGCCTTCTGGCGCACGCGGGCCGAAGACCCGAACAACCCGCGCAAGAACGTGATGGCCCACAACATCATGGGCATGCCGGGCTGCACCATCATGCCGGGCCTGCTGGACGAGCAGCGCGACTGGGTGGTGGACACCAAGAAGCGCTACAACTGCTTCGTCGCCACCGACCTCGAACTGCTGCTGCGCTCGCACGGCATCAACACGCTGATCATCACCGGCGTCAACACCAACAGCTGCGTGCTGAGCACCGTCACCGCGGC
>JALHMT010000117.1 GCA_022843905.1 Rubrivivax sp.
ATCCGCGTGCTGCAGGCGCTGACCGATGGCGCGCACGGTGCGCAGATCGTCGACGGCCCGCGCCGCTACGAACTGGTGCTGCGCCTGCCCGACCACCAGCGCAGCCCGCAGGACCTGGCACGCATGCTGATCGACACGCCGGCCGGCCGCGTGCCGGTGTCCAGCATCGCGACGGTCGAAGAGACCGACGGACCGAACCAGATCGGTCGCGAGAACGGGCGCCGGCGCATCGTCGTCTACGCCAACACCGACGGTGGCGACATGGGGCGCGTGATCGCCGAGATCCGCCGCATCATCGACACCACGCCCCTGCCCAGCGGCAACTTCGTCAGCCTGGAGGGGCAGTTCCAGGCCCAGGAAGACGCCATGCGACTGATCGCCGGCCTGTCGCTGGTGTCGCTGGCGATGATGTTCCTGGTGCTCTACTCGCGTTACCAGTCGGTGGTGCTGGCCGGCATCGTCATGGCCAACATCCCGCTGGCGCTGATCGGCTCGGTGGTGGCGATGTGGATCGCCGGGGTGAGCCTGTCGGTGGCGTCGATGGTGGGTTTCATCACGCTGGCCGGCATCGCCACGCGCAACGGCATCCTGAAGATCAGCCACTACATCAACCTGTGCCGCTTCGAGGGTGAGCAGTTCGGCCAGGCGATGATCGTGCGCGGCTCGCTGGAGCGCCTGACCCCCGTGCTGATGACGGCGCTGGTGGCGGCCTTCGCGCTGACGCCGCTGCTGCTGGCCGCCGACGCCCCGGGCAAGGAAATCCTGCACCCGGTGGCGGTGGTGATCTTCGGGGGCCTGGTCAGCTCGACGCTGCTCGACACCTTGCTCACACCGCTGTTGTACGGGCTGTTCGGCGAGAAGGCCACCCGGCGCCTGAGCAGCCCGGACCTCGACGCAGCGCCGGATGCCGGTTCGACGCAGCAAGCCTTCTGACGGCTTTCAGGCCCCGGCGGCGCCGCCTGTTCCAATGCGCCGCAGACTTGCAGGAGATGCATGAGATGACGAAGAAGCTCTACACCGCGCTGGCGATGACGCTGGCGCTGGGCCTCTCGGCCCTGTCGTTCGACCCGGCCCTGGCCCATGGCGAGGCCAAGGCCAGGCATGGCGGTGTCGTGGCCAAGGCCAGCGACCTGGGGTTCGAACTGGTCGGCACGCCGGAGGGTGCGGCGATCTATGTCGACGACCACGGCAAGCCGTTGATGCCCACCGGCATGACCGGCAAGCTGACCGTGCTGCAGGGCAGCGTGAAGTCAGAAGCCGAGCTGGCGGTGGCCGGCGACAAGCTCGAAGCCAAGGGCGTGAAGCTGGCGGCCGGGGCCAAGGTGGTCGCCGCGCTGAAGACGCCGGCCAGCAAGTCGATTACGGTACGCTTCACGGTCAAGTGATGGGCGGGTTCGCGCACCGCCTGCCGGCCCTGCGGGGTGGTCTGCTGGCGCTGCTGGCCGCGGCGCTGTTCGGCATCAGCACGCCGCTGGTGCAGCAGTTCGGAGTCGGGCTGGGCGCCTTCAGCACCGCGGCCCTGCTGTACGCCGGGGCTGCGGCCGTGGGGCTGTTGTCGCGCCAGCGCATCGAGCGCGAGGCCCGGCTGCAGCGCAGCGACCTGCCGCGGCTGCTGGCCATGGCGGGCTTCGGCGCCGTGGTCGGCCCGGTGGCGCTGGCCTGGGGGCTGCAGCACACCAGCGGTACCAGCGCTTCGCTGATGCTGACCCTGGAGGCCTTGTTCACCGCGGTGCTGGCCTGGTGGCTGTACCGCGAGACCATGGACGGCCGCGTCTGGACGGCGATGGCACTGCTGCTGGCCGGCGGCATGGTGCTGGTGTTCGACCAGGGCCGCAGCGGCGGTGCGCAGCTCTGGGGCCTGCTGGCGGTGCTGCTGGCCACCGCCGCCTGGGGCGTGGACAACACGCTGTCGCGCGCGCTGGCCGAGCGTGATCCGGGGCAGGTGGTGCTGGCCAAGGCGACGCTGGGCGCCACGGCGACGACGGCCCTGGCCGTGGCATTCGGCGAACCCAGGCCCTCGCCCGGCGCCGCGCTGGCGCTGCTGGCCGTCGGTGCCACCGGCTACGGGCTGAGCCTGCGCTTCTATCTGCTGGCGCAGCGGGCCTTCGGCGCGGCGCGCACCGGCTCGGTGTTCGCGTTCGCGCCCTTCATCGGTGCCGCCCTGGCGGTCGCGCTCGGCGACCGCTCGGCCAGCGGGCTGATGTTGCTGGGCAGCGTGCTGATGCTGGCCGGCGTGGTGCTGCATCTGGCGGAGTCGCACGGCCACGAGCACGAGCACGAAGCGCTGGAGCACGAACACGCGCACCGCCACGACGACGGCCATCACGAGCACCATCACGACCCGATGCCGGCCGGTGAACACAGCCACCGGCACCGGCACGAGCCGATGCGCCACGCCCACGCCCACGTGCCCGACGTGCACCACGCGCATCGGCATTGAGACGCAGCGACAGCCACGCGGCGACAGACGTCGGCACCGGGGCGCCGAGATCGTCAGTATGCTTACTACAGGTGATAGCATGCAGGCAGCTGTCGCCTGACGCGCCTGGCCGATGTGCCTGATTGATGTGCTTGCGCGAAGGCACGAGTCCCCGCCGCATGACCCGAAAAGCCGCCGTTCCGCTCGACCTCGAGGCCTTGCCCGGGCACCACATCCGGCGTCTGCACCAGATCGCCGTGGCGATCTTCCTGCAGGAAACCGCGGCGCACGGCATCACGCCGGTGCAGTACGCCGCGCTGCAGACGGTGGGCAACCAGCCCGGCATCGACCAGCGCACGCTGGCCGGCAGCATCGGGCTGGACACGTCCACCGTGGCCGGCGTGATCGACCGCCTGGAGGCGCGCGGGCTGCTGCTGCGTGGCGCCTCGCCGCAGGACCGCCGCGTGCGGCTGCTGACGCTCACCGACGAGGGCACCGCACTGCTGGCTGCCGTGCAGCCCGACATGCAGACGGCCCAGCAGCGCATCCTCTCGCCGCTGTCGCGTGCCGAGCGCGCCGAGTTCATGCGCATGCTGCGGCAGCTGGTCGACGCCAACAACGAGCTGAGCCGGGCGCCGAGCGACGCCTGAGTGGCGCCTGAGCGGGGCCCGGGCACCGCAGGGCAGGCCACGTGCCCGCGCACGTCGACGGCCGGTCACGCGCATCGCCCTGCAGGTCGCGGGGAACGAATGCGGCAGCGCCGGGTCTGTCCTGCAGGGCCGCCACGGGGCGGCGACACCGGAGGCCGTTCGATGGACAAGTCCACACGCAACATCGCGGTCATCGGGTCGGGTCTGGCCTTGCTGGCCGTGCTCGGCTGGATGGGTTGGCAGCAGCGGGGCGATGGGCCGAGGGTCCCTGCGGCCGACCCTGTTCCTGCGGCCACCCTGCCGGTGCCCGCACCCAACGCCGCGCCGGCGGCGCCGCAGGCCCTGGTGCCCGAGCCGACACCGGCACCCGAACGCACGCCCATCGCCGCCGACGGTGTCGAGCAGTCCTTGACCTCGCTGCTCGGCCGCAAGGCGGTGCTGTCGCTGCTGCAGACCGACCGCTTCGCGCACCGCCTGGTGGTCACGGTCGACAACCTCGGTCACTCCTTCGCACCGGCCTCGAGCTGGCCGGTGATGCCGACGCCCGATCGATTCCTGGTGCTGGAACGCGAGGGCCGCAACTACATCAGCCCCGACAACGGCCTGCGCTACACGCCGCTGGTGGTGCTCGCCGAAAACGTGGAGCCGCGCGCGCTGGCCGAGTGGTATGCGCGCATGCTGCCGATGCTGCAGACGGCTTACGAAGAAGCCGGCTACCCCAGGCGGCGTTTCCATGGCCGCCTGATCGAGGTCATCGACCAGATGCTGGCCACGCCGCCCGCGCCCGAGTGGATGGAGGTGCGCCTCACCGAAGTGCGAGGGCCCGTGCCTTCCGAGCGGCCCTGGGTGCGCTACGAGTTCGTCGACCCGGCCTTCGAGCAGGCCAGTGCCGGGCAGAAGCTGATGCTGCGCATCGGTGCGGTGAACCAGCGCCGGCTGAAGGCCCGCCTGCAGGCGCTGCGTGCCGAACTGGCCGCGCTCGGGCAGGGGCGTTGACGCCCGGACTGCTCACGGGATCAGAAGACGCCTGCCGCATTGCGCAGCGCCCCGATCAGGCGATCGGGCAGGGGCGGTGGCGTCTCGCCTGAAGCGAGCGCAGCCCGCTGGCTCACCAGCAGCGCCATCAAGGCGAAACCGCCCTCGTCGGCGTCGCGTCCCAGTGCACGCCAGCGGCGTTCCTGCTCACGCTCCGAGGCGGACAATGCCAGCACCCAGTCGGCCAGCAGTTGCTGGTGTCGCGTGCCGTCGCGCTGCGCACGCTGCCAGACGGTGCCGGCCTTGTCGGCGGCCTGTTCCGGCTCGCCGGCCTCATGGCAGGCACAGGCCGTGAGCAGGCCGGCGGTGAGGGCGTACTTGGCTTCGCCCAGGCGCAGCAGTTCGGCTTCCAGCCGTTCCAGCGCGAGCAGGGCCTCGCCGGCGGGGTTGCCGGCGGCCAGGTGCAGGCAGATGCGGCGCAGGCTCAGGTCGATCTGCGACACGCGCACGCCCGAGCTGCGCCGCAGGGCTTCGGCCGCGTCGAGCTCGGCGTCGGCCGCGGCGAAGTCCCCGGCGAGGTCGAGCAGCCTCGCCCGCGCGGTATGCCAGCAGGAGCGGGGGATCGGACCGCTGGCGGCAGCAGCTGTCGCCGCCGAGTCCAGCAGCGCCTGTGCCACCGCGGGCTCGGCCATCTGCAATGCCAGGTCGGCGCGCGTGGCCACCACCATCGTGCGCAGGTCGCCGCCGGGCAGGGGCGCCAGATGCGACAGCGCCAGGTCGAAGGCGGCCGCCGCGGCTGCCAGGTCGCCCAGGTCGCGCTCGTTGACGCCGGCGTTGTAGGCCACGCGGCCATGTTCCTGGTGCGCCTGCAGCGGCTGCAGCAGGCGCAGCGCGTCGCGGTAGGCCTGGCGCGCGTCCAGCCGGCGTCCCGCGCGTTCGGCCATCAGGGCCAGGTTGGACTGGGCCCGCACCTCGCCCAGGGCGTCGGCAGCATCGCGGAAGTCCTCGGCGGCCCGCCGGAAGAAGGCTTCGGCGCGCTCGGGCTGGCGGCGCTGCAGCGCCAGCGCACTGCCCAGGTGATGACGCGCGCTGGCGGCCAGGCGCAGCAGGCCGTGGCGCCGGGCTTCCGTCACCGCTTGCTCCAGACGACGCTCGGCGTCGTCGGGATGGTGCAGGGCGGCGTGGCAACGCCCTGCGAGGATCAGCAGCTCGATGTCCAGCGGCGGGTCCTCGTCGGCTGCCGACTCGGTGGCCAGGGCCTCGACGCCGGCCAGCGCCCCCTGCGCGTCGCCGGTGCGCAGCTGGGCCTCCAGGGCGCCGGTGCGCGCGCGCCGGGCCGGACCCGTCCAGCCGGCCTCCTGCAGGCGTCGCGCGGCGGTCTCGAAGCGGTCCTTCGCCGGCACCGCCTGCCCCTGCTCCAGCAGGCAGCGCGCTGCCAGCGCGTCGCGTTCGCCGCCGCCCGGACCGCTGGCACCGGCCAGCGCCGCAGAGGCCGCGGCCACTTCCCCCCGTTCCAGATGCCACCGGATGCGCTGCACCTGCAGCCGCTCGAGGCGACGGCTGGCGGCGTCGAGCGAGTCTGCGCCGTCGGCAGACGCCGGTCCGGCCGCTGCCTGCTCTGCAGCGGCCCAGGTCGCCAGCGCCTGTTCCGGCCGCGTTGCCGCGGTCAGGGCCGTTTCGCGCCAGTCCAGGGCGGCCACGGCCATGCGGGGCCGCAAGCGCGAGAGCCGCGTCGCGGCGGCCACCCATTGGCCCTGTTCCAGCTGGGCGTCCAGCACCGCCGCACCCAGCAGCAGGTCCTCCGGCGCCAGCGAGGCGGCTGCACGCAGCGCCGACAAGGCTTCGTCACGTCGTCCGCCCAGGCCGGCCTGCAGGGCTTCGGCGCGCAAGGACAGCACCGGGTCGGCCGAAGCTTCCAGCCCGGCCGCCTGTTCCCGCGCCGACATGCGTCGGCCTGCGCCCGCCATGGACAGTGCCAGCCAGTAGCGCGGCCAGCCCTGCAGCAGCGTGCCGCTGCCGGCCTCGGCCAGGCGGCCGAAGTGCTGAAGTGCCAGCCCGTGGTCGCCCTTCGCCGCGGCCGCACAGGCACGGCAGAGGGCGGCCGGGTCCATGGCATCGGCCGGCGGTTCCGCCCATGCGGCCCAGCCTTCGGGCCAGCCCATCGGGCCGTGCCCGCTGCGTTCTCCCCAGGCGGCCAGCAATTCGCCGAGCTGGCCGAGCAGCGTGGCTTGCCTGAGCGTCCCGGCAGCCACCGGGGTGTCGTCGGACGGCGCCAGCCGCCATCGCCGCCCCGCTACCTCCAGCGTCCAGGCCGCTTCGCCCTCCGGCCGCGGCTCGGCCGGCCAGCGCACCGCCCAGCCGGCGCCACTGGCCGCCACGGCGTCCAGCATCGCGGGCCAGGCGGGCGGCAGCTTGATGGGCAGCAGACGCACGGGCGGCCTGCCCCGGCCTCTCGCGGGACCGGCGGGTTCGGGGGCGTCGTCGGTCGGCTTCACCGGCGCGATGAGGGCGTAGCCGCGCCGATGGCGCGTGGCGATCAGGCGCGGCCGGCGGGGGTCGTCGCCCAGCGCACGTCGCAGTTCGCTGACCGTCTGCGGCACCACGCCGGGCGACAGCGCCTGCGGCCCCCACAAGGCGTCCAGCAGTTCGTCGTGTCCCACCACCGCAGGGGCGCGGCGGGCCAGCAGAAGCAGCAGGTGGTACAGCAGCCGGCGCAGCGGCACGGGACCCGAAGGGCCCAGCAGCAGCTCCCGTCGGGTGTCCAGCTCGAACTCGCCGATGCGATAGCCCATGGGGCGGCGAGTGTAGTCAGCGAGATCCCCCCGGGTTCATGGGGGTTGGGCTCGATTCGGCCGCGACTTGATGGAAGTTTGAGAACTCCTGCAGCTTGTTCGCAAGCGCGCCGGCGGGTGCCCCACCAGCATGGCGTCGTGCCTTTTCACCGACCCCCGACTGGAGAATTCCGATGTCCCCCTCTGCACTGTCTCGCCACCTCGTCGCCGCCAGCCTGGCGCTGGGCGCCTGGACCCTCGCGCCGACGGCGCATGCCGCCCTCGTGCTCGTGAACGATTCGGTGTTCGGCACCGACGCCGTCGTGCAGGACACCGCCAGCGGGCTGGAGTGGTTGCGCCTGGACTTCAGCTTCGGCAAGACCTACACCTACGTCGCCGGCCAGCTCGGCGCGGGCGGCGAGTTCGAAGGCTGGAAGATCGCCACCCGCAACTTCCTCACGACCTCGCTGGGCGCGCCCAACGGCCTGGTGAACGACGACGCCGACCCCGCCGCGGTCGCAGCGGCCGGGGTCCTGCGCGACCTGATCTGCTTCACCGCCGGCCAGTGCAAGGCGGTGAGCAGCACCCATGACTATGCCCGCGGCCTGGTGTCCGACATCGAAACGGGCTCGCCCTTCGCGGCGCAGGAGGCCTTCACGGTCGGCATCCAGCTGGCCGACGCCGGCCGGGGAGAACCAGCCAAGGTGGACTTCCGTTACAGCGGCTTTGCATCGGCGGAAGCAACCATGGAGTCCGTCTGGTTGTGGCGCGGCGACCCGCAGGTCGCCGTCGTGCCGGAGCCGACCGGCCTGGCGCTGCTGCTGGCAGGCGGCCTGGCGCTGGGCGCCACGACGCGCCGCCGAGGGGCCCGGGGCTGAGGCCCGCCTGGCCTCTTCACTCGGCGAATTCGTAGCGCAGCGAGGTGACCGTGCCGCGCCAGTAGGCCTTGCGGCCCTCGGGCAGCAGCCAGGCCACCTCGCCCGACATCGGCACGCGCATGCCGTCCTGCAGCTGCGCGTCCTGCCAGCGGCCTTCCCAGGGCGTGGGTACGCTGCGGCCGGCCACCGTGCGGCCGCGCGCCTCGGCACGCACCCACGCCATGGTGTCGTCGTCGGCAAAGCCGAAGCTCAGCGTGATCGACAGCGGGCCGTCGCCGAAGGTGGCCCGGGCGCTGCGCCCGTCCACCGGCTGCCAGCGCACGCCCTGGCTGGGCAGCAGGGCGGTGGGGTACCAGGCGGCCTCGGCGAAGAAGCGCATCAGCTCGCCTTCGGCCACCTCGGTGGTGTCGCGCAACTCCATCAGCGTGAACAGCCCCAGGATGGCCGGCCGCAGGATGCCGGTGCCGGCGACGTAGGCGTCGTGCACGTGCACGTTGAGCCCGGGCAGCATGGTGATGCGGCCGTCCCACACGAAACCCGGGCGTTGCGTCATCACGCGCTGGGTGGACCGGAAGGGCTTCCATTGGTCGGCGGTCTCGCCCATGTTGAAGCTGCCGCGGTGCGCCAGCGTGACGGCGGCCACCATCGGCTGCCCCGGGGTGAGCACGCGGCGGAAGTAGCGCTGCACCGGCAGCGGCAGGCCTTCGAGCTCCTGCGGGTCGTAGCGCGCCGGAGCGGGCGCCTGGCGGGCGGCTTCGAGCTGCGCTTCGAGCAGCCGCGTGGCCTCGGCCCAGCGTGCCGCTCCCCAGGCCGCCAGCAGCACGGCGCCCAGCAGCAGGGCGCCCAGGGCGATCAGCCACCACTTGATCCACGCCATCGCTCAGCACTCCCGGGCCAGGCGGGACACGGCGTTTGCCATGTCGACCGATGTCGAGGGCGATGCTAGGCTCTTCGGCCGCACAGGGAGGAGTTTCGAGTTGACGTGGAAGATCATCGGCGCCGTGGTGCTGTCGGCCTGCGTCGCCGCGATGGCGCATGCACAAGGTTCGGCGCCGGCCCTGTCACCGGCTGCCCCGCCCGCTCCTGCTGCTGCCGGCAACCCGGCCGGCGTCCTGCCCCTGCCGGCGTTCCCCCGCACGCCCGCGCGCGAGGTCGCCGACACCTACTTCGGCACCACGCTGAGCGACCCCTACCGCTGGCTCGAAAACCAGGGTTCGGCCCAGACCCAGCAATGGATGCGCGCCGCTGCGCGCCACGCCGAGCTCACGCTGGAGCAGATTCCCGGTCGCAGCGCCCTGCTGGCGCGCCTGGCCGAACTGGACGCCGACACGCCGCTGCGCATCGGGCGCATCGCCCGGCTGCCCGGCGATCTGTATGTCTACGAACGCCGGGCCGAGGGCGACAACCAGTTCCAGATCGTGATGCGGCGTGGGCTGCAGGGCGAGGAACAGATGCTGGTCGACACCCAGGCGCTGTCGGCCGCGCGCGGCGGCGTGCCGGTGGCGGTGAACTTCTTCTCGGCCTCGCCCGACGGACGCCACCTGGCCTACGGCCTGAGCGAGCGCGGCAGCGAGGCGGCGGTGCTGCACGTCATCGAGACCGCCAGCGGCAAGGCGGTGATGGGTCCCATCGCGCGTGCCGACTTCGGCGTGGTGCGCTGGGCGCCCGACTCGCGCCACTTCGCCTTCAACCGGCTGCGCGAAGGCGGTGACCCACGCACGCGCTACGAAGGCAGCGCCGTGTGGTGGGTGCCGCTGGCCGGCGGCATGGCGCGCGCGCGCGAGATCCTCGGGCCGCGCACGGGCTCGGTGAGCCTGCAGCCGCGCGAGATTCCCAGCGTGCTGTTCAGCGACGACGGCCGCTGGCTGATCGGCTTCATCGAAGACGGCGTGCGCCGCGAGACGCGTGTGGTGGTCGCCCCCGCCGACAGTGTCGCCAGGGGCGAGCCGGCCTGGCAGCAGCGCATCGATGCCGACGACGGCATCATCGACTTCGCCTATGCCAATGGCACGCTGTACGCCACCACGCACCGCGATGCGCCGCGCTACCGCATCCTGGCCGCGCCCATCGAGAGCTTCAGTGCCGCCACCGCGCGCGAAGTGGTGCCGGCCTCGCAGCGCGTGCTGGGCCTGATGGTGGCCGCGCGCGACGCGCTCTACTTCGAGGCGCGCGAGGGCAATGCCAAGCAGCTCTGGCGCCTGGCGCACGGCGACGGCGCCGTGCCCGAGGCGGTGTCGCTGCCGGTGCAGGGCAGCTTCAGCCTGCGCCAGCGCGGCGGCGTGTGGGCCGCGCACCCGCGGCTGGACGGTGTGCTGCTGGCGCTGGAAGGCTGGACGCAGGCACCGCAGCTCTACGCCGTGGCGGCCGACGGCCGGGTGAGCAACACCGGGCTGCAACCGGCCGGGCGCTTCGACGGCGCGCGCGATCTCGAGACCACCGAGCTGCTGGTGCCCAGCCACGACGGCGTCGAAGTGCCGCTGTCCGTGGTGCACCGCAAGGGCCTGTCGCTGGACGGCCGCAACCCGACGCTGCTGCAGGGCTACGGTGCCTATGGCTTCACCTGGGAGCCGCGCTTCGACGCGCACCGCCTGGCCTGGCTGGAACGCGGCGGCGTCATCGCGGTGGCCAACCCGCGCGGCAGCGGCATCTTCGGCCAGGCCTGGTACGAAGCCGGCAAGCAGGCCACCAAGCCCAACACCTGGCGCGACATGATCGCCTGCGCCGAGGCGCTGATCGCCAGGGGCTGGGCCAGCCCCGCCACGCTGGCCATCGAAGGTGGCAGCGCCGGCGGCATCGCCAGCGGGCGTGCCGCCACCGAGCGCCCCGAGCTCTTCGCCGCCGTGGTGCCTCGCGTGGGCGTGCTGGACATGGTGCGGGCCGAGCTCGAACCCAACGGCCCGCCCAACGTGCCCGAGTTCGGTTCGCACAAGACCGAGCCGGGCTTCCGCGCCCTGCTGGCCATGAGCACCTACCACCACGTGAAGGACGGCGTGCGCTACCCGGCGGCGATGCTGATGCACGGCATGAACGACCCGCGCGTGGCCGTGTGGCACAGCGCCAAGACGGCGGCACGGCTGGCGGCCGTGAGCCAGGGCGTGCCCGACGGGCGACCGGTGCTGCTGCGCCTGGACTACGACGCCGGTCACGGGGTGGGTCATACGCGCGCGCAGCGCCAGCGCGAGATGGCCGACCTCTACGCCTTCCTGCTGTGGCAGATGGGCGTCGAAGGCTGGCAACCGGCGCCCGCGCCGCCGCCGGTGTCTTCTTCGGGAACCCGCGCGCGCTGATCGCCTCGCGCCGAGCGGCTTGCGGCGGCTTGCGGCGGCTTGCGCCCGGGCCGCAAGCGCAAGGCGCCGCGACCGGTTGCAGAACATAAGTACAGACTTATGGAATACTCGTCGGGCCTGCTCCAGGCGCATCCACGCCCTCGATCCCATGTCCAAGCTGCTGTCGTACCGCCCGCTCGGGGCTCGTCTTGCCCCGTCACGCCGAGCGGCGCTGGCCTGGCTGGCTGCCGGCCTGCTGGGGCTGACCGCCTGCGGCGACGCGGCTTCATCGGCCGACAGGGCCACTCTGGAAACCGCGCGGCAGGCCCTGGAAACCGACAGCGCGGTGGTGATCGACATCCGCGAACCGGCCGAGCATGCCACCGGGGTGGCTGCGGGCGCGCGGCTGCTGCCCATGCGGCAGCTCGCCTCGCGCATCGCTGAGATCCCGCTCGACCCGGGCAAGCCGGTGCTGCTGATCTGCAACACGCAGAACCGTTCCCGGGCCACGCTGAAGGCGCTGCGCGAACGCGGCTACGGCCACGTGCGATATGTGGACGGCGGCATGTCGGAGTGGGCGCGCCGCGGCTGGCCGCTGGTGGCGCCGCGCTGAGGGGCGGACGCGGCGGCGGCAGGCGCCGGTGGACCCGGGCCGCCGCGCGGGCGCTAGACTGGCCGGCCCAACCACGCCGGAGCCGCCATGAGCGATCGCGCCACCTTCACCCGCATGGACCAGAGCACGGCCGCCGACTGGGCGCTGATCGTGCCCGAGGCGATGAAGCTCGCGCGCACGCTGCCCGATCGTGTGCTCGAGCACCTGTCGCTGCTGAAGGGCGACGACGGCGGCTTCCCGATCGACCGCCTCGACCACTGCCTGCTCACCGCCACGCTGGCGCTGAAGGACGGGCGCGACGACGAGTACGTGACCTGCGCACTGCTGCACGACGTCGGCGACACGCTGGGCAGCTACAACCACCCCGACGTGGCGGCGGCCATCCTCAAGCCCTTCATCAGCGAGGCCAACCACTGGATGATCGTGCACCACGGCATCTTCCAGGGCTACAACTTCTTCCACCATGTCGGCATGGACCGAAACCTGCGTGACCGCTTCAAGGACCACGAACACGCCGCGCGCACGCAGGAGTTCATCGACCGCTACGACAACCTGGCCTTCGATGCGCGCGCCGAGATCTACCCGCTGGAGACCTTCGCCCCCATCGTGAAGCGCGTGATGGCGGTGCCGAAGAATTCGGTCTACAAGGCGGCGCTGGACAAGCAGGCGGCCGCCGCCTGAGAGTGTGAGAGGCCTCAGCCGGCCTGGAATCGCCAGGGGGAGCGCTTCTCCTCGTCGTCGCGCCGACGGAAGTCGCGCGGCGACTCGCCCATCACGCGCTTGAACACCTTCGAGAAGCTGAAGGCGTCCTGGTAGCCGACCTCGAGGGCCACCTGCTCCAGGTTCAGCGGCGTCTCGCTCAGCAGCCGCAGCGCGCGTTGCATGCGCACCATGCGCAGGTAGTTCATCGGCGTGTCGCCCATAGCCTGGCGGAATCGTTCGGCCAGCGCGGTGCGCGACAGGCCGGCACCGGCGGCCAGGGCTTCCAGCGTCCACGCGCGGGCGAAGTCGGCGTGCATCAAGGCGATGGCGCGGCGCACCAGCGGGTCGCCGACGGCCTGGCGCCAGCCGGCATGGTGCTGGTCGGCGCGTGCCACCATCTCGCGCAGCAGGTAGGTGAAGATCACGTCGAGCAGCGCATGCACGATGGTGTCCGCGCCCATGTCGCGGCGCGTCACCTCGGCCTGCAGCAGCGCCAGGGTCAGGGCCAGCGGACCCAGGCGCGGCAGCTCGTCGCCGCGCAGCACGAACCAGGCCGGCAACTCGCCGAAAAAGGGGTGCAGCGGCGGGTTCCACAACTGGTAGGCGCCGCTGATGACGGCGCTGCCGCCTTCGGCCAGCGGCGGCGCCTCGGCGGCCTGCGCGGGCCAGGGCTCGATGCTCCTGACCGTGGACTTGCGCAGCGTGGGCTCCAGGCTCAGCACGTGCACATGGCCGCGCGCCATGACGGCGACGTCGCCGGCAGACAGCGCCAGCGGGGCGTCGAGCGCCGGGCTGTGCAGGTAGACCCGGCCCTGCGCGACCACGTGCAGCCCGATGCTGCGGTCGCAGGGGAAGCGCAGCGAGCGGGCGGCGTCCAGCCGGTGCAGGTCGAGCAGGCGGCGCTTCACGCCGGCCTGTTGCAGAAGATCGCTCAGAAGGTCCATGCAGGTCTTCCAGAAGAGTCCGGCAGCGCGTACGTCAGAGCGTACGGCAGGACATGAAAAGCGGACGATAAGCCATTCACGGTTCGGATTATGGCTTTCAGAATGCCTTCATCGCAACTCATTGGAAAGACCTGCCATGTCCACCATCCTGGTCGTCGGTTCGAGCGGCACCGTCGGTGCCGAACTGTCCCGCCTGCTGGCCGAAGCCGGCCACGATGTCCGTCGCGCCACCAGCCGCGAGGCCCGCGAGCCCGGGCAGGTGCAGCTCGATCTGCTCAGCGGCCGCGGCATCGCCCAGGCCTTCGACGGTGCCCACAAGGCCTTCCTGCTCGCGCCCCCCGGCCACACGAATCAGGACCGGCTTCTGGCGCCCCTGATCGAGGCCGCCCGCGAGCGCGGCCTGCAGAAGGTGGTGCTGATGTCGGCGATGGGCGCCAACGCCGACGACCACGCGCCGCTGCGCAAGGCCGAACTGCAGCTGGAGCGTTCGGGGCTGCCCTTCAACGTGATCCGCCCCAACTGGTTCATGCAGAACTTCAACAGCTTCTGGCTCGGCGGCATCCTGCAGCACGGCAAGATCCTGCTGCCGCTCGGCCAGGCCCGGGGCAGCTTCATCGACGCGCGCGACATCGCCGCCGTGGCGGCTGCGCTGCTGACGCGGG
>JALHMT010000118.1 GCA_022843905.1 Rubrivivax sp.
GGCGGCGTCGAGCACGGCCAGCAGCCAGCCGGCCAGCGCCTCGACATCGGGCAGCGGCGGGCCGTCGCTGCCGCTGTGGCCGGGCAGGTCGACCGCCAGCACGCCGTGGCCGTGGTGCGCGGCCCAGCGCGCCAGCAGCGTCCAGCAGCTGTGGTCGTGCAGGGCGCCGTGCACGAAGACGACGCAGGGCAGCGACGGGTCGAAGGTCTTGCCGCCGTTGTAGGCATAAGCCGTGCGGCCTTGCACGCTGAGCTTCATGCTGCCTTCTCCGCCACCTTGAGCGCACGCTTGAGGTCGTCGATGAGGTCGTCGGCGTCTTCCAGGCCGATGCTCAGGCGGATGGTGCCCGGCGTGATGCCGGCGCTGGCCAAGGCCGCGTCGTCCATGCGGAAGTGCGTGGTGCTGGCCGGGTGGATGACCAGCGAACGGCAGTCGCCCACGTTGGCCAGGTGCGAGAAGATCTTCAGCGACTCGATGAAGGCCACGCCCTGCTGGCGGCTGCCCTTCATGTCGAAGCTGAACACCGAGCCGCAGCCGCGCGGCAGCAGCTTCTTCGCCAGCGCGTGGCTGGGGTGGTCTTCCAGTTCGGGGTAGCCCACGCGCGCGACCATCGGGTGCGCGGCGAGGAAGGCCACCAGCTTGCGCGTGTTCTCGACGTGCCGCGCCATGCGCAGCGGCAGGGTCTCGATGCCCTGCAGGATCAGCCAGGCGGTGTGCGGGCTCATGCAGGCGCCGAAGTCCCGCAAGCCCTCGCGGCGCGCACGCAGCAGGAAGGCGCCGACGGTGCTCTCTTCGCTGAACACCATGCCGTGGAAACCGGCATAAGGCTCGCTCAGTTCCGGAAACCGGCCGGAGGCCGCCCAGTCGAAGCGCCCGCTGTCCACCAGCACGCCGCCGATCACCGTGCCGTGGCCGCTGAGGAACTTGGTGGCCGAATGGAACAGCAGGTCGGCGCCGTGTTCGAAGGGCTTCATCAGCCAGGGCGTGGTGAAGGTCGAGTCGACCAGCAGCGGCACGCCGGCCTCATGCGCGATGGCGTTCACCGTGGGGATGTCCAGCACGTCCAGACCCGGGTTGCCCAGCGTCTCGCCGAACAGCAGCTTCGTCTCGGGCCGGATCGCGGCGCGCCAGCCGTCGATGTCGCCGGGCTTGACGAAGGTGGTGGCGATGCCGAAGCGGCTCAAGGTGTAGTGCAGCAGGTTGTGGCTGCCGCCGTACAGGGCCGAGCTGGCCACGATGTGCGACCCGGCACCGGCCAGCGTGGCGATGGCCAGGTGCAGCGCGGCCTGGCCGCTGGCCGTGGCGATGGCGCCGCTGCCGCCTTCCAGCGCTGCCACGCGTTCCTCGAACACCGCGTTGGTCGGGTTGCTGATGCGGCTGTAGACGTGGCCCGAGCGTTCCATGTTGAACAGGCTCGCGGCGTGCTCGCTGCTCTCGAAGACGAAGCTCGTGCTCAGGTGGATGGGCACCGCGCGCGCGCCGGTGGCGGGGTCGGGCGCGGCGCCGGCGTGCAGCGCCAGGGTGTCGAAACCAGGGTCGGATGAGCCGGCCATATGCCCGCCTCCTGTCAGTCGAGTGGCGGTCATTGTGGGCTATATTGACCCGGTGCCGGCACGCCGGCGTACCGAGCAGCAGCCAGGGCCAACCCCATGAAAGTCAGCGACATCCTGCGTGTCAAGGGCACCACGCTCTACACCACCGGCCCCGACCGCCCGCTGGCCGAGGCACTGACGCTGATGGCCGACATGGACATCGGCTCGCTGGTGGTCATGGAACACGGCGACCTGGTGGGCATGCTCACCTTCCGCGAAGTGATCCAGGCGGTGGTGAAGAACGGCGGCAGCGTCGGCACCACCATCGTTCGCACGGTGATGGACGATGCGCCGCTGACCTGCACGCCCGAGACCGACATGGACGAGGTGCGCCGCATGATGCTGATGCGCCACGCGCGCTACATGCCGGTGCTGGAGCGACGCACGCTGATGGGCGTGATCTCGTTCTACGACGTGGCCAAGGCCGTGGTCGACAGCCAGGACTTCGAGAACCGCATGCTGAAGGCGTACATACGCGACTGGCCAGCGGAAAAGGACCCCCCCCCGTAGCGGCTTCGCCGCTCCCCCCCAGGGGGGCAACCCCAGCGGCCCGGCCGAGCCGGATCCGCGGCGTTTGCTTGAAGTCTCGCGCTGGTGCGCTCGGTCGCTCGGTCTTCGGGCGCCGATCTGCTGCCTACAATCGCCGGATGTCCGGTTCCACCTTCGGCGAGCTCTTTCGCGTCACCAACTTCGGCGAGAGCCACGGGCCGGCCATCGGCTGCGTGATCGACGGCTGTCCGCCTGGCATGGTGCTGAGCGAGGCTGACATCCAGCCCGACCTCGACCGGCGGCGGCCCGGCACCAGCCGGCACGTGACGCAGCGCAACGAACCCGACGCGGTGGAGATCCTGTCCGGCGTCTACGAAGGGCTGACGACCGGCACACCGATCTGCCTGCTGATCCGCAACACCGACCAGCGCAGCAAGGACTACGGCAACATCCTCGACACTTTCCGGCCGGGGCACGCCGACTACACCTACTGGCGCAAGTACGGGCTGCGCGATCCGCGCGGCGGCGGGCGGTCCTCGGCGCGCCTGACGGCGCCCATGGTGGCCGCCGGTGCGGTGGCCAGGAAGTGGCTGCAGGCGCAGCACGGCACGCGCTTCGTGGGCTGGATGAGCGCGCTGGGCGAGATTCCCATTCCCTTCGAGAACGAAGCCCACATCCCGGGCAATCCGTTCTTCGCCGCCAGCGGCGACGCCGCCCTCATCGAACGTCTCGAAGCGCACATGGACGCGCTGCGCAAGGCCGGCGACTCCTGCGGCGCGCGCATCACGGTGGTGGCGCGCGGCATGCCGGTGGGCCTGGGCGAGCCGCTGTTCGACAAGCTCGACGCCGACATCGCCCACGCCATGATGGGCATCAACGCCGTCAAGGGCGTGGAGATCGGCGACGGCTTCGGCGTCGTGGCGCAGCGCGGCAGCCACCACGGCGACGAACTCACGCCCGAGGGCTTCGCCAGCAACCATGCCGGCGGCGTGCTCGGCGGCATCAGCACCGGGCAGGACCTGGTGGTGAACATCGCCATCAAGCCCACCAGCTCGATCCGCAGCCCCAAGGCCTCGGTCGACCGTGCACTGCAGCCCACCACCGTCGAGACCTTCGGTCGGCACGACCCCTGCGTGGGCATCCGCGCCACGCCGATCGCCGAGGCCATGCTGGCGCTGGTGGTGATGGACCACGCGCTGCGGCACCGCGCGCAGTGCGGCGACGTGCAGCTGCCGGTGCCGGCGCTGGCCGCGCAACGTGCCGCCGAAGGCGGTCGAAGTACCGCATGACACCGCCCGCCCCGTTCTTCGCGTTCGGGACGGTCTGGTTCTTCTACTTTGCCAGCATCGGGGTCTTCAACCCCTATGCGCCGCTGTGGTTCAAGGAGCTCGGCTTCTCGACGCTGGCCATCGGCGCCATCGCGTCGATGCAGGCCTGGACGCGTGTCATCGCACCCTACGGCTGGGGCTGGCTCGGCGACCATGGGGTCAGCCGCGTGCGCCTGGTGCGGCTCGCCGCGATGATCTCGCTGGCCGGCGCCGCCGGCCTGCTGGGCGTGCGCGACTACGCGGCCGTGGCGCTGTTCACCGTGGTCATCTTCATGGCCAACGGCGGCGTGGTGCCGCTGTCCGAGGCCATGCTGGCGCAGCACCTGAAGACCGCCGACGGCATGGACACCGCGAAGTACGGCCGTGTGCGCATGTGGGGCTCGGTCGGCTTCATCGCCGCGGTGGTGCTGTGCGGCGCCGCGCTGCAGGGCGCGGGCATCGGCTGGTTCCCGACACTGGTGGTGCTCATCTACGCGCTGCTGCTCGGCGCGGCCCTGCGCCTGCCCCACGGCCAGGCCGAGGCCGTCACCCACGAGGTCGCGCCGCCGGTGCTGAGCGTGCTGCGGCGCCCCGAGGTGGCGTGGTTCTTCGCCTCGGTCTTCTTCACCGTGCTGGCGCACACCGGCCTGTACGTGTTCTTCTCGCTGTACCTGGACAGCCTGGGCTACAGCAAGGTGGCGGTGGGACTGCTGTGGGCGGTGTCGGTGCTGGTCGAGATCCTCTTCTTCTGGGCCCAGGGCCGCATCTTCGGCCGCATGGACCCGCTGCGCTGGCTGCAATGGGCGGCGGCGCTGTCGGTGCTGCGCTTTTCGATGACGGCCTCGCTGGCCGCCTGGCCGCTGGCGCTGGTGGCGGCGCAGATTCTTCACGCGGTGACCTTCGCCGGCCACCACGCCGCCTGCATCGTGCTCATCAACCGCCACTTCCCCGGCAAGCTGCGCGGCCGCGGGCAGGCGCTCTACACGGTGCTGGGCTACGGCGCCTCGGGCGTCATCGGCGGCCTGGGCGGCGGCTGGCTGAGCAGCCGGCTGGGTTTCGAGGCCGTGTTCTGGGCCGGCTCGGTGGCCGCCGTGCTGGGCTGGGCCGCCGCGCGGGCGGCGTCGCGGCATGCGAGTCTGCACGCCAGCGGGCAGCAGCCCGCTCAATGAAAGGGCCGGTACTGCCGATATGCCCTGAGAGGGTCGATCCCGAGGCGCCGCCGTGGCGCCCTGCCGACCCGGCACGGGCCCATGAACGCACACGACCTGAAGCTGATCTCCGCGCCCCCGCGCGAGGCGCCCGGCCCCTCCTGGTGGACGCCGGGGCGCTGGCGTTGGGCCGTGATCGCCTTGTTTGCGGTGCTGGTGGGCATGGCCGGCCGCGCCGCGTGGATCGACGGCCAGGATGAGCAGACCCGTGCCAACGACCTGCTGATCGCCACGCTGCTCGGACAGCAGTGGGCCATGGCCGAGCGCGCCGCTCGGCTGGCCGCGGCCCCGGCGGAGACCGACGTCACCCACCCGCGCCAGCGCGAGTGGCGCGAGGTCCTGACCGTGGCGCAACAGGGTCAGCTGGCGCTGAAGGCGGCATGGCAGCGCCAGGGCAGCCTCGACGACGGCGCTCCGGCGTCCGGCCGCGCCCCGCGCGAGGCCTGGCGCCAGGCCCACCTGCGCTTGTTGGCCGCCGTCGACGCCATGGCCAGCGGCGCGGCGGACGCGGACATGCAGGCGCGGGCCCTGCGCGACAGCCTGGCGGCGGCTGCCGCGGCGCAGGCGCTGCTGGGCCAGCTCGAACACGAGGCCGGCGCGCGCAGCGGCCTGATCTCGCCGGCGCAGCCGGTGGTGTTGTGGGTGCTGGGCGGCCTGGGCCTGCTGCTTCTGGGCTGGCGCTTGCCCGATCGCCCGCTCTGGCCGCGCGGCCCGGTCATCGAGCCGGCAGGCGACGAAGCCGCCGCGGCCTCCGCGGCCCGGGCCGGCGCTGGCGATGCGGCCGAGCTGCGCTCGCTGGCGCTGCAACCGGCGGCCGGTGAGCCAGCGCTGGCACTGGCGCGCCGGGCGGCGGTCGAGGAGCGCGTGCGCCGTGCGATGGAGCATGCGGCGCGCCATCGGGGCTACGGCTTCGCCGTGCTTCGTCTGCAGTTCGACGCCTTCCCGGCCCTGCGATCGGCACCGCCCGGGGCCGAGCGCGGCCTGCGGGCCGAGATATCGCGCCGGCTGCTGGAGACGCTGCGCCCGGGAGACGCCGTGGCGCAGCTGGACGAAGCCGACGACGGTGCCCAGGGCTACGTCGTGGTGCTGGAGGGTGTGCGCGACGAGGAACATCTGGTGGCCGTGGCCAGCCGCCTGGCCGCCGAAGTCGCCGAGCCGTACAACGTGCTCGACCATCCCCTGCAGGCCGAGATCCACCTGGGTGTGGCGAGTGTGGGCGAGTGGATCCCCAGGGCCGTCGAGTCGGCGGCCGAGGTGCTGCGCGACGCCGACACCGCCGTGCACGAAGCCCGTCGCCACGGCGCACGCCTGGTGCTGTTCGACGCCAGCATGCGAGACCGCATGACCCAGGAGATGGCCGTCGCCGACCAGCTGCGCCGCGCCATCGACCAGCACGAGTTCAGCGTCGCCTACCAGCCGGTGGTCGGCCTGGCCACCGGCAGCCTGGAAGGCGTGAAGGCCACCCTGCGCTGGCTGCACCCGGTGCGCGGCACCTTGCTGCCCGAACAGTTCGCCGATGCCGTCAACGAGGCGGGCCTGGCCAATGAACTGGCGCTCTACACCGTCAGGGAAGCGGCCGCGGCCTTCTCTGCCTGGCGAAGGAGCCTCAACGGCATGGCGCCTCGTCGCCTGGCCGTGCCCCTGCTGCGCGGCGCGCTCGACCAACCCGGCCTGGTGCAGGAACTGCCGGCTTTGATGGACGCCTGCGGCCTGGCGCCGGGCGAACTGATGCTCGAGCTGGGCGAAGGCGTGATCCCCGCCGGCGTGGCCGGCGGGCCGGTGCTGCAGAGCCTGCCGCTGCTGAAGTCGCTGGGCGTGGCGCTGGCGCTGGACGACTTCGGCGTCGGCTACGGCACGCTGTCCTCGCTGCGCGAACTGCCGCTGGACGCGGTCACCATCCACCGCAGCTTCGTGTCGCAAGCCGCCACGGTGGAGAACCATCGCCTGCTGGTCACCGCCATCACCAGCCTGGCGGCCACCCTGGAGCTCACCGTCGTGGCCGGCGGCATCGAGACGCCCGAACAGCGCGACCTGATGCTGGAACTGGGCTGCCAGCAGGGGCAGGGTGCGCTGCTCGGTGCGCCCATGCCGGCCGCGGTCTTCGCGCGCTGGGCGCACGCCTGATCAGGCCGCGGACCGTCGCGCCTGACCCCGGGGCCTGCGTGGCCCGTCGCGCCGAGGCGCGCTTCGTCGCAGGACCCTCGCATCCGCCTTCGGGTGCTGCCTACACTGCCGCCGCCGCCGCCGCCGTACATCGGGCGACGTCGGAAAGGGGTGCGGCATGAAGAGGAAGTGGTGGATCGGCGGCCTGGTCCTGGCCGCGGTGGGTGCTGCCGTGGCCGGCGCGCTGCAGCTGCGCGACGTGCGTGTGCTGGACGCCAGCTCCACGATGGCGGCGGTCGGGGCGAAGACGCCGGGGGTCGGGGTAGCGCGCGATGCCGTCCGGGCGGCGTGGGTCGAGCGGCCAGGAATCAGCGGCCTGGTGCCCGCGGGAGCGGCGCTGCTGCCGCGCCGCCAGTCCTTCAGGCCGTGAGCTGCGCGCTGGGCTGCTCGTCCTTGGCCGACCAGGCGGCGGCGCGCGGCTTGCCGGCGGCCGCCGTGCTGATGTCGCTGCGGTAGATGCCGCAGCCCAGTGCGTCGCCGTCGCCCAGATCGACCACGTAGCTCTCCTTGGGCGTGACCACGCCGGTCATCGGGTTGGCCACTTCGTACTGCACCCAGGCACCCCCGGCGTCCGCGGCGGACCAGATCTTCTCGGTGAAGCTCTGGTCCAGGCCGGGCACGGTGCCGACGTGCTGTCCCACCACCTCCTGGCGCGCGCCGTAGGCCGAGAAGATGCCGTTGCGGTTGACCATGAAGACGTAGAGATCGCGGTCGACGAAGCCCAGCTCGGGCTTGTGGAAGTCCTCGATGGCCTGCGGGCGGCCCACCGCGGCGATGTGCGCCACGGCTCGCTGCACCAGGGACAGCGCCTCGTCGGCCGATCCCTTGCGCAGCCGCATCGTGGCCACCGCCTCGCGCAGTGCCGAGGCGCGCGTGACCAGCGCGTGCGACGCGCTGCTGGAGTCTTCCACCAGGGCCGCGTTCTCGCGCGTGATCTCGTCGAGATTGCCCACGCGCTGCGTCACGTCCTCCAGTCCGGCGCTCTGCTCGGTGCTGGAAGCGGAGATGCCGCGCAGCTGCACGGACACTTCGCGCACGCCGTCGACGATGGTGGTCAGGGCCTGGCTCACGTGCTGGATCTTGCCGGCCGAGACCTGCACCTGGTCGCCGGCCTCCAGGATCAGCGAACGGATCTCCTCGGCCGATTCGGCACAGCGCTGCGCCAGCTGGCGCACTTCGCCGGCCACCACCGCGAAGCCTTTGCCCGCCTCACCGGCGCGAGCCGCTTCGATGGCCGCATTGAGCGACAGCATGTTGGTCTGGAAGGCCACGTCGTCGATGACCGAAACCACCTCGGCCACGCGCTGGGAGGCGTCCTGCATCTGCTGCATGGCCACGACGGTCTCCTGCATCGCGGTGTTGCCTTCCTCGGCCTGCAGCGCCAGGCGCTCGGTCAGCGAGTCGAGCTGGCGCGCGGCCTGGGCGTTCTGGGCCACGGCCTCGCTGAGCTGGCCGATGGTGCCGATGGAGTCGCGCAGGCTGCCGGCCTGTTCGTCGGTGCGCTGCGCCAGGCGTGCGCTGCCGTCGGAGACCTGCTGGCCGGTCTGGTTGACGAGCGAGGCGCTGTTGCGGATCTCGGCCACCAGGTTGGACAGGCGGTCGCTCATGCCGTCGACGATGCGGCCGATGTCGGCCAGCTCGTCACGGCCGGGCACGGCCACGCGGTGTGCCAGATCGCCTGCGGCGATGGCGCTCGTGCCGGCCTTCAGCGCGGCCAGGCCTTGCCGGAAGCTGAGCGCGAAGGCCACCAGCAGGTAGGCCAGCGACAGCGCGCCGAGCAGCGCGCTGCCGACATACAGGGCCATGCGCTGCTCCAGGTCACGCTGGCTGGCCGCCACGCTTTCGCCCAGGCGCACCGACACGTCGCGGTGCAGGTTGGCGAGCTGCAAGCCGGCCTGCTCTCCGAGCTCATGGAAGCGACGCGCATCGCCCGCCATCCTGTCGTCGGTGAACTGCGTGCCCAGGCTGGTCAGGAACTGCCCCAGCTTCTCTCGTGCCACCGGCCAGCTGCCGGGCAAGCTGCCGCCGGCGCGCTGGATGGCGGCGAACTTGCCGTCGAGGTTGCTCAGCCCGCGCGACAGCTGTCCGGCCTGCCCCAGCAGCTCGGCGCGCGCGGCGGGCAAGGACTGGCCTTGCCCCAGCAGTACGGTGCCTTGCGTGCGGGCGGCCGCGGCCGATTCCAGCACCGACAGGAGGGCGTCGCCGGCCACCTCGGCCAGGTAGTAGCTCTGGGGGTCGGAAAGCAGGACCAGGCCCGAGCGCTCGGCGCTCAGCAGCGCCAGCTGGCGCAGCGACTCGATGGCGCGCGTGTGCGCCTCGTAGGCCTGGCCAGGGTGGTCCGGATGCTTGCCTTCGGCCAGGCCCAGCAGGCTGGCGCGCAGCGGCTGCCAGGCTTCGGCGAGCGAGTACCGGGCCGTGCGGTCCAGTTGATCGTCCAGGGCCTTCACTTGTTCGCGCAGCGACTGGCGTGCCTGATCGCGCCCGGCGAAGGCTTCCTGCTCGCCGGCCATGGCACGGTGGGTTCGGCCGCGAAGCTTCTGCGCGTCCAGCACCAGCGGCAGCAGCGCGGCGTTGACGGCCACGCCCTCGCGTTGCAGCCCTGACCGCGCATGGTCGGCCAGCAGCTGCGCCACCAGGGCGGCCACCAGCAGCAGCAGCGGCAGGCCCAGCGCCGCCGTGACCAGCGTCAGCTTGGCCGGCATGCGCAGGCGCCGCATCAGGCGCAGGCCGGGTTCGAGCCCTTGCCGCAGCAGGGTGGGGTGGTCCGGGGTGTCCGAGGGGTTCATGGTGCGGGCCATCGGTGATGTGGCGATCTGATCATGTCGATGCTGCAGCGTCGCCGCGTGCCGCGGTGCGCAGAGCAGCCGGGCGATCGCGGCCCAGTTCCCGCCGCGCCGCCCAGACCCCCGGGCCGCGCAGGGCCGCGCAGCTCATGAAACGCCCACGGCCTGCTGGCTGGTGCGGTGGATCCAGCCGGCCATCGCGCCCAGCGGCAGCACCTCGTCGGCGGCACCCAGGCGGATGGCCTCGCGCGGCATGCCGAAGACGACACAGCTCGCCTCGTCCTGGGCGGCAGTCCTGGCGCCGGCCTGTCGCATCTCGAGCAGGCCGCGTGCGCCGTCGTCGCCCATGCCGGTGAGGATGACGCCGATGGCATTGCGGCCGGCGCAATGCGCCACCGACTTGAACAGCACGTCGACCGACGGCTTGTGGCGGTTGAACAGCGGGCCGTCGCGCACGCTCACCAGGTACTGCGCGCCGCTGCGGCGCAGCTGCATGTGGCGGCCGCCGGGCGCGATGAGCACGCGCCCGTCGATGACGCGGTCGCCGTCGCGCGCCTCGCGCACCTCCATCTCGCACAAGGTGTTCAGGCGCTGCGCGAAGGCGCCGGTGAAGGTCTCGGGCATGTGCTGCACGATGACGATGCCCGGCGTGGTGCGCGGCAGGCCGGTGAGGATGGTCTCGATGGACTGCACGCCGCCGGTGGAGCTGCCGATGGCGATGAGCCGGTCGGTGGTCTCGTCCAGCGCCCCCGTCGCAGAAGGGGCCCCAGGCGTGGCCGTGGCGGCCGGTGTCAGGGCGGCACGCTGCAGGGCGGCGCCGGCAGCCGCCGCCTCGGGGCGAGGCCGCGGCGCGAGCTGCCGCACGTTGGCCTGCGCCGCCGCGCGCACGGCCGCGACGAGGCCGTTCGAAGGGTCGGCCAGGAAGTCGCGCAGTCCCATCTTCGGCTTGGTGACGAAACTCACCGCGCCTTCGGCCAGCGCCTGCATGGTGGTCGTCGCCCCGGCTGCGGTGAGCGTCGAGCACATCACCACCGGTGTCGGCCGTTCGGCCATCACCTTGCGCAGGAAGCTGATGCCGTCCATGCGCGGCATCTCCACGTCCAGCACGATGACGTCGGGCCATCGTGCCTCCATCTTGGGCCACGCGAACAGCGGGTCGCCCGCCGTGGCGATGACGTCGATGCCGCCGGCGACGAGCAGGTCGGAGAGGTGCTTGCGCACCACGGCGGAATCGTCGACGACGACGGCGGTGATCTTCTTGTCGGTCATGAGACTCTCTCGGTTCTGCGGGTTGGCGTCGCGGGCGATGAAGGGTCAGAACAGGCGGCGGACGCGCCGCGGCGTGGCGGTGGGAATCTCGTCGAGCGGCGCCGGGGCGGTCTCGGGCAGCGGCACGGCGGCGCGGCCTGCGCCTCGTTTCATGTCCACCTCGCCACTGGCCAGCACCAGCGTCACGGTGCGCGGCACGTCCTCGCCCACGTCCACCCCCTGCAACTGGAAGCCGTGGCGGTCGATCAGGCTCCAGCCCTGTTCGATGTTGCGTTCACCCACGTTGAACTTCAGGCCGCTGCCCTCGGGCATGGTGTCGGCGCCGCCGTAGAGGTGCGCGTGGTATTCGTCGGGTCGCGTGCCGCTGCGCTGGATGGCCGCGACCATGGCTTCGAGCGCCTCGTCGCCGTAGCGGCCGTCCAGGGCCTCGGCCGCGCGGCGCGTGCGCGACGGCAGCAGGAAGTGGCACATGCCCCCGATGCGGCGCAGCGGGTGCCACAAGGTGACCGCCACGCAGGAGCCCAGCAGCGTGCGCAGGCTGGCCGCCTTGTCGCCGAAGTGCATCTGCCCGGGCATCAGCATCAACTGCTCGCCCGGCTGCGCTGCGGGCTGCCAGTGCGCCGAGTGCGCCACGCGCTGCGTGGTGCTCGCACTGGGAGCGGGTTTCGGCGCGACGGCGGGCGCGGCTGCGCCGCCGCCCGGCGGCGTCGGGCCGATGCGCGGCGTGGTGGGCGGCAAGCTGCGGAAGTCCAGCCCGGCAGCCACTGGCGTCGGCGGCACGCCGCCGCGCGCTTCGCGGGCGGCGGCGGTGCGGGCTGCGGCCTGCGCCATGCGCTCGGCCAGGGGTTTGCGTTCAGCCAAGGCCATGGATGGCCGTGGCCAGCGAGCGCAGCGGCAGGCCCAGCGGCGCCAGCGACTCGGCATGCCCGGTGTACAGCACGCCCTGCGGCTTGAGCAATTGCATCACCCGGCGCACGATCTGCGCCTTGGCGTCGTTGTCGAAGTAGATCAGCACGTTGCGCAGGAAGATCACGTCGAACTTGGGCAGCTCCGAAGGCAGCTGCTGCATCAGGTTGGCGGTCTGGAAGCGCACGCGCTCGCGCAGTTCGCGCGTGATGAGCAGCGAGCCGTCGTGCGGGCCCTGGCCCTTTAGGCAGAAGCGCTTGAGGTAGTCGGGCGGCACCATGCGGGCGCGCTCCAGCGTGTACAGGCCGCGCTGCGCGGTCTCGACCATGGCCGTCGACAGGTCGGTGCCGATCACGCGCCAGGCCGATGCGCCCAGCACGTCGGACAGCACCATGGCCGCGCTGTAGGCCTCTTCGCCCGACGAGCTGGCGGCGCTCCACACCAGGAACTCCTGGCCTTTGGGGTGCGACTCCAGCCGGGCGGCCAGGTCGTTGTAGTGCTGCGGTTCGCGGAAGAAGTAGGTCTCGTTGGTGGTCAGCCGGTCGATGACGCGCGTCATCTCCTCGGCCGGCGCGTTGCCGCGCACCAGGCGGTCGACGTAGGCGTCGAGGTCGGGCTCGCCGGCCTCGGCGGCCAGACGCTGCAGGCGGCCGGCCACCAGGGCCTGCTTGTTCTCGCCCAGCCGGATGCCCGAGACGCTGTGGAACAGCCGCGTGACGGATTCGAAGGCCTTGCTCGAAAGGGTGCTCATTTCAGGGTTCCTGAAGACCAGGCTGTTTCAGCGGCCGAGCGGACGCCTCGGAACCGGCTTGGGCTGGCCGCCGGCGTTGCCGCTCTGGCGTTGCGCGGAGCGCGTACGGGGTGGTTCATTCAATGGGGCTGGTGGTGCGAGATCAGGCCGCTCAGCTCGCGGTGGGCCAGCACGCGTTCCAGGGCGAGGATGCCGATGACCTCGCCGCGCGTGCGCGTCATGCCCTGCAGGTAGCTGCCGTCGACGCTGGTGCCCAGCGCCGGCACCGGCTCGATCTCGCCGGGGGTGGTGTCGAAGACCTCGTAGACGGCGTCGACCAGCAGGCCGACGACGACCAGGGCGTCGGATGCGTCGGGGTCGTCGGCATCGGCCTCCGACACCGCGCCACGCGACTCGACGACCACGATGCACGAGCGTCGACCGATCTGCGTGGCCGGACCGTGCAGGCGCACCGAGAGGTCGATCACCGGGACCACCGAGCCGCGCAGGTTCATCACGCCACGCACGAAGGCCGGCGTGCGGGGCAGCGGCGTCAGCCGCGTCACCTGCAGGATCTCGCGCACGCCGGCTATCGGCACCGACAGCACGTCGCTGCCCACCGCCATGCGCAGCAGGGAATGCACGCCGTCCTGCGGCGCGAGGGTGTCAAGGTCGGCCTGGACGGCCGATGCGTGGACGCTGGCGTTCATGCGGGGCCTCAGGCAGGCAGGGGCAGGGCACGGCGCGCGGGCGCGGTGAAGCGTGCGGCGGTGTGGGCCGTCGCGCTGGCGACCGCCTGGGGCACGGCGTTCGAGCGTGCTTCGGCCAGGCGGAAGAAGGCCATCAGCTCCTGCAGCTGCGCGGCCTGGGCCGAGAGCTCCTCGGCGGTGGCCGACAGCTCGCGCGAGGCCGAGGCGGTCTGCTGCGTGCTGCTGCTGAGGTGGTTCATGGCGCCGGTGATCTGGGTCACGCCGTCGCTCTGCTCGCCGGAGGCGGCGGCGATCTCCTGCACCAGTTCGCTGGTGCGGTTGATGGACGGCACCATGGCCGTGAGCAGCGAGCCGGCCTTCTCGGCCAGGCCCACGGAGTGGGTGGCCAGGTTGCCGATCTCCTGGGCGGCGACCTGGCTGCGTTCGGCCAGCTTGCG
>JALHMT010000119.1 GCA_022843905.1 Rubrivivax sp.
ACGAACACGAGATGGGCGAACTCTTCAAGGTCATCGGCTTCGCGCGTGGGGTCCGCTTCGACCCCATCGGCTTCACGGCCGGCGACCGCGTGCACACGCTGTAGAAGAAGGCGGCCCCCCGTGCGCTGGCTGATCGTCTTCCTGCTCGCCTTCCTGATCTTCAACGGCTTGCGCGGCTGGCTGCAGAAGCTCGGCCTGGGCAACCTGCCCGGCGACTTCAGCTTCAAGCTGCGGGGCCGCGAGTGGCATGTGCCGCTGGGCAGCAGCGTGCTGCTGAGCGTGCTGGCCATGGCCATCGGTTTCTTCTTCTGACCGGCCGTGTGCCCGCCGACCCCCGCGGACGCGGGGGCGCTCGGGGCGAAAACCGGGACGGTGCGGCGCCCAAAACCGGGCCGGCCTGCCGATGCCCGCGCCGCCCCTGCTGCCTAGGATGGCTGCCAGTCCTGCCGCCTGCACTGCCAGTGCACGGTGCGGTGCAGGCGGCAACACATCCGAGGAAGACGAGCATGATGATCAGACGAGTGACGGCGCGCCGGATGGCGAGCTGGATGGGGGGCTTGAGCCTGCTGGCCACTGCGGCCTGGAGCCTGCCCGCGCACGCGACGGTGGACGTCAACCAGGTCTGGACCGCGGTGTGGAAACGTGACCAGCAGCCGGATGACAGCTGGGCCGACACTGGAAAGATCGACGGTTTCGGCAACGGCGACGGCACCACCATCAGCGTGAACCCCCAGTTGACCGGCGCCACCATCTCGGGCACGTCCACCCTGAGCTTCGACGCGACCCAGGGCAAGCTGCGGTCGCATTCGAAGTTCGACGTGGAGATGGACGGAATCATGGGCTGGGGCGAGCTCTTCTTTGCGTCGGTCAACAACACCAAGATCAACGACCAGCTCACCGTGGCGGCCGACGGGTTCGGCTTCGCGAAGATCATGATCCTGATCTCCGGCTCGTCCACCTACAACGGCAGCATCACCACCGCGCCGCTCGCTTATGCCCCGACGCGCCTGAGCGGCGGCGTGACGATCTCGGCCAGTGTCACGGGCACCGACAGCGTGAACCAGTCGGCGCGCTTCAACGGCAAGCAGGACTTCGAGTACAGCGGTGGGTCCGGCGGAACGTTCAACGTCGACGGCACGCTCGTCAGCAACGAGATGATCGAGTTCATCGTGCCCTGGGACGACAACATCCCGTTCCAGTTCGACATGACCTACATCGAGAGCTTCCAGTTCGAGAATGACGGGCTCGATGCCGACAAGGTCAAGGCCTCCGGCGAAAACAACTTCGGTCACACGGTGGGCCTTTTCGCCGACGTGTACGACGCCAACGGCAAGCTGCTGCCGGGCGTGCGCGTGCAGTCGGCATCGGGCATCAACTTCCAGAACCTGGTTCCCGTCGTGGCCACCGTGCCCGAGCCCTCGTCGCTGGCCCTGGTCGGGCTGGCCGGCCTGGCCTTGCTCGGTCGCCGCCGCCGGCACTGAGCCCCGAGGCTGGCGGCCGGGTCATCCCGCGTCGCCGGCACTCTCCAGCCGTGCCGCCACCTGCTGCCGGCTGCTGACCTGCAGCTTGGCCAGCACCGCCGAGACATGGTGGGCCACGATGCGCTCCGAGCGCTGCCAGTGCACGGTGCGGTGCAGGCGGCAACACATACAAGGAAGACAGTCATGATGATCAGACGAGAGACGGCGCGCCGGGTGGCGGGCTGGATGGGGGGCTTGAGCCTGCTGGCCGCTGCGGCCTGGGCCGTGCCCGCGCACGCGGGGGTGGACGTCAACCAGGCCTGGGCGGCGCAGTGGAATCGAATCCTGCAGCCGGACGGCAGCTGGGCCGACACCGGTCAAGTCGACGGGTTCGGCAACGGCGACGGCACCACGATCAACATCAACCCCAACGTGGCGGGCACCACGATCTCGGGCAACTCCACCCTGAGCTTCGACCCGACCCAGGGCAAGCTGCGGTCGCATTCGAAGTTCGACGTGGAAGTCGAGGGCGACTACGGCTGGGGCCAGCTCTACTTCGGCTCGACCAACAATTCCAGGATCACCGACCAGCTCACCGTGGCCGCCGGGGGTTTCGGCTTTGCGAAGATCCTGATCCTCATCTCGGGCACGTCGACGCTGGAGGGGCACATCAGCGATTCCCCGATCGGTTATGCGAATTCGCGCCTGACCGGCGGCGTGCGCCTGTCGGCGCAGCTCACCGGTACCGACAGCGTGACCCAGACGGCCCGCTTCGACGGCGACCAGGACTTCACCTTCTGCGGCCTGTGCGACGGCAAGTTCGATGTCGACGGCAAGCTCGTCAGCAACACCCTGCTCGAGATGATCGTGCCCTGGGACGACAACATCCCGTTCGACTTCAACCTGTCCTACGTGGAGACCTTCAGCTTGCGTGTCGACGGCGTCGATGCCTTCCGCGTCACGGCTGCGGGCGAGAACAACTTCGGCCACACCGTGGGGCTGTTCGCCGACGTCTACGATGCCAACGGCAATCTGATGCCGGGCGTGCGCGTGCAGTCGGCATCGGGCATCAACTTCCAGAACCTGGTTCCCGTCGTGGCCACCGTGCCCGAGCCCTCGTCGCTGGCCCTGGTCGGGCTGGCGGGCCTGGCGCTGGTCGCGCGGCGTCGCCGCACCTGACGCGCCTGGCGAGTGCCAGCCTCAGCTGGCGTCTGCCGCACGGGCCAGCCGCGCCGCCACCTGCTGGCGGCTGATGACTTCGGTGCCGATGGCGTGCCTGACTTCCTCGAGGCCGTCGCGCCCACCGACGAGCAAGTGCACGCGCTGCTGCAGATCATCATGTCCGGGCTGATGATGATGCTCGCGCGCCGGGGCGTGCTGGTCGAGGACATGGGACAGACCGGCCTGGCCGGGCCGGATACCGACGGCGCGGAGGCTCACACGATGCCAGTGCGCGGGGGAAGCGCCGGCTGCACGCGGTCTTCCGGGCACAACTGCGGCACTCGGCTGAAACGGGTGGCGTGGTAGTTGAGCACCTGTTTGCCGGCGCGGATGCGGATGCGAAAACCCGGCACCTGCGCCTGGGTGTACTCCACGCCGGGCTCGGGGCAGCCCCCCGCACCATCGGGCCAGTCCACAGCGACGGCGTCGAGCACCACCAGCGAGTCGCCTGACCTGCCGCTGACCTTGGCTGCGTCGACCAAGGCAGCTTGCACGAGGGATTCGAGCGTGACCGGCGCCGTGGCACTGGCGAGCAGATGCTGATCTGGAGGTGCTGGCAGCACGGCGTAGTCTCCTGAGGGCGGACGAGCAGGTACCGCGATCGGTGGAGCCGGTGCACCGCAAGCCACCAGAGCACAAGCCAGCAGCGCCATCGGGGCCGTCGACAAACGCAGCGCACGCAGCAGGCGGGGCATGCGCACTATGCTACGGCATTCCCATGAGCGCCAAGAGAGACAGCGCGCTGGATCTGCCCGCGCCGGCGCGAGCCCGGTTCGCATCCGCTCTCATCAGACTATCGATACCAGCGCTCGACGCAGCCCTCTTCCTTGGAGACTTCCATGCATCGGCACCGCGCTCACTGGATGGCCTGTCTGGCCGCGCCGACCCTCGGGTGGCTGGCTGGTTGCGGCGGCGGCGACAGCCCGTCGCTCGAATTGACGCGCGAGCGACCAGCCGCGGTGGTCAGCGCAGCTGGCAGCCCCGGCCCGGTCGATGGCGCCGAAGTCATGGACTGGGCCGAAAGGACCTACCCCCAATGGTTCGGCGCACAGGCCGTGACAGGCACCGCGCCACCCCTGAGCTTCCGCCACTACCCCGGCACCGGTACCTACATCGGCATCGACAACACTCGCCTGTACGTGATGGGCGGCCCGTTCGGCAACGTGCCGCTGCCGGTGGGAACGGTCGACGACTTCGCCTGCGCGGTGCGGCTCGCGCAGTGTGAGGGGCCGCAGATCATGAGCCAGCCGGCTGATGCCGAGCTCTCGCCCGGCGAGGCCGCGCAGCTGGTGGTACAGGTGGCGGGGGGGCCTTCGCTGAGCTACCGCTGGTTCCGCAACGGCGTCGAGATCAAGGGTGCACGCGAGGCGCAGTTGCGTGTCCTGATGACCGAACAGGATGTGGAAGCGGAGTACAGCGTCGTGATCAGCAACGACAAGGGGTCGGTGCGCAGCCGCGTGGCGCGCGTGGTGCGCCTGCCCATGCCCGACCTGGCCGCAGCGGTGGCGATCGCACAGCGTGAAGGCTGCTCCGCCTGCCATGCCGTGAACACGGCCATGCAGGGGCCGGCGTATAGCGAAATGGCCGTGCGCTACAGCGGCACCGCCGGTGCTCGTGGCGCGCTTGCGGCGAGCATCACCCAGGGCAGCAGCGGCCGCTGGGGTGGTTCGATGGCACCTCAGTCGGGCGTCACGCCGCAGGAAGCGCAGACCCTGGCCGCCGCCATCCTGACACTGGCCGAAGGCCGCTGAGGCTGTCGCCGTCCGGCGAGCGAAAGCAACAAGGGGCCCGAGGGCCCCTTGTTGTTGTTCAGGCGGCCGGGCCGCCTGCTCCAGCCTTGTCGCTCAGCGCGGCGCCTTGACGCCCGTCTCAACAATGATCGGCACCGAGGTGGGAGCCTGGGCCGAGGGTACCGTGTCGATGACGATCTGCGTCATGCCCAGCACCGCGGTATTGGGCGGGTTGGTGGCCTCGACCACGCCCAGGTAACGTGCGCCAGGGGCCACGTTCCACGAGACGCCGATCGACGCCGTGCCGCCCGACACCGCGTTGGCAGTGCCGAAGGCCCTCAGCGACGGAGCGCCCGAGGTCACCACCCAGGTGTTGATGACGCTCGAACGCAGCTGACTGGCCGGCGCAAAGGCCACGGCGCAGGCACGGTAGGTACCGGCAGTCGGGTTCGTCACCGAGATCAGCTCGTCGGAAGTGCCGCTTTCGCTGCCGCCGACCAGCGTGCGCGTCGAACCGCTCGCGCGGTACAGGTAGAGGTCGATGTCGGTCGCGGCCCCATTCTGCGTCTCGCTGTTGAACATCTGCGCGCGGACCACCTTGGTGCCTGCCGGCACCACGAAGTCAGCCGCGCAGACTTCCGCCGGGCCGGTCGTGCTCACCGCCACGTTGGTACGCGTGGCCGGCACCATGCCGGTTGGCGTCACCCGCATCGGGCCGCTGAAGCCGGTCGCCACCGTCCAGACCCGCGTACCGACGGCACGGGTGTCGGTCAACGAGGTCAGGCCCGTGAACAGCGAGAAGCGAACCGTCAGCGGGCTGCGCAGGTTCTGGGCCACGCCGTCGCTCCAGGTGACGTTGCCGAACACGTAGACGTTTGCCGGGGCAGTCGTCGGCGTGGCAGTGACCGTGAAGCTCTGCGAGGCGCCCGGGGCCAGCGTCAGCTGCGCCGGGCTCACGACCACCGTGAAGCCGGCCAGGCTGGCCGCGGCGTTCAGTGTCACCGGCACGCTGCCCTTGTTGGTCAGCGTGCGCGTGAACGTCGTGGTGCCCACCGCGTTGCCACGGGTCATCGAGGCCACGTTCAGCGACGAGCCCCCGCCCGGCAGCGCACGGTTGTAGTACGCGAGGTGGTCGGCATTGGTCGTGTCGTAGACCACCTGGGTCTGCAAGGCCAGGTTCGGGTTGGCGTGACCCGCACCAAAGCCCCAGGGGCTCGGATCAGGCGCGCCGTTGGCCAGCTTGACGCTCTGCGACGCGCTCGTCATCAAGGCCGACTTGATGGCGTAAGGCGACCAGGTCGGATTGGCCTGCTTCAGCAGCGCGGCCATGCCTGCAATATGCGGGCTGGACATCGACGTGCCCGAGATCATCTCGTAGTACGGCGTGGCGGCGGCCAGATTCCCGGCGGCGATCGCATCGCGCTGGGCCTGTGTCAGCGCCCGGTTGGCGAACGCGGCGATGATGTCGGTGCCCGGCGCGGTAATGTCCGGCTTGAGCATGTCGGCATCGGCCTGGTTCGGGCCACGCGACGAACTGTTGGACATCACGGGTGCCACGACGCCGGCGGTCTGGACGCCACCGCCGAAGGAGGCGGTGCCGGTCGGCGACGACGCTTCGGTGGTGACGGCGGCAAACGCGGACACCGGCAGGTGCACGGTCGGGAGCGACGCCGAGATCAGCGGCGTGGAGTCGAGCGATGCCGGCGTGTTCTGGATGATCACGCCGATCGCACCCGCTGCCCGGGCGTTGGCGACCTTGTTCACCAGCACGTTGCCGCCGCGGTCGCAGACCAGGATCTTGCCTGCCACCTTCGCCGGGTCGAGCAGCGGGGCCACGCTATCGGCCGCGCCGTAGCAGAGGGCCTGGTTGCTGTTCTGGAGTGCCGCCGTGGCACCGAAGCCCACGTTGCGCGACCACACGAGCGACGTGAAAGGCAGCCCCGCGGTCTGGAAAGACGGACCGACCGCGATGGCACCGCTGCCGAGCGTCACCGTCGCGGTGGTGAAGCGGTCATGCGTCGAGTTGCCGACGGTCATGATCCACGGGCTGTTGTGCGCCACGGTCGACGCATTGCCGGGGAAGACGTTGCTGTTGCCGGCCGAAGCTGCCACGACCACGCCCGCAAACGCGGCGTTGCGGAAGGCGGTTTCGACAGGATCGGTGAAGCTCGTGCGGCTGCCGCTGATCGAGTAGTTGAGCACGTCGACACCGTCGGCCACGGCCCGGTCGATGGCGGCGACGCTGTCGGAGGGGAAGCAGCCCGAAGGTGCGACGCCCGGACCCAGGTTGCCGTTGTAGCAGACCTTGTACGAGGCCAGGCGTGCGCGCGGCGCGATGCCCGAGACGCCGCTGATCTGCACCGCACCGCCCACGAGGGCATCGACCTTCTCGTTCCCGCCCGAGGTCGACAGCGTGTGCGAGCCATGGCCGTCGGCATCACGCGGCGAATCGAGATACTCGAACGACCACAGCTGGGCCGGCGTGCGGTTGGCCTTCCAGCCCGCGTTGAAGAAGCGCGCGCCGAGCAGCTTGTTGTTGCACATCGCCGTCGTGAAACCCGCGCCGGTCTCGCAGGCACCCGCCCACTTGGCCGGCGGCGGCCCGTAGACGACGGTGCCGGGCTGGTAGTAGGGCACCGGCTTGCCGTTGGCATCGACCTTGTCGGAGAACGAGGGGTTCTCGGGCCAGACACCGCCATCGATGTGGCCGATGATGATGTCTTCACCCTTGACGCGGCGGCCCTGGGCGTCGAAGCGGTTCCACACCCCGTTGCCCGGGTTGTCGAGGCCCAGGAAGGCGGGCGTGGAGCTGGTGTCGAGCTGGTTCGCCACATCGGCGTTGATGGCCACGATGCCGGGCGTGCTGGCCAGCTTGCGCACCTCGGCGTCGGTCAGCTGCGCGGCGAAGCCGTTGAAGGCGACGCTGTAGCGGGCATAGATCTGCGCCGCGGGCACGGCCGTCGCCGCCAGGGTGACGGCCTTGTTGTCCAGGTAGGCCATGTAGGCCTGGACATGAGATGCGTTGACGTTGAAGCGCTGGCCTGCGGCAGGGCGCGTGGCCGCTAGGCCGATCACACCGCCGTTGTAGCTGGCGGCAGGTTCACCGGCCAACTGGATGACGTAACCCTTGCGGGCCTCCTGCGCCATCGCCAGCGATGCCACGGCGGTCAGGCACAAGCCCAGGGTGAGAGAACGGAAAGTCATGGGTGACTCCTTGCAATCAAGTGATCAACAGGACGTTCAGCGTGCCGCGGCGCCGGGCAGGCGGCGGCGCGTGGCGGCCAAGCCTGCCAAGCCGAGGCCGGCGAGCAGCAAGGTGCCCGGTACCGGCAGATCGGCCTGAACGTTGTCGAGCGCGAACTGGCCCTGGTTGTTGCTCGGCCAAATGCACAGACCGCCCTGAACCTCGCACGCCAGGAAGCTCACGGTCCGAACGAAGCTGGGCATCGCGACCCCGAACGACGGGGCGGCGGTATTGGCCGTGATGAAGGCCCAGTCGCCATTGAGGTCTGCCAGGCCGAAGTCGTAAAAGTTGACACCGAAAGACCCGGCCTCGTCGATCCAGGCCGCCGCCAACAGGTAACCCGAAATCGCGCCCGGCGCCGGAACCGGCGGGATGAAGGCGAAATCGAAACCGGTCAACGAGATCACCGGTGTCGATCCGGTGAGGGTGATCGCGTTGTCGTTCAGGCCGGCGTAGAACTGGGTCGAATTGCCCGTCGGCGCGTTGCTGAAGCTGCTGAGCGAAGCGGCCGTGTCGACGATGCCAAAACCACCCTGCTCGCCGAGCAAAGGCAGCGCCGCGCCACTGGTCACCGTGAAGCTGAAGCCGCCGGACGTGAACGTGTCGCCGCCGAAGAACAAGTTCGGCGCCACGTCGTCGAACGTCACGACGCCTGCCAGCGCGGGAACCGCCGCCAAGGCGCTCAAAGCGCCAGCGCACAAGGACGCGCGCCAAGCCAGTTTTTTCATGTCAGAACCCTCGAATGGATAACGAAGCTCGTCATGTGCCGCCGGGCTGTTGCGCCTTGCCGGCAAATGCAGTCGGGCCGCCGCAGGGCGGGCCCGCGGCGAGTGGACGAAGTGTCATGCAACAAGCGGTCACATTGAGCTCGGCGCCCCCTCGCTTGGGGGGCTGGCTATCCCTAGCCCGCAGTGTCGACGGTGTTGACGACCGGCCGGTCCTGGCGGGGCTGTGCACCGCCGCAAGGCACGGATCGGCCACGCATCGGCGCGATGCACCAAGGCGCAGCCGCAGCGCACCGGCGCCGGTCGCGTCGGGCCAGAGCCTGAATCGGCTTGGTCCGCCGTGGCAGAGCTTGAACTTCTTGCCGCTGCCGCAGGGGCAACGCTCGTTGCGCCCTGCGCACCCGGATCGCGGCGCAGAAGCTGGTCGCGGAACACGAGATGGGCGAACTGTTCATGGTCATCGGCTTCTTCTTCTGAACGGCCTTGCACCCGCCGACACCCGCGGACGCGGGGGCGCTCGGGGCGAAAACCGGGACGGTGCGGCGCCCAAGCCCGGGCCGGCCTGCCGATGCCCGCGCGGGCCCCGCTGCCTAGCATGGCTTCCAGTCCTGGCGCCTGCACTGCCAGTGCACGGTGCGGTGCAGGCGGCAACACATCCAAGGAAGACAGTCATGATGATCAGACGAGAGACGGCGCGCCGGATGGCGGGCTGGATGGGGGGCTTGTGCCTGCTGGGCGCTGCAGCCCGGGCCGTGCCGGCGCAAGCCGCGGTGGACGTCAACCAGGCCTGGGCAGCGCAGTGGAACCAGAACAAGCAGCATGACGGCAGCTGGGCCATCAACGGGCACACCCTGGGGCTCTTCGCGGACGTCTACGACGCCAACGGCCAGCTGATGCCCGGCGTGCGCGTGCAGTCCGCGTCCGGCATCAACTTCCAGAACCTGAACTCGACGCTGGCCACAGTGCCGCAACTGTCGTCACTGGCCTTGGTCGGCCTGGCGGGCCTGGCGCTGGTCGCGCGGCGTCGCCGCACCTGACGCGACTGGCGAGTGCCGGCCTCAGCTGGCGTCTGCCGCACGGGCCAGCCGCGCCGCCACCTGCTGTCGGCTGGACACCTGCAGCTTGGCCAGCACCGCCGAGACGTGATGGGCCACGGTGCGCTCCGAGCGCTGCATGCGCTGTGCGATCGCCGGGTTGCTGAGCCCTTCGGCCAGCAGCTCGGCAATCTGCCGCTCGCGTTGCGTGAGGCCCAGCGGATCGGCCTTCACGTGGCGATAGGGACCGCGCGCCACGCCACGCTCGCCGCTGGCCTGCAGCAGGCGCCGTGCCCACTGCGCAGCCGGCTCGGCGCCCAGCATGCTGAACTCCGTCAATGCCGTGCGCTGGTCGGCGGTGTCACCGTCCAGCAGCGCCAAGGCGGCGTCGAAGCGGCAGCCCCGGGCCCGCCAATGCTCGTGCGCCTGCTGCAACTGGCCGGCTTCGGCCGCGGCATGGGCGGGGGGCAGGTCCAGCAAGGCGGGGGGCAGTTTGCCGCCGGCCCGGTGCAGCCACTTGCGCAGCTGGCCGACGAGCCACCCGCCTTCGGCCTGTTCCAGGCCTTCGGTGGCCAGGCGTCGCGCTTCGGCCAGGTCCTGGCGCAGCCAGGCCGCCTGCGCTGCGGCGATGATCACGAAGACCGGCACCAGGTCGGCCTGGCCCTGCTTCGCCCGCTCGATATGGGCCTGCCAGAGCGCGGCGTCGTTGGGGCCGCCGCGCAGGGCCTCGATCTGCGAGCGCAGGATGGCCGCCGAGGCCAGCTGCCGTGCCGGCGGCGGCCGCAGCCGCTCCAGGCGCGCCAGTTGCGCCAGCGCCTCGTCCCAGCGCGACAGCTCCACCAGCGCCACGGCCTGGCGCACCAGCAGGTAGGCCAGCACCAGGTCGAGGTCGCGTTCGGCGCAGTAGTCCAGGCCGCGTGCGGCCACCGCCAGCACTCGTTCGTGCTCGCCGTGCGACAGCGCCACGCTGGCCAGGTTGACCATGGGCACGGCCACGCGGTCGGGCCGTCGCTGCGCCATGGCGTCGTCGATGCACTGCTGCAGGCGGTCGAACGCGGCCGGGCTGGGCGCGACGCTCAGTTCCACGCTGGCGGCGATGCTGGTGGCGTGCGCCCGCGACTCGTCGTCTCCTTGGGCCGCTGCGCATCGCAGCGCGTGGCGCGCGTGCTGCAGGGCTTCCGAGGGCTGGCCGGCGTTCACCAGGCTGATGGCCAGCGCACTCGAGGCCACGCCGTGCGCGACGGTGTCGCCGAAGGGCGCCAGCGTCGCGACCGCCTGGCGGGCCATCTCGAGCGCCTGAGGGTCGGGCGTGATCTGCACCGCCAGCTGCGCCAGGCTGACCGCGCTGCCCACCACGTCGCCGGCCTGCTGCTTCAGGCGGATGGCCTCTCGGCGGGCCGCCTGCGACTGTTCCGTGGCCTGGATCATGTAGCTGCGCAAGGCCAGGCGGTCGAGCAGGGCCGCACGCTGCGCGGGCGGGGCATCGCCCGCGTGGTCCAGCGCCAGCTGGAGCAGCTGCACCGCAGAGCGGTAGGCGCCCAGCGCCTCGGATTCCGTGGCGGCCTGCGGAGCCAGCGCCAGCACCTCGGCCGACAGGCCGGCTGCCGCTGCGTGGTGCACCTGGCGCGCCAGCAGCCCCGGGCCCGGCGTGGCGCCCTGCCGGCCTTGCACGTGGCCCAGCAGCCTGCGGTGGATCTGCCAGCGCCTGAGCGGCGGCAGCGCCGACTCGACCACCTGACGCGCCAGTTCGTGGCGGAACGACAGCCAGGGCGGCCGCACCTGCAGCAGGGGCTGGGCGGTGGAGCCCGCGGGGTCGGGCATCGACGCCATCTCGGCCATCGCTTCCGGATGCAGGGCCAGCAGGGCGTCGAGTTCGAGACCGCCGGGCGAGCAGCTGAGCGTGTCGACCAGCTCGCGCTGCAGGGGCGGCAGGGCGTCCGCCTGGGAGACCACCATGTCCTGCAGCGTGCCCGGCAGGGTGCCGGGCGCGGACTTCAGCACCTGGGTCAGATAGAAGGGGTTGCCGGAGGTCAGGGCGTGCAGGCCCTGCGCCGGCCGCCCGTGGCGTGCCGCCAGCGCTTCCACCGCCGCCGGCGACAGCGCAGGCAGGTCCAGGCGGTCGGTGGCGTCGGCGTCCAGCGCGGCCAGGGTCTGGCGCAGCGGGGGGTGGGCCGCTGCCTCGGCCTCGCGCAGCGTCAGCACCAGCAGGAATCCCGGGCCGGCCAGGCGGCGCCCCAGGTAGCGGACGCAGTCGAGCGTGGCTTCATCGGCCCAGTGCAGGTCCTCGATGACCAGCACCGACACCGGCCGCGACTGCCGCAGCCAGGCCAGCAGCGCCGGGAACAGGCCGTTGTAGGTGCGGCCGGCGTGCAGCGCGTCGGTCAGTTCGGCCGGCAGCAGTGGGGCCAGGTCGACCAGTGGACCCAGTGGCCGCGGGGTGCGCAAGGGGTCGCAACCCCCCTGAAGCCAGCGTGTGCCGCCCTCCCGCGTGGCTGCGCTGGCCGCCCAGGCGCTCAACAGGCTGGTCTTGCCGACACCGGCTTCGCCACCGATCACCACGCAGCGGCCTTGACCGGCTCGCGCCGCTGACAGCGCCTGCTGAAGACGGGCCAGCGCGGGCTGGCGTTCCAACAGGCTCTCACCCGGACTCATCGGCATCGACACATCATGCACATCCCGGAAATCTAACCAGTCGCGAGGCCCGCGGCCGCGCCGACCCCCGGCTCAGGGGTGACGAATCTGCACAAAACCCGGGAAGAAGCTTGCGTTCGGTGCCGGCTGCCGCTCAATGCCCTGCGCCGGCCCGCCGAAGGATGCCGTCGACGGTGTCGATCAGTTCCAGCGGGCTGAAGGGTTTCACCAGGTAGCCGTCGGCACCGGCCTGCTCGCCCGCTTCGCGGTCCTTGGCCTGAGCCCGCGCGGTGAGCAGCCACACCGGCACCGCGGCCAGCGCAGGGTCGGCCTTCAGCCGCGCGCACACCTGCAGCCCGTCCAGCGCGCCGGGCATCATCACGTCGCACAGGATCAGGTCGGGCTTCAGCGTGCCGGCCAGCGCCAGGCCTTCTTCGCCCTGCGTCGCCTCGTGAATCTCGTGGCTCTCGAACTCCAGCGTCATGCGGATCAGGCGGCGGATGTCGGACTGGTCTTCGATGATCAGGATGCGGCTCATGAGGCTCCATGCGGGTTCGCAGGCGCGGCCGTTGCGCAAGGCGGGCCCGGCGTCGACCCGGCACCTGCCGGCCGATCACGTCTTATCGGCTGCCTGCGGCCGGGCTTGAGCGCAGGCCCTAGCGCTGCAGCGCCGCGACGGCAGGGCACACTCCCGGCAGATGGCTCATTCTTCCGCCTCGGCCCCGCACCGCCCCCGCATCGAGGCGGCACTGGTGGTGATCGCGGCCGGTGTGTGCGC
>JALHMT010000120.1 GCA_022843905.1 Rubrivivax sp.
GCTGGCGGCGGTGGCGCGGCGCGGGCCGAAGCGCGTGGTCGTCACGCTGGGCGAGGCCGGCTGCCGCGCCTGGGATGCCGGCCGCGTCGTCGACGTGCCCGGCATCGCCGTCGAAGTGCTGGACAGCACGGGAGCAGGCGACAGCTTCGTCGGCGCGCTGGCCGCTGCACTGGACGCCGGCCTGGGCTTCGACGCCGCGCTGCAGCGCGCCGTGCTGGCCGGGGCGCTGTCATGCACGGCCCCCGGAGCGCGCGGCGGCATGCCGACGGCTGCGCGCCTGGCGCAGGCCATGACATCATCGTCCTGAAACGAGGAGGACCACCCGATGACGTCTCACCCGCTGATCGCGCGGGCCGGCAGGATGCTTGCCCGGCTTGCGCCCATCGTGCCCATCGTCCCCATCAGCCTGGCCTTGTCGCTGATCGTGGTCGCCGCACCCGCCGCAGCGCAGAAGCGCAGCCTGGTGATCAGCACCTACGGCCTGAACGGCGAGCTGCTGAAGAAGCACGTCTACGACCCCTTCAAGGCACGCTGCAGCTGTGACCTGGTGATCGAGACCGGCAACGTCGCCGAGCGGTTCGCCAAGCTGGAGGCACGCCGCGCCAACCCCAGTGTCGACCTCATCCAGATGCCCGACTTCACGGCGCTGGACGCCTCGAACAAGGGCCTGCTGGCACCCATCGACGCGAGCCGGGTGAAGAACCTCGACCAGATCTACGACTTCGCGCGCGACCCGCTGCGCAACCGCGAGGCGGTGGCCTACACCGTGTATTCGGTGGGCCTGGTGGTGCGCACCGACAAGCCCACCGCCAGCATCACCAGCTGGCGCGACCTCTGGCGGCCCGACCTGAAGGGCCACCTGCTGCTGGCCAACATCACCGGCAACCAGGGGCTGGCCACGCTCTACATGGCCGACCGTGCCTGGGGCGGCCTGGCCACCGACATGAGCACCGGCATGGGCAAGCTCGCCGAGATCAAGGGCAACGCCGTCACCTTCTATACGCAGACGGCGCAGATGACCGCGCTCTTCGCGCAGGACGAAGCCTGGGTGGCACCGGTGGGCCGCTTCGCCTGGCTGAACCTGAAGAAGACCGGCAAGCCGCTGGGCTGGGTGGTGCCCAAGGAAGGGCAGCTCGGCATGATGAACGTGCTGGCCATCCCCAAGGGCGCGAAGAACCCCGAGCTGGCGCACCAGCTGATCGACTTCTGGCTCAGCAAGGACGTGCAGACGGCGCTGGCCAACGACCTCGTCGACTCGCCCATCAACCGCAACGTCAAGCCCACGCCCGAGGCCGCCGAGGCGCTGACCTTCGGTCCGGCGCAGATCAACTCGCTGGTCTTCATGAAGCCCGAGATGGTGGTGCGCGAGCGCGCCGGCTGGGTCACGCAGTGGAACCGGATGATCGCGACGAAGTGAAGCCCCCCGCTGCGCCGACGCCCCGGCCCGGCGTGCCCTCATGAACCGCCGCGTCGCCTGGTGGCTGCTGGCACCCGCGCTGGCCTTCATCGCGCTGTTCTTCGTGGCGCCGGTGCTGGCGCTGCTGGCCGGGGCCTTCCAGGTCGACGGCGTGCCCGGCCTCGGCCAGTTCGCCCGCTTCTTCGAGGAACCGCTGCACCGCGACGTCTACTGGCGCACGCTGCGCATCGCCGGGCTGGCCACGCTGGTCAGCGCCCTCGTGTGCTACCCGGCCGCGCTGGCCATGGTGCGCGTGCAGCCGCCCTGGCGCGGCCTGCTGACGGGTCTGGTGATCCTGCCGCTGATGGTGTCGCCCATCGCGCGCACCTACGCCTGGATCGTGCTGCTGGGCAACAACGGGATGGTCAACGGCGTGCTGCAGGCCCTGGGCCTGACGCCCGAGCCGATCCGGCTGCTGTTCACCGAGGGCGCGGTCTTCGTCGGCCTGCTGCAGCTGATGATGCCGCTGATGCTGATCTCGCTGGTCTCGGCGCTGGAGAACCTGCCGCCCGACGTGCTGGCCGCCGCGCGCACCCTGGGCGCCAATCGCTGGCAGAGCTTCACCCGCGTGGTGCTGCCCTTGACGCAGGAGGGCCTGATCATCGGCGGCACGCTGGTCTTCACCGGCTGCGTCACCGCCTACATCACGCCGGCGATGCTGGGCGGGCCGCAGGTGCTGATGCTGGAGACGCTGCTGTACCAGAAGGTCAACGTGATGTCCGACCCGGTGGCCGCCAGCGTCATCGCCGTGCTGCTGCTGGCCACCACCATCGCCGTCAACCAGCTGCTGCGCAGGGTGGCGCGGTGAGCGCGCCGGGCCGCTCCCAAGCGCTCACTCCGGAGTGCGCAGCACGGAGGATCGTCGAATGAACCCCGTCTCGCGTGCCGCGGTGGCGATGCTGGCGGCGGTGCTGCTGTTCCTGCTGGGCCCCTTCGTCGTCATCTTCGTGGCCGGCTTCTCGGGCGACGAGACGCTGCGCTTTCCGCCGCAGAGCTGGTCGCTGCGCTGGCTGGCGCACGTCTTCACCGTCGAGGCCTTCCAGCGCAGCCTGGTCACCAGCCTGGTCGTGGGTTTCGGCAGCACCCTGGTCGCGCTGGCCCTCGGTGTGCCGGTCGCCTACGCGTTGTCGCGCGGCAAGCTGCCGGGGGCCGAGGTGGTGCGCACGCTGCTCACGCTGCCGCTCATCGTGCCGGGCATCATCGTGGGCCTGGCGCTGCTCAACCACGGCGTGCTGGCCTTCGACCTGCCGGTCACGCTGACGCTGCTGATCGGCCACACCACGCTGCTGGTGCCCTACACGGTGCGCGTGGTGGGCTCGAGCCTGGCCAACCTGCGCACCGACATCGACGAGGCCGCCATCACGCTGGGCGCCACGCGGCTGCAGGCCTTCTTCAAGGTGGTGCTGCCCAACATCCGCGGCGGCGTGGCGGCGGCCTTCGTGCTGGCCTTCATCACGTCCTTCAACCAGGTGCCGGTGTCGCTGTTCCTCACCGGCCCCGGCGTCAGCACGCTGCCCATCGAGATGATGGCCTACATGGAAACCAGCTACGACCCGTCCATCGCCGCCCTGTCGACGCTGCTGGTGGTGTTCACCATCGTGCTCGTGGCCGCGACAGAGCGGCTGCTGGGCATCTCGAAGTACGTATGAACACCGACGCCGACTACCTGGTCCTGGACAAGCTCTCGCTGGCCTACGGCAAGGCCGCGGCGGTGCACGCGCTGGACCTCTCGGTGCCGGCCGGGCAGCTGGTCTCGCTGCTGGGGCCCTCGGGCTGCGGCAAGACGACGACCATGCGCGCCGTGGCCGGCCTGCTGCCGCCCGTCAGCGGCCGCATCGTGCTGGCCGGGCAGGACATCACGCGCACACCCGCGCACCAGCGCGACATCGGCCTGGTGTTCCAGTCCTATGCGCTGTTTCCGCACCTGTCGGCCTACGAGAACGTGGCCTTCGGGCTGCGCCTGCGCAAGGTGCCGGCGGCCGAACTGCAGGCGCGCGTGGACGCGGCCATCGCCTCGGTGGGGCTGACCGGCTTCGAAGCGCGGCTGCCGGCCAACCTGTCGGGCGGCCAGCAGCAGCGCGTGGCGGTGGCGCGCGCCATCGTGCTGCGGCCGCGGCTGCTGCTGCTGGACGAGCCGCTGTCGAACCTCGACGCCCGGCTGCGCGTGGAGATGCGCGCCGAGCTGCGCCGCATCCAGCGCGAGCTGGGCATCACCATGCTGTACGTGACGCACGACCAGGACGAGGCGCTGAGCCTGTCGGACCGCATCGTCATCATGCGCGCCGGCCGCATCGAGCAGGACGCCACGCCCGACGCCGTCTACCACCGGCCGGCCACGACCTTCGTCGCCGGCTTCATGGGCTGGCACAACCTGTTCGAGTGGCGCGACGGCGTGCTGCACGGACCCGCGGGGACGATGCCGCTGGTGCTGGCAGGGCGCACGCCGGCCGGCCACCTGGCGTGGCGGCCCGAGCACGTGCCGGTGACGGCGCGTGGCGGCGTCGAGCCGGGCGGCCTGGACGGCACCGTGCGCGCGCGCAGCTACCTGGGCGAGCGCATCGAATACCTGCTGGACACGCCCCTGGGCGCGCTCAAGGGCTGCGGCGAGGTTTCCGCGCCCTGGCAGGAGGGCGACGCCGTGCGCGTGCTGCTCGACCCGCGGCGCGCCGCCTTCATCTGACCTTTCTGGAGATCCCCATGGACCTGTGGTTCGACACCGACCCCGGCTTCGACGACTGGATGGCCTGGCTGCTCATCGAAGCCTGCCCGGACTTCCGCCTGCACGGCGTGAGCGTGGTGGCCGGCAACGCGCCGCTGCCGCGCGTGCTGGAGAACGCGCGCCGCATCAAGACCCTGCACGGCCTGGCCGCACCCCTGCACGCCGGCTGCGACCGCCCGCTGGCGCAGGCACAGGTGACGGCGCAGAACGTGCTGGGCGCACACGGCATGGCCACCACCGGCCGTCACCTGGTGGCCGACGAGGCGGCGCTGATGCCGCAGCACGGTGTGCAGGCGATGATCGACTGCATCCGCGCGCACCCGGGACAGATCACGCTGCTGGCGGTCGGCCCGCTGACCAACGTCGCCACCGCCTTCGCGCTGGCCCCGGACCTGCCGGCGCTGCTGAAGGACCTGGTGATCATGGGCGGCTCCACCGTCGGCGGCAACGCCACCGCGGCGGCCGAGTTCAACATCCACGCCGACCCCGAGGCGGCGGCACGGGTCTTCGCCTGCGGCCGCAGCGTGGCGATGTTCGGCCTGAACGTCTGCCGCCAGGTGGTGGTGGATGCCTCGCACGTGGCACGCGCCCGGGGCGCGGGCAGCAACGCCTCGCTGGTGTTCAGCGACTACCTCGACGGCTACGTCGACATCGCACGCCAGCGCGGCCGGCCCTTCCAGTCGGTCTACGATCCGACGCCGGTGATGTGGCTGGCCCGCCCCGAGCTGTTCGAACTGCAGCCCGGCCGCGTGGACATCGAACTGGCCGGCCAGCACACGCGCGGCATGACGGTGTGCGACCTGCGCGGGCCGGCGCTGCCGCGCGCCAACGCGCGCGTGGCCCTGAAGGCGCAGGGCGAAGAGGCACTGGACTGGGCCATGACGCTGATCGAGGCGCGCCTGAAGGCTTGAAGGACCGACGCCCTGCGGGCCGGGCGGGCCGGTGGCGCCTGCGGCCGCTCCGAGCTGCGCCGGCCGTCGTGGTGTGAATAGGTCACACCGGGCCTGTGCGGCCGGACATGGTGCCGGCAGAGCGGCTTTCCTACATTGGGGCTGTCCGCTACACACCCCTTGCAGGAGCCCATCATGAACTTCACCTTCAACGCCGCCGCCCTCGCGAACCCCGGCTCGTGGTTCGGTTGGGCCGCCAGGCAGGTCGCCGGCAGCGCTGCTGCGCCGTGGGTCGGCGGTGCCGATCACGCGCTGGCCGATCGCCAGATGCTCAGACTGCCGCACCCTCTGGGTCAGCTCATCGTCTGCACCGAAGGCACGCTGTGGGTCACGGTCGACGGCACGCCGGAAGACCATGTGCTGGAACCCGGCGACAGCTTCTACGCGACGTCTGACGCGCCGGTCATCGTGGCCGCACTGAGTGGTGCGCGCTTGACCGTCCACCCGGCCGCGCGCTGAGACGAAGGAGCGGCTGCCATGAACGCCTCCATGAACTCCGTCTTCGGCTTCACCAGCATGTTCGGCCGCATGGCCGAACCCCGGGTCGAAGCGCCGCCGGCCCCCAGCGTCGTGCGCAAGCTGCGCAACGGCCAGACCTGGGGCGTGCAGCATCCACGGGGCTGCCGCATCGAATGCCTGGAGGGCCGGATCTGGATCAGCCAGGACGGCGACGCCGGCGACTTCGGCCTGACGCCGGGCACCACCTGCGACATCACCCACGACCGCGCCATCACCGTGCTGGCCATGGGCCCGGCCTGCGTGCGCCTGATGGCGCGCCAACCCGGCTGAGGCCCCGGGCCCCGGCGGCCCACCCGCACCGCGGCCGCCCGCCGTGGCGCCTTCAGGCCGACGGCCGGCCCAGCAGATCGCGCGCCACGATCTCCTTCATGATCTCGGTCGTGCCGCCGTAGATGCGCTGCACGCGCGCATCGGCCCAGGCCCGGGCGATGGGCATCTCGCGCATGTAGCCGGCGCCGCCGAACAGCTGCAGGCAGCGGTCGAGCACCGAGAACTGCATCTCCGTCGTCCAGTACTTGGCGATCGACGCCGTCGAGGCGTCCAGCGTGCCGGCCAGGTGCCGGCGCAGGCCGTCGTCCAGGAAGCTGCGCGCCACCAGGGTGTCGGCATGCACCTCGGCCAGCGTGTGCCGCACCGTCTGCCTGTCCGACAGCGGGGCACCGAAGGCCTGGCGCTGCAGCACATGCTCGCGCGTCCACGCCACGGCCGCCTCCATGGCCGCCACCGCGGTGATGGCCACCAGCAGGCGCTCCTGGGCCAGCTCGCGCATCATGTAGCGGAAGCCCGCGCCCTCTTCGCCCAGCAGCGCGTCGGCGGGCAGCATCAGGTCGCGGAAGAACAGCTCCGAGGTGTCCTGCGCATGCATGCCCAGCTTGTCCAGCCGGCGGCCGCGTTCGAAGCCGGGCAGCGCGGTGTCCACCAGCAGCAGGCTCACGCCCTGCGCACCACGCGCCGGGTCGGTCTTGGCGGCCAGCAGCAGCAGGTCGGCGAGCTGACCGTTGGAGATGTAGGTCTTCTGGCCGTTGACGCGCCAGGCCGCCGCTGCGCCTTCGCCTTGGCGTTCGGCCCGCGTGCGCAGGGCGGCCAGGTCGCTGCCGGCGCCCGGTTCGGTCATGCCGATGGCGCCGATGGCCTCGCCGCGCGCCATGCGTGGCAGCCACTGCTGCTTCTGCGCTTCGCTGCCGTAGTGCAGCAGGTAGGGTGCCACGATGTCGCTGTGCAGGTAGAACAGCGGCCCGGTGGCACCGGCGCGCGCCATCTCCTCCACCACGATGGCGCTGTAGCCGAAGTCCACGCCCGCGCCGCCATAGGCCTCGGGCAGCGTCAGGCACAGCAGGCCCAGCTCGCCGGCCCGCCGCCACAGCGCGCGCGGCACCTGGCCGTCGCGCTCCCATTGCGCGTGGTGCGGCGTGATCTCTTCGGCCACGAAGCGGCGCACGGTCTCGCGGAAGGCGCGGTGCTCGGGGCCGTCCAGCGGTGCGGTGGGCGGGTACAGCTCGGTCATGACGGATCAGTCCCGGGAGATGGTCGTGCAGCGCCGGGCGACTCCAGCCCGCGCTGCAGCGGCAGGGTGATGGCGCGTGCGATGGCCGCGGGTGAACGTGGGCCGTCAGGGCGGTACCACAGCGGCACGTGGTTCAGCGCACCGATGATCTGCAGCCGCAGCAGGCGCCGGTCGACGCCACGGCGCAGCGGCAGTGCCGCGACCAGTCGCCTGAAGCGCGCTTCGTAGTCGTTGCGCAGCGCGACCAGCTCGTCCTGGTGCTCGGGCGGGAAGTCATGCGGCTGCACCTGCACGAAGACGCTGGCGAAGTCGGCGTCGCGCGGATCGGCGCCCAGCATCATCTGCAGGTGGCCGGCCGAGGCGCGGTGCAGCTTCTGCCAGGCGTCTCCCGGCCGCGCCACGGCGCGGTCGAAGGCTTCGCCCACCCGGCGCACGCCTTCGGCGTAGACGGCCAGCAGCAGATCGCCCTTGCTGGGGTAGTGGTAGTAGATGGAGCCGGCGGTCATGCCTGTGGCCGCGGCGATGTCGCGCATGGTCGTCAGCGCGAAGCCGCGTTCGCGGAAGACTGCCGCGGCGGCTTCCAGCAGCTGCGCGTGGCGGTTGTGAGAGCGCGCACGGGCGCCGGCGTTGTGCACGCTGCGGCGCGGCGTCGCGGTCGCCGTGTGCACGCCCATGCTCAGGCGGGAGCGCCGGGACCGAAGGCGCCCAGCAAGGCATCGGTGGCGCTGTCGAAGGGCCGCGCGCCTTCCGCGTCGGCGATCTGCGCCCAGTGCGCGGCCACGTACTCCGGCGACACCTCGTCGGCCGGCGCGTGCACCCCTTGGCCTTCGACCAGTCGCACGGTGCTGAAGTAGCCGGCACCGGCCACCAGGATCTGCCCGGTCAGCTCGCAGGCCTCGGAGGCCAGGAAGGCCACGCCGGCGGCCACGCGCTCGGGCGAAGCCTCGCCCAGCAGCCGCGAGAAGGGCAGGCCTTCGGTCATGCGCGTCAGGGCCACCGGGGCGATGGTGTTGATCCGCACGCCGAACTTCGCGCCCTCGTGCTTCAACGTGTTCATCAAGCCCACCAGGCCGAGCTTGGCCGCGCCGTAGTTGCTCTGGCCGAAGTTGCCGTACAGGCCCGCGGCCGAGGTCGTCATCACGATGCGGCCGTACTGCTGCTGCTGCATCACCGGCAACACGGCACGCGAGCACCAGGTGGAGCCGAGCAGGTGCACGCGCACGACGGCCTCGAAGTCGGCCGGCGTCATCTTGTGCAGCGTCTTGTCGCGCAGGATGCCGGCGTTGTTGATTAGCACGTCGATCCGGCCGAAGGTCTGTATCGCGGCATCGATCAGCCGCTGCGCGCCCTCGGGCGTGGCGATGTCGTCGAAGCTGGCCAGGGCGCGGCCGCCGGCGCTTTCGATCTCGCGCACCACGGCGTTGGCTGCGGCAGCGTCGCCGCCGGTGCCGCCGACGCTGCCGCCGAGGTCGTTGACCACCACCGCCGCGCCGCGCGAGGCCAGCAGCAGCGCGTGTGCGCGGCCCAGGCCGCCACCGGCGCCGGTGACGACGGCCACGCGCCCGTCGAAGCGGATCGGGTTCATGCGCTCACCTCCTTCGCGGGGTTCGAGGGCACGCGGGCGCCATACAAGGCCTCGATGGCCTCGGCGTACTTCTCGGCGATGCTCTTGCGCTTGATCTTCATGGTGGCGGTGACCTCGCCGTCGTCGTGGTCGAGTTCCTTGATGAGCAGGTGGAACTTGCGCACCTGCTGCACCTGCGGCATGCGGGCGTTGACGGTGTCGACCTCGCGCTGCACCAGGTCGCGCACGCGGGCATGCTCGGCCAGGCTGCGGAAGTGCGTGTAGCCCACGCCTTCCTCCTCGGCCCACTTGCCCACCGTCTCGCCGTCGATCTGGATCAGCGCCGAGACGAAGGGCCGGCGGTCGGCGATGACGATGGCTTCCTTGATGTAGGCGCTGAACTTCAGCGCGTTCTCGATCTCGCTGGGCGTGATGTTCTTGCCGCCGGCGGTGATCATGATGTCCTTCTTGCGGTCGACGATGCGCACCTCCTGGCCGTCGGGCCCGGCCACCGCCTGCGCCACGTCGCCGGTGTGCAGCCAGCCGTCGGCGTCGATCACCTCGGCAGTGGCGGCGGCGTTGCGGTAGTAGCCCTTGAAGACGGTCGGCCCGCGCACCAGCAGTTCACCGTCGTCGGCGATGCGCAGCTCCACGCCGGGAATGGCCGAGCCCACCGTGCCCACGGGCGAGGCCGCGCCGCGCTGCACCGTCACCACGCCGGCGGTCTCGGTCATGCCGTAGCCTTCGCGGATGGGCACGCCCAGCGCGCGGAAGAAGCGCAGCATCTCGGGCGCGATGGGTGCCGCGCCCGACAGCGCCAGACGGCACTCGCGCAGGCCGATGAAGTTGTTCAGCGCGCGCAGCACCAGCCAGTACCAGAACGCGTGCGTGAGCTTCTGGCCCGTGCTCCAGCGCTCCGGCGGCGTGTCGGCGAAGGCCATGGTGGCGGCCATCGCGCGCTGGTACAGGCGCTGCCGCAGGCCGCCGGTCTCGCGCACCTTGATCTCGATGCTGGCGTGCAGCTTCTCCCAGATGCGCGGCACGCCCAGGAACAGCGTGGGCGCGATCTCGCGCAGGTCGCCCTGCACGGTGCGCAGGCTCTCGGCGAAGTTCACCACCGCACCCGAGCGCAGCGGCAGGTAGACGGTGTAGATCTGCTCGGCCACGTGGCACAGCGGCAGGTAGGACACCATGGAATCGGCCGGCGTGCAGCGGTAGATGGCGTCGGTGCCGGCGGCCATCGCGGCGATGTTGCCGTAGCTGATCATCGCGGCCTTGGGTCGGCCGGTGGAGCCGCTGGTGAAGATCATCAGCGCGGTGTCGTCCATGCGCTGGCGCTCCAGCGCCTGCTCCACCACGCGCGGGCGTTCGTGCTCGAAGCCCTGGCCCAGCGCGGTCACTTCCTCGAAGGTGAGCAGGTTGTCCACGCGGTAGTGGCGAAGCCCTCGCGGGTCGATCACCACCAGGTGCGTGAGCGCCGGCAGCCGGCTGCGAACTTCCAGCACCTTGTCGAGCTGCTCCTGGTCTTCGCAGACCACGATGCTCGCGTCGGACGACTGCAGCAGGTGCTCGACCTCGGCCGCCGGTGAGGTCGGGTACACACCCACCGTCACCGCGCCCACCAGGCCGCAGCCCAGCTGCGTGAAGACCCATTCCTTGCGGTTCTCGCTGATCACCGCGCAGTGGCCGCCATCCGGCAGGCCGAGCTTGACCAGGCCCAGGCCGAAGTGGCGCGCGGTGGTTTCGTACTGCGCCCAGGTCACGGGCTCCCAGATGCCGAAGTCCTTCTGGCGCAAGGCCACTTCGCCGGGCCGGGCGCTGGCCCAGTGGCGCAGCTGCTGCGGCAGTGTGAGTCCGTCTGCAGCCTGCGTCATGACAGCCAGCGCTTGCGGCGCTTGTAGTGCTTCACGTCGCGGAAGCTGGCCAGTTGCTCGGCGTTGTCGCCGTAGCCCAGGTAGAAGCGCTGCACGTCGGGGTCGTCCATCAGGCGTTCCGTGGGGCCGTCGATCACCACCTTGCCGCTTTCCATGATGTAGCCGTACTGGGCGATGCCGAAGGCCGCCATGGCGTTCTGCTCGACCAGCAGCATGGACACGCCCTGCTCGCGGTTGATGCGCGCGATGATCTCGAAAATGCCCTGCACGACCAGCGGCGCCAGGCCCAGCGAAGGCTCGTCCAGCAGCATCAGCGAGGGCTTGCCCAGCAGCGCGCGGCCGATGGCCAGCATCTGCTGTTCGCCACCCGACAGGTAGCCGGCACGCTGCGTGCGGCGCTCCTTCAGGCGCGGGAAGTAGTCGTAGATCAGCGCCGGGTCGGGCTTGGCGTCCTGCCCGCCGCGCCCGATGAGCGCATTGCCCGCGGCCACCAGGTTCTCGTCGACCGTCAGGTCCTCGAAGACATGCCGGCCCTCGCGCACGTGCGCGATGCCGCGCCGCGGCAGCAGGTGCGGCGCCACCGCGTCGATGCGCTCGCCGCGGTAGCGGATGGCGCCGGTGCGGATCTCCCCCACCTCCAGCGGCAGCAGGCCCGAGATGGCCTTCAGCGTGGTGGTCTTGCCGGCGCCGTTGCTGCCCAGCAGGGCCACGATCTGCCCTTCGGGCACCGACAGCGACAGGCCGCGCAGCACCTGCACCGTGTGGTGGTAGACCACCTCGATGTTCTCCACCGACAGCGTGGGCACGGCGGTCGCCGCCGTGCCCGCCGCGGCGGATGACTGAAGGGCGTCGACGGCCGCCATGCTCAGCCGGCGGTGCGGATCCAGTCGCTGGCCGGCTGCAGCAGCTTGCTGGCCGCGTCGTAGGCGTAGATGCGGCCGATGGGGATCTGGTGCCCCTTCAGCGACACCCGCGAGCCGACGATGCCGCCGGTGTCCCAGTTGTCGATGGATTCCAGCGCCACCTTCATGTTGGGCCCGGTCAGCGGCTTGTTCGCCTTGAGCGTGCGCTCCATGGTTTCGCAGAAGATGGAGCCCACCAGCCAGCTGTGCGTGTGGAAGATGCTGCTGTAGGCCATGTCGGGGCGTGCCTTCTTCAGGTACTCCTTGATGGCGCCCATCGCGGGGGCGCCCGTCGTGTCGTAGCTGTAGCGGTAGGGCATCACCCCCATCCAGCCTTCGCCGGCGGCGCCCATCGCGTCGACGGTGGTCTTGTCCATGCTCCAGATGGTGCCCATGGGCTTGGCCGTCATGCCGGCTTCGCGCATCTGCTTGATGAACTCCGGGATGGGCGCCAGCACGTAGCCGTGGAAGATCACGAAGTCGGGCCGCGCGCGGCGCAGCTTGGCGACCTCGGCCGAGACGTCGACGGCACCGGGCTTGGTGACGATCTCCATCGCGATCGGGATGCCCAGCTTGGCCGCGTGCGCCTTGCCGGCCGTGATGGGATCGCGGCCGAACTCGGTGTCGCTGTAGACGAT
>JALHMT010000121.1 GCA_022843905.1 Rubrivivax sp.
CTCGAACCCGCGACCCCCGGCGTGACAGGCCGGTATCGGCGAAGGGCAGCGAACGGCGGCGGACACGGTTTCCTTACAAATCAAAGACTTACGGATCGATGTTGTTCGCATCTGTTCGCTGGAATTCGACTCTGCCCGCGTGCCGGTTTACCCCTTGGTTTACCCCTTGGGGCCACACCCGAAGGTGGTCCTGTTGCGAGGTCATGTCTTGCGCGCCACGCCGTCGCTTCGGCCCCGACCACGGCTAGATCATCGTTGAACGTATCGGGTTCTTACACTACACTTGATTTCGTCACGAAATCATGCAAACACAGCCCTCCAAGCCTCGCCATGGCGGAAACCGACAGGGTGCCGGGCGCAAGGCTGCCTACGGCGAGCCAACCAAGACCGTCCGAGTGCCGCAGAGCCTCGTTCCCGTGGTTGTGGGGTACCTGGACGCGATGAAGGTCGCTGCTGCCGGCGCCGCTGATGGCGGCCCCGGCCTGCGGCCCATCGCGACACTTCGCGCCGCCACCGTCGTACCCGCCCTCGGCCGCCGGGTTCGCGCCGGCAAACCCACTTCCGGCGACGACTACCAGGAAGACGCGGTCGACCTCGGCAAGCACCTGGTGCGCGATCCGAGCAACACCTTCGTCATGAAAGTGGCGGGCTGGTCGATGCGCGACGCCGGCATCGCGGACGGTGATGAGCTGGTGGTCGATCGTGGTGTCGTCGCTGACGACGGCCGCATCGTCGTCGCCGACATCGACGGCGAGCTGACCGTCAAGCGCCTGAAGCGCACATCTACCGGCTGGCTGCTGCAGGCCGCCAACCCGGACTTCGCGGATATCCCGGTCGGCGACCACAGCGAACTGAACATCTGGGGCGTCGTGACGCGCGTGCTTCACGCCGTCTAGACGCCTGCACAACTTTGAAGAACTAGGAGTCCACCCATGTCCCAAGCCAGCCGAATCGAGTGGACCGAGGCAACTTGGAACCCGACCGTGGGCTGCACCAAGATTTCGCCCGGGTGCAAGCACTGCTACGCCGAGTCGATGGCCAAGCGGCTCAAGGCCATGGGCACGCCGGGCTACGAGAACGGCTTCAAGCTCACGATCCTGCCCGATCGCCTGGCGGAGCCGCTCGCGCGCAAAAAGCCGACGGTTTACTTCGTCAACTCGATGTCGGACCTCTTCCACAAAAGTGTGGACGACAACTACATCGCCCAGGTCTTCGACGTGATCCGGCAGTGCCGGCAGCACACCTTCCAGGTGCTGACCAAACGCGCCGACCGCATGGCCGCCTTCTTCCGAACGCACGACGTGCCCACCAACGCCTGGATGGGCGTCTCCGTCGAGGATCGCTACTACGGCGTGCCGCGCATCGAGGGCCTGCGCAAGGTCGACGCCCGCATCCGCTTCCTGTCCGTCGAGCCGCTGCTCGAAGATGTGGGCGAGCTTGACCTAACTGACATTCAGTGGGTGATCGTCGGGGGTGAGTCTGGCCCCAAGGCACGCCCGATGAAACTGGAATGGGTTGAAAATATCCGCCAACAATGTGAGGACCAGGGAGTGCAGTTCTTCTTCAAGCAGTGGGGAGGCTGGGGAGCGGACGGTAAACGTCGCTCCAAGAAGGCCAACGGCCGCTTGCTTGGGGGCAGGACCTGGGACGACATGCCAGCACTGTCCGCCCACGTCTGAAGGACCGCATGACGCTGAAACAGTACAACTGGAAGAACGGCCCCGACCTCATCCAGCAACACAGCGTCGCCAAGCACCGCATCCTCCAGGCCTATCTCGCAGCCTACTTCCGAACCCTTGTCAGCTCGCCGAACCAGGATGTCCTGCGGCTGACCCTCGTCGATGGCTTCGCAGGCGGTGGCCTGTACGTCCACAACGACACGCGCGAGACGGTCAAGGGCTCGCCCTTCATCTTCCTCGAAGCCACGCGCGAAGCCGAGTTCGTAATCAACAAGGACAGGCGCAAGCCCGTTCAACTTCAGGTCGACTACTTCTTCACCGAGGCCGACCACCACGCCTATACGCACCTCGTCAAAGTGCTCCGTGAGGCTGGTTACGGCGACAAGATCGGCAACGGCATCTTCATTGAAGAGGCGAGATTCCAGGACAAGGCCGACGCGATCATCGCGTTCATCAAGAAGAAGAGCCCGAAGAACGGCCGCTCGATCTTCGCGCTCGACCAGTACGGCTACAAGGAAGTGCCGACGCAACTGCTGCGCAAGATTTTCGACGCGCTGCCCAGCGCCGAGGTGATCCTGACTTTCGGCGTCGACTCGTTCATGAACTTCGCCAGCGACGGCGACCAGGTCAAGGACCTGCTCGACGGCCTGGGCATTCCAGACATCTTCGGTGGCCGCTCGGTCGAAGAGATCAAGTCGTCGGACCGTGACTGGCGGCTGTTCCTGCAGAGCACCCTCTACCGGCGTCTCGTCGAGAACTGCGGCGCCCGCCACTTCACCCCGTTCTTCATTCGCAATCGCGGTGGCCACGGCGACTACTGGCTCATCCACATGTCCCAGCACCATCGTGCACGGGATGTGATGACGGAAGTGCACTGGGCCAACAACAACTACTTCATCCACTACGGCGGCGCCGGCCTCGACATGTTCCAGATGGTCGGCTACGACCCTGTGCATGACGCGAGCTACCTTCAGCAGTCGCCCTTGGGGTTCGAGTTCGATGATGTCGCGCGGCGGGCAAGCATCGCTGCCTTGAACGAACACATCCCAAGGCGGGTGTACGCCGACGATACTGGGATCAGCTTCGGCGAGTTGTTCGCGACCACCTGCAATAGCTCGCCGGCCTCGGCGCAAATCTACCGGGATTCAATCGGGCAACTGCTCGCGGAACAGATCATCGAGGTTGTGCCGGCCGACGGTGGCCGACGACGATCCGCAGCACAGATCAAGGCCACCGACCAGATCATTGCCTCCAACCAACGTACGCTGTTTGCTGCGATCTAGAAGACCAAGAACATGACGCCACAAGAAATCATCGACAAGTGGGCGGCGGGTGGCCCGGCCTACGCGCTCAGCGAACGTGCTGGTGCGCAACCACACTTCATGGACCTGTGCTCCATGCTGGGTGTGTCCACGCCCGGCGACGCCGAGAACTACTGCTTTGAGCCCTGCGTCACCAAGACCGGGTCCGGTCGTGGGTTCGCCGATGTCTGGAAGCGTGGCCACTTTGCGTGGGAGTACAAAGCACCTGGCAAAAGCTTGGACGCGGCGCTCAAGCAGTTGATGATGTACGCCCTTCCGCTGGAGAACCCGCCCCTATTGGTGGTCAGCGATCGCCTTCGCATCGAGATTCATACCCACTTCACGGGGCACCCGAGCGAGTGCCACGTCATCCGGCTCGAAGACCTGGGCCGGCCGGATGTTCAGCTCAAGCTGCGATGGCTGTTCACCGAACCTGAGCGCTTCAAGCCCAGCAAGACCAACCGCGAAATCACCGAGGAGGCCGCGAGCACCTTTGCCGAGACCGCCGATCGGTTGCGAGCTGCGGGCGTGCCGGCGACCAAGGCGTCCCACTTCCTCAGCCAGTGCCTCTTCTGCTTCTTCGCCGAGGACGTGCACCTGCTGCCCGCACGACTGTTTGAACGGGTCGTGGGCGTGCACATGACGCCAGAGAAGCTTCGAAACCAACTCCAGCGGCTGTTCGAAGCCATGCGCGATGGCGGCATGTTCGGCGCGGACGAGGTGCTCCATTTCAACGGCGGGTTGTTCAAGACGATCGACATCCCCGACCTGACGATGGAGGATGTGAAGGCGCTTCAGATCGCGAGCGGCTTGGACTGGAGCGCCATCGACCCCAGCATCTTCGGCACGCTATTCGAGCGCGGCCTGGACCCCAGCAAGCGGGCCCAGCTCGGCGCTCACTACACCGACCCCGCCACGATCTGGCGCATCGTCAAGCCCGTCGTTCAGGACCCACTGGAGGCCGAGTGGTCGAACGTCTCGGCGAGCATCGCCGACCAGTTGGCCAAGCGCGACGAGCTGCGCGAGTCGGCCAAGACGATCAAGGACACGAAGAAGTTCGGCCAGGTACGCACACGGGCCAATGAGCGACAGCGCGAGGCACAGGCCCTGTTCAGCGGCTTCCTGGAGAAGCTGCGTCAGTTCAAGATACTCGACCCCGCATGCGGCAGTGGCAACTTCCTCTACCTCTCGCTGAAGGCCCTCAAGGACCTCGAACACAAGGTCAACCTCGACGCCGAGACCTTGGGCTTGCAGCGACAGCATGACGTGACGGGCCCTCACAACGTTCTTGGTATCGAGATCAACGAGTACGCGTCCGAACTGGCTCGCATTACCGTGTGGATCGGCGAACTCCAGTGGCGCTCGCAGCACGGCTATGCCTTCAAGACCAACCCGGTTCTCGAACCCCTGGACTGCATCGAGACGCGTGATGCACTGATCGACAAGAACGGCGCAGAGGTTGATTGGCCAGCCGCATCCGTGGTCGTAGGCAACCCTCCGTTCCTCGGCACGAAGAAGATGCGCCGCGAAGTGGGCAACGAGTACACGGATCGCCTGCGAGCCGCGTACGACGGCCGGGTGCTTGGGTTCGCCGACCTGGTCTGCTACTGGTTCGAGAAGGCTCGGGCGAAGATCGTTGCCGGCGAGTTGGGAGCGGCCGGGCTCGTTGCCACCGACAGCCTGCGCGGTGGCAAGAACCGCAAGGTGCTCGACAACATCGCCGAGACTGCGACGATCTACGAAGCCTGGAGTTCGCTGCCGTGGGTCAACGAAGGCGCGTCGCTGCAAGTCTCGCTGATCGCGTTTGCGAGCAAGGCCTTCACCGTGCAGCCGCACCTGGATGGCAGGCCTGTGACCAAGATCAACGCCGACCTGACTTCAGGCGAGGACCTGACCACAGCCAACATACTGCCGGAGAACCAGGGCGCGGCGTTCTACACGACCGTCAAGGCGGGCGCGTTCGACATCCCTGGCGAACTCGCCCGTCAGTGGCTGGCGCTGCCGAACCCCAACGGGCGGTCCAACGCCGACGTGGTCAAGCCTTGGGCGAACGGCAAGGGTGTGATCGAACGCCCGAAGGACATGTGGATTATCGACTTCGGCACCGAGATGACCGAAGCCGATGCCAGCTTGTATGAGGCACCGTTCAAGTACGTCGTCGAGGACGTGCGGCCGGAACGGGAGAAGAATTCCAGGCCGTCGTACAAGAAGCACTGGTGGCTACTTGCCGAGCCGATCCCAGCCATGCGCGTTGCCCTGGCCGGATTGCCTCGCTACCTGGCGGTTCTCGGTACCGCCAAGCACCGCATCTTCACCTGGATGCACAGCAGCGTGCTGCCAGACCACGCGCTCATCGCCTTCGCTCGTTGCGACGACACGACTTTCGGCATCCTGCAGAGCCGGCTGCACGTCCTGTGGTCACTGCGGCTTGGAACCGCGCTCGACGACCGTCCTCGGTACACCCCGACGACCTCGTTCGACACGTTCCCGTTCCCGGACGGCCTCACGCCGGCGTGTACTGCCGACAAGAAGGTCGTGGCCACAACCACTGGGGCACTCATCCCTTCAGGCTTGGCGCCCGCAGCGGTCGCCAAGGCCACTGCCGTCGCCGACGCCGCAAAGCGCCTGTACGACCTGCGCGAGGCCTGGCTCAATCCGGTGGAGTGGACCGAACGAAAGCCCGACATCGTTCCCTTGGGCATGACCGCTTCGCCGTATCCGCTGAGGACATCGGCGCGAGCCGGCTTCGAAGCAGAGGTCGCCAAGCGAACTCTGACCAAGCTGTACAACGACATGCCAGCGTGGCTGCAGTCAGCACACGAGCAGTTGGACAACGCCGTCGCGAAGGCCTATGGCTGGGCCGACTACACGCCAGCCATGACCGACAGCGAGGCACGAACGCGGCTTCTCAAACTGAATCTGTCGCGCGTGGGCACGCCTGCATAGAGCGCGGACCAGTGGCACAGAGCGCCTGGGCGGAAGATGTCCATCCGGCGCATGACGTTGGCTAGCAAGGAGCATCGACTCGTGGCATCAACGGTCCCGGAAATCTACAAGGAGCGCGAGCCGGCCTACATTAAGCACACGCTGCTCGAAAGCTACCTGGAGACCTTGGTCCTCACGGTCGGGATGGGCGCGAAGGGTGAGGCACAGGCTGAGATTTGCTACGTCGATTGCTTCGCCGGACCGTGGGGATCAGAAGACGAGAACCTGGACGGCACGTCGATCGCCTTGTCACTCAAGACGCTGGCCAGTTGCAAGGCCAAACTCGCGTCCCTCGGCGTGAATGCTCGCATGCGGGCCCTGTTCATCGAGAAGGACAAGAAGGCGTTCGAGCGTCTGTCCACGTTCTTGAAGCGCGGGACCTTTGCCGAAGTCGAGCGCGAGTGCTTCCCAGGAGACTTCGTCGACCTGCGGCACGATATCCTCACGTGGTGCGGCACCAACAGCTTCACCTTCTTCTTCATCGACCCCAAGGGGTGGACGCCGGTGGTGATCGAAGTGCTGCGGCCTTTGCTGCAGCGGCGGAGGTCAGAGTTCCTGATCAACTTCATCTACGACTTCATCAATCGCACCGCGTCGATGACGGGCTGGCAAGAGGAGATGAAGCAACTGCTGGGGCGCTCGGTCGACTTGACAGGCCTGAGCCCGACGCAGCGAGAGGATGCGCTGCTCAGTGCCTATCGAGACAGCCTCAAGCAGTGTGTCCCCGCAGGCAAGGCGAACTACCGGCCGCGAACGGCCTATGTCGGGGTGCTGCACCCCCTGCACGACCGGACGAAGTACCACCTCGTCTACCTCAGCAGCCACCCGCTGGGCATCGTGAAGTTCATGAATGCGTCGGAGAAGGCCGACATCGTGCAAGCACGGGTGCGTGCCGCGAAGCAGTTCGACGATCAGGCGAAGCGGTCGGGCACGGCGGACATGTTTGCGGACGCAGCCGAAACCGTGTCTGGCGAGGGTCGCAGTACGCCGGAAGAGGTCGATGGCTACTGGAGGAAATACCTCGTCGACGGCGCCAGGCGCATCGACACTGCAGCCTTCGCCGACATCCTGGAGTCGACCAACTGGCTTCCTGGTGAACTTCAGGCGTCCTTGGTCCGCCTCATCAAATCCGGCGAGTTGGAGAACCTCGACGATGGAGGCAAGAAGCGCCCGGCCAAGCCATTGCACTTTGAGAAGAGCGGCGAGCGTTTGAGTCTCACAGGCGCTGAGCTACCAGCCGCCCGGTGCGCTCCATAGCACGTCGTTGATGGGTACTTTCGCGAGGGGGTCGCGCACTGGACCCCGATGGCGATTGCGCGCAAGTGGCTTTCGATGTGAACGTCGACTGCGAGGCGGACTGTGGTATTGCTGAGGACGTTTCCGGTCAGGCCCGGCGGATTTCAGGAGAGTGCCTCGGTTGGGGACAGGTTGACTTGGGTTGGTTCGAGCTCCAATGGCGTAGGTGGCAGTAGTTCGACTGCCGCACGTACTCGGATGCTGTCGTCATTGCCAACGCCTTCCTCGATAGCCTCATTGCTTGCGTCAGGCTTCGCCTTCTTCCCGCCTAGCTCATCCTTCTTCGCATCGGCCTCGTTCATCCGTCGCCGGCAACCCATGGCGAAGTTGCGCATCATCGACGACAGCGCGAGGACGATCCGCTTGAACCTCGAGCGCTGCTGCTCGACCTGCTTCTCGGTGATCACCTCCTCGATCTCGAGGGTCTGCAGCAGGGGCATCAACTGATCCAGCTTGTGGATCAGCTCGAAGTAGCGGCGTCCGAGGGCCGAAGTGATGCCCACTTCGACTTCCAGCGGCACGGTGTCGTAGGTCGCCACCGTCTCGATGCTGTGGTTCTTGAAGAGCAGTTCGGCGCCATCGATGGCCTGGTTGAGTTCCTTAGTGCCCTCGTCCATCTTGTTGCGGACGGCCTGCTCGATCTGCTCGACGTACTCGTGCGGTACCTTGGTCCGGCCCAGCGCCGAGACGAAGTACAGGCTTGCCTGGAAGCTGTAGAAGCAGCGGGCGAAGATGCGCTTGCCCTCGGCACTCGCGAGGCGCGTCTTGCGCTTGAGCGACGCTGCCTCGACACGCCGGAAGTCCGCCCGGTACTCGTCCTTGTTCAGGATTCGGCGATTCGCCTCACCCGTGTCCATCACCGCCAGTTGGATCTTGCTCATGCCGGGTCTCCCTGCTGGTGTGGGTGGTGACATGGTTTCGATCTTCCACACCAGCACCAACCCGCGCCAGCAGAAATCCCGTCGTTTCAGGACCGGAAACCGGGGGACAGCGGGCGTGGCAGCGATGCACCGCCATTTCTTGTTGACAGCCCGCCAAGGCCGAATTACTGTTTCGTCCGTGCGATAGCTGGCCTCGCACTCAAACCCGGCTAGCCCTTCCAAACGCGCGGGCCCGCCCGCGCCGCCCCACGGGGCACATCCTCCCTGCCGATCGACCTTTCGAGGCGTGACCACGTGCTGGTTCGCGCCGAAAGGTTTCCCTGATCGGTAGCTGGCAAACCGATCCAGCGGCTCATGCCGCCATCAAGCCAGTCCAGGCGGCCGGTTCACGACCGGCACTTCACATCACCCCGCGGGGCATTGCGCCCCGCATGGGCCGCGCATTGCCGCCGCTTCCGCACCGGAGGCTGCCATGCTCGCAACGAGCGCGTCCCATCTACATCCGATTCATCATCCCCCGCGCGATCCGCTGTTGCAGGCGTTCTTCGCGAATCCCGAATCATCTGCGGTCACGTCCGACCGGGTACGGCTGCAGGACATGCCGCCACAGGCGCAGCGCGCCATCAGCGCCTACCTGGACGACCCAGGCGACGCAGACGCCGCACCCGAGTGGACCGAGGAGGACGTCGTGCACCTGCACTGGCGCCTGCTCCTCGAACTGCGCAGGCTCCCCGACCCGGAGACGCCGCTCGAGGAGAAGCTCGACACCCTGGCCTGGGCCCTCACGGACCCGAGCCTCGACGGTCGGCCCTTCTCTTTCGCGAACTGCCTGCGCGTCGTCGGCACCAGCCCGATGTCGCCCACGCCCTACTTCGGCCTGATCCAGGTCGACGAGATCAGGGCCTGGCTGCGAACCAACTCGCGCAAGTGGATCGACGCCACCATCGCGCGCTATCCCGACTGGGTCCAGGCGCTGATCAAGGCGCAGCCCGACTGGGTCGCCAAGCAGCTCGCCAGGAACCCGCAGTGGGTCAACGAGCAGATCAAGGCCCGCCAGGCGACGCAGCAGGACGACCTGTTCGCCGCATGTGACGCCGCCCTGCCGAGCCAGGTTCCGTCATGAACCCGGCTCCCATCAGTCCGGGCTGGGCGCTGGTCGCCATCTTCCTTCTGTGGGGGCTGGCCGGCGCGCTGGATCAGCCGCTGGACGACGGCGAGCCCTCCGAGGGCCCAGCAATCGACCAGCCGGCACCCGCCGAACCATTCGTGCACCTGCGGTGCCACCCGAAACCCGAGGGTCAGGGAACGCCGCAGCCGGGATATCGACGCGGCGAGCCGCTCATCCGCCTGGTGTCCTTTCGTGAATCGCAGGGAGATCGACACCGGCACACCGAATGCGCCTCCCGTTCCCTGCGCTGCTTCGTCATCGACGAATGAGGAGATCACCATGGATCGACAGACAGCCATCCGCAGCACGCCCCTCCGGGACCTGCTGCCCGTCCGCTCGCTGAACGACCTCGACTGGTTCGTGAAGGAGAGCGAAATCATCACCGGCAACCCCGGCCGCGAGTTCGTCGTCGCCGGTTCCGACCAGCCGACTTTCCGCATCCATCTCGACCACGTCGGCTACCAGATCGCCCGAGTCGATCGCGGCGAACAAGCGGCGGCGCCAGTCTGCGCGACCGCACCTGAGCTGGTCCACCACGCCCTGGGCGATGCCCTGGCACGCGGCCAGCTCTTCACCACGGCGCTGCAGTGAGCGCCACATCTGCAACCCGGGTTGTCCGGTCCGGCGACGACCGTGGAAGTGCATTCGTGCACCCGCGGCCGCAGCAGTCCGGCCAGCCCGTTTCAGGAGAGTCGCCCATGAGCGCACCCCAGCATTGCATCGGTCACATCTCGACCCCCTACGGCGACGTCGCCATCCTGGTCGGCCGCTACCCGTCGGGAGGCGCGCTCGCCATCCAGCTCGTCGACGACGAGGATCCGTCCGAACCCTTGGCGACGTTTTCGACCAACCTCGTGCCCTACGGTGCCTCGGTGGCCGAGGACGAGTTCTGCGTCAAGACCTGGAGCGAGAACGAGGTCCTCGTCGCACCGATGCTCGCCACCGGCCTGTTCGAGGACACCGGCAGGCGCGTGCCGTCCGGCTACGTCGTCGCGCCGGTCTGGCGGATCAAGGATCCCGCCAACGTTCCGGCCGCTCCTGGTCGGCGTGCCGGTTCGGATCGCACGGCAGCAGTGGCATCGGCCTGCTGATCGCCACGGCGTCCGGCAACCGCATCGCAGGTCTCGACCATGCGCCCGCAGCCGGACGCCCTTCATCACCCCGAGCGGGGTTCACCCCGCGGGGTGCCCTCCCGCTTGTACAAGGAGAGATTCATGAAAGTGCAAGTCAAAGTCAACGAGCGCGGTGCCCTTCACAATGGGCGTTTCGCCTTCACGAACAAGCTCACGCTGGTCTCGGAGTTGCTGCAGAACGCACGCCGCGCCGGCGCGACGCATGTGACCATCGACCATGACGCGACGGCCAGGCGCCTGACCGTCATCGACGACGGTTGCGGCATCGAGGACTTCCAGCGGCTGCTGACCTTCAACGAGAGCGGCTGGGACGAAGACACGATCCGGACCGAGCACGCCTTCGGGCTCGGCTTCTCGAAGTGCCTGTACGCCGCCAGTCGCGTCACGGTGACATCGCGCGGGCAGCGCCTGGCCTTCCAGTGCGACGATGCCCTGGACCAGGCCGAACTCGATGTCGAGCCAGCGCCCGATGCCGACCCGGGCCTCACCACGGTGGAGCTCGAAGGCGCGGACCTGCCGCAACTCGATCAGCTGATCGACCGCATCACGCGCGGGTTTCCGCTTCCCGTGGTCTACAACGGGGTGCCGCAGGCCCGGCAGCACAGCCTGGCAGCGATGGCATTCACAGCCACCGACATCGGGCAGGTGCATCTCTGGAGAACCGACGGCGGCGAGCCGGCAACGGCAAGCGCGCTGTACCTCCAGGGCCTGCTGATCGGCAGTCCGGATCGACATCTCCACTGGGAGCATCCGAAGGTCGACGTGATCCACCTGGATTCCGCGCTCTTCATGGCCCGCATGCCGGACCGCACCGAACTGATCGACGCCGAGGAACAAGGCAAGCGCATCGACGGCGCGGTCAGGCAGCAGTGGCGGATGGTCCTCGAGGACATGAAGCAGAAGCTGCCGCCGGCCGAGTTCGTGGAACGCTACTACGCGGTTGCCCGGCGGCAGAACCTGCTGGAAGTCTTCGACGACGTCCCGGTGGTGCCGCGCCAGGCCTGTTCCGTGGTGGTCGACTACCCGACCACGGCAGACGAGCAGGAGCAATACCTGCAGAGCCCGGACAGCCATCCGACACGCGAGGAAGTCGAGAGCGGAACGATCCGGCTGGCCGCATTCAGCCCGTACCAGAAGGACGAATCGCACGCGACGCTGATGTACGCGCGCGCGGCCGGGCTGACCCTGGTGCACACCTACCTGCTCGGCTTCGAGCATTGGGTGACACGCGAGCTGCGTGATCTCGATGTCGAGGACATCGAAGTCGTCGCTGTCGAGGCCGGCGCCGAGGAGCGTTTCGACGGCATCTTCATCTGCGAGAAGGTCCGGCTGTGCGACCGCTTCGAGATCCGGCACGGCACCGATGTCGTGACGATCAGAGACGACGCGCTGTTCCACGACGAAGTGATCCTCTGCCCTGCTGGTTGTCGAGGCGGCGCCGTGGTCAAGCAGGTCTCGGCCTACACCGGCGAGTACGACCACTTCGACGACACGGCCTGCGACGAGGACATGCACCGGCTGGATCGGCTGGTGCGCACCCTGCGCTGCCCGGATCCCGCCAGCATG
>JALHMT010000122.1 GCA_022843905.1 Rubrivivax sp.
ATGCGCGGCAAGGGAATGTTTCGTGTCCGCTGATCGCGTCGCTACAGGGCGGAGCAAACCTGACGGGTTCGGTTATGCCTTAGCGTGCTTTATTTTCCGTTTTCTGAGACGACCCCTGGTCACGGCGACCTTCTCGGCCGCCAGGCGGGCAGGATCGGTGACCAGCAGCAGGTTGCGCGCGGCCACGGCCCGCGCATTGGTGGCATCGAGCACGTGGTTGGCCATCGACATCCGATAAGCCGCACCGTCCACGTAGGCGGCGAACGCGTCCTGGCTCCTGGCCGCCGTGCGCAGGCCCAGCAGCGCGGTGATCAGGACGAGAAAGGCGAGTGCGCCGAATGCGGCCAGCAGCTTCTGGTGGGTCTTCATTGAGCGAGATCTGTTCGTTGGTCGAACTTCGAGTCTGTGCGCAATGTTGGTGCACCGGTCGCAGGATGTGCGCCCGACTTGTCCGCCAATTGATCACCTGTGGGGCCTGGCGACGCGTCGAGCAGGGCGCGTCCTGCCGAGGTCCCATTCAGACCACGTCGGCCGGGGCCAGCAGCACCCGGCGGTAGCGGGCGAGTGCGGCGGTGTCGGCCAGGCCCAGCCACTGCGCCACCAGTTCGGGCGCGCTGCCGCGACGCAGCTGGCGCAGGGCGAAGGTGTGGCGAAGGCGGAAGCTGCCGCCTTCGGGGTCGCTCACGCCCGCGGCTGCCAGCACGGACCTGGCGGCGTTGTACTGCGCCACCTTGCCCCACGGCCGGCCGGTGCGCGTGGCCGGGAACAGGCACGGCCCGGCGATGGCCAGCGCCTGCCGGGTCTCGATCCAGCGGCGCAGCAGCCGCCCGGCCCAGGGCGCGATCGGCGCTTCGCGGGCAGGCGTGTTGCCGTGCGCGGGCAGGCGGATCTTCCAGGGCAGCCCGGCGCTGCGCGCACCGTCGGTGGCCACGCCGTCGAGCGTGGCGGCGCGCAGGTCGCCCGGCGTCAGGCCGGCGCCCAGTTGCAGCGCCACGGCCGTGCGGTTGCGCAAGGACTGCCAGTCGCCAGTCGAAGCCCCCGTGTCTGCCGTGCCCGTGCCGGGATCGAGCAGCCACGCCACCAGCCGCCGGGCCTCGGCAGCGTGCAGGTGTTCGGGCAGCGGTGTCCTGTCGGCCGCGTTGGCGTAGCGCCAGGCTGGCGTGGCCTGCAGCAGTGCCTGCGCCGCGGTGTTGGGCGGACGTTCTTCCTGCCGTGCGCGGTGCGACGCCACGGCGTCGAACAGCATCAACAGGCGCCAGGCGTGGCGCGGGGTCAGCTCGTCGCTGCCGCCCCGCGACCGCAGGTAGCTGTTGAGCTCGGCCTGGCTCAGCGTGTGCAGGCCCAGACCGCGCGCCACGCACCAGGCCGTCAGGGCCCCCCACATGCTGCGGTACACGGCCACCGAAGAAGCTTCGCGCATCGTGCCGTCGGCCTCCCGCGTGAGGCGCCAGGCCTCGAAGGCTTCGAGCCAGTGGCGGGGTGCCGCGCGATCGACGTCTTCGAACAGGTCGGGCGTGGTGCCTTGCATGGGGAGCGGGCCTCGGAAGCGGGGGCAGTCGGGACAGTGTGGGCAACAGCACCCGGGCGCGCTGGAGCCGGGCGGGGCACTGCACTGTAACGGCCGACCGCAAGAAAATGAACTAACGGCACGGCGTTGGACATCAACGCACCCGCCTCCCCTCTTGCGTCGCCGGCAGCACCTGACGCAGCAAATCCGCCGAGAGCCGCCAACGAAGGCAATGCCGTTAGTTCATTTTCCAACGTGCTCGGCGCGCCTGGTCACAAGAGGCGGCAGAACGCCGCTTTTCCGCGCTCAAGCCGCCGCGCGGGGCGCCGAAGATTGCGGTCATGGACGACCACGAATTCGACGCTTCTCCGCCTTTCCTCATCCACCGCGGGCATCGCCAGCACCGCTTCATGGAGTCGGCCGACATCAACGCCGTGTTCCGGGAGCTGTTCCGTCCGCTGCGCAACAACATCCGCCGCGGCATGACCATCGAGGGCCAGCTCTACGGCATGGAGATGGACGCCTGCATCCCGGGCCAACTGCTCGATACGGTATGGATTCCGCCGGCATCGCGCGGCATCGCCAACCCGGCGCTGCTGGGTGATGCGCGCGTTCGCCGAGCGATGTTCGACCGCCTGCTGGCCGAACCGCGCCCCGAGTCGCTCTTCACCTACGTCTGCGAGCGCCTGCCGCGCCCGCACCGCCCCACGCTGTACGTCGAGATCGTCTCGGCCGATGCCTGTTTCGGCGCCGACTACCCGATCGGCACGGCCGACGGCTGGCACCGACGCGAACTGCACGAGGCCCCCCACCGGCGGCTCGACCCGGTCGCCCTGGTCTGACAGGGCGGCGGGCGGCAGGGCTTGCAGGCGGCCGCGCCGTCAGGCGTCGACTGCCGCCAGGGCAGCGCGCACGCGTTCTCGCACCGGGGCCTGGCCCTCCGCCGGCACATCGTCGAAGTCACCGCGCAGGGTCTTCAGGGCGTGCCGCTCCCGCTCGATCTCGCGTACGGTGCGCACACCCAGGTGCCGGAACACCGGCACCGGTGGGCACCACCCCTGGAGCGCGTGCTGCAAGAGGAAGCCGAAGACCGCCCCGGGCAGAAGCAGGAAGCGCCGGTGCACGCCCAGGCCCAGGGCCAGCCCGCTCAGCGCCAGGATCGACGCATTGGTCTGCAGCACGCGTTCGATGTCCCACTCCCGTTCCAACCGGCGCAGCCGCGCCTCGACCTCGCCGGGCGGCGCGTCTTCGAGCTGCATCACCATGGCATCGCTGCGCTCCCGGATGAGTCGGGTGGCATCGGCCGGGCCCTGCTGCTCCACACGCGTGGTGGTGGCGGGAAGATGTTCGACCAGTCCCATGATCGCCCTTCTGCTTCACTCGTCCGCGCGGCGCGAAGCGGCCGGGCTTGCGCCCCGGTCCGCGGGCTGCGACGCGGCATCTGGCACCAACGCGAAGTCGCCCCGCAAGGCCTTGACGGCATAGCGCTCGCGCTCGATCTCGCGGGCCGTGCGCACGCCCAGGCGCCGCAGCAGCGGCATCAGCGGATAGCGGCCGGTGGTGGCATGCACCAGCAGCCCGGCGCCGGCCAGGGCCGGCAGCAGCAGCCATCGCGGCTGGACCCAGACGCCCAGTGCCAGGCCGACGAGTCCGACACTGGCAGCCTCGGCCACGATCGTGCGATCGGTGTCCCACTCGCGGTCCAGCCAATGAAGCTGCCCGCCAGCCACGCCATCACCGCCCTCCGCACAGTGATGAAGCCTCGCGGCCATGTCGCCGTCGATGCGGCGCAGCACCTCGCCGGCCGTGCGGCGGCGGGCCCGGTCGACGGCCGGGTTCATGGCCGCTGGCCCGGTGCACCGCGGGCGGCCGGCGCCCCACCGGTCGCATCCTTCACGCCGGGAATGGGCCGAGCCTGGGGAAAGGCCGACCGCAGCGCGTCGACGCCCCACTGCGGTCGCGCCAGATCGACCAGATCGGCGCGCTGGCGGCGCTTCTCCGCGGTGTCCACGCCCAGACGCCGGTCGCGCTGCTCGACCAGTCCTGGCTGCGCTTCACCGTCGCGGTTGAAGGACCAGGCCAGCTGGGCCGGTCCCAGCGGCAGCGCATCGCCGCCCTCCCCCGACGGCCCCGTGTTCCAGACGTGCCAGGTCTTGCCGTAGCTGTTCATCTTGTCCTTCATCAGCGCCTTCTCGGCCGGCGCCGGAATGCCGGGCGCGACCAGCTGGCCGCTCAGGATCTCCGCGTTGTGCGGGTGCCAGTAGGCACGCTCTTCCTCCGGCAGCGTCGCGAAGAGCTTTTCCGAGATGATGAATTCGATGCCGTTCAGGCGCGCCTGGCGCGAATGGCCGTCGAACAGGACGCACTGCGCGAAGTCCTGGTTCACCTGATGGCAGAAGTGGTGCGCCTCCATCTGGTGGGCCGGATGGTCCTTCATCGGATGGAAGCCCACCAGGTGCACGTCGATGCGCTGCAGCGGTGCCGTGTCCTGCAGCAGGCGAGCGCCGGCCTCCAGCGCACGCGTCTTGACGGACTTGTCGTCACCCGGCGGCAGCGCACTGGTCTGCGCCATGGCAAGGCTCGACCAAGCCGACACCAGCAGCAGCACCGGCCACAGCAGACGCCGCGAGAGCGCCAGGCAAGGACGGCAAGGTCGGGCAGGGGACAGCTTCATGGACGGCCTCCGGTTTCAACTGCCCCGGCTTCGGCAAACACCGTGCCCCGCGCCCCGCAGGCAGCGCCGCCTCAGGCGAGTCCTACAGCGCCAGCACCTCGAAACGAGGGTGCGGCGCCAGGGCGGTGAGCATGCGCCGGCCCATGATGCCGGTGCCGAGCACGGCCACGCCGTGGCGATTCATGCGCAGCTCCCGGTGTCGACGGCAGGCGCCACCAGCAGGCGCTCGCGGATCTGCAGCGGTGGCAGCACCTCCAGCGGCTCGGCGCCGCCGCCCGGAATGCCGACCTGGGTCGCATTGAGCAGCATGGACACCATCACGTAGGTGCCCGACAGCACGGTCAGGTCGACCACCGCCTGCTCGCCCATCGTGTCCACCGCCTGCTGCCACAGGGCGTCGGGCACGCGGTGGTTCAGCGTGAGCTGCACGCAGTAGTCGTAGACCAGGCGCTCGTCGTCGCGCATGGCGGCGGGGCGACGGCACTGGCGCAGCTCGGCCATCACGGCGTCCGACAGGCCGGCGCGTCGTGCGATGGTCTCGTGCGCCCACCACTCGTACTGCGCATTGGCGATGCGCGCCTGGATCAGGATGGCGAACTCGTTCAGCCGCTTGTCGACCGAGGTGCGAAAGCGCAGGTAATCCAGGAAATCGAAGGCCCGCCGGGCCATGTCCGGGCTGCGCAGCAGCGCGTTGTAGGGCCCGCCGAGCCCGGCGCTGGACACCTTGAGGATGTCATCGGCCAGCGGCTGCACGGAAAGCGGCAGGTCCTGATAACGCAGGGGAGCGAGTCGTTCGGCCATGGACGGGATTCTGGCCCAAGGCGCCCGCAGTTCCCGCGCCCCGCGTGGTAGCGTCCGCCGATGAACGTCGCCGGCGAGTTCCTGCAAAGCCGCTGGCAAGGCCATGTGCCGCTGCCGCGCCTGTTCTGGCGCGACATGCTCGGCGTGGGCACGCTGATCAACGTGCTGGCCAGCTTCCTGGCGCTGATGGTGGCTGCCCAGGGGGCGACCAGCTCGGCCGCCGTGGCACTTCATTTCGCGCCCGCACCCTGGAACGTGTTTCTCGCCTGGTGCGTGATGCGCCACCCCGGCGCCGGTTCGACACGGCGCTTCCTGGCGCTGGCCTGGGCAGGGCTGATGATGATCGTCTGAGCCTGTGACAGGCCCCCGCTGCCGAGGCGGGCACGCCGTTTGCCCCGCGGCCGGGTCGCCGTCACTCCTGCACGGCGCCGGACCCTCCATGCCCCACTTCGCGACCCCGAGCTCAGCGTCAGCCACACCGCCCCGGGCCGGGGCCCTTCGATGGCGCGCCGTCTGATGGTCCGGCAAGGCAACGGCCTCGTGCGGCCTCGCCCCCGCGAGGCCGCGTTCGCCTTACGCCCTCGCAGTCCCGCCGGCGCCGTCCCTCTCGCGGCGCGGCCGATGCGGCCTTGAGCGCGCCGCCGGATCGAGCCTGCGTCCACCCCGCCGACCCCCCGATGGAGGCCCTGGCCATGACGCTGCTGCGCGAAGTGATCGACGCGCTGCCGGCCGAGATCGTCGTCATCGACGATCAGGGCGTGGTGCGCCTGGCCAACCGCGCCTGGGACCGCTTCTCGGCCGGCAGCACCGCGCGCCCGGATCAGGTCTCGCTGGGCGCCAACTACCTGGACGTGTGCCGCCGCGCCAGCGCCGCCGGCGACAGCGGCGCGGCCGGCGTGCTGCAGGCGCTGGAACAGGTGCTGCAGGGCCACAGCGATCAGTGCGTGACCGAATACCCCTGCAACGGCCCGCAGGGCGAGGGCTGGTTCGTGATGCACGCCCGGCGCCTGCCCGCCGTCACCGTGGACGGCGCAGCGGACTCGGGCGGCACCCACGGCGGCCTCATCATCAGCCACCTCGACATCACCGCGCGCAAGCAGGCCGAAGAAGCGCTGCGCCAGGCCAACGAACGCTTCGAGGCCGCGTTGCGGCAATCCGCGGTGATGATCTTCGAGCAGGATCGCGAGCTGCGCTACACCTGGGTCTACGACCCCGCGCTGGGCCGGCCGTCGTCGGAGGTGCTCGGCAGGCGCGATGCCGACCTGATGGAACGCGCCGACGACGCCGCCCGCATCGAGGCCCTGAAGCGGCGGGCGATGCTGGAAGGAACGGCGCTGCGCGAGCAGGTGCAACTGCAGCGCGAAGGCAGCCTGCGCAGCTACGACCTCACGGTGCAGCCGCGACGCGACGCGGCCGGCACGCTGGTGGGCGTGACCGGCGCCGCAGTGGACGTCACCGAACGCCAGCGCACCGACGAGCGCCTGCGCGACAGCGAGGCGCGTTATCGGCAGCTGCTGGAGCAGATCGACCAGGGCTTCTGCATCCTGCAGATCCTGCGTGACGACGAGGGCCGGCCGCAGGACTATCGATTCCTGGAAGTGAATTCCACCTTTGAGCGCCACACCGGCATCAGCGAGGCGGTGGGCCGCACCGTGCGCGAGCGCGTGCCCGGCATCGAGCAGCACTGGATCGACCTCTACGGCCGCGTCGCCAGCAGCGGCGTGCGCGAGCGCATCGAGATGGGGTCGGTGGCGATGGGCCGCGTCTTCGCGGTGGAGGCGGTGGCGGTGGGCGAGCGCGGCAGCGACAAGGTGGCGCTGCTGTTCAGCGACATCACCCAGCGCCGGCGCGCCGAGGCCGACCTCGCCCTGCTGGCGGGCCTGAGCACGGCCTTCGCGCAGTCTTCCAATGTCGAGCGCCTGGGCCGCCAGGCCCTGCTGCGCGTGCATCGCCACTACGGCGCCACGCGGGCCAGCCTGTGCGACGTGGACGACGCCACCGGGCGGCTGAGCATCTTCGCCGGCCACCGCGCCAGAGGCGCAGCCGGCGAGGCCGTGCCGGGGCCCCTGCTCGAGCACATGAACCCGCGGCTGATCGAAGAGTTGCGCAAGGGCCTGACCGTTTGCATCGACGACGTGTCGCGCGACCCGCGCACTGCGGGCCGCGCCCCGCTCTTCGGAGACGACGACGCGGGGGCGATGATTTTCGCGCCTTCCCTGTCCGACGGCCGCCTGGCCTTCCTGTTGGTGCTGGCCGCGCCGGCACCTCGACGCTGGCGCGACGACGAATGCTCGCTGGCGGGCGAGCTGGCCAGCCGCATCCATGCGCGCATCGAACGCGCACGCGCCGAGGCCGCGGTGCGCGACAGCGAGGCGCGGCTGCGCCTGGCCGCACGCACGGCCGAGTTCGGCGTGCACGACTACGACCTGCTGCAAGACAACGCCATGTGGTCCGAGGAGCTCTACGCCATCGCCGGCCTGCCCCCGCACAGCCGGGTCGACCTGTCGACGATCTGGTCCATGGTGCATCCTGCCGACCGCGCGGCCGTGGGCGACGCCTACCAGCGCGCGCTGGACCCGGCAGGCCACGGCGACTTCACGCTGGAGTTCCGCATCCTGCGCCCGCACACGGGCGAGACGCGCTGGGTCGCCATGCGCTCGCGCACGATGTTCGAGCCGGTCGGCGGCCTCCTGCGCGCGGTGCGCAACACCGGGGTGGTGCTGGACATCACGGCGCGCAAGCGCGCCGAGGAACACCTGCGCGACGACGCGCAGCGCAAGGACGAATTCCTGGCCATGCTGGCGCATGAACTGCGCAATCCTCTGGCGCCCATCCGCAGCGCGGTGGAAGTGCTGGGCACCGCCCGTCCGGAGGCCGCGCTGGTGGGCCGATGCCGCGACGTGATCGACCGCCAGGTGACGCAGATGGTGCGTCTGCTGGACGACCTGCTGGAACTCACACGGCTGGCGCGCGGGCGCGTCAACCTGCGCCGCGAGGTGGTGTCCCTGGCCGAGGTGCTGGAACTGGCCATGGAGACGGCGCGGCCCGTCATCGAGCAGCACGGCCAGCGCCTGGAACTGCTGGCCGACGAGACACCGTTGCGCCTTCTGGCCGACAAATCGCGTCTGACGCAGGTCTTCGCCAACCTGCTGAACAACGCCGCCAAGTACAGCCACGAGGGCGGTCGCATCCGCATGGCGGTGACCGCGATGCCGGGCGCCGTGGAAGTGGACGTGGCCGACGAGGGCATAGGCATCCCGCCGGAGATGCTGGACAGCGTGTTCGAGCTGTTCGTGCAGGACCCCCAGGCGCGCGCCCACGCGCCGGGCGGCCTGGGCATCGGGCTGTCGCTGGCCCGGCGCCTGGTGGACATGCACGGCGGCAGCATCCGCGTGCTCAGCGCCGGCCCGGGCCAGGGCAGCGAATTCACCGTGCGGCTGCCGCTGCACGCTGCCGAAGACAAGGACGACAGGGCCGGCGGCGCGCCGCCGCAGGGGCCGCCGCTGTGTGCCCGCGTGCTGGTGGTGGACGACAACGTCGACGCCGCCGATACCCTGGCACTGCTGCTGCGCGCGATGGGATGCGAGGTCGGCGTGGCATACGACGGCCCGTCGGCACTGACCGAGGCCGCCCGCCTGCTGCCCGAGGTGGTGCTGCTCGACCTGGGCATGCCCGGGCTGGACGGCTACGAAGTGTGCCGCCGCCTGCGTGCCATGCCGGGCGGCATGGACCGCTGCATCGCGGCCGTCAGCGGCTGGGGCCAGGAGCAGGACCGCCGCCACAGCGCGATGGCCGGCTTCGACCAGCACTTCATCAAGCCGGTGTCGGCTGCGGCGCTGGCGGACCTGTTGCAGCGCTGAGCTCGCCGTCGATCCGCGGGTGCCCGTGGCGCCGGGACGTCACGCGCGCGCTGCTTCAGCTGCCGCGGGACGGCGCTCGCGCACTCAGCAGCGACACCAGATCCAGCGGCACCGGGAAGACGATCGTCGAACTGTTCTGCGAGCCGATGGTGGTCAGCGTGCTCAGGTAGCGAAGCTGCATGGCCTCGGGCTGCTGGGCCAGCACCTGGGCCGCTTCGAGCAGCTTGCGAGCCGCCTGTTCCTCGCCCTCGGCGTTAATGACCTTGGCGCGCCGCTCGCGTTCGGCCTCGGCCTGACGCGCCATCACGCGCACCATGTTCTCGCCCAGGTCGATGTGCTTGAGCTCGACGTTGGCCACCTTCACGCCCCAGGCCTCGGTCTGCGCGTCAAGGATGTTCTGGATGTCGCTGTTGAGCTTGTCGCGCTCCGACAGCATCGAGTCCAGCTCATGGCGGCCCAGCACCGAGCGCAGCGTGGTCTGCGCCAGTTCGCTGGTGGCCTGCCGGTAGTCCTCGACCTGGATCACCGAGGGCTCCGGGCCGACGACGCGGAAGTAGATCACCGCGCTGACCCGCACCGACACGTTGTCGCGCGAGATCACGTCCTGCCCGGGCACGTCCAGCACCTGGGTGCGCTGGTCGACGCGCACCATCTGCTGCAGCATCGGCACCAGCAGGATCAGCCCAGGCCCCTTGACGCCGGTGAATCGCCCCAGCGTGAAGACCACGCCGCGTTCGTACTCGCGCAGGATCTTCACCGACGCGGCGACCAGCGCGATCAGCAGCACGATCAGGGGGCTGAAGATCAGCAGGGTGGAGGACATCGAGGACTGCTCCCGGGCAGTTTGAAATCGTCGACACGGCAGGCAGCGCGCCCGGCCGGCCGGTCTTCAGCGCCGTGAGGCCTGCGGTGCCAGCGTCGGCGCGTACGGGTCCGTGGCGGCCAGCGCCGCGTCGTTCGCGCCTTCGAGACCGACACGCACGGTCAGGCCCTGCACCGCCCGCACCACCACGCGCTGGCCGGGCACCAGGCTCGCCGGTCCTTCGGCGTGCCAGCGTTCACCCGTCACTATGACGTGGCCGGCCGCGCCTTCCCAGTCCAGCACCTGCGCCGTCATGCCCACCATCGCCGCGCTGCCGCTGACCTCGCGCTGCCGGCGCGCGCGCAGCGCCAGCCGCGCGGCCAGCATGCCGAAGGCCAGGCCGCCGAGGGCCATGCCGGCGATCAAGGGCGTGGAGACCGTGAAGCCCGGCGCCTCGGTGTCGACCAGCACGCTGGCCCCCAGCACGAAGGCCAGCAGTCCGCCGATGCCCAGGATGCCGAACGAGGGTGCGAAGGCCTCGGCCACCATCAGCCCGAGGCCCAGCACCAGCAGGGCCACGCCGGCATAGCTCAGCGGCAGCGCCGACAGCGCATACAGGCCGACGAGCAGGCTGATCGCGCCGATGACGCCAGGGAACAATGCGCCCGGGTTCATGAACTCGAAGAGCAGGCCGTAGACGCCGATCATCATCAGGATCACCGCAAGATTCGGGTTGCCGATGACCCCCAGCACCCGCGAGCGCCAGTCGGTCTCGACCGTGTGCAGGGTCAGGCCCGCGGTGTCCAGCGTGACGTTGCCCGCCGCCAGACGCACGCTGCGACCATGGGCCTGGCGCAGCAGGTCGCGCTCGTCGGTCGCCACCAGGTCGATGACCTTCGAACGCAGGGCTTCGTCGGCCGAAGCGCTGATCGATTCGCGCACCGCGCGCTCCGCCCAGTCGGCATTGCGCCCGCGCATCTCGGCCAGCGAACGCAGGTAGGCCACCGCATCGTTGACCGCCTTGGCCTCGGAGACATCGCCACGCAGCGGCGCCGCGCTGGCGGCGCCGCTGGCTGGCGGAGCCGGGGCCCGCTCGCGCCTTGGATCGGCGGCGCCGGGCAGGCCGCCCCCGCTCAGCGCCACCGGCGTGGCGGCCCCGATGTTGGTGCCCGGCGCCATGGCCGCGAGATGGCTGGCGTAGAGGATGTAGGTGCCCGCGCTGGCGGCGCGCGCGCCGCTGGGTGCGACGTAGGACAGCACGGGCACGGGCGACGCGATCACCGCCCGGATGATCCGGCGCATCGAGGTGTCGAGGCCCCCCGGCGTGTCGATGCGCAGCACCACCACGGCCGCCCCTGCCTCGTGGGCCAGTCGCAGGCCGCGCGCCGCGTGGTCGGCAGCGGCCGGCCCGATGGCGCCTTCGAGGTCGATCAACCAGGCCTGGCGCGCGGCCACGGCGCCCGTGCCAGCAGGCAAGGCAGCGGCGGCAGGCCTCGAAGGCGCCCGTGCGCCGGAGGGCGAGAAGGTCTGTGAATGCGCCTTCACCAGGATGGCCGAGAGCGCGGCGGCCGCGACGACCAGCACGGCCGAGATCACGCGGCGCATCAGGACCCGGTAGCTGGTCCGGGTGCGAACCTGCGGCAGTCGGTGCGAAGGGCGGGACATCGTCGGCCTCAGCGGCAAATTGCGTGCCGATGAATTCCTGGGTGTTTTCCGGCGGTGTCGGTCAGATTTCCCGACAGCCCCGAGGTCACCTGCCGAACTTTGCCGACCGCTGGCCTTCACCGCAGCGCGGCAGCCGAGCTTCCAGGGCCGGTCGGGCTCGTCGTGCAGAGGGGTGCGCTCCGACTCGGCATCCAGCGCCCCTGCGGTTTCCCAGCGGTCCAGACAAGCCCGGTCCTCGATCCTTGCCGATAGACTCGCCGCACCCCTGGCCACCGCAAGCGCGCACCCCAACGAGATGACCCCGCAGCAACTGCTCGTCCACCACGACAACGGTCAACCCTGGCCACCCCGGGACCTGGCCGCCGACCCAGGCGCCGACCCAGGCGCCGACCCCTGGCCCGACCTGGCCAGCGCCTACGCGGCGGCCCTGGCCGTGCGCGGGCTGCGCCTGGCGCGCGGCGAATTGCCGCGCGGCTTCAAGATCGGCTTCACCAACCGGACGATC
>JALHMT010000123.1 GCA_022843905.1 Rubrivivax sp.
AGCTCAGGGCGAGTTTGCCGACTCCATAGGCCAGCGATACCTACCATTGCGAGAGGCACATGACCTATATGGATGACCCCCTGAACACACTTTTCACCCGTTTCCGACCAACGGCCAAGATGTCGTTCAGCGGCACTGTCTGCGGAATGCTGGAAGACCAGCATGAAGTTGAGCTTGGGCACCTGCATCTCATGCGGAAAGGAAGCATGACGGTGCAACCTCGAGGTGGCACCGCTGTTCATCTAGGCGAGCCGGGTATGGTCTTCTTGCCGCGCTCGCTGCCGCATACACTGACAGCTGATGAAGGCAACGATGCGACGTTGCTATGCGCGACTGTGGAGATTGGCCAGCAGGCTGGATCCCCGTTGGCTCTGGCGCTCCCCGAGGTTGTGGTGCTTCCCTTTCGCAAGATGCCCCCACTTCATCCGGCACTGGAGCTCCTTTTCGCCGAATTCGCCACTGCCGGCAGCGGGCGTCAAACTGCGCTCGAAAGACTGCTCGAGTACATCATCATCTTGGTCCTGCGCCATCAGATGGAAGCTGGCGGCGCCAAGACAGGTTTGCTTGCTGGCTTGGCCGACCGTGGTCTATCGCGAAGCCTGACAGCGATGCACCATGATCCAAAGAGGCGGTGGAGCCTTCAGTCACTTGCCGAGGAGGCTGGCATGTCACGCGCACGCTTCGCCGAACGCTTCCATGAGGTCCTGGGAACCACTCCCATGGCCTATCTTGGTGCATGGCGGATGAGCCTTGCGCAGGACCTGCTGCTGCAAGGCAGACCTGCAAAGTCGGCCGCAGCAGATGCCGGCTACACAAGCGCTGCAGCTTTTACGCGCGCGTTCGCGCGAAGCGTAGGAAGGTCACCGACCCAATGGCTCGCGGAACGGCGTGACTCGGAAGAGTCCTAGGACGCTGATATCGAAGCGACCAGACTCACTCCTTGCCTGGCAGATGAAGTCACTACGGGTGTCCAGCGAAGCTGCATCCCAACGGCTGGATGATCAGCTCTGCTTCGCGGTCTACTCCACCGCGCATGCCCTCCAGCGAATCTATAGTCGATTGCTCAAGCAGCATGACCTTACCTATACCAGATACTTGGTCATGCTTGTCCTGTGGGAGCGAAATGCGTTAACGGTGTCGGAGATTGGCGAGCGTCTGTTCCTTGACTCCGGAACAACCACACCGCTGCTCAAGCAACTTGAAAGAAGTGGGCTGATTACACGACTGCGCTCCGCTTCTGACGAGCGGCAGGTCATCGTGTCATTGACGGAATCTGGTCGAACCCTGCAAGAGTCGTGCAGTTCGATTCCCAACTGCATCGCCGACGCTATGAAGATCGGCCAACAACGGGCGAAGAATCTCCAGGTCGACCTGGAGATGCTCCGGACCAACATCGATCTATCTGACTTGGCACGTCCCCAATAGCCATCGATGGCTATCATCAGTCTCATGAGTAGATGCACTGCACCAGTTCGCGGACATAGTTCATCGGCAGCCGCTGCGGCCTGTCCTCAATGCCGCTACCGTAGCGGCTACTACGGCGGATATGGCGGCAACCGTTCTTACTCAAGTCCTTCGTACCCATCGTCCGGTGGCAGTAGTTGGGCCGCTAGGAGTTCTGGTGGCGGCGGATCCGGAAGCAGTGTTCGGCCTCGCTGGTCTCGACCAGGATCATCTGTGTCGTACACACCAGCCCAGGTTCAGTCGCTTACGCCGATCCGCCGCACGTTCGAAGAACGCGCGACGGTGCCGAGTCTTCGGGACATCTTCCTGTGCCATGCGTGGGATGACCGTGCGGGCGCTGCGAAGGAGCTGCATGACTTGCTGGAGTCGCTCGGCGTCACAGTCTGGTTCAGCGAGAAGGACGTCGGCCTTGGCGTTCCGCTGATGCGGGCTATCGACAAGGGCTTGGCGAACTCGCGGATCGGGCTTGTGCTGGTCACGCCGGCGCTGCTGCGCCGCCTACCCGCAGAGGGCATCGCCGACAGGGAGCTTTCGGCGCTCTTGGCGCGTGATCAGCTTATCCCTGTCGTTCACAACACAACTTACGAGGCGCTCCGCGAGGTGAGTCCATTGCTTGGCTCCCGAAGCGGGCTGAATACCGCCGAGGAGCCCATGGCGTCGGTCGCAGCCAAGCTTGCTGAACTTGTCGCAATCGTTTGAGTTCGGAGGCAGGCTGACGGCCGACCCGCCGCCACGAGCTGGAGTTCGCCTATGAAAGCGCACCTCGGCGGTGACGAGAACTAATGCGCCGGCGGGCAAATAAATGAGGCGCCGAGGCTTGTTTGCTCTGCATTCCAGTCTCATCATCCAGCAGTCACTATCCCTGCAGAGGACAGCCGATACCCACTTTCGCCGCCCAGCACCCCTCCGCCGTGGATGCCCTGGCGCCGCGAAGGTCAGGCCCAGTCGCCAAGCGAGGCAGGACGACCTCAGCCCTGCTGCGCAGGTTCCGCGGGCAAGGCGCGCCGGCCAGGATGCCGCCACCGGCGCCCGTGACCGCAGAAGCCACTCGGCTCGAGGCGCTGTCCAAATACGACGTCCTCGACACTGAAGCTGAACCTCAATTCGATTTCATCGTCCGATTGGCTAGCGAGCTGACCGGCAGCCCAGTCGCCGTCCTCAACCTCATCGCAGAGGACCGCGTCTGGACCAAGGCTGCCGTTGGCCTGCCCCAGGGCCGGCAGATGATCCGCGAGCAGGCCTACTGCTCCCTTGTCATCGACAGCCCGCAGGGCCTGCATATCGTCGATCTGCGCCAAGACGCGCGCACCCAACACCTGGCGCTGACCGTCGACAAGGGTTTCGTCATGTACAGCGGCGTGCCGCTGTGCGCCTCCTGCGGCCGGCCTATCGGCACACTCGCCGTCCTGGACACGATTGCACGCCGCCTGACTGACCGCCAGCTTGACTGGCTGGAGCAACTCGCCCACCAGGCCATGGCGCTGCTTGAGCTGCGGCGCAAGCAGCGTGAGCTGCAGGAGGCCCAGGCAGAGCTACAGCGGCTCGCCAACACCGACGCGCTGACCGGCTTGATGAATCTGCGAGCCTGGCAAGAGGCCAATGTGCTGGAGCGCGAGCGCCTAGAGCGCTGGGGCGAAGGGCATGCGGTCATCGCGCTGGACTTGGACCACTTCAAGAAGGTCAACGACACGCACGGCCATGCGGCGGGCGATGCGGTGCTCCGCGCCGTTGGCAGCCTGCTGGCGCGAAGCTTCCGCAAGCTGGACTCGGTCGCTCGCATCGGGGGAGAGGAATTCGGCGTGCTGCTTCCACATACAGGCGCCGCGGACGCGGCAGTGCTGGCCGAGCAGTTGCGTGAAGCCCTGTCAGAGCTGCAGATCCCGTTCGGCAACCTCGAGTTGCGCATCAGCGCCAGCATCGGCGTTGCTCACAGTAGCGAAGCATCCCCTGAGGGGACGCAGGCCCTGGCTGACGAACGCAGCTACGCAGCGAAGCGTAGCGGGCGAGATCGTGTCGTTAGCACGACAGAACCACTTGACCCATAACTTCAGCGGAATGAACGCCGTTTACACCGACCACGCGTCTCTAGCAGCCGAACCGACATCTTGACTCGGACGCTATTGCCGCCCGCTCACGCGCTATGCGGGATGCTGCGGGAGGGCAACCATCTTCAGCTTGCTCTGTATCCAGAGCTAACCTGGGTCAACACGGGAGTCCCTATGGGGCAAGCGCAGGCTAGATGCACCGCATGCCGTGCGGGGGAGCTCAAGACAGGTGCGAGCCATGCCTTTCAAGAGCGCTTGGCGCAGAGGTAACCACCCGCCAGGATTCGTTCAACGCACTTTCCAAGGCTGACGCGGCAGCGACTTATTCACTCCTCCGCCCACTATGAACGCTGCTTATATCGCGACGCCACACCACACTTGAGCGTAGCTACAGGAGGAACAATGGACTACAGCAACAAAGCAGAGGTCGAGGACTTCGCCAAGCGATTCGCGGATGCCGTCAAGCTCTGGGGAGTAAAAGAGAAGGTAGCGCCGGAACTGGATCCACAAAAACTTGAGAGCCACATGGCGTCGATGCATCGGCAATGGATCAAGCGCGCAGTAGATGCTGCCAGTGCGGCCTACGGCGATGAGCTCCAGGCCGCCGCGGCAAATAGGTCGAAGCGCACGCTGGAGGTTGAGCTCGCTGGCGTCTGGCAGTTGGCGCTCAACTCTTATGCCAATTTCTTTCCATGCTATCTACCCGAGAAGTTTCAAGAGTTGCTGGCAGAAGTCCCCGAGCAACGCGTGACCCTTGGTCGCTCAGCAGTCGAATCGCTAAAAGCGCACGCGCTGCCGCTACTCGCCGAGATCGAGAACCCTGGAGACTCCATCATCTGGGCGGTGTTCGGGCTGATCCGGAACGCCCCGAGCTCGGACGTAGTAGACGCTATCGCCCATCGTCGGCTCACTCCGGCAAATTCCTTCGAGCTCTACTACGGCTTGTTCGGTCTATTGCTGCAGGCGGACGCGTACCTCGAAGACGGCAAACGTGAGGCCGCCTATTCTTGCCTTCTGGATGCCCAACAGGCCTTGGGAATCGCCGCAGGTTCTCGATCCATAACCCGGCACTTCGCGGAGTCGGCTAGAAAGCGACTAGGGGTCGTGGGCGGTGTGGCGCGGGCCGACGAGAACAGTATCTTCACTATCCGCCAGACCGACCTCTACTACGAGTTAAGAGTTGGGCCAGGCGGCACAGTAAGACCGTGGGATTCCGCAGAAGCAGCCGCCTACGCGGTGGAGGATGCGATGCTGAGGGAGACTGAGCTCAAGGAGCTGCCGGCGAAAGGTCCGCTGTCCGCCGACAGCATCTTTCGTGTCTGCAAACGCCTCTTCAAACTGGACGCGCAAGGTAAGACCTTGAATATTCAAGGCATTGCTAGCGTGGATGGCAGCGGACCGCCTTAGTCATCCTGAATGCCATCGCCTCGCCAGGGGTCTGAGACGTTTACCCGCCACTCCTCGACCTGGACGTACCCCACCATCCGACATCTGTCATCCTGGTCCGGCGCAAGGCTCGCGCGATGACCGTGACGCGTGAGCGCATTGATGGAACGGCGGTCTGCGTCTCCGTTGGCGTCGCGTACGTAGTCGAAGAGCAATGATGCCGCCGTCTCGGCGAGCTGCCCGTCCCGGGACGAAAGGCCTCCCAAGATGTCAGGGTGGTTGATCGACAGATGATGGTTGTCGCCCTGGGGGCGTTCAATCTTGGCGAGGGCCTTGAGGCTGCTTTGAACTTCCCGAAGTGTTGGACGGGCAAAAGGGTTGAGAGACATGGGGTAAAAACAGCTGTTGCGGAGCCAAGATGATGTTGTCCCGCGACAAAAACTCGCAGCGTGTGCCTGCACACAGTTGACAGCACCTCGGAAATTCGTTTAGCGGCGCGTAGTAGCCGTTGACGAGTGCTTCCGAGCCGCGCTTCGGGTGTCGCCGACTGTTAAGGGCCGCACAGCAGACGGCCGACCATCAGCGAGGACGGCCATCTGGTGGAGCTTGTCCCATGCCTTCTTCGGTCCGACCTGCATCGGCTGTTCGACGCTGGCCTCACTGCGGTCAAGCAAGACGGCGGTTTGCGCCTCTCACCGTGCCTGTGATCGCAAATCTTCTCAAGGGCAGCTATCGACCCGTTCGGTCCTTCGCATAGCCGATTTGGTCGCCCTGAGAGCAGTCTCTCAACGTTTGAGCCAAGCCGAGCATGGAGGCACCGCCGACTGGTTGAGGAGGGAAAATCTATAGCGCCTGGTTGGAGCGGCCTGGCGGTAGCTGCTGGTCGCCGCTTGAGCGGGCGTCAGGTGTCACCGCTGCGCGGCCGCACATACTCGAGGAGCGAAGTTCGGCCTCGAATCAGGAGGACTGTTGAGGCTCGCAGCGAACTGACCCGGGGCGCTCGTGCAGAACTGACCCACCCCTGAAGGCTACCCGAGGGAGCCTGTGTCTGTGGATATCTCCGAGGTCTTGGGTTCTCCTTTCTTGCGTTGAGAGGGTCTGGCACGCGCCGCTGCGACAGTCGTGCTGCTGTGCTTGAAGCGCCAGGACTCGTTGCCGGTCTCGACGATGTGGCAGTGGTGCGTGAGCCGGTCGAGCAGCGCCGTGGTCATCTTGGCGTCGCCGAAGACGCTGGCCCATTCGCCGAAGCTCAGGTTGGTGGTGATGACCACGCTGGTGTGCTCGTAGAGCTTGGAGAGCAGATGGAACAGCAGCGCCCCGCCGGCCTGGCTGAACGGCAGGTAGCCGAGCTCGTCCAGGATGAGCAGGTCCACGTACATCAGCCGGTGCGCGATCTGCCCGGCCTTGCCGGCGGCCTTCTCGGCTTCCAGCGCGTTAACCAGCTCCACCGTCGACTGGAAGCGCACCCGTTTGCCGTGCCGCTGGATGGCCTCGATGCCCAGCGCCGTGGCCAGGTGCGTCTTGCCCGTGCCAGGCCCGCCGATGAGCACCACGTTGTGCGCGGCCTCGGTGAACTGCGCCGTGTGCAGTTTGCGCACCAGCGTCTCATCGACTGCGCTGGCCTCGAAGTCGAAGCTGGCCAGATCGCGGTGCGCCGGGAAGCGCGCCGCCGTCATCTGGTACGCGATGGAGCGCACGTTGCGCTCAGCGCCTTCGGCGTCCAGCAGCTGTTCGATCAGCTGCTCGGGTTCCAGCGCCGCGTGGCGGCAGTGCGCCACCAGCTCGGGCCAGTTGGACGCCATGCCGTGCAGCTTGAGCGCCTTCAGCCGCGTGACGATCTCGGTGCTCATGAGCGTGCCTCCTGTGGGTTGCGCAGCGCGTCGTAGCGCTGGACGTCGGCGCGGGGCTCTTCCTTCAGCGCCGGTGTGGGTTGGGTCAGTTCGCGGATGGCGGTGGCACCGTCCTTCAGGCGTGCCAGCACGTTGAGCACGTGCTCAGCGCTGGGACGGCCGGCCTCGAGCGCGATCTCTGCGGCCACCAGCACAGCTTCGAGGCCATGAACCGGCACGGCCGCCAGCACCTGAGCCATGACGCGGTCGCCGCCCGCGTGGCGCAGCAGATGGCGCTGCAGCGTTTGCAGCACCTCAGGCATGACCTTGAAGGGCGCGCCGTTGCGCAGTGCCCCGGGCTTGCTCTGCACCAGCGGGATGTAGTGCTGCCAGTCGTAGAAGGTCAGGTCGCGCTCGAAGCTGCGGGTGTGCCGGGCCACCTCGACGCTGTCTGCCACCAGCACCAGGGTGTCGGGGTAGGCGCGCAGGCTGAGCACGGCGTTCACGTGCCGTGTTGGCACGCTGTAGCGGTTGCGCTGGAAGTGCACCAGCGCCGTGGCGGAGACGCGCACGGGTTGCTCGACGTAGCCGTCGAAGGGCTTCGGGCACGGCATCAGCCGCGCCTGCTCATCCTGCAGCACGTCAGCCACTGTCAATGCCGGCCACTCGGGGTGCGCGGTCTCGGCCCAGCAGGCGCGGCAGCGCTCGGCGAGCCAGGCATTGAGCGTGGCCAGGTCTGGCCAGCGCCGTTCGCTCGCTTCGCGCCAGACCTGGCGCCGGCGGTCTTGCACGTTCTTCTCGACGATGCCCTTCTCCCAGCCGGAGGCCGGGTTGCAGAACTCGGGCTCGAACAGGTAATGCGAGCACATGGCCTGGAAGCGCGCGTTGACCGAGCGCTGCTTGCCGACGCCGACCTTGTCGACCGCGGTCTTCATGTTGTCGTACACGCCCCGCTTGGGGATGCCGCCCAGCGCCTGGAAGGCGCGTGCGTGGGCGTCGAACAGCATCTCGTGGCTCTGCGTCGGGTAGGCCGTCAGCCAGAAGGCGCGGCTGCTGGCGAGCTTGGTGTGCGCGACCTCCAGCCGGCGGCGCAGGCCACCGACGAAGACGTACTCGCAGCTCCAGTCGAACTGGAAGGCGTCGCCGAGCTCGAAGCTCATCGGCACGAAGGCTGCACGCCGCGGTGCGGCGTCCTGCTCGGCGCGCCAGGCCCGCACCCAGCGCGTCACGCGGGCGTAGCTGCCGGCGTAGCCCAGGGCGCGAATCTGCTCGAACAGCATCTTGACCGTGCGCCGGTCGCGCACCGGTCGGTGCTGGTCGGCCTTGAGCGCCGACGCCAGATGCTCCGCCCAGGCATCCACCGCGCTGGCGGTTTCTCGCTTGGGGTACTTGGGTTCGGTCACGCCCTCCTGGCGCAACCACTGCCGAACGGTGTTCCGGGACAACCCGGTGCGTCGACTCACCTCGCGGATGGACAGTCCATCTCGCAGGTGCATCCGTCTGATCTTGGCCAACATGCCCACGCTGATCACTCCTGCTTCCCCTGCTCATCCGTTGAGCAGGTCAGTGTGTTTTGCGTGGGTCAGTTTTGCGCGAGCATCACCCCGTTTTGTGGGTCAGTTTTCGGCGAGCGTCAACAAGCGATCGTCACGCAGGGCGACGCCAACGTGTTTGTTGAAGCGAAGTTGACTGTGTACAACTCCGACATGGCGCAGCACACGCACGCGCCGGTGGTCTGGAAGGCCTTGAAGCGCGTGCGCGACGCCATGAACCAGGGTTGGAAGGTGAGCGAACAGCTGCGACAGCAGGGCGCTCCGAACTGGGCCTGCACCAAGCCGAAGGAAGACATCTTGGTCATCGTGACGAGCCAGCCTGCCTTCTGCGCTACTGGCGAGCATTTCCGTCGCCTGTTCAAGCACGATGTCTTCGACCCGGAGAAGCTGGCTGAGCGCGAGCAGAAAACTCCAAGCGCTGCTCAGTTGGCGACGCTGCCATTGGAGAACATCGTGATCGCCTCCATCACCGAATGGGAGCACTTGATGGGATGCGTCGGCCGAGGCGAAGTTGACTTGGTTCAGTTCCTCCAGGAAGCGATCGTTGCGAACAAGAATCCGGTTGAGTCGGTGATGTTCATCGACCAGCTTCTCGGGGGAAGAACCAAAAGCTGGCCGAGGTCCAAGCTCATCGAGACGGCGAGCAACGACGTGGAGTTGGCGCTGGTCCATGCGCTCGGTGGCACGGCGGCGGATCTGGAGGATTCGGAAGAGGAGCCCAACTGAAACAGACACACTGGGTGGGCCGAACTCTCGGTTGCCTCGAATACGATGGCGCATCCCCGCTACTTTCTTGCCTTCCCCCTCATGACGAACGTTGATACCTCCAAGCTCTCTTACAGTGAGCTGGTGGCACTGAGCAAGCAGCTCGACCAACAGATTGCTGAGAGACGCTCTGAAGAGCTGAAGGTCCTGGCCGACGGATTCGCGAAGAAGCTGGAAGCAGCTGGCTTCACCGTTGCCGAGGCGCTGGAAGCGCTGCAGCCGTACGCCATCATTCGTGCAAGCAAGCCAGCCTTTGGTAAACCTAAGCGCGTTTTGTATCGTGATTCCGCGAATCCGGAGAACACATGGAGCGGCCGCGGCCGCGGCCGCGCCGCCGGCTGGATTACGGCCTATGAGGCCCAGGGCAGGACACGCGACGAGTTCAAGGTTGCCACGGCTTAGCTAACCCGCCGGCCATTGCATCTGCTAGGAGCTCAAGCAGCCACCAGCTATCAGTCCACAGCTGGGAAGTCGATGTCAGTATCGTTGATGCGGTTCACCAGGTTGGTGAAGGTGGCGCTTGAGACGGCAAGCGCAATCTCGATCAGCTGACGGCTCGAATAGCCGGCAGCCTGCATCGCCTCCACCTCTTTCGCAGGTATCGTCCCTCGCGTGGACACCAGTTGCCTGACGAAGTACAGCAATGCGTCCAGCTTCTCCTTGCCAGTTCCCCCGCCTGTGCGGATCTGACGCAGCTCGTCGGGAGAGAGCCCGGTCATCTTCCCCATGAGGGAGTGGGCCGCCACACAGTAGTCGCAGCCAACATGAGCGCTTACAGCTAGCTTCACGACCTCCAGTTCGCCACGCGCCAACGATGTCTTGGCCAGCGCCTGGTCCAGCGCTAAAGCCGCGGCCAAGCTCTCCGGGCTATGTGTACCGATGACAGCATAGGCATTGGGCACCTTGCCAATAGCCTTTTTTATGCCTGCGAACAAGGTCGCGGCAAGGCCTTCAGCGGCGGCGGGATCAACGGCGGCAAGACGGGGCATGTTCGCTCCTCGCTAGGCAGGCCGTTATTGGCCCGGCACTAGTTTGGTACGGCGAGTTGACATTCACGCACACCAAATCGTTCCCAACTCTTTCCCACCAGTCTCCAATTTCTGTGAGCGGCATGAAAGCTGGACTCCAGGGCAACAGAACAGGACGATCTGGTGCGCGATGCGGCAACTGATGTTCCGCGTGGATGTGATCATCTTCACGCTTGAGCAGCTGAAGCGACGTAGTCAGTGGGTCATGAACACCAACTCCATAGGTTTCATGAATGCGCCAGCCCAGCTATCCAGATCTGACACCTCCGAGATGCCAGAACATAGGCGGCTGACAAACCATGCAGGACCTTTCGTCTTTTCCGATCACACAGCGCTGGCCGGCATCTCATCCGGACCGTCTGCAGCTGTACTCCGCCCCCACGCCCAACGGCGTCAAGGTTTCGATCATGCTGGAGGAGACCGGCCTCGCGTACGAGTCCCATCTGATCAACATATCAAACAATGAGTCGAAGGACCCGGCGTTTGTCTCATTGAATCCGAACGGCCGCATACCGGCCATCATCGATCCGGCAGGGCCTGACAGCAAACCCATAGCCGTGTGGGAGTCCGCTGCGATCTTGGTCTACTTGGCGGAAAAGACCCGTCAGCTCATTCCGAGTTCACCCGCGCAAAGGTACGAAGTCATGACATGGGTGTTCTTTCAGATGTCAGCCGTCGGACCGATCTTTGGCCAGCTTGGCTACTTCCTTCGCTTGGGTGGCAATGACTACAGAGCTCTCAGACCTCAACAGCGCTTTATCGAAGAGTCGAAACGTCTGCTAGGCGTTCTTGATGGCCAGTTGGAGGGCCGCGATTGGATAGTCGGTGACTACTCGATTGCCGATATCGCAACGCTCGGCTGGGTCAATGCACTCGAACATTCCTACGCCGCTGGCGACATCCTTGGCCTCAAGCACTATTCGCACATCCAAGCGTGGCTTAGCCGCGGGCTGTCACGGCCCGCAGTTCAACGTGGCCTGCGCATCCCATCGAGGTCGGCATGAGCGTTCTCGCCGCCGGCGGTCGTGTGGATCATCTCGGTGGCGAGAACACCGAGAGTCTGCCTGCCACACGGGCGTAGAGAAGCACCAAGTGGCTATCTCCACCGCACGCAACACCTCACTTTGTCCCGGCCGATGCAAATCTGAGCCACCGTACCGACCCAATAGTGAGCCAGGGATGGAAGCCGCAGGCGAGAGCCTGCGGGCTGTGGATGAGTTTAGTTTGGGGGGCTGATCGCGCCC
>JALHMT010000124.1 GCA_022843905.1 Rubrivivax sp.
TTCTCTGCCTCCATGCCGGCAATCTTCTTGGCACGCAAGTCCAGCATGACGTGGCTTTCCGTGCGGCCGGAGATGATGCGCAAACCGCGCGCGATCAGCGTCTTGGCTAGACATCATGGTCGCTCGCCGGCTGCGGCGAAGGCTCGTCTCCAGTATCGTGGGTTGCGCACCGAGGTGTGCCGAGCCACATGCGGCAGGGCGGGCCAGCCGCAGCGTTAAGGAGACGAGCCATGGACGAGCGTATCAAGTTCTTCGTCGGTCTGGACGCCCACAAGGACACGATTGCGGTGGCGGCTTGCGAAGCCGGACGTGAACCGGCTCGCTTTGCCGGCACGCTGGGGCCGGATGTGCGGGCACTGCTGAAGGTACTGGGCAAGGCAGGAGATCCTGCTGCGGTGAGTGTGGTGTACGAAGCCGGCCCGACGGGCTACGGGCTGTACCGCGAGCTGAGCCGGCGCGGCTACCACTGCGAGATCATCGCGCCCACCCTGATCCCACGGCGAGCCGGCGAGCGCATCAAGACCGACCGGCGCGACTGCCTGCGGCTGGCGGAGTTGTCGCGCTCAGGCGAACTCAAGCCGATCTGGGTGCCCGACGAAGCGCATGAGGCCATGCGCAACCTGTGGCGTGCCCGCGAGGATGCAGTGGGCATGCGGCTGAAGGCGCGTCAGCAGCTCAAGGCCTTCTTGCTACGTCATGGCCGGCGCTATCCGGGCAAGACCTCGTGGACCAAGAGCCACGAGCGCTGGATCAGCGATCAACGCTTCGACCACCAAGGTGACCGCATTGCCCTGGGGGAGTATCAGTTGGCGCAGCAGTCGGCTGAACAACGCGTGCAGCGGTTGACCACTGCGCTGACCGAGGCGGCTGCAGGCTGGCGGCTGGAGCCGGTCGTGGCGGCGCTGCGTGCCCTGCGTGGCATCGACACGGTCAGCGCCATCGGCCTGGTGGCCGAGATCGGGGATTTCCGCCGCTTCGGCACGGCACGCCAGTTCATGGGATACCTCGGGCTCGTGCCATCAGAGCACTCCAGCGGCAACAGCATTCGTCGCGGCTCGATCACCAAGACCGGCAACGCTCACGCCAGGCGGCTGCTGACCGAGGCGGCTTGGAACTACCGGTTCCCAGCGCGCCTGAGCCAAGCGCTGCGCGAACGCAGCAATGCCCTGCCCGAGGCGGTGTGTCGACACGCCTGGAAGGCTCAACTGCGTCTATGCGGACGGTTCGCACGTCTGTCTTCGCGGGGCGTGCAGACCAACAAGGTCTGTGTCGCGGTGGCACGCGAGCTGGCCGGCTTCGTTTGGGCCATCGCCCAACAGGCATCGTTGCCCACAACCCCGCCGCATTGAGCGGCGTCCCTGTAGCAAGCGGCCTGCGGTGATGCGGCACGCATCACGACGGGAAGAACCCTCGCCGGCACTATCCACAGAAAGGCCTTCGGGCAACCTGCGCTGCTAGACGGAGGTAGCTTCCATGACGGATCGATGCTGGGCGGTAACCAACCCGCGGATATCAGACTGATCCATCGTCGCTGCAACCGACTCGTGCCGCATCACCCCAAGCCGCTTGTCCAAAGGATCAAACAGCCAGCATTGACGAAAGCGACCATATCAGTACCTTGGCGTTCTTGATAACCTGTTCCTGGTAGATATTGAACTCGGGCGCTAATGCCTCCTTGAAGGCTACGGCCTTGCCAGCGATGACGTGCATCGGCGGTCCGCCCTGGATACCGGGGAAGATGGGCTCCGCGTGAGGTTTAGACGGACTGACGCAGCGTCTTCGCAGCCGCGACCATGTTGGTCAACGCCGGAATCACCTCGGCCCACTGGCGAGTCTTCAGGCCGCAGTCCGGGTTGACCCACAGCCGCTCAGCGGGAATGCGCTCCGCAGCTTTCTTCATGAGCTGGACGATATGCTCCTGCGTTGGAATATTGGGCGAGTGGATGTCATAGACGCCTGGACCGATCTCGTTGGGGTACTTGAAGCTGTCGAAAGCATCCAGCAACTCCATGTCCGAGCGCGAGGTCTCAATCGTGATGACGTCGGCGTCCATGTCGGCGATGGACGCGATGATGTCGTTGAACTCCGAGTAGCACATGTGGGTGTGGATCTGGGTCTCGTCACCCACGCCGTTGGCAGTGATGCGGAAGGATTCGACGGCCCAGTCCAGGTACTCCTGCCATTGCGACTTGCGCAGCGGCAGGCCCTCGCGCAGCGCGGCCTCGTCGATCTGGATCACGCGAACACCGGCCTGCTCAAGGTCCAGTACCTCCTGGCGGATGGCCAGCGCGAGTTGCTTGCACGACGCCGAGCGAGGCTGGTCGTCGCGCACGAAGGACCAGTTCAGTATCGTCACCGGGCCGGTCAGCATGCCCTTCATGGGCTTCTTGGTGAGCGACTGGGCATAGGTGATCCACTCCACCGTCATCGCCTTCGGGCGGCTGATGTCGCCGAACAGGATCGGCGGCTTGACGCAGCGCGAGCCGTAGGACTGCACCCAACCGAACTGGCTGAAGGCGTAGCCGTCGAGTTGCTCCCCGAAGTATTCGACCATGTCGTTACGCTCGGCCTCGCCGTGCACCAGCACGTCCAGTTCCAGCTTTTCCTGCTCGCGCACGCTGCGCTCGATCTCGGCCCGCATCGCGGCCTGGTAGCCCAGGTAGTCCAGGCAGCCGGCCTTAAATTCGCTGCGCGCGTGGCGGATTTCGGCGGTCTGCGGGAAGGAGCCGATAGTGGTTGTCGGGTACGCCGGCAGCTTGAGGAATCCCGCCTGCTTGGCCGCACGATTGGCGTAGGCGCTTTTGCGCTGGCCCATGTCGACGTTGACGCGGGCTACCGCGGCCTCCACCGCCGGGTTGTTCACGCGCGGCGAGGCGCGGCGGGCAGCCAGCGCAGCCTGGTTGGCTGCCAGCGCGTCCTGGACCGCAGCTCGGCCTTCGCGCAGGGCCTTGCCGAGCACGCGCAGTTCTTCGAGCTTCTGCAGCGCGAAGGCCAGCCAGGACTTGACCTCGGCGTCCAGCTTCTGCTCGCTCGCGAGGTCCACTGGCACATGCAGCAGCGAGCACGACGGCGCGATCCACAAGCGCTCACCCAGCCGCTCGACCAGCGGCTCGATCCAGTCGAGCACGGCCGCCAAGTCGGTCTTCCAGATATTGCGACCATTGATGACGCCCAGCGACAGCACCTTGTGAGCCGGCAGAAGGTTGATCAGGGTCTGCACGCCCTCACGGTCGTTGATGGCATCAATGTGCAGTCCAGCTACCGGCAGGCCGGCCGCGAGGTAGGCGTTTTCCTGTAGCTGACCGAAATAGGTCGCCAGGAGCAGCTTGACCTTGGCGTCCTTGAGCTGGTGGTAAGCCGTGTTGAGGGCGTGCTGCCAGTCGGCATCGAGTTCCGTCACAAGGATGGGTTCGTCGACCTGCACCCATTCGACGCCCTGCGCCGCCAGCGTGTCCAGCAGCTCGGCGTACACGGGGAGCAGGCGCTCCAGCAGGGCCAGCTTGTTCGAGTCGTCCTTAGCCTTGCCGATCGCCAGATAGGTCACTGGTCCAATGATCACCGGCTTTGCCTTCAACCCCTGCGCCCTGGTTTCGGCTAACTGCTCCAGCAGGCGCGAAGCGTCGAGCATGAACGCTGTGGCGGCGGTGAACTCGGGGACGATGTAGTGGTAGTTGGTGTCAAACCACTTGGTCATCTCGCCAGCGGCCACGCTGCCGCAGCATGCCGCATGGTCGTCGATACCCTTAGCCGAGCGGCCGCGCGCCACGCGGAAGTAGTTGTCCAGCGGATCGCCGTGGAAGCCCTGCACCCGCTCGGGCAGGTTGCCCAGTGTGAAGCTCATATCCAGCACCTGGTCGTAAAAGGCGAAATCGCCCACAGGCACCAGGTCCAGGCCGGTCTGGTTCTCCCAGTTGCGCTGGCGTAGCTGCGCACCCAGGGCCTTGAGTTCGTCGAGCGAGGACTCGCCATTCCAGTAAGACTCCAGCGCGAACTTCAGTTCGCGCTTGGCGCCGATGCGGGGGAAACCGAGGTTATGGATCGTCGTCATGGTCTGCTCTCAAAACAGGAAACGTGGAATGACGCAAATCCTAGGGAAGCCAGGCAATGAAGTAAAATGGTCTTATCTCACATATCCATGAATTCTGCTCAATTGTTCTGGAGCACATCCATCGGGCCATCGGGCCATCGGGCCATCGGGCCATCGGGCCATCGGGCACGAGGTCGAGAAACAAGGTGTTGAGTTCCAGGCAATCCTGAGCCAGGGGCCTTGCCCGGTCACTCCGGATGGAATCAAAAGTTTGGGCGTGACGAGACCGGGCCTGCGTCACATCCCAGTGAACCGCTCCTTTGCCAGCCTCGTGCCTTCTGCCAGCGCTTTCAGCTTGCGCCACGCCACGTCCCGCCCCATAGGCGCCAGGCCGCAATTCGTGCATGGGAACAGCCGCTCCTTCGGCACGAACTCCAGCGCCCGGCCGATGGTGTCAGCAACTTCCTCGGGTGTCTCGACCACGTCGCTGGCCACATCGATCACGCCTACCAGCACGTCCTTGCCTGCCAGCAGCTTCATCAGGTCGGGCGGCACATGGGAGTGGATGCATTCCAGGCTCACCTGGTCGATGCGGCTGCGGGCAAGCGCGGGGAACACCGCCTCATATTGGCGCCATTCGTCGCCCAGGGTGCTCTTCCAGTCGGTATTGGCCTTGATGCCGTAGCCATAGCAGATGTGCACCGCCGTCGTACAGGTCAAGCCCTCCGCCGCGCGCTCGACCGCCTGCACGCCCCAGTCGGCGGCATCTTGCATGTAGACATTGAAGGCGGGCTCGTCGAACTGGATGATGTCCACTCCGTCGGCCTGCAGCGCGAGCGCCTCCTGGTTGAGCAGTTCTGCAAACGCGAAGGCCATCTTGACCTTGTCGCCGTAGAAGCGGTCCGCCACGGTGTCGACGATGGTCATCGGGCCGGGCAAGGTGAACTTCAGCTTCTTCTTCGTGTGCGCGCGCGCCAGTTGCGCTTCGAAGGCATGCACGCGACCCTTCAGGCGCAGGGCCGACACCACCTGCGGGACCATCGCGTCGTAGCGGTTGTCGCGGATGCCCATCTTCACCTTGTGCTCGAAGTCGATGCCCTCGATCTGCTCCAGGAAGCCGTGCACGAAGTGCTGTCGCGACTGCTCGCCGTCGCACACGATGTCCAGGCCTGCGTCTTCCTGGGCCTTGATCCACAGCAGGGTCGCATCGGCCTTGGCTTGCACAAGCGCATCGCCTTCGGCCCGCCACTGGGGCCAGAGCTTGTTGGTTTCGGCCAGCCAGGCGGGTTTTGGCAGGCTGCCGACGATGGAGGTTTCAAACATCTGAGGATTTCTTTCTAACAAGGATGAGGGTGGCGGGCGTACTTTGGGGACCGTTTTGCCCGATTTGCGAAGCAATGCGGTGGTGTCAGAGCGCGCAACTGGCAGCCCATTGTTCAAGAACGTTCTTGTACGGCTTGATGAAGTGCTCTTCCGCGAACTTCCCCTGCTTGACTGCCAGCTGGCTGCGTTCTTCCCGGTCGTAGACGATCTGCGTCAGCGAGTAGTCCTGGTTCTTCAGGCTCGGCTGGTAGAAGATGCCCGCCGCGGAGTTGGCGTTGTAGATCTCGGGGCGGTAGATCTTCTGAAAGGTCTCCATCGTGCTGATGGTGCCGATCAGCTCCAGATTCGTGTAGTCGTTCAGCAGGTCGCCGTGGAAGTAGAACGCCAACGGCGCGACGCCATTGGGCGGCATGAAGAAGCGGACCTGCATCCCCATCTTCGCGAAGTACTGGTCGGTGGAGGACAGTTCGTTCTGCTGGTACTCGGCGCCCAGGATGGGGTGCTGGTTGCCGGTCCGTCGGTAGGTCTTGCTGGTCGAGGCACTGATGCAGATGACGGGCGGCTTGTGGAAGCGCTCCTTGTAGGTGCGCGAGTTGGCGAATTGCTTGAACAGCTTGCCATGCAGGTCGCCAAAATCGTCCGGGGTACTGAATTCCGCGCGATCGGCGTTGTACCCCGGAAGCAGGACGCTGAAGTCGTAGTCGCGCACGTAGGAGGAGAAATTGTTTCCCACGATGCCGTCGATGCGTCGGTTCGTCTTCTTGTCGATGATGTAGGTCTTCAGGATCTCGATCAATGGAAATGCACCATGGCTGCTCTCGGCGTCCATGTTCATCTCGACGGACACGATCTCAAGCTCGACCGAGTAGCGGTCTCCCGTCGGATTGTCCCAATGCGCCAGGTCGTTAAAGCGATGGTCGATCATCCTCAGCGTGTTGCGCAGGTTCTGTTGCCGACTCGTCCCCCGGGCCAGGTTGGCAAAGTTGGTGGTGATGCGTGTGCTGTCCGAAGGGTGGTAGTTCTCATCGAAACAAATGCTTTTGAGGCTGAAAGTAAATTCTTCGTTCATGACGATCTGCTGCGCGGATGGTGGAGATGAAGGTCGATGCGTGCCTCAGGCCGCAAGCACTTCCTCGATCGGAGATGGCTTGGCATGGCGCGCCAGTTCGACCAGCGGCAATGCCCGTTGGACCGCCAGTCCGGCCCGGGCGATCAAGGCCTCGTCCCGCAGGCGGTAGTCGAAGAAATCCTTGTCGGTCGCGTAGACGCCCAGCGGCAATGTGCGTGCTTGGAAAAAGCTGAACAGCGGCCGCAGCTGGTGGTCGATCACCAGGGCATGACGCTCGCTGCCGCCTGTGGCCGCCAACAGGACGGGCTTGTCCACCAAGGCGTCCTGGTCGATGAAGTCGAAGAAGTGCTTGAACAAGCCCGTGTAGGAGCCGCGGAAGACCGGTGTCGCCACCACCAGAACATCGGCGCGCTCGACCGCCGCCAGTTCCCGCTCCACTGTATCGGGCAGTTGGGAGCGCCAGACGGCACCGGCGAGCTGCGGTGCGAGCTGACCCAGTTCGACCAGGCGCTGTTCGCACGGGACTTCTTCGGCGATCAGGTCCAGCAGGTGCTCTGCCAAGGCTGCCGACCTGGAGGGGCGTTGCAGCCCGCCGGACACCGCGACCAAGCGGAGTGGACGTGTCATCTTTGCTTTCATGAGGATGGGTTCGCGCCGCGCCGGGAAATTCGCCCGGCCTTGCCATGGCCGCTCCCAGAGTGCAAACGAACAATGGGAACGGATGGTATTGATGTGAGTCAATGAAGTAAAATGGTCTTATTTCAACAATCCATGAGCACGAGTCATTTGAATGCTTGAGCGCATCCACCTCAGCATCGTCCAGCAGGTCGAAAAGCAAGGGTCGTTGACGGCTGCCGCGGGCGTGTTGAACCTCACCCAGTCGGCCCTGAGTCACAGCATGAAGAAGCTGGAGCAACAATTGGGCACCGACATCTGGCTGCGCGAAGGCCGAAGCCTGCGCCTGACACAAGCCGGGCAGTACCTGCTGGCGGTGGCGAACCGTGTGCTGCCGCAACTGGACCTGGCCGAAGAGCGCCTAGGCCAGTTCGCGCAGGGCGAGCGCGGTGCGCTGCGCATCGGCATGGAATGCCACCCTTGCTACCAGTGGTTGCTCAAGGTGGTGTCGCCCTACTTGGCCGCATGGCCCGACGTGGATGTGGACGTCAAGCAGAAGTTCCAGTTCGGCGGGATCGGCGCGCTGTTCGGCTACGAGATCGACCTGCTGGTCACGCCTGATCCGCTCTACAAGCCGGGCCTGAAGTTCGAGCCGGTGTTCGACTACGAACAGGTATTGGTCGTGGCCAAGGGCCATGCCCTGGCTTCGGCGGCTTACGTGAAGCCCCAGCAGCTGACCCAAGAGGTGCTCATCAGCTATCCCGTGGACATCGAGCGCCTGGACATCTACAACCAGTTCCTGCTGCCGGCCGGTGTCACGCCCAAGCGCCACAAGGCCATCGAAACCACCGACATCATGCTGCAGATGGTGGCCAGCGGCCGCGGGGTGGCCGCCCTGCCGCGCTGGCTGGTCGAGGAGTACGCGGCCAAGATGGACGTGGTGCCCGTGCGGCTGGGTGCGCGCGGCATTGCCAAGCAGATCTTCCTGGGCGCGCGCGAGGCGGACACGGCCATCGACTACGTGCGGGCCTTCATCGAACTGGCCCGCCAGCCAGCCACCGCCACCGCGCGAGGAGCCAAAAGATGAACACCACCATCGAACGCAAACCGCTTGCGCTGCCCGGCGGCCATGACAAGGTGCTGCTGCATTCCTGCTGCGCGCCGTGCTCGGGCGAGGTCATGGAGGCCATGCTGGCCTCTGGCATCGACTACACCATCTTCTTCTACAACCCCAACATCCATCCGCTCAAGGAATACGAGCTGCGCAAGAACGAGAACATCCGCTTCGCCGAGCAGTTCGGCGTGCCCTTCATCGATGCCGACTACGATCGGGACAACTGGTTCGAGCGGGCCCGGGGGATGGAGCACGAGCCCGAGCGCGGCGTGCGCTGCACCATGTGCTTCGACATGCGCTTCGAGCGCACGGCGCTGTATGCGCATGAGCATGGCTTTCCGGTGATCACCAGTTCTCTGAGTATATCGCGTTGGAAGAACATGCAGCAGATCAACGACTGCGGCGTGCGTGCGGCGGCCAAGTACCCAGGTGTGATGTACTGGGAATACAACTGGCGCAAGGGTGGCGGCTCGGCGCGCATGATCGAGATCAGCAAGCGCGAGAACTTCTACCAGCAGGAATACTGCGGCTGTGTTTACTCGCTGCGGGACACCAACCGTCATCGCATCGCCTCGGGCCGACCACGCATCGAACTCGGCGTGCAGTTCTACGGCGAAGGAGCGACCACGGGCGAAAAGCCCAAAGACCCTGAAGCAGGTTGACGCTGGGCTGGATCACTCGCTATGTCTCCTATGAAGCGCCGCACCGTATCGAGGTACGGCCCAGTCTTGTGCCTCATGGCGCTACCAGGTCATCCGACACATCTGCCGTAATGGCGTCACGCACCAGCCGCTGCACGCGCTGCCGCACTTCCACCGGGATGTTGGAAGCCTCTGCGGGGTCGTCCACCGCGACGCTCCGCGCCGCGACCAGCCGCGCGGCCAGATGCAGGTTCTTCGGGCTGACGGCCTCGATGGCTGAGCGTCCGCCCAGCGCGTCATAGGACTGCAGGAGCGAGTGGTAGATGGACCAAGTGTCGAGACCCCGCGGCACCTGCTTGAGCACGGACTGCACGAGCCTGCGCTTGAGCGGATCGAGCTGCCAGTCCGGCACCCGCTGCCCCCGATGGCCCATGTGGATGGACAGCAGGTTGCCGGCCTGGATCTCATAGGTGATCCAGCGGCGCGACTTGCCCGCGAGCTTGGCGTAGTTCGCCACCGAAAGGTTGTGCGGCGCCTCGAAGGTCTCCAGCACCTGCAGGCGTTCGCGCTGCGCGTCCGACAGCCGCGGCCGGGCGTATTCGGGCATGCGCACGGCCGACAACCGCTGCACCGATGCCGGCGCTGTGGGCATATTGGGCGTCGGCGCGGTCACGATCAACTGCGGCGCGGTGAGGTCGACAACCGGCGGCTGCACGGCCGCCTGGCCGGCGATGGTCGGCAGACCTTGCAGCGTGATGGTCAGGTGGCGGCTGGCGATCTCGACCTGGTTCTGCTCGAACAGGTCCAGGCGATCCGCCCAATCCTGCATCATCACGCGGCGCTGCTCGACGTACTCGGCGTGGTTGTAGGTCGCGCTGATCTTGTCCGGGTCGGCGTGCGAGAGCTGGGCATCCACCCACTTCTTCGGGTAGCCGAGTTCGTTGAGCGCGGTCGAAATCGTCGCGCGGATGCCGTGCCCCGTGAGCTGGTCCTCGTAGCCCATGCGCTTGAGCGCGCCGTTGAACGTGTTCTCGCTGACGGTGTGCTTCAAGCACCAGTCGCCCGGGATGAGGTAGGCCTGGGCCGGCTTGCACTGGTCCAGCAGGTGGCGAACGATTTCCTGGGCCTGCACCGACAGTGGCACGATGTAGGGCGGGATGTCCACCAGGCGCTTGCGCTTCTTCTTCGTGAGTAGCGCGCGCTGCTTGAGCCTGGCCACCGGGATGATCCACAGGCCTTGCTCAAGGTCGAACTGGTCGGGCGTGGCGAAACGCAGCTCGCCGGTGCGCACGCCGGTGAGCATCAGCAGCCGAATGCCCAACTGCGTGTTCAGGCGCCCGCGGTACTTGCGCAGCGTCTGCAACATGATCGGCAGCTCTGGCATGCGTAGGAACGGGTTGTGTTCGACCGGCGGCAGCGGCAGCGCGACGACCTCCAAGTCCTTGGAGGGGTTGTCGTGCATGTTCGGGATCGCCACCGTGGCATAGGTGAACAGTTGGGTGAACCACGTCCTGAGCTTCTCGGCCACCGACAGCGAGCCGCGCTTTTCCACCTTGCCGATGATGTCCAGCAGGTGCGCGCGCGTGATGTCGTAGATCGTCAGGTGGTGCAGCACCGGGAACACGTCTTTCTTGAAGACGCGGGCGATCTGCTCCAGGCTGGTCTGCCGTCCTTCCTCCAACGACAGCTTGCGATGTGCCAGCCACTGGTCATAGACCGCTTTGAACGTGTGTTCGCCCGCCAACACGATGGCGTGGCGCTTGCGCTTGCGTTCGGTGTGCGGGTTGACGCCCTTGGCGAGCAGCGTGCGGGCTCCATCACGAAGCTCGCGCGCCTCCTTCAGGGAGAGGGCCGGGTAGCTGCCGAAGGACATGCGATCGCGCTTGCCGCCCCACGTGAAGCGGAAGTGCCAAGCCTTGGCGCCGTTGGCGGAAACGAAGAGGGAGAGGCCGTCGGCATCGGCCAGCGTGTACGGTTTGCCGGTCGTCTTGGCCTGACGAACCATGAGGTCTGAGAGCATGAGCCCAACTCCTGAGAATCGAGTTGGCTGCATGGTCCTGTTCGTCCCCGCGCTCCTCCAGCAAGAATGCGAAAGTGGGAAGCTCCGCGTTCCGATGTACCACTTGATGTACCGCTTTGTACCGGCAGTCAGTGGTTTTCGCTGGCAGTCACTGGATTCAACGATGGCGAAAAAGCTGAACCGTGACAATCACTTGCGACACTCCATGGTCTTTTCTGGAAGTCCGTGGAAAGTCGAAGTGGAGCGGGTGA
>JALHMT010000125.1 GCA_022843905.1 Rubrivivax sp.
CCGTGGTTGGGGATGCCGATGATGTCGCCGGCGAAGGCCTCGTCCAGCAGCTCGCGGCGCTGGCTGAGGAAGCTCACCACGGTGTTGGGGCGCAGCTCCTTGCCCGAGCGCACCACCTTCAGCCGCATGCCGCGCTCGAAGTGGCCGCTGGCCACGCGCAGGAAGGCGATGCGGTCGCGGTGCGCCGGGTCCATGTTGGCCTGGATCTTGAAGACCACGCCGCTGAACTTGCCCTCGTCGGGGTGCACCACGCGCTGGATGGCCTGCCGGTCGCCCGGTGCGGGTGCCAGATCGACCAGCGCGTCGAGCACCTCGCGCACGCCGAAGTTGTTGACTGCCGAGCCGAAGAACATCGGCGTCTGGCGCCCGGCCAGGAAGGCCTCGCGGTCGAAGGGCGGCGCAGCGTCTGCCAGCAGCTCGATCTCGCCCTGCGCCTGCGTGTACTGCATGCCGAAGCGCTCGGCGTAGGCCGGGTTGTCCAGGCCGAGCAGGATCTCGTCGTTGTGGCGGTCGCGGTCTTCACCAGGGCTGAACACGCGCATCTGCTCCTCGCGCAGGTCCATCACGCCGTGGAAGGCCTTGCCCATGCCCACCGGCCAGGTGAAGGGCACGACCTCCATGCCCAGCTCGCGTTCGAGCTCGTCCATCAACGCCAGCGGCTCCTTCACCTCGCGGTCCATCTTGTTGACGAAGGTGAGGATGGGCGTGTTCCGCGCGCGGCACACCTGCAGCAGGCGGCGCGTCTGCGGCTCGACGCCGTTGGCCGCGTCGATCACCATCAGCGCGGCGTCGACCGCGGTCAGGACGCGGTAGGTGTCCTCGCTGAAGTCCTGGTGGCCGGGCGTGTCCAGCAGGTTGATGACGCAGTCGCGGTACTCCATCTGCATCACCGAGGAGGCCACCGAGATGCCGCGCTGCTTCTCGATCTCCATCCAGTCGCTGGTGGCGTGTCGCGTCGCCTTGCGCGCCTTCACGCTGCCGGCGATCTGGATCGCGCCGCTGAACAGCAGCAGCTTCTCGGTCAGCGTGGTCTTGCCTGCGTCGGGGTGGGAGATGATGGCGAAGGTGCGCCGGCGGCGGACTTGCTCGGGGATGGCGGCAGACATGGCGGCGGCGGCGACTCGAAGGGAAACCGTCGATTATCCCGGGCCGCCGCACGCGCTGCCCGCGGCGACCGGGTCAGGCCTGGCGCACGGCGTCCAGCGGCATGGTGTCGGTGGCCGGCACGCCGGACGCTGCACCGCGTTCGCCGCCGGCGCCGGTCCCGGCCCAGCGCGGCATGTGCGGCCAGGCCCGCAGGAACCCGGCCACGTCCTCGCCCGGCATCGGGTGCGCCACCAAGTGGCCCTGCAGCGTGCTGCAACCGTACTGTTCGAGCAGCAGGGCCTGGGCCGGCTCCTCGACGCCCTCGGCCACCGTCTTCATGTGCAAGGTGCGCGCCAGGCCGCCGATCATGCGCACGATGGCGCGCGCGTCGCGCCGCGTCATCAGCTCGCGAACGAAGCTGCGGTCGATCTTCAGCGTGTCGAACGGGAAGCGCCTCAGGTAGGCCAGCGACGAATAGCCGGTGCCGAAGTCGTCGAGCGCCACCCGCAGGCCGGCGCGACGCAGGCCGTGCAGCTTGTCCATGGTGACCTGCGTCTCGTGCAGGAAGATCGATTCGGTGATCTCCAGCTCCAGCCGCTGCGGCGCCATGCCTTGCGCGGCCAGCGCGGCCAGCGCGACGCCGCAGAGGTCCTGCGACATGGCCTGTACCGCCGAGACGTTGACCGATACGCGCAGCCCGCCGGGCCAGGATGCCGCATGCCTGCAGGCCTCCTGCAGCACCCAGATGCCGATGTTGGCGATGAGCCCGGCTTCTTCGGCCACCGGCACGAACTCGCCGGGCATCACCTCGCCCAGCTCGGGCGAGCGCCAGCGCAGCAGGGCCTCGAAGGCCACCACCTGGCGTTCCGGCAGGCTCACCTGCGGCTGGAAGACCAGCGCCATCTCTCCACGCGCCACCGCCTGGCGCAGGCCCTGCTCGATGGCCTGCCGCCGCCGCGTGGTGGCAGCCATCTGCGGCGTGAAGTAGCGCAGGTCGCCGCGGCCGGCAGCCTTGGCCGCGTACAGGGCCAGGTCGGCCTGGTTCAGCAAGGTGTCGATGTCGCGCCCGTCCTGCGGGCTCAGCGCCACGCCGATGCTGCCGCGCACCGCCACGCAGGAGCCCTGCACCTCGCAGGGCCCGTCCAGGCTCTGCAGCAGCCGCCGGGTCAGCGGCTCGGCTTCTGCGGCCGAGGCCACGTCGCGCAGGATCACCGCGAACTCGTCGCCGCCCAGTCGGGCCACCGTGTCGCTGCGCCGGGTGGCCTCACGCAGGCGTTGCGCTACCGCCTGCAGCAGGCCGTCGCCCACGGCGTGACCCAGCGTGTCGTTGACAGTCTTGAAGTTGTCCAGGTCCAGCGCCAGCAGCGCGAAGGGTGCGCTGCCGTCGGGCCCGGCCAGCAGCTCGGCCAGCTGGGCGCGGAAGTGATGTCGGTTGGCCAGGCCGGTCAGCGGGTCGAAGTGCGCCAGCCAGGTCAGCCGGTGGCTGGCCTGCTGCGCTTCGGTGATGTCGCTGGCCACGCCGCGCCAGCCGATGCAGCGGCCTGCCGCGTCGAGCAGCGGCTTGGCGCTGACCGACCACCAGCGCAGGCGATCGCGCGAGCGGGTGGCCAGCTTCAGGTCGCGGAAGGGCTGGCCCGAGTCGAGCTGCTGCCGCAGCTGCCGCCAGCACGCGAGGGCAACGTCGTCGTGGTCGGGCTGCGCGGCTTCCAGCAGATCGAGGGCCGAGGCCTGCGTGAGCTCCTCGGCGGGACGCCCGAACAAGGCGGCCAGGCGCGCCGTGACATGCTGCAGCCGGCCCTGGCCGTCGATCTCCAGCATGACATCGCTGGCGTGCTCCTCGAAGTCACGCAGCAGCAGGCCGATGACCTCGTTCTGGTGCGCAGCCTCGGCCTCGGCCATCAGGCGAGAGCCGAACAGCCGCGCCGTCGACCACACGCTGGCGATGACGATGACGCCGTAGACCAGCAGCAGTGCGGTCATCGCGACGCTCACTTCGTGATCGCTGCGAAGCAGTGCCACGGCGGCGCTGAGCCCGATCGTGGTGACGAACATCGAGCCGGCCGCCGGCGTGGTGGCCAGTGCGAAGCCGCCGGCGCCCATCATGCCGACGGTCACCGAAGCCAGCAGCAGCTGCTGCGCCGCAGAGGCGTCGGCAAACAGAGTGGCCGGCACGGCGCCCCACAGGCCGCCCAGCAGCGTGGCGTGCAGGGTGGCGCGCGCCATGGCGCGGCGCGAGGCCGCTTCCCAGGGCGGCCCGGTGCGCCAGCGGTGCCAGGCGCGCAGCCCGCTGATGGCGACGGCGCCGATCATCAGGCTCCAGGCGGCCAGCAGCACCGGCGAGATGCTGCTGCCGAAGACGACCAGGATGATGATCATGTTGACGACGTTGGCCGTCATCATCAGCGGCGTCAGCTGCAGTACCGCCTGCAGCTGGCGCGCGCGGAAACGCGCTGCCATCGATTCGGTGGCCTCGTAGGGCCGCCAGCGCGCCAGCAGGCGTTGAGCCAGCGGGCTCGCCGTCAGTCTGTCCACAAGCGCGTTCAACGTGGTCATCGGAAACAAGGGCCCAGGCACGGTCGTGCCGTGACGACGGCCGTCAGGGCCTCGTCCGTTGCATTTCGGCGTGGCGGCGGCGATCTGAAGCGCAGACCGGCCGCCGCCGTGCATTCATGCGCCGCCGCTGCGCACATCGCCCGACAGCGGACCGGGCAGGCGGGGCCGGCACGCTCGCGCCGGCCCCGTCGGGCCGGGCTTCAGTCTTCCAGCAGGGAACGCAGCATCCAGGCCGTCTGCTCGTGCACGGTCAGGCGCTGGGTCAGCAAGTCGGCCGTGGGTTCGTCGCCGGCGCGGTCGGCCAGCGGGAAGATGCTGCGGGCGGTGCGCGCCACGGCCTCGTGGCCTTCCTTCAGGATGCGCACCATCTCCAGCGCCTTCGGCGGCGTGCTGGGCGCGTCGTTCAGCGAACTGAGCTTGCCGAAGTCGGCATAGGACCCCGGCGCCGGGTGGCCCAGCGAGCGGATGCGCTCGGCGATCGGGTCCACGGCGCCCCACAGCTCCGTGTACTGCACCATGAACATCGCATGCAGGGTGTTGAACATCGGCCCTGTCACGTTCCAGTGGAAGTTGTGCGTGGTGAGGTACAGGGTGTAGGTGTCGGCCAGCAGCTTGGACAGGCCGGCGGCGATGTCGCTGCGGTCCTGCTGCGTGATGCCGATGTCGACGTCGGCGCCGGCGCCGGCGCCGGCGCCGGGCGCGGCGGGACGCTTTGCAGCGGAGACGGTCTTGGTCTTCTTGGCCATGTCGTGGGTCCTCGGGTGGGCGGTGCATGAACGCGGGGACGATTCCCCGTGCCCTGCGGTCGCCTGGAAGCTGCAGAGGTTAATTCGAACCCGGGCTCGGCGGGATTGATTCCCGTCACTCTTGCCATAGTGTTCTCCTTGGGCCTTCCCGCGGGCTGCCCCTTGAGAACGCTGCCAGGACAGGCAGGATCCGACAGCCCTAGCTCAGGCGAGTGACGCCCGGCAGCGCGCAGGCATAGACCGCATTGCGCAGCGCCGCGATGGCTTCGTAGCGCGTGAAGGTGCGGCGCCAGGCCAGCACCACGCGGCGCGTGGGCACCGGTGGCGCGAAGGGCACGTACTTCACGTAGGGCTGGGGCTGCGGCTGCACCGACAGTGCCGGCACCACGGTGATGCCCATGCCCGAAGCCACCATGTGCTTGATGGTCTCCAGCGAAGAGCCTTCGAAGCTCTTGCGGATGCCCTCGGCATCGCTGGCGAAGCGAGCGAACTCCGGGCACACCTCGAGCACGTGGTCGCGGAAGCAGTGGCCGGTGCCCAGCAGCAGCATGGTCTCCTTCTTCAGCTCTTCCGAGGTGATGGTCCTGCGCTTGGCCAGCGGATGCGCCTTGGGCAGCGCCACCATGAAGGGTTCGTCGTACAGCGGCGCCATCGCCAGGCCCGTGTCGGGGAAGGGCTCGGCCATGATGGCGCAGTCGAGTTCGCCCGTGCGCAGCATGTCCAGCAGCTTGACGGTGAAGTTCTCCTGCAGGATGAGCGGCATCTGCGGCGACATCTCGATGGCGTTCTTCACCAGGTCGGGCAGCAGGTAGGGCCCGATGGTGTAGATGATCCCCAGCCTCAGCGGGCCCGACAGCGGGTCCTTGCCGCGCTTGGCGATCTCCTTGATGGCGGCCGCCTGCTCGATGACCTGCTGCGCCTGGCGTACGATCTGTTCGCCCAGCGGCGTCACGCTCACCTCGCTGGCGCCGCGCTCGAAGAGCTTGACGTCGAGTTCCTCTTCCAGCTTCTTCACCGCCACGCTGAGCGTGGGCTGCGAGACGAAGCACGCATCGGCCGCACGGCCGAAGTGCCGCTCGCGGGCCACCGCCACGATGTACTTGAGCTCGGTGAGGGTCATGCCGCCATTGTGCGTGACGGGGCTGCTCAGGCCTTGAGAAACACCGCTTTCCCGCCCAGCCAGCGGTCGATGTGGGCCCGTGCGGCACGCGGCTCGCGCGCCCAGACCTGCGGTGCCAGTGCACGCGCCTGCTGCAGCAGGGCACTGTCGGCCTGCAGATCGGCGAAGCGCAGCAGCGCGTCGCCGCTCTGGCGGGAGCCCATGAACTCGCCCGGGCCGCGGATCTCGAGGTCGCGCCGGGCGATCTCGAAGCCGTCGGTGGTCTCGGCCATGGCCTTCAGCCGCGCCTTGCCGGTGTCCGATAGCGGTGCCGTGTAAAGCAGCACGCAGACGCTGGCCACGGCGCCGCGCCCCACGCGGCCGCGCAGCTGGTGCAGCTGGCTCAGGCCGAAGCGCTCGGCGTGCTCGATGACCATCAGGCTGGCGTTGGGCACGTCCACCCCGACCTCGATCACCGTGGTGGCCACCAGCACCTGCATCTGGCCCTGCGTGAAGAGCGACATCACGGCGGCCTTCTCGGCGGCCTTCATGCGGCCGTGCAGCAGCCCGACCATCGCGCCCGGCAGCGCCTGGCCCAGCTGCGCGTGCGTCTCGGTGGCGTTCTGCAGGTCGAGGTGCTCGCTTTCCTCGACCAGGGGGCACACCCAGTAGACCTGCCGGCCGCGCGCCACTTCGTCGCGGATGCGCTCGACCACCTGGGCCCGCTTGCCGTCGGCGAAGACCTTGGTCAGCACCGGCGTGCGACCGGGCGGCAACTCGTCGATGGTGCTGACGTCGAGGTCGGCGAAGTAGGTCATGGCCAGCGTGCGCGGGATCGGCGTGGCGCTCATCATCAGCAGGTGCGGCTCCAGCGCCTGGGCCTCCAGCTTCTGGCGCAGGGCCAGACGCTGCGCCACGCCGAAGCGGTGCTGCTCGTCGACGATGGCCAGGCCCAGCCGGGCGAAGGCCACGTCCTGCTGGATGACGGCGTGCGTGCCCACCACCAGCATGGCCTGGCCGCTGGCTACCTGCTCGACCATGCCGGTGCGTGTCTTGCCCTTGCGGCTGCCGGTGAGCCAGGCCACCGTCACGCCCAGCGGCTCGACCCAGCCCACCAGCTTGCGGAAGTGCTGCTCGGCCAGGATCTCGGTGGGCGCCATCAGCGCGCACTGCCAGCCGCGGTCGATGGCCGTGGCGGCGGCCAGCGCGGCCACCACGGTCTTGCCCGAACCGACGTCGCCCTGCAGCAGGCGGTGCATGGGCTGCGGCCGTGCGAGATCGGCGTCGATCTCCTGCACCACGCGCTGCTGTGCCGCGGTGAGCGTGAAGGGCAGCGCGGCGCCCAGGGCCAGGCGCAGGCCGTCGGCCAGCGGCGGCAGCGCGGGCGCCTTGAGCTGCGCGCGCTCGCGCTGCGCTTCCAGCTGCGACAGCTGCTGCGCCAGCAGCTCGTCGAACTTCAGACGCTGCCAGGCCGGGTGGCTGCGGTCTTCCATCGCCGGCAGGTCGGCCCCGGGCGGCGGGTGGTGCAGGCGCTGCAGAGCCTCGGCCAGCGTGGGCAGGCCGGTGGGCTGCAGGTCGGCCGGCAGCAGTTCGGACAACGGCGCGCGTGCCAGCGCCGAGACCACCGCCTTGCGCAGGTAGCTCTGCGGCAGCGCCGCCGTGGTCGGGTAGACGGGTGTCAGCGAGGTCGGCAGCGCCGCGCCTTCTTCCACCGCCTTGAATGCCGGGTGCACCATTTCGCGGCCGAAGAAGCCGGCTCGCACCTCGCCGCGCGCCCGCACGCGCCGCCCCACTGCCAGCAGCTTCTGTTGCGAAGGATAGAAGTTCAGGAAGCGCAGCAGCAGCTCGCCGCTGTCGTCTTCCAGGCGCACCAGTAGTTGCCGTCGCGAGCGCTGCTCGACGCGGCATTCGCTGACCACCCCTTCCACCTGCGCCAGCTCGCCGTCGCGCACGCGGCCGATGGCCACCAGGCGGGTCTCGTCCTCCCAACGCAGCGGCAGGTGCAAGGCGAGGTCGATGTCGCGCACCAACCCCAGGCGGCGCATGGCCAGCACGGGGCCGCTGGCCTGGGCCTTTGCGGGCACGGGCTTTTGCGGGGCAGGTCGCGCTGGGGCATCGGCCATGAAACAATTTTGACCTGCGAACGACCGCGGCCCCCGGCCGCTCCACGTCACACTGCACGCCATGCCTGCCGCTTGCCTGACGCTGTCCGACTTCGACTTCGTGCTGCCGCCCGAACTGATCGCCCAGCATCCGCCGGCCGAGCGCAGCGGGTCGCGGCTGCTCGACGGCTCGACCGACGTGCCGGTGGACCGTGTCTTCCGCGACCTGCCGCAGCTGATGTCCCCCGGCGACCTGATGGTCTTCAACGACACGCGGGTCATCAAGGCGCGGCTGTTCGGCCTGAAGAGCAGCGGCGGCGTGGTCGAAGCGCTGGTCGAGCGCATCCTGCCCGGCAACGAGGTGCTGGCCCACATGCGGGCCAGCAAGTCACCCAAGGCGGGCACCCTGGTGCGTTTCGCCGAGGCCTTCGACGCCGAGGTGCTGGGCCGCGCGGGACCGGACGACGGTCTGTTCCACCTGCGCTTTCCGGCCGACCCGCTGGCCTTGCTGGAGGCCCACGGCCATGTGCCGCTGCCGCCCTACATCACGCACGCCGACAGCGACGACGACCAGCGCCGCTACCAGAGCGTGTTCGCCGCGCGCCCGGGCGCCGTGGCGGCACCCACCGCTTCGCTGCACTTCGACGAAGCCATGCTGGCCGCACTGTCGCAGCGCGGCGTGCGGCAGGCCCGCGTGACGCTGCACGTGGGCGCCGGCACCTTCCAGCCGGTGCGCAGCGAAAACCTGTCGGAACACCGCATGCACAGCGAGTGGTACGAAGTGGGCGCCGACACCGTGGCGGCCATCGAGTCCACGCGCGCCGCCGGCGGCCGCGTGCTGGCGGTGGGCACGACTTCGCTGCGCGCGCTCGAATCGGCCGCGCGGGGCGGCACCCTGCTGCCCAGCACCGGCGAAACCGACATCTTCATCACGCCAGGCCATGAGTTCCGCGTCGTCGACCGGCTCATCACCAACTTCCACCTGCCCAGGAGCACGCTGCTGATGCTGGTCTCGGCATTGGCGGGCCACGCGCACGTGATGGCGCTGTACCGCCATGCGATCGAGGCGCGCTACCGCTTCTTCAGCTACGGCGACGCGATGCTGCTGGACTGCAGGACCAACGCCGACGTCTGAGCGCGGGGCGCCTGAGACAATCCGGCGCATGCTGACCTTCGAACTGCTGGCCACCGAGGGCCGGGCGCGGCGCGGCCGCCTGAGCCTCAACCATGGCGTGGTGCAGACGCCCATCTTCATGCCGGTGGGCACCTACGGCACCGTCAAGGGCGTGATGCCGCAGTCGCTGCTCGACATGGGCGCGCAGATCATCCTGGGCAACACCTTCCACCTCTGGATGCGGCCGGGGCTGGACGTGATGCGCAAGTTCGGCGGCCTGCACCGCTTCGAGAACTGGGACAAGCCCATCCTCACCGACAGCGGCGGCTTCCAGGTGTGGAGCCTGGGCGACATGCGCAAGATCAGCGAGGAAGGCGTGCGCTTCGCCTCGCCGGTCAATGGCGACAAGCTCTTCCTCACGCCCGAGGTCAGCATGCAGATCCAGACCGTGCTGAACAGCGACATCGTGATGCAGTTCGACGAGTGCACACCCTACGAAACGCACGGCCACATCACCACCGAGGCCGAGGCGCGCAGCTCGATGGAGCTCAGCCTGCGCTGGGCGCGCCGCAGCCGCGACGAGTTCCAGCGCCTGGGCAATCCGAACGCCTTGTTCGGCATCGTGCAGGGCGGCATGTTCGAGAGCCTGCGCGAGCAGTCGCTGGCCGCGCTGGTCGAGCTCGACCTGGCGGGTTACGCCGTGGGCGGCGTCAGCGTGGGCGAGCCCAAGGAAGAGATGCTGCACATCATGGCGCACACGCCGCACCGGCTGCCGGCGCACAAGCCGCGCTACCTGATGGGGGTGGGTACGCCCGAGGACCTGGTCGAAGGCGTGGCGCAGGGCGTGGACATGTTCGACTGCGTGATGCCCACGCGCAATGCGCGCAACGGCCACCTGTTCACGCGTTTCGGCGACCTGCGCATCCGCAATGCCCGCCACAAGGACGACGAGCGCCCCATCGATCCGACCTGCGCCTGCCACGCCTGCGCCGGCTTCAGCCGCGCCTACCTGCACCACCTGGACCGCTGTGGCGAGATGCTGGGCCCCATGCTGACCACCATCCACAACCTGCACTACTACCTGAACCTGATGCAGGAGGTGCGCGACGCGCTCGAGCAGGGCCGCTTCGAGGCCTGGCGCGCGCAGTTCCATGCCGACCGTGCGCGCGGCGTGGGTTGAATCCCCGAGGCCCTGCGCGGCGAGGGTGATCGATAATGTCCCGATGGTGCCGAACGCGAACGAGCCGACCCCGCAGCCACGATCGCGCAGCGATCAGCCGGTGCACCCGATGCCGCCCGGTCCTGCCCGTCGATACCCGCGCTGGGCCGCCCTGACGGCGGCATTCGTGGCCGTGTCGACCCTGGTGGCAGGTTGTGCCGCCCCGGTGCCGGCCCCGGCGCCGGTGCCGCCGCCGCCGCCCCCGCCCGTGGCCGCACCCGAACCGCCGCCGGCGGCCGCGCCTGCAGCGCCTGTCGAAGCCCCTGCGCCGGCCGAGTCGCAGCCCGAGGCAAATGCCGTGCCGGTGCAGCGCCTGGTGACCAGCGCCCTCGAACTTCTCGAAGCGGGCAACGAAGAGCAGGCCTCGGCCGAGCTGCAGCGCGCGCTGCAGCAGGACCCGAACCACCGCCTGGCGCAGAGCCTGCTCAGGCAGATCACCGGGGATCCCGTGGCCTTGCTGGGCCGCGAGTCCTTCCCCTACCGGGTGCAGCCCGGCGAGACGCTGTCGCGCATCGCACAGCGCCACCTGGGCGACCTGTACCAGTTCTACATCCTGGCGCGCTACAACGACATCAAGGTGCCGCGCCAGCTGGCCGGCGGGCAGGTGATCCGCGTGCCAGGCAAGGCGCCGGCGCCCGGATCTGCGCCGGCACCGGCGCAGGCGGCCACGCGCCCCCCGGCTCCGGCTGCGGCTGCGGCTCCTGCGGC
>JALHMT010000126.1 GCA_022843905.1 Rubrivivax sp.
GACAACGTCAGCATCACGGTCAAGCTGATCGCCCCGATCGCGATGGAAGAAGGCCTGCGCTTCGCCATCCGTGAGGGCGGCCGCACCGTCGGCGCCGGCGTCGTCGCGAAGATCATCGAATAAGGGGCGGACATGTCCACCAAACAGAAGATCCGCATCCGCCTCAAGGCCTTCGACTACAAGCTGATCGATCAATCGGCCCTGGAGATCGTCGACACCGCCAAGCGCACGGGCGCCATCGTCAAGGGCCCCGTGCCCCTGCCGACGCGCATGCAGCGTTTCGACATCCTGCGTTCTCCGCACGTCAACAAGACGAGCCGCGACCAGTTCGAGATCCGCACGCACCAGCGCCTGATGGACATCGTCGACCCGACCGACAAGACGGTGGACGCACTGATGAAGCTCGATCTGCCGGCCGGCGTCGACGTCGAGATCAAGCTTCAGTGATCGGCGCGCGAAGGTAGCGGTTGCGGCTTCGGCCGCAACTGGCTACACTCGCGGGCTTGCCTCAAGATGGCTTTCGTCTTGAGGCATGCAAACCCAGGCGGCTTCTTGATGCCTGGGGAATCACCCCGGCCAATCGATGTCGGGATCGTGAACAAAGGCCTTCCAGGCGGCGCCGTGCAGGTGCGGCCGGGGGGCTGGAGAAAACCATGAGTCTGAGCGAACAGCTCGGCTTGCTGGGTCGCAAGGTGGGCATGATGCGCATCTTCACGGACGATGGCGATGCCATTCCCGTGACGGTGCTGGACGTCTCCAACAACCGCGTCACCCAGATCAAGACCGCAGCCACCGATGGCTACGACGCGCTGCAAGTCGCGTTCGGCACCCGCAAGGCCAGCCGCATCACCAAGCCCGTCGCGGGTCACCTGGGCAAGGCCGGCGTCGAGCCCGCCGAGATCCTCCGCGAGTTCCGCGTCACCGCCGAAGTCGCCGGCCAGTACAAGCCGGGCGCTGTCGTGCCCGCCGCGCTGTTCGCCGCCGGCCAGAAGGTCGACGTGCAGGGCACCTCGATCGGCAAGGGCTTCGCCGGCACCATCAAGCGCCACAACTTCAGCTCGCAGCGCGCGTCGCACGGCAACAGCCGTTCGCACAACGTGCCGGGCTCGATCTCGATGGCGCAGGACCCGGGCCGCGTGTTCCCGGGCAAGAAGATGACCGGCCACATGGGCGACGAGACCGTCACCACGCAGAACCTCGACGTTGTGCGTGTCGACGAAGCACGCTCGCTGCTGCTGGTGCGTGGCGCGGTGCCCGGTGCGAAGAACGGCCATGTGGTCGTGCGCCCGGCCATCAAGGCCAAGCTGAAGAAGGGAGCCCAGTGATGCAGCTCGAGCTCCTGAACGACCAGGGCCAGTCCACCGCCAAGGTCGACGCCCCCGACACCGTCTTCGCTCGTGACTACAACGAAGCGCTGGTGCACCAGATCGTCGTCGCCTTCCAGGCCAATGCGCGCCAGGGCACCCGTGCCCAGCTGGACCGCGGTGAGGTCAAGCACTCGACGAAGAAGCCGTTCCGCCAGAAGGGCACCGGCCGCGCACGCGCCGGCATGACCTCGTCGCCGCTGTGGCGTGGCGGTGGCCGCATCTTCCCGAACCGGCCCGACGAGAACTTCTCGCACAAGGTCAACAAGAAGATGTATCGCGCCGGCATGGCGTCCATCCTGTCGCAGCTGGCCCGTGACGGCCGCCTGGCGGTGGTGGATTCGCTGAGCATCGACGCCCCCAAGACCAAGCTGCTGGCGGCCAAGCTCAAGGCCATGGGCCTGGACTCGGTGATGGTCATTGCCGACCAGATCGACGACAACCTGCTGCTGGCTTCGCGCAACCTGGCCAACGTGCTGGTGGTCGAGCCCCGCTACGCCGATCCGCTGTCGCTGGTCTTCTACAAGAAGGTGCTGGTGACCAAGGGTGCGATCGAGCAGCTCAAGGAGATGTTCGCATGAGCCGCATCAACCCCACCGCACAGAAGTTCGCCGAATCTCGCCTGGCCAACGTGCTGATCGCGCCCATCGTGTCCGAGAAGGCTACGCGCATCGGCGAGAAGCAGAACCAGGTGCTGTTCAAGGTGCTGCGCGACGCCACCAAGCCCGAGATCAAGGCCGCCGTCGAGCTGATGCTCAAGGTCGAGGTCGAGTCGGTGCGCACCGTCAACCAGAAGGGCAAGGTCAAGCGCTTCGGCCGTTCCATCGGCCGCCGCGACCACGTCAAGAAGGCGTATGTGTCGCTGAAGCCGGGGCAGGAGCTCAACATCGCCGGGGAGGCCGCGTAATGGCTGTCATCAAGGTCAAGCCCACGTCGCCCGGCCGTCGCGCCGTGGTGAAGGTGGTGCACAAGCACCTGCACAAGGGTGCGCCGGAAGCCTCGCTGCTCGAGCCGCAGAAGCAGCAGGCCGGCCGCAACAACAACGGCCACATCACGATGCGCCACAAGGGTGGTGGCCACAAGCACCACTACCGCGTGGTCGACTTCGTGCGCAACAAGGACGGCATCCCGGCGAAGGTCGAGCGCATCGAGTACGACCCGAACCGCACCGCCCACATCGCTCTGCTGTGCTACGCCGACGGCGAGCGCCGCTACGTCATCGCCCCGCGCGGTGTCGAAGCCGGTGCCACGCTGATGTCGGGCGCCGAAGCGCCGATCAAGGCCGGCAATACGCTGCCCATCCGCAACATCCCCGTGGGCTCCACCATCCACTGCGTGGAGATGCTGCCGGGCAAGGGCGCGCAGATCGCGCGGTCGGCCGGTGCCGGCGTCACGCTGATGGCCCGTGAAGGCATCTACGCTCAGGTTCGCCTGCGCTCGGGTGAGGTTCGCAAGATCCACATCGATTGCCGCGCCACCATCGGTGAAGTGAGCAACGAAGAACACAACCTGCGCCAGTACGGCAAGGCCGGCGCCATCCGCTGGAAGGGCATCCGCCCGACCGTCCGCGGCGTGGCCATGAACCCGGTCGACCACCCGCACGGCGGCGGCGAAGGCCGCACCGGCGAGGGCCAGCCGCAGGTGTCGCCGTGGAACACCCTGACCAAGGGCTACCGCACGCGCAACAACAAGCGCACGCAGACGATGATCGTCTCGCGCCGCAAGAAGTGAGGCCGGGAACACCATGGCACGTTCACTGAAAAAGGGTCCCTTCGTGGATCACCACCTGTTGGCCAAGGTCGAGAAGGCCGTCACCAACAAGGACAAGAAGCCGATCAAGACCTGGTCGCGCCGCAGCACCATCCTGCCGGACTTCATCGGCGTGACGGTGGCCGTGCACAACGGCAAGCAGCACGTTCCGGTCTATGTCACCGACCAGATGGTCGGCCACAAGCTCGGCGAGTTCGCCCTGACCCGTACGTTCAAGGGTCACCCGGCGGACAAGAAAGCCAAGAAGTAAGGGGCGATCACGATGGAAACCAAAGCAAGCGTGCGAGGTGTGCGTCTGTCGGTCGACAAGGGTCGGCTGGTGGCGGACATGGTTCGCGGCAAGAAGGTCGGCCAGGCGATCGACATCCTGAAGTTCACGCCCAAGAAGGCGGCCGGCATCATCCAGAAGGCGGTCGAATCCGCCGTCGCGAATGCCGAGCACAACGACGGCGCCGACATCGACGAGCTGAAGATCACTTCGATCTACGTCGAGCAGGGTGCCACGCTGAAGCGTTTCTCCGCGCGCGCCAAGGGCCGCGGCAACCGCATCAGCAAGCCCACCTGCCACATCTTCGTGACGGTCGGAAACTAACAAGGCTGCCAAGACCATGGGACAAAAAATCCATCCGACCGGCTTCCGCCTCGCGGTCACGCGGGCCTGGGGTTCGCGCTGGTTTGCCAACCACCGCAACTTCGCCGGCATGCTGGCCGAAGACCTGCAGGTGCGCGAGTACCTGAAGGGCAAGCTGAAGAACGCCGCGGTGTCGCGCATCCTCATCGAGCGTCCGGCCAAGAACGCCCGCATCACCATCTTCTCGGCGCGTCCGGGCGTGGTGATCGGCAAGAAGGGCGAGGACATCGAGAACCTGAAGGCCGAACTCGGGCGCCGCCTGGGCGTGCCGGTGGCCGTGAACATCGAAGAGGTGCGCAAGCCCGAAGTCGATGCGCAGCTGATCGCCGACAGCATCACCCAGCAGCTCGAGAAGCGCATCATGTTCCGTCGCGCCATGAAGCGTGCGATGCAGAACGCGATGCGTCTGGGTGCCCTGGGCATCAAGATCATGTCCTCGGGCCGCCTGAACGGCATCGAGATCGCGCGCTGCGAGTGGTACCGCGAAGGTCGCGTGCCGCTCCACACCCTGCGTGCCGACATCGACTACGGTTTCTCGGAAGCGAAGACCACCTACGGCGTGATCGGCGTCAAGGTCTGGGTCTACCGCGGTGACCGCCTCGCCAATGGCGATGCGCCCACGCTGGCCAAGACCGAAGGCGGTGAAGACGACCGCCGTGCCCGCCGCAACACGCGTCCTGGCGCTCCGGGTGGCCGTGGCCGTCCCGGTGACCGTCCGGGCAGCGACCGCCCTGCGCGTACCGACGGCCCTGCCGCCGGCGCGGCGCCGGCCGGTGATGCACCGAGCGGCCCGAAGGGCCCTGCCGTCAAGCGCGTTCGCCGCGCTCCCACGCCGGGCGCTGCGGCCCCGGGTGGCGAGTCCAAAGGAGAATAACGATGCTGCAACCCGCACGTCGCAAGTTCCGCAAGGAACAAAAGGGCCGCAACACCGGCATCGCCACGCGTGGCGCGGCGGTGTCCTTCGGCGAATTCGGCCTGAAGGCCACCGAGCGCGGCCGCATCACGGCGCGCCAGATCGAAGCCGCCCGTCGCGCCATCTCGCGCCACATCAAGCGCGGTGGTCGCATCTTCATCCGCATCTTTCCGGACAAGCCGATTTCGCAGAAGCCCGCTGAAGTCCGGATGGGTAACGGCAAGGGCAACCCCGAGTACTACGTGGCCGAGATCCAGCCCGGCAAAGTGCTCTACGAGCTGAACGGCGTGCCCGAGGCGCTGGCCCGCGAGGCCTTCACGCTGGCCGCCGCGAAGCTGCCGCTGCGCTGCACCTTCGTCGCCCGCCAGGTCGGCACCTGATCGGAGAGAGCAAGATGAAAGCATCTGAACTGCGCGCCAAGGACGTGGCCGCGCTCGAGAAGGAAGTCTCCGACCTGCTCAAGGCCCACTTCGGCCTGCGCATGCAGAAGGCGACCCAGCAACTGACCAATCACCAGACGCTCGGCAACACGCGCCGCGACATCGCGCGCGTCAAGACGATCCTGGCCGAGAAGAAGAGGGCCGCCAAATGAGCGACGCACAGACCGCCACCACTCCCGACACCGCGCCGGCGAAGAACACGCGCACGCTGGTCGGGCGCGTCGTGAGCGACAAGCGCTCCAAGTCCATCACCGTGCTGGTCGAGCGTCGCGCTGCGCACGAGCTGTACGGCAAGATCGTTGCCCGCTCGCGCAAGTACCACGCTCACGACGAGCAGGGCACTTACAAGATGGGTGACGTGGTCGAGATCTCCGAATGCCGGCCGATCTCCAAGACCAAGGCCTGGGTCGTGACCCGCCTGATCGAGAAGGCCAACCTGGTCTGACCCGCATCGCGCCTGTGTCACCGGCCGGTGGCACAGACAGGGGCTTCAGGCACGCCTGATGCCACGACGGCCGGAAGCTGAAATACTCTGCTTCCGGCCGTTGGCGTTTCTGACGCCCACCCGTCACTTCCAACACCCCCCAACCCCACCCCCGAGGAGATCCCATGTTGAAAGTCGGAGACAAGCTGCCCGCAGGCAGTCTGCAGGAGTTCATCGAAGTCGAAGGCAACGGCTGTTCCGTCGGCCCCAACAGCTTCGACATCGAAAAGGCCACCGCCGGCAAGAAGATCGCGATCTTCGCGCTGCCCGGTGCGTACACGCCCACCTGTTCCGCCAAGCATGTGCCGGGCTTCGTTCAGAAGGCCGACGAGCTGAAGGCAGCCGGTGTGGACGAGATCTGGTGCGTGTCGGTCAACGACGCTTTCGTGATGGGTGCCTGGGGCCGTGACCAGAAGACCGGCGGCAAGGTGCGCATGATGGCCGACGGCAGCGCCGCCTTCTCCCAGGCCACCGGCCTCACGCTCGATCTGACGGCGCGCGGAATGGGCCTGCGTTCGAACCGCTACTCCATGCTCGTGGTCAACGGCGTGGTGAAGACGCTCAACGTCGAGGCCCCGGGCAAGTTCGAGGTCAGCGACGCGGACACCATGCTCAAGCAGGCGCGCGAACAGGCCTGACATCGCAGCGCCGCCTGAACGAGGCCCGCGCAGCGCGGGCTTCGTCGTCTGCGGCCGGGGTCAGTCGATGACTTCGGGCCAGGCGGTGTGGAACCACTGCCCGGCCGGCCGGTCGATGCGTTCGTAGGTGTGGGCGCCGAAGAAGTCGCGTTGTGCCTGCAGCAGATTGGCAGGAAGCCGCTCGCTGCGGTAGCTGTCGTAGTAGGCCAGCGACGCGCTGAAGGCCGGCACGGGCAGACCTTGCGTGACGGCCAGCGCCACCACCTCGCGCCAGCCCTGCTGGGAACGCGCCAGAACCTCGTTGAAGAAGGGCGCCAGCATCAGGTTCTGCAGGCCCTGGTCGGCCCGGTAGGCCTCGGTGATGCGCCCCAGGAAGCGCGCGCGGATGATGCAGCCGCCTCGCCAGATCGACGCGATGCCGCCCAGGTCCAGCGCCCAGCCCTTCTTCTCGCTCATCGTGCGCATCAGGGCCAGGCCCTGCGTGTAGCTGATGATCTTGGACGCGTAGAGCGCATCGTGCACCTGCTTGACCAGCTGCGGCCGGTAGGCCCCCAGCAGCGCCGGCTCGGGCCCCTGCAGCAGGCGGCTGGCCACCACGCGTTCGGACTTCTGCGACGACAGCACGCGGGCCTCGACGGCGGCGTTGATGGTGCTGATGACGACGGCGTTCTCGGCCGCGTTCATCAGCGTCCATTGCCCGGTGCCCTTCTGGCCAGCCTTGTCGAGGATGAGGTCGACCACCGGCTGTCCGGTCTCGGCGTCGATCTGCTGCAGCGCGCGGCCGGTGATCTCGATGAGGTAGCTCTGCAGGTCACCGTCATTCCAGCGCAGGAAGACCTCGGCGATCTCGGCAGCCGACATGCCGGCGGCGCGGAAGATGGAGTACGCCTCGCAGATGAGCTGCATGTCGCCGTACTCGATGCCGTTGTGGATCATCTTCACGTAGTGGCCGGCACCGCCCGGCCCGATGTGCATGACGCAGGGCTCGCCGTCCACCTGGGCCGCGATGCTCTCGAAGATGGGGCGCATCACGTCCCAGGTCGATGCCGGTCCGCCAGGCATGATGGACGGGCCCTTGCGTGCGCCTTCCTCCCCACCCGACACGCCGGCGCCGATGAAGCGCAGGCCGTGGGCGGCGAGTTCGGCGTCGCGCCGCTCGGTATCGGTGTACAGGCTGTTGCCGCCGTCGATGACGATGTCGTCGCGCTCCAGCAGCGGCAGCAGCTGCGTGATCACCGCGTCCACCGCCGCGCCGGCCTTGACCATGATCTGGATCTTGCGCGGTCGTGCCAGGCTCTGCACGAAACCCTCGAGCGTGGCGGCGCCGTGCAGCCGCTTGCCGGGGTGGGCTGCCACGAAGTCCTCGGTCACGGCCGGGGTGCGGTTGTAGACGCTCACGCGAAAGCCGCGGCTTTCGACGTTGAGAACCAGGTTCTGGCCCATCACGGCCAGGCCGATGAGGCCGAAGTCCGACAGTGCAGTGCTCATGCGCGGGCCGCCGACGCGGCAGGAGAAAAGGTGCCGGGATTGTGCTCCGCCGGCAGGACCGCCCCGACGCCGGGGAACAGGGGTTCCGGGCAGCTGCGCGGACGGCTTCCGGTCCTCCGATCGCCCAAGGATTAGCATGACCGCCGAGGGGCCGCGTCCCGCAGCACGAACCCGATCCCGCCCGAGCACGTCCAATGATCGCCCTCAGCCCGCGCGTCGTCACCTGGTTGCGCAGCCGATTGCCGTCGGGCGTGCGCGCACGGGTGTTCGCGCTGGCCGGGCCCGGATTCGTGGTGGTGGAGGACTGGCCCCCCGAGCGCCGGGTCCAGGCCACGATGACGCAATGCGTGATCCTGGCGATGCTGCTTCACCTGCTGCTGGTTGCCGTGATCGGCAACGCGCCACCTGGCACGGCCGCCCCTGGTCAAGGCGTCTGGGGTGCCATCAACATCAGCCTGCGCGGCGTGCGGCCCGAGCCGGGCGCCGCAAACGGTGTGCCGGTGCCCGACGCCTACTCGGGACCGCAGGGTGCGGCCGAAGAGCGCCGCTGGGGGGGCGCGGTGCGCGCCGCCGATGCGCAGGAACGGGCGCCCGAACCGGGGGCGGCCAGGCTCGGCCCCTGGAACCCTGCGCCGACAGACCGCGCGGCCGACGACGATCCGCCGGTGCCCAGGTCCCCTGCACCCGTGCTGCAGCCGGCCGGGCAAGGCCTGTCAGGCGATCCGGACGCCGGGCTCCCGGCCCCCGAGCCATGGCCCAGCCCCACGACGCCAGCCGCGAGCCCTGCGATGGCCACGCCGTCGCCGTCCTCAACCGTCGAGCCTGAGCCTTCTCCCCTCGCGCAGGAGTCCCCCGCCACGTCTGCCTTCCAGGCCCTCCCGGGGCCGCCGTCCAGCGCCCGACCGATGCTGGGCGATGTTGCCCGTGCACTCGAGCCCGTCCGCCCGATCGATGTCGCGGCTGTGCCCGATCTGCAGCCGCTGCCGCCGCCCAGGCCGATGCAGGCCTTGCCGGGTGCCGCCGTGCGTCCCCTGGAAAGACTCGCCCCCGGGCGAAATGAACCCCTGTCGCTGCCGCCGCTGGCCGAGGCCCCGGAGCCACCCGCCCTGCGTCCCTTGGCGCCGGTGGTGGAACCCAAGACGCTTCAGCCCCTGCGTGCGCCGCCCCCAGCGCAGGAAGCGGTCATGCAGGACATCGCGCCTGTCCAGCCGATCGAGATGCCGAGCCTGCCTTCGGTGCCGGCCCTGCCGGCGGCCGCGCCTGCGCCCAGGGCGTCCCCGGTGCCGCCCCAGGCGCCGAGCACCGGCCCCGTCGAGCCGGCAAGCCCGAGCCTGCCGACCCTGGCCACGCCCGCCGAGGTGGGGCCCGGTGTACCGCGGCCTGCCACCGGTGCACCCGACGCGGGAGCGCGTGCCGGCCGTGACGTCGCGACTCCCGCCGCCCAGGCCGCCAGTGCACCCCGTCTGAACCTGGAACTGGCGCGCCCCCGCGGTGGCGAGATCTCGCAGCAGGGCTCGCGCGGTGTGCTGCAGGTGATGCCGCGACCGCCCGAGCTGAAGTCCAAGCTCGCCGAGGACATCGAAAAAGCGGCCCGGGCCGACTGCCGCACGGCGCACAGTGGCGCTGGCCTGCTGGCGGTGGGGCCCCTGGTGGCCGACGCGGTGCGCGGCAAGGGGTGCAAGTGGTGATTCGTCGTCAGGCCTGTCCTTGTCCCTGACGATCCTCTGAAGCAGGGAGATGGGCCTGCCGTGTGAAGTGTCGCGCTCCGCGGCGCGTCGGCATGCGCTAGGCTTGACCACGGACAAGTCAGTCGCCCGGGTGGCCCGGAAACTGCTGAGCCTGTGTGCCAGCGCAAGAAGAACGCCGCGCCGGTGTCATGTCATGTGCCTATGCTGGCCGGACATCCTGCAAGGCCAAAAAGAGAGATCCCCACGTGGACCGACACATCCTCAGTCCGCTTTTCGCTCCGCGCTCCATCGTCGTCTTCGCGGGCGACCCGGAGGCCGCCGAAGCGCCCACGCCGATGGCTGCGGCGCTGCGCCGCGAGATGCGCGGCGGGGCCTATGCCGGCGAAGTGACCTGGCTGGACATCGCGATGACCGGCACCCTGGCCGACCTCGTGCACTCGCGCGCCGACCTCGCGATCATCGCGCTGCCGCCGGACCAGGTGTCCGCGGCCATGGAGGTCGTCGGCCGCGTGCGTTGCCGCGCTGCGCTGATCCTGGGTGCCCTGCCGGCACCGCTGGCACACGAAATGCACCTCACCGCGCGCCGCTACGGCGTGTACCTGCTGGGCCCGGGCAGTCTGGGCTTTCAGCGGCCGGGGCTGTCACTCAACGCTGGCGCGCTGGGGCCGCTGGCTTCCACGGGTCCGCTAGCGCTGGTCTCGCAGTCCGGCGCGCTCACGGCCTCCATCCTCGACTGGGCGCGCCACAACGGCGTGGGTTTTTCCACCGTGGTGTCGCTGGGGCCCCAGACGTCCGTCGAACTGCCCGAGGTGCTCGACTTCCTGGCCGCCGACGCCAGCACGCAGAGCATCCTCGTCTACATGGAAGGCAT
>JALHMT010000127.1 GCA_022843905.1 Rubrivivax sp.
TCTGCAAAGGTTGGTTGTGGAGATGTCACTCTCGCACACCAGTCGCCCCACCAACCCCTCGCAGAGGCGCTATCGCGGAAAGAGGGGCGGTGTCCATTCCATCTCGGTCCAAGGCGGTCACTCAAGGTTCAGAGTGGGCCGCCGTAAAGCAGTCGCTCAACGCTCCGATTCAGCAACAGGCCGCACAGCGGACCGTCCGCTACAGCCGGTTGTTAGCGGCGCGTGCGCCGGTAGTGCATGGCGACCGCGCCGCTGCCGAGCGGCTTCGCCGAAACAAGTTCGAGCCGTCGCGTGCTGGGCAGCCCGCTCTCATGCAAAGTCGGGCAGTGGCCTGCGATTCTGGGGTGGACGAGGAACTTGTACTCGTCGATCAGATCCAGCCGGTCCAGTTCGGTCGCGAGCTTGCCGCTACCGAGGAGCACACCGGCCGGGGTCGCGTCCTTCAGCTTCTGCACGCCCGTGCGCAGGTCGCCGGCGACGTGGTGCCTGTTGGTCCATGGGAAGTTCTTTCGCGTCGACGACACGACGTACTTCGGCTTTGCCTCCAGTTTGACCGCCCACTCGCGCCTCGCGGGCGGCGCCCCTGCGTCGCCGCGGGCGACCGCCGGCCAGTAGCTCTCCATCATCTCGTAGGTGACGCGGCCTCACAGCATCGCCCCGGCCTCATCCATGAGGCGGGTGAAGAGCGCGTGTGTCTCGTCGTCGGCGATACCCTCCCGGTGGTCGACGCAACCGTCGAGGGTGACGTTGATGCTGAAGGTCAAAAGTCCCATGGCGGCGCGTCTACTCCGGGTTAGGGGGGACCGATGGACTGCCACTCGTCGGCGAATACCTCGCAGCGGCTAACGTGGAAGTGAGGGGCAGTCCACGCCTTAACAAGGTGTCCTTGAAACCGGCAGCAGCCCAGTCGCGCAAGCCGCCGCAGTGCTGATCGCTGCGCTGCATCAGCATCAAACACCCTCAATGCGCGGACCGCGTCGAGTTGCGCAGACCTTTGTTAATCGTGCTGCACAAAGCGAGATAGCTTGTCAATCAGTACATAGTCGCATTTGATCGAAAGCGGCGACACGTCACACTTCGCCTCAACGAGAAATCGTTGCCAATCCTTCGTCGCCGACTGCCAGTGTTGCCAGTCAGGTGCCGGGCAAGAAAGCCCGAACCGGTGTATCTCCGGTTCGGGCTTTTTTGCTTTTTGATCCCAGAGCGCCTTTTTCAAAGTGGACGCATGTCGTCCGCAGGGAAAGCTTTGCCTGGAAAAATCATTGGATTTAACTGGCAGCGGTGGCTTGTTGAAAAAGTCGAATTTTCAGCAAATGCACAACCGCAAGGAGAGCTTGACCATGACTCAGTTCAACCGCCGCCAGATTGTGAAAACGGGTGGCTCGCTAATTGTCCTCGGTGCAGCGGGTGGTGCCGCCGGACTGGTCGCCGCACAAGAAACTGTAAAACTCGGTCTGCTTCATTCACTTTCGGGCACGATCGCGATCGCCGAGGCATCGCTGGTCGACGCCGAGAAGATGGCAATCGACGAGATCAACGCCGCGGGCGGGGTGCTCGGCCGCAAGATCCAACCCGTCATCGAAGACGGCGCCAGCGACAACCCGACCTTCGCCGAGAAGGCCCGCAAGCTGCTCGAACGTGACAAGGTGGTGGCCATCGTCGGCTGCTACACCTCGGCCTCGCGTAAGGCAGTGCTGCCGGTCCTCAGTCAAGCCAAGGGCCTGCTCTTCTACCCGACCTACTATGAAGGCCAGGAAGAAGACAAGCATGTTTTCTACACCTCGCAGGAAGCGACCCAGTCGGTCATTGCTGCCGTGGAGTGGCTGGCCAAGGAGAAAGGGAAGACCTTTTTCCTCGTCGGCTCCGACTACATCTACCCGCGCACCTGCAACAAGATCGCCAAGCCGACCATCACGAAGGCCGGTGGCAAGGTGCTGGGTGAAGAGTATGCGCCGCTTGGCCACACCGAGTTTTCGTCGATCATCAACAAGATCAAGGCAGCGAAGCCCGACTGCATTTACAGCACTGTCGTGGGCGGCTCAAACGTCGCGTTCTACAAGCAATTGCGCGCCGCCGGGCTGGACGGCACCAAGCAGGTCTTGCTCTCCACGGTCGTCTCGGAGAACGAAATCGAAGGCATCGGCAAGGACAACGCTGCCGGCTACTACGCCTGCATGGGCTACTTCCAGAGCATCAAGTCGCCGACCAACGAAAAATTTGTGAAGGCCTTCAAGGCCAAGTACGGCGCCGACCGTGTCATTGGCGATCCGATGCAGGTCGCCTACAACAGCGTCTACCTTTGGAAGATGGCGGCCGAGAAGGCCAAGTCCTTCGATGCCGAGAAGGTCACCGCCGCCGCCGCGGGCATCGAGTGGGAGGCGCCTGAGGGCACTCTGCGCGTCCACGCCACCAACCACCACCTCTGGAAGAAGGTGCGCATCGGACGCGCACGCGCCGACGGGCAATTTGACATCGTCTGGGAATCCCAGCTGATCCAGCCGAACCCGTTCCCTAAGCTCTAAGGCGCAAGGGCAGCGACCGGGCGCGCTCTGCGCCCAGTCGGCTCGATTCTGGCTGGAGTGGTGCATGAGTTTTGACATTGCGGTGATGCAGGTTTTTAACGGGGTGAGTCTTTTCACCATCCTGTTGCTGATGTCGATCGGCCTGGCGATCGTGTTCGGCCTCATGGGCGTGATCAACATGGCCCACGGCGAGCTGATGGCGCTAGGGGCCTACATGACCTATCTCGCCGCGAAGTTCTTCGAGCGCTTTGCACCCGGCTGGATGGGCGTGTACCTGTTCGCCGCAATCCCGTTCGCCTTCCTGGTCACCTTCGCAGCCGGCTATCTGCTCGAACGCGGCTTCATCCGCTTCTTCTACAACCGCCCGCTCGACACGCTGCTTGCCACCTGGGGCTTGAGCCTGATCCTGCAGCAGGCCTACCGGACGATTTTCGGCGCGCAGGAGGTCAGCGTGCCGTTGCCTCTGTGGCTGGCCGGGGCATGGGAGCCAGTCGCCGGCATCCAGTTGCCGCTGACGCGCATTTTTATCGTCGGTCTCACCGCATTGGTCGCGACCGGCGTCTACGTGCTGCTGTACCGCACCCGCTGGGGCTTGAAGGTACGGGCGGTAATGCAAAACCGGCCGATCGCCGGTGCCGTCGGCATCGACACGGACCGTGTGGACGCGTTCACGTTCGCGCTCGGTTCAGGGCTGGCCGGCATCGCTGGCTGCGTCTTCACGATGATCGGCTCGACCAACCCGGGCACGGGCCAACTCTACATCGTCGACTCATTCATCGTGGTCGTCTTCGGCGGCGTGCAAAGCCTCATCGGCACCGCGCTGTCGGGCTTCATGATCGCGCAATCGCAAACGTGGCTCGAGTTCTTGATGAGCGGTTCGATGGCCAAGGCCACGATCTTGCTGCTGGTGATCGCAGTGCTGTATTTCCGGCCCAACGGCGTGTTCGCCACGCGGTCGCGGAGCTGACCATGGCTACCGTGCAACGTGACACGCAGCGTCGCTCCGACGCGATCTCCGTCGGCCTCGTGATCCTGCTCTTGGCGGTGGTGCTGCCCGCCGTGCTCGACCCGTTCCGGCTGAACCTGATCAGCAAGTATCTGGCGTTTGGCTTCGTCGCGATCGGCATCGTGCTGACCTGGGGCTACGGCGGTGTGCTGAGCCTCGGACAGGGCGTGTTCTTCGGTCTCGGCGGGTACATGATGGCGATGTTCCTGAAGCTCGAAGCATCCGCGCCCGAGCTGCCGGACTTCATGGTGTGGAGCAGTGTCGAGAGCCTCCCGGCCTGGTGGCAACCGTTTCACTCGCTGGGCTGGACGATCCTGGGCATCCTCGTCATCCCGGGCGTGCTGGCCTGGCTGTTTTCCTACGCGATCTTCCGCCGGCGCGTCAGCGGCGTGTACTTCGCCATCGTCACCCTTGCACTCGCGCTCACGCTCACGGTGGTCGTGATCGGCCAGCAAGGCGACACTGGCGGCGCCAACGGAATCACTGACTTCCGCACCTTGCTCGGGTGGGACATCGTCGGCAGCTCTGGCAAGCGCGTGCTGTACTACATCGAGGTCGCCGCGGTGGCCGTGGTGATGGTGCTCTCGCTGCTGATCGTGCGCAGCCGCTTCGGCAAGATCCTGATAGCGATTCGCGACCGCGAAGACCGGGTCCGCTTCAGTGGCTACGACACCGCACACATGAAGGCCTTCGTGTTCGCGGTAGCAGCGGTCCTGTCGTCGATCGGTGGCGCGTTTTACAGCCTGCAAGTAGGGCTGATCGCGCCAGGTGTGATCGGTGTGGTCGCGTCGGTCGAGATGGTGATCTACGCGGCGGTCGGTGGCCGGCTGTCCATCCCTGGGGCGGTGATGGGCGCGCTGCTGATCGGCTTCCTCAAGTCCTATCTCTCGGAGACATTTCCGGAAGGCTGGCTCTACTTTTTGGGCGCGGTTTTCATTCTCGTCGTGTGGGCGATGCCCAATGGCCTGGCGGGGCTGATGACGCGGATGCCATGGCAGCGCAGCGCAAGGGGGGCGTCATGAGTTCTGCGCTCGTGATGCCCGGCGGCGACGTCGCACCGCTCGAGCGGGCTGGCGAACAGATTCTTCGTGTCGAGAACCTTACAGTGTCGTTCGACGGGTTCAAGGCGGTCGACAACCTGAGCCTCTCAGTCGACCGCAACGAGTTGCGCGTGATCATCGGCCCGAACGGCGCAGGCAAGACTACGTTGCTCGACATGATTTGCGGCAAGACGAAGCCGACTACCGGCCGTGTGTTGTTCAACGGAGTCGACTTGACGCGAATGAGCGAGCATCAGATCGTGCGCGCCGGTGTCGGACGCAAGTTTCAGACGCCTTCGGTCTATGAAGACCTGACCGTGCTCGAGAACTTCGAGATCTCGCTGCCAAGCATGCACGGCCTGTTCAAGTCGCTCACCTTTCGCCGCACACCGCAGGTGCGCGCGCGCATCGAGGCGGTTGCCGATCAGGTCTTTCTGCGCGAACAGCTCGAACGCCGTGCCGGTCAGCTCAGCCACGGCCAGAAGCAGTGGCTGGAGATCGGCATGTTGCTGATGCAGGGGCCCGAGTTGCTGCTGTTGGATGAGCCAGTTGCCGGCATGAGTCCGCGCGAGCGCGAGCAGACTGGCGACCTGCTCAGCCGCATTGCGGCAGGCAAGTCGGTTGTCGTGATCGAGCACGACATGGACTTCGTCCAGCGCATTGCGCACAAGGTCACCGTGTTGCACCAGGGCAAGCTGCTGAGCGAGGGCAGCGCGGCCGAGGTCCAGGCCGACCGCCGCGTGATCGACGTCTACCTCGGCCACTGAAGGAAGACCTTGTTCGAAGTTGCTGAACTCAATGTGGCTTACGGCGAATCGCATGTCATCCACGACATCTCGCTCCAGGTTGGTGCGAACGAATCGGTCGCGGTGATGGGGCGCAATGGCATGGGCAAGACCACGCTGCTGAAGGCGATGATCGGCCTGCTGCCGACGCGCTCGGGCCGAATCCGGCTGAACGGCGGTGAACTCACCGGCCTGCCCAGCTACAAGCGCGTGGCGCAGGGTCTGGCATTCGTACCGCAGGGGCGAATGGTGTTTCCGCTGCTGACCGTCGAGCAGAACATCCTGACTGGCGCCGAGTATTCGGGTTACCGCAGCGTGCCCGATTACATCTACCGCTTCTTCCCGGTGCTGCAGGAGATGAAGAACCGCAAGGCCGGCAACCTGTCAGGCGGCCAGCAGCAGATGCTCGCAATCGCGCGCGCGCTGATCTCCGACCCCAAGGTGCTGATCCTTGACGAGCCCACCGAGGGCATCCAACCGTCGATCATCAAGGAGCTCGCCCGCACATTGAACGTGCTGCGTGCAGAGCGCGGCTTCGCCATCGTCGTTTCCGAGCAAGTGCTGAGCTTCGCGCTCGAACTGGCGGATCGGTTTCTGGTCGTCGACCGCGGGCGCATCGTGCATGACGAGGTGCGTGCCAGCCTCGACCAGGAAAAAGTCAGGTCCTTCCTGACCGTTTGAGATTGCCATTACCCCATCAACCACACAAACTCAAGTGGAGCCAAAATGACCAACGTAAATTCAGATGTCATCGACCTGACTGAACTGACTGTCGAGCGGGTTCAGGCGGGATTCGCCAGCGGCGCCTTCACCTCGGAAACGCTGACCAAGGCTTATCTGAAGCGCATCGAAGAATTTAACCCGTCTTACAACGCGATCGTCTTTTTCAACGAGAAGGCAGTTGAAGAAGCACGCGCAATCGACGCCCGCCGTGCCGCCGGCGAAAAACTCGGGCCGCTCGCAGGCGTTCCGGTCGTGGTCAAAGAAGCCATGGACATGAAGGGCTTTCCGACGACTGGTGGCTGGTCACTTCTGTACAGCAAGACTGGGGGCGTCGATCTGTTACCCGAGACCGATTCTCCAGTCGTGGCCCGCATGCGCCAAGCCGACACCGTGATCCTGGGCAAGACCAACATTCCGATTCTCAGCCACACAGGCGCGCATGCCAACGGCAGCTGGGCGGGATCTACCTACAACTCGGCTGGCCGGGAATTCCTGCCGGGTGGCAGCAGCGCCGGGACCGCGACTGCCGTCGGCGCCAATTTCTGCGTGCTCGGCTTGGCCGAAGAGACCGCCGGTTCGATCCAGAACCCGGCTTCGGCACAAGGATTGGTGGGGATCAAGCCGACATTCGGGCTCGTTCCCAATGCCGGTGTTATGCCGCTCGCCAGCCTGCGCGATGTGGTCGGACCCATCGCGCGGTGCGTGCGCGACGCAGCATTGACGCTGGATGTGCTTGCCGGGTTCTCGATGGAAGATCCCAAGACGAACGCTTCGGTGGGCAGACGTCCGAAGGGCGGCTATGCGTCGAAACTCGACAAGGGCGCGCTGGCGGGCAAGCGAATCGGCCTCTATGGTCCGGGCTGGCGCAATTCGACATTTGGTGAAGAGACGATCAGCCTCTACGCGCGCGCGCAAGAGGAACTGAAGAAACTTGGCGCCACCTTTGTGAACGATCCGTTTGCAGGTTCCGGGCTCAGGGAACTGCGCAAACCGATCATGCCTGGCGCGGAATTCGACGCGCGTGGCATGGAATCGATTCCGTACGACATCGAGAAATACCTCCAGCGCATGGGAGCGAACGTCGCCTTGAAGACGTTCGCTGATTTCGCCAAGGCAACGGAGAAAGAAGGCGCATTTGGACCGAATGGCGTATTGAGCTATATGCCGCACTCGCCGGAGTTCGTCGAGGTGATGAAAAACCCGTCCAACCCGCCTGATATGGCGTCCTTCATTGCACTGAGAGAAACCTACCTCGACATCTTCAACTCCGTGTTCGACAAGCACAAGCTCGACGCCGTCATTTATCCGCAAATGCGCGGTCCTCTCGGTCCGTTGCACGGAGACGAAGTCATTGACGCAATGGTGGTGAGCGAAATCAATATCGCCGGCCTGCCGGCGGTGACCGTGCCGGCTGGCTTCTACGCCTCGGGCGCTCCGTTCAACTTGGTGATCGTCGCTCCGCAGTGGAGTGAAGCGGACATCCTCGCTCTCGCATACGCCTACGAACAAGGAACGACTCACCGCAAGGCGCCGGAACTCAAAAAGGCGTAACAGATTCCTTGTAACAACCGGAGCTTGGTGCTGGCTGGTCGGGACGGAGCACTTCCGCCGACCGGCCGCCCGCATTTGACGCGCACCTCGCGCGTGCGCGGAAATCGCCAATTCCTTCTTTCGCTTGCATCTTTCCCGCCCGACGCAGGAAGCTCATGAGATATGGCGCTCCCATGAACGACTAAAGTGAAGCTGTCGAGAGGTACCCTAAGACCATGCCGTGGCTGCAATCCCGCTTGTCATCGACGGTATACCTTCGGACATCGACATGTACTGCGTTCCCCACCCGATCGAGGATGCACGTGCGGCAGTGCTGAAAGCGCGCCAAGAGGGTGTGCGCAGCTACTGCATCGCGGTCGACGCCCCCATCGACGCGGCTGCCGTCACTACTGTGACGCGACCGTTTCGTTCGGCTTGCCGGCCCGGCGGCAACGAGCTTGCGCGCGGCCCGAACCAAGTTCAAAGACGGATATGTTTTGCTAGCCAGTTCATCATGATTAGACCTTGCAGAAGGAGTCCGCATCGTGGCTGACAAAGACCCCATTCGCGTCGGCATCCTGTACTCGGAAACAGGCGTTACGTCGACCATCGGGTTGTCGCAGCTGCAGGGTGCGCTGCTCGCCATTCAAGAGATCAATGAAGCGGGCGGCGTCGAGGGTCGCGAGATCGTGCCGGTGCGCCATGACCCGCAGTCCACCTCTGCGCGGTATGCCGAGCTGGCCGAACACCTTATCGTGCACGACCGCGTCAACGTCATCTTCGGCTGCTACATGTCGAGCAGCCGCAAGGCGGTTATTCCAATAATAGAAAAGTGGAACAAGCTGCTTTTCTACCCGACGCTCTACGAGGGCTTCGAGTATTCTGGGAACGTCATCTACACCGGCGCAGCCCCGAACCAGAACAGCGTACAGCTGGCCGAGTTCATGACCTCGAACTTCGGGGCGCGCGTTTATCTCATCGGGTCGGACTACATCTATCCCTACGAGTCGAATCGCATCATGGGCGAATTGGTGCTGCAACGGCCGGGGAGCGAAAAGCTGGCCGAGCGCTACTTGCCACTGGACGCGACCGAGAAGGACTATGGCGCGATCATGAACGACATTCGCGAGAAGCGCCCCGACTTCATCTTCTCGACTGTTGTCGGGGACTCGACTGCCGCGTTGTACCGGGCCTATGCCGACGCCGGCTTCGATCCACGCACGATGCCGATTGCCAGCCTGACCACATCTGAGGCGGAGATATCGCAAATGGGCCATGGCGTAGCGACCGGCCACTTCACCGCAGCACCGTATTTCCAGTCGATCGACTCTGAAGCGAATCGTCAATGCCTCGCGCGCCTGCGTAAGAACTTCGGTGAAAGCAGCATGCCCAATTTGTGCTGGGAGGCCGCGTACTTCCAGACGCACATTTTCGCGAACGCGTTTCGTCGCGCGGGAAGTGACGGCATTGCAGAGCTGATGCCCCACATTCTCGGCAGCGAATTTGACGCACCGCAGGGTCGAGTCAAGATCGACCCGAGCAACCATCACACCTGCCTCTATCCGCGGATCGGCCGCGTCGATGCGTCGGGTCAGTTCACCATCGTGCGGCAGGCAAAGCGATCGGTTTACCCCGATCCCTATCTTGTCGCCCACTCCCTCGGCGACTGTACGGCAAAGCTGGAAACGCTGGAGCGCTGACCGTGGACAGCGTCGGCAAGCGCGGCGCGCTTCGCGCGACACCGCCGCAGCTCAAGGAGCTGCGCACGCTGAGGATCGCAGTGATCCACCCGGACGATGGCGACGGGCGTCTGCTGACTCAGCAATTGCAGCGCATCGGTTGCCTGGTGCAGGCTTTCTGGCCTCCGGTGCAAGCACTGCCCGAGGGGGTCGATATCGCCTTCGTGGCAGTGCGCCCCGAAATTCTGGATCTGCAATTTGAGTGGGCCCGACGGGAGGACGCACCGACCATCATTGCTGTGATGAACTACGAAAATCCAACCATCGTTGAGGCGGTGCTTAGGATTGGTGCGACGGCTGTGCTGCCTTCGCCTGTTCGTTCGTTCGGATTGCTCTCGGCCCTCGTCGTAGCGCGCCAAGCCCACAAGGAAAATCGTTCGCTGTGCCGGCGCCTGCGCAAGGTCGAGGCGAAGCTGCTCGGTGTGCGTCACATCGCCGACGCGAAAGCGATTCTGATGAAGACGCACAGTCTGTCAGAGACCGAGGCATACGACTTGATTCGCGACCAAGCGATGAGCAAGCGGGTGACAACCGAAGAGGTTGCTTCCGCGATCGTCAATGCCAGCGAAGTGCTGTCGCTCGGTGCGAAGAAATTGGAGGGGAAACTATAGGGCAGGGCGGCAGCGCCGAAGCGCCGATGGGCGCCGTCGGGCAACCTCTCAGCGAATGGTGTGTGGCAGGGAAGCTGCCTGTCGCGAAGGTCAGCTCCTGGCCGAGTGGAGCCGACCGGTTTTCGCCGGCGAACGGCCGGTGTACATCAGGTTGCCGACCTTCGGGTTCGGACCGCGGCGCTGTCAGACCGCGGTGACGTTGAACCGATCGC
>JALHMT010000128.1 GCA_022843905.1 Rubrivivax sp.
TGACGTGCTGGCCCAGCAGGGCGGTGAAGTCGATGTCGGCCTTGGGGCTGAGGGCGACGATGGAGTAGCTGAACGGCTCGCTCAGGCCCTCCTGCGCGCTGAGGTGGCTGAACAGCAGCGCTTCGCCCAGGGGACTGTCCAGTTTGGCAAAGTGTTGCATCGGGGCCGGCGGGTGGGCCGGGCGCCCAGATCTGGGCGTCTCGGCGGTGGAGGAGGAATAAATCCTAGGTGCACCCGCAGTCCCTGTCCACCCGACCAAAGCAGGAAGTCGCCGGCCCTTCGGCATGCGTCCGGGCGGGTGCCCCCTTTCGGGGGATGAGCGTCGTTCGGAAGTCCCTCGGCGCTGCTGCGCTGAGGGCGGCGGTTCAGCCGCGCCGCATGAGCAGCACGCTGCCCACGGCGATCAGCACGTACAGCGCGAAGCTGTAGAACTCGAAGGGCAGGCCGACGAGGTCGACCGCCGCGTCGCGGCAGGACGCGTAGGCCGTGAAGACCTCGGGCCACAAAGCATCGAGTTTCAATGCGCTGGTGATGCGGTCGGCCAGCGTGAGATCGCACGAAGCGCTGGACGCTGCCACGAAGTGCTGCCACGACGCCGCGGCCACGCCGCTGAGCGCCAGCGCCAGCGCGCCCAGGCTGGCGATCCACTGCCCCGCCGCGCCGCGCCACAGCAGGCCCAGCAGCGCGAAGACGGCGATGCCCAGGAAGATCACGCGCTGCAGGATGCACCAGGGGCAGGGCTGCATGTCCATGCCGTACTGAAGCGCCACGGCGATGCCGACCGCGCCCAGACACAGCACAGCCATCCCGGCGAAGGGCAGGGGGTTGGCGGACTTCACCGGAAGGTGCCAGGCAGACCGCGACGCATCCAGGCAGCCGCCGCGGAGCCGGCTTTGCCGGGCCGCTGGGGGCGCCCCCTGGAGGGGGAAGCGCCGAAGGCGCTACGGGGGTGGGTCACTTCACTTCGGCAACGATCTCGATTTCCACGCAGGCGCCCATCGGCAGCTGCGCCACGCCGTAGGCACTGCGTGCATGCGCGCCGATCTGCGCGCCGAAGATTTCGCCGATGAGCTCGGAAAAGCCATTCGTCACCAGGTGATGCTCGGTGAAGGTGGGCGTGCTGTTGACCAGGCTCATCGCCTTGACGACGCGCACCACGTTGTCGAGGTTGCCGCCGGCAGCGGCCTGCAGCGTGCCCATCAGGTCGACGGCGATGGCGCGCGCGGCCAGCCTGCCTTCGGCGGTGTCCATCGTCAGGCCGAGCTGGCCGACCCAGGCCTTGCCGTCCTTCTTGGCGATGTGGCCGGAGATGAACACGAGGTTGCCGGTGCGCACGAAGGGCACGTAGGCAGCGGAGGGCACGCCGACCGGCGGCAGCGTGATGCCCAGGGCTTGGAGTCGTTGCTGGATGCTCATGGCGGGGGTGGGCGCAAGCGCCGTGGAGGGATGGCGGAGCATCCTACACTGCGCCCATGCAAGGCCGCACAGCGCCTGTCGAGCCCGGGCTGAGGGGGGCGTTGTGGGCGGCGGGCTGGCTGGCCGGCCTGGTGCTGCACCTGCAGCAGCCGGCGCTGTGGCCCACGGCTGTCTACGTGGCGATGTCGCTGGGCGGCGCAGGCCTGGCACTGGCGGCCTGGCGCTGGCTGCCTTCGGCGTCGGCTCGCGCTGCCGCCGTCATCGCACTGGGCCTGTCGCTGCTGGCTTTCGGCAGCACCGGCTGGCGCGCCGAGGCCCGCCTGGCCGAACGATTGCCTGCCGCGCTGGAAGGCCAGGACCTGGTCGTCACCGGCGTCATCACCGGCCTGCCGCGCAGCAACCCCAGCGGCACGCGCTTCCTGTTGGAGGTCGAGTCGGCCGCGCTGGCCGACCGCCCGGTGTCCCTGCCGTCGCGCCTGAGCCTGGGCTGGTATCGCGGCTTCGACCCCGACGCGATGATCGGCGGCCCGCCCGAGGCGCTGCGCGCCGGCCAGCGCTGGCAGCTCACGCTGCGGCTGCGGCAGCCGCACGGCAACTTCAACCCGCACGGCTTCGACCTCGAGCTCTGGCTCTTCGAGCAGGGCGTGGGCGCCAGCGGCTACGTGCGCGCGGTGGCCGGTGCCGACAACCGCAAGCTCGAAGAGCGGGCCGGCGAGCCGGTGTCGCGCCTGCGCCAGGCCGTGCGCGACGACATCCGGCAGCACGTGGACGACCCGGCCGCGGCCGGCGTGCTGGCCGCGCTGACCGTCGGCGACCAGGCCGCCATCGACCGCGCCGAGTGGGACCTCTTCCGCCTGACCGGCGTGGCCCACCTGATGAGCATCTCGGGCCTGCACGTCACCATGTTCGCGTGGATGGCCGCGGCGGTCATCGGCCGGCTGTGGCGCCTGCACCCTCGGCTGATGCTGGCCTGTCCGTCGCCGTCCGCCGCACGCTGGGGCGGTCTGCTGCTGGCCGCGGCGTATGCCGTCTTCGCCGGCTGGGAAGTGCCGGCGCAGCGCACGGTGTGGATGATCGCCACCGTGGTGCTGCTGCGCACGGCCGGTCTGCGCTGGCCGCCGCCGCTGGTGCTGCTGGCCGCCGGTGCGGTGGTGACGGTGCTGGACCCCTGGGCGCTGCTGCAGCCGGGCTTCTGGCTGTCGTTCGTGGCGGTGGGCCTGCTGATCGTCTCCGAGCCGTCGCGTGCCGTGCGCGAGGCGGCGGCCACGACGGCGGCGCAGCGCCTGCGCGCCGCCGTGCGCAGCGGGCTGCGCACCCAGGTGGTGGCCACGATCGGCCTCACGCCGCTGACCCTGGTGTTCTTCCAGCAGGTCTCGCTGGTGGGTTTCGTCGCCAACCTGCTGGCCATTCCCGTCGTCACCCTGCTGGTCACCCCGCTGGCCTTGCTGGGCGTGCTGCTGCCGCTGGCGTGGACGGCCGCAGCGGGCCTGGTGCAGGGCCTGCTGTGGGCGCTGGAAGGCCTGGCGGCGGTGCCCGGTGCCGTCTGGACGGCCGCGGCGCCGCCCGCCTGGGCGGCGGCGGCCGGGCTGCTGGGCGGCGCGTTGCTGGTGATGCCGCTGCCCTGGCGGCTGCGGCTGCCCGGGCTTCCCCTGCTGCTGCCCCTGCTGCTGCCGGCGGTGGAGCGGCCGCCACCCGGGCAGTTCGAGGCCGTGGTGGCCGATGTCGGCCAGGGCACGTCGGTGCTGGTGCGCACGCAGCGCCATCTGCTGGTCTACGACGCCGGCCCGATGTACTCGCCCGAGGCCGACGCCGGCCAGCGCGTGCTGCTGCCGCTGCTGCGCGCGCGTGGCGAGAGCGGCCCGGGCGCGGTCGACCTGCTGATGCTGAGCCACCGTGACACCGACCACGTCGGCGGTGCCGCCAGCCTGCTGGCCAGCGGCGCCGTGCGCGCCATGAGCAGTTCGCTCAGCCCCGGCCACCCGCTGCTCGACGCGGCCGTGCCGCACACGGTCTGCGCCGCCGGACAGGCCTGGACCTGGGACGGCGTGCGTTTCGAACTGCTGCACCCGGAGCCGGGCTCGCTGCGGGCGGACGCCCGTCCCAACACGCAGAGTTGCGTGCTGAAGGTGACGGGGCAGGGCACGGCCGGACGGCCGCCTCTGAGCCTGCTGCTCAGTGGCGACATCGAACGCGCCCAGGAAGCGGCGCTGCTCGAGCGCCACCGCGAGCGCTTGCCCAGCACCGTGCTGCTGGTGCCGCACCACGGCAGCCGCACCTCGTCGACCGACGGCTTCATCGAGGCGGTGTCGCCACAGGTGGCCGTGGTGCAGGCGGGCTACCGCAGCCGTTTCGGCCACCCGGCGCCCGACGTGGTGGCGCGCTACCGCGAGCGCGGCGTGGCCGTCGTGCGCAGCGATCGCTGCGGCGCCTGGACGCTGCGGGCCGACGGCAGCACCACCTGCGAGCGCTGGGTTGCAAGGCGTTACTGGCATCATCGGGCGTCGGCAGAACCCGCCTCGGGAGGCGCCGATGGCCCGGAGCTTGCATGTGCCGGCCGGCCATCCGAAGGAGTTTCCCAGTGTCGATCCACGTTGCGTTGAACCATGTCACGCACTACCGCTATGACCGCCGCGTGTCGTTGTCGCCCCAGGTGGTGCGCCTGCGCCCGGCGCCGCACTGCCGCACGCCCATCCTGAGCTACTCGCTGCGCGTCGAGCCGGCCGAACACTTCGTCAACTGGCAGCAGGACCCCTTCTCCAACCACCTGGCGCGCCTGGTCTTCCCCGAGAAGACCACCGAGTTCAAGGTCACGGTCGACCTCGTGGCCGAGATGTCGGTCTACAACCCCTTCGACTTCTTCCTCGAGCCCGAGGCCGAGCAATACCCCTTCACGTACGCGCCCGAGCTCAAGCACGACCTCGCGCCCTACCTCGTCAAGGGCGAGCTCACGCCGCGTTTCAAGGCCTTCGTCGAGAGCATCCCGCTGAAGAAGCAGCGCACCATCGACTTCATCGTCGGCCTCAACCAGCGCCTGCAGAAGGACATCAGCTACCTCATCCGCATGGAACCCGGCGTGCAGACGCCCGAGGTCACGCTCACCAACGGCAGCGGCTCCTGCCGCGACACCGGCTGGCTGATGGTGCAGGCAGCACGTCACCTGGGCCTGGCCGCGCGCTTCGTCTCGGGCTACCTCATCCAGCTCAAGCCCGACGTGAAGTCGCTCGACGGTCCGTCGGGTGCCGAGGTCGACTTCACCGACCTGCATGCCTGGTGCGAGGTCTACCTGCCCGGCGCCGGCTGGGTCGGCCTGGATCCCACCTCCGGCCTGCTGGCCGGCGAAGGCCACATTCCCGTGGCCTGCACGCCCGAGCCTTCGAGCGCGGCGCCGGTCAGCGGTGCGGTCGACGACTGCGAGGTCACGTTCTCGCACCACATGGCCGTCACGCGGGTCTACGAGTCCCCGCGCGTCACGCAGCCCTACACCGAGGCGCAGTGGCAGGCCATCCTGGACCTCGGCCACGCGGTGGACGACCAGCTGAAGGCCCAGGACGTGCGCCTGACGATGGGCGGCGAGCCGACCTTCGTCTCGGTCGACGACCGCGAAGGCGCCGAGTGGAACACCGACGCGCTGGGCCCCACCAAGCGCGGCCTGGCCACCGAGCTCGTGCACCGGCTGCTGGACAAGTACGGCCAGGGCGGCTTCCTGCACTTCGGCCAGGGCAAGTGGTACCCGGGCGAACAGCTGCCGCGCTGGGCGCTGTCGATCTGCTGGCGCGCCGACGGCCAGCCGTGCTGGAACGACCCCAAGATCTTCGCCGACGAGCGCGACAGGCATCGCTACACCGCCACCGACGCCAAGAACTTCATGCACGGCCTGACCCGGCGCCTGGGCCTGGACACGAAGTACGTGCAGACCGGCTACGAGGACACCTTCTACTACCTGTGGCGCGAGCGCCGCCTGCCGGTCAACGTCGACCCCTTCGACTCGCGGCTGGACGACGAGCTCGAGCGCACGCGGCTGCGCCGCATCTTCAAGCAGGGGCTGGACGCCGACGTCGGCTACGTGCTGCCGCTGGCGCGCGAATGGAAGGTCGGCACCGCCGGCCCGGCCTGGATCACCGGGCCCTGGTTCCTGCGCGACGACCGCATGTACCTCATCCCCGGCGACTCGCCGATGGGCTACCGCCTGCCGCTGGACTCGCTGCCCTGGGCCAGCAAGACCGACCAGCCCTGGACGATGGCGCACGACCCCTTCGCGCCCAGCGTGCCGCTGCCCAGCCCCGCCGGGTTGCGCGGCCAGCGCCCGGGTTATGACCTGTACCGCGTGGGTCAGGGGTTTGCGGAAGGCGGAGCCGTCGGTGTACAGGCCCAGGTGCCGCCGGGGTTCAGCGTGCTGCCCGGCGCTGTCGGCGGAGCAGGAGTGCCCACCGCCAGCACGGCCGCCCTGGGCGCGGGAGGCGCAGGCGGTGGCGCGGGTGCCGGCAACGTCGGCCGCCACATGCCGGTGGCGCCGCACCCGGTGGCGCCCGACACGGTGCCGCAGCGCCACCAGTCGGCCGGCTGGCTGACGCGCACGGCGCTGTGCGTGGAAGTGCGCGACCCGCAGCGCAGCAACGGCCCCAAGGCCGAAGCCCGGCACGGTGGCAAGAACGGCGTGATGTACGTCTTCATGCCGCCGCTCGAACACCTCGAGGACTACCTCGAACTGCTGGCCGCCATCGAGGCCACGGCCGCCGAGCAGGGCGTGAAGATCGTGCTCGAAGGCTACCCGCCGCCGCGCGACCCGCGCCTGAAGCAGCTGGCCGTCACGCCAGACCCGGGTGTCATCGAGGTCAACATCCACCCCGCGCACGACTGGGCCGAGCTCGTCGACCACACCGAGTTCCTCTACGACGCGGCGCACCGCACGCGGCTGTCCACCGAGAAGTTCATGCTCGACGGCCGCCACACCGGCACCGGCGGCGGCAACCACTTCGTGCTGGGCGGCGCCACGCCGGCCGACAGCCCCTTCCTGCGCCGGCCCGACGTGCTGTCCAGCCTGCTGACCTACTGGCACAACCACCCGTCGCTGAGCTACCTGTTCTCGGGCATGTTCATCGGCCCGACCAGCCAGGCGCCGCGCTTCGACGAGGCGCGGGACGACCAGACCTACGAGATCGAGATCGCGCTGAACGAGCTCGACAAGCAGATGGAAGCCGGCGGCTCGGTGCCGCCCTGGCTGATCGACCGCGTGCTGCGCAACCTGCTGATCGACGTCACCGGCAACACGCACCGCAGCGAGTTCTGCATCGACAAGCTCTACTCGCCCGACGGCCCCACCGGCCGCCTGGGCCTGCTGGAGCTGCGCGCCTTCGAGATGCCGCCGCACGCGCGCATGAGCCTGGCGCAGCAGTTGCTGCTGCGCGCGCTGCTGGCCTGGTTCTGGCGCGAGCCGTATCAGGGCCATGGCGCCACGCGGCTGACGCGCTGGGGCACCGGCCTGCACGACCGCTTCCTGATGCCGACCTTCGTGCAGATGGACTTCGACGACGTGATGGCCGACCTGCAGGGTGCCGGCTTCGCCTTCGACGGCGCCTGGTTCGCGCCGCATTTCGAGTTCCGCTTCCCGCTCATCGGCGAGCTGGCCACCATGGGCATCGGCCTCACGCTGCGCACGGCGCTGGAGCCCTGGCACGTGATGGGCGAGGAAGGCGCGCCGGGCGGCACCGTGCGCTACGTCGATTCGTCGCTGGAACGCGTGGAGCTGAAGGTCACCGGCCTGAACGACAACCGCCACACCATCACGGTGAACGGGCGCGCCGCGCCGCTGCAGCCCACCGGTCGCGTCGGCGAATTCGTCTGCGCCGTGCGCTACCGCGCCTGGCAGCCACCTTCGGCGCTGCACCCGACCATCGGCGTGCATGCACCGCTCACCTTCGACGTCGTCGACGCCTGGCATTCGCGCTCCATCGGCGGCTGCCGCTACCACGTGGCGCACCCGGGCGGGCGCAGCCACGAGGTCTTCCCGGTCAATGCCTACGAGGCCGAGAGCCGACGCCTGGCGCGTTTCTTCCGATTCGGTCACACACCGGGCAGGATGAACGTGGAGCCGGCCGTGCCGAGCCGCGAGTTTCCGTTCACCATCGACCTTCGCCGATGAGCTTTCGCGGCCCCTGAATCTTGCAATCGCAGTCGCAGTCCCAGTCGCAGTCCCAGTCGCAACCGGCCCGCACGGGCCCGCTTGCCGCATTGGCCGGGCCGGCCGAGGCGGGTGTCTACGACGAACTGCGCGAGAGCTCCGGGAGCCTTCGGTCGGATTGGCGGCGCTTCTCGTCGCTGATGCCGCCGCCCGATGCCGGGCAGACGCCTGCGGGCGACCTCGACCAGCGCCTGCAGCAGGTCGCCCGGCAGATCCAGCGTGACGGCGTCACGCACAACGTCTACAGCGACGAGGGCGTGGCGGCCAGGCCGTGGTCGCTGGAACTGCTGCCGCTGATCGTCGGCGCGTCCGAATGGAAGCAGATCGAGGCCGGCCTGGAGCAGCGGGCCGCCGTGCTCGAAGCCATGCTGCACGACCTCTACGGCCCGCAGCACCTGTTGCATGAGGGCCTGCTGCCGCCGGCGCTGCTGCTGCGCCACCCGGGCTACCTGCGGCCCATGCACGGCATCAAGCCGGTGGGCGGACAGTGGCTGCACATCGTGGCCTTCGACCTCGCGCGCGGCCCCGACGGCCGCTGGTGGGTGGTGTCGCAGCGCGCCCAGGGGCCTTCGGGCCTGGGCTACGTTCTGCACAACCGGCTGGTCGTCTCGCGCCAGTTTCCCGACGCGCTGCGCGAGATGCGCGTGCAGCGCCTGGGCCCCAGCTACCGGCGCCTGATGCAGGGCGTGGAAGACATGGCCGGCACGCTGGCCGGCGGTTCGGCCCCGCGCATCGTGCTGCTCACGCCCGGGCCCTACAGCGAAACCTATTTCGAACACGCCTACCTGGCACGCTACCTGGGCCTGTCGCTGGCCGAGGGCGGCGACCTGACGGTGCGCGGCGACCGTCTGTTCCTGCGCACCGTCGAGGGCCTGGACCCCGTGCACGGCCTGCTGCGCCGCCTGGACGACGACTGGTGCGACCCGCTGGAGCTGCGGCCGGACTCCACCCTGGGGGTGCCGGGGCTGATGAAGGTGGCGCGTGCCGGCAACGTGGTGATGGCCAACGCGCTGGGCAGCGCGTTCCTCGAGTCGCCCGCGGTGCAGGGTTTCCTGCCCGGCATCGCCGAACGCCTGACCGGCCAGCGCCTGCGCCTGCCCGCGCTGCCGACCTGGTGGTGCGGCGAAGCCGCGGCCTGGCGTGACGTGCGTGGGCAACTGGACGGCAAGCTGCTGCGCAGCACCTTCCAGCGAGGGACCGGCGTGCTGGACGTGCGCGGCATGGCCGAAAAGCAGATCGAATCCGACCCCGACGCCTGGACGCTGCAGGCCCGCGTGCCGTTGTCTCGCGCGCCGGTGTGGAGCGGCGGCAAGCTGCAGCCGCGTCCGGCCGTGCTGCGGGCCTATGCGGTGGCCGACGGCAACGGCGGCTGGCATCTGATGCCCGGCGGCATGACGCGCGTGGCGCCGCGCGAGGACTCCGGCGTCTCCATGCAGCGCGGCGGCTCCAGCCTGGACACCTGGGTGCTCACCGACGGCCCGCTGGACAACTTCGAGATGGCGCCGCAGCGCCTGTCGGTCGACGATCTCATGCACCGCAAGCAGCCGGTCAGCAGCCGCACCGGCGAGAACCTGTTCTGGCTGGGCCGCTACACCGAGCGCACCGAACAACTGGTGCGGCTGGCACGCGTGACGCTGGCAACCATCGACGGCGATGTCGACACCAGCACCGAACCGGCGCTGCAGGCCTTGTCGGCGCTGGGTGTGCGCTCCAGTCTGGCGCCCACGGGTGTCCCCACCTTGGTGCAGAGCGCGCACCATTTCGAGCGTGCCGTGCTCGCCGGCCTCACCGACCCCCAGGCCTGGAGCGTGGCCTTCAATCTCGGTGCACTGGAGCGCGCGTCGCAGGCCCTGCGCGAGCGCCTGTCGTCGGAACAGTGGGGGCAGATCCGCACCATGCGCGAGTCCTTCGCCGCCGCGCTGCAGGTCGCGCCGGGCAAGCTGCCCGACCTGGCGCGGGCGATGCCGGCGCTGGATGCGCTGGCCCTGCAGCTGGTGGGGGTCACCGGCCTGCAGACCGACCGCATGACACGCGACCACGGCTGGCGGCTGCTCACGGTGGGGCGCCTCATCGAGCGCCTGATCGGCGTCTGCGCCAGCATGGAAGCCTTCCTGCAGGCGCGCGCGCTGGGCGGGGTGGTGGGCATCGACCTGCTG
>JALHMT010000129.1 GCA_022843905.1 Rubrivivax sp.
GGCGCGGCCGCAGCGACCGCTGGCGGCGGCGCCGGGGATGAAGCCGCCGGCGACGAGGCCGGCGGCGGCTCGTTCACGGGGGGCAGGAGAGGCGGTTCGTTGACCACCTGCAGGATTGTACGGACGGCCTCCGCGTCAGACCGGCCGCGGTGGCCCCCCCGCCCGGGCGACCACGGCCGACGCCACGGCGGCGGCCGTCGGCACCACCTCGTCGACCGCGCCGAACCCCAACTCGCGTGCCGCCTGAACGATGCGCGGATGCGAGCCCAGCGCGTGGCAAGCCGACCAGTCGGCCGCCGGCAGGGCCGCTGCCAGGTTCTGCACCGCTTCGCTGCTGCTGAACACCCACAGGTGCTGGTCCGGCTCGGCCAGCGCGCGGGCCAGCAGCGCCTGCTCCCGCTCATCGAAGTGCGGCACAAGGCGGCTGTAGGCGGCCACGAAGTGCACCTCGGCGCCACGCTCGCGCCACTGCGCCGACAGCCAGTCGCGTCCTTCTTCGCCGCGCACCACCAGCACCTGCAGGCCGGCCCAGGGCCGGTCGGCGATCCTCGCCCAGAGCGCTTCGGAGTCGTACTGTCCCGCCTCGGCCGACGGCTCGGCGATCTGCGCGTCGTGCAGGCCGGCGCGCCGCAGTGCGGCCGTCGTGCCGGGGCCGGTGCTGGCCGCCTGCAGGCCGGCCGGCCAGGGCGCCCCGGCCGGCCGCAGATCGAAGAAGCACTGCACGGCATTGGCGCTGACGAACATCACCAGCGCCAGGCGGTCCAGCCCGGCCCAGGCCGCCAACACCGGCAAGGGGTCGGCGGGCGGGCCGATCTCGATCAGCGGCAAGGCCTCGGCGTCCAGGCCCCGGGCCTTCAGTTCCTGCAGCCAGGACTGGGCCTGCGCGCGAGGACGGGTGACGATGATCCGCATCGCCGCGGCAATGCTCAGGTCGGCAGGTAGGCGCCGGCGCCGGCTTCGCGCAGCGCCGCGGCGGCGCTTTCGCCGAGCGCACGCGCTTCGGCCTCGGTGGCGGGCTGCCCGCGGACCTGGGTGCGCAGCAGCGGTCGGCGCACCTCCACGGCGTCGCCCAGGGCGGCGTCCATCACCAGCCAGCCGTCGCGCCACACCGCGTGCGCGGCCAGCGGCATGCTGCAGCTGCCGCCCAGGGCGCGGGAGACGGCACGCTCGGCATGCGCCGACAGCCAGGTGGGCGTGTGCACCAGCGAGCCCAGACGCTGCCGCAGTTCGACGGCGTCTTCGCGCACCTCGATGCCCAGCGCGCCCTGCCCGGCCGCCGGGATCATGCGGTCGGGATCGAACACCGAACGGATGCGGGTGGCCAGTCCCAGGCGCTTCAGGCCGGCCGCGGCCAGCACGATGGCGTCGAAGCCGCCTTCGTCGAGCTTGCGCAGGCGGGTGTCGAGATTGCCGCGCAGCGGCTCGATCACCAGGTCGGGCCGCATCGCCATCAGCTGCACCACGCGGCGCAGGCTGGACGTGCCCACCACGGCGCCCTGCGGCAGCGCATCGACGTCGGGGTAGCGGCTGGAGACGAAGGCATCGCGCGGATCCTCGCGCTCCATCACGCAAGCCAGCACGAAGCCGGCCGGCAGGTCCATCGGCACATCCTTCAGGGAGTGCACCGCCAGGTGGGCCCGGCCTTCTTCCAGCGCCGTTTCCAGCTCCTTCACGAACAGGCCCTTGCCGCCGACCTTGGACAGGGCGCGGTCGAGGATCTGGTCGCCCTTGGTGGTCATGCCCAGCAATTCGACGGCCAGTCCGAAGCGCTGCTCCAGCAGGCTCTGGACGTGTTCGGCCTGCCACAGGGCCAGGCGGCTTTCTCGGGTGGCGATGACGATGGGTGCGCTCATGGACGCCATTATCGCCAGAGCGCGCGGCCCGCCGACCGCCGCGAGGGCACGGCTCTTGCATGTAGGATTGGTAATCGAGTTACATCCTGGGGAGGAACGCCGTGCCCACCACCACCGCCGCCAAGTCCCGTGCGAAAGCGCCATCCAAGACCTCTCCCAAGAGGGAGAGCAACGATGCGGCCGAGAAGAACCGACCGCTGGTCGAGGATATCCGGTTACTAGGCCGCATCCTGGGTGACGTCATCCGGGAACAGGAAGGCACCGAAGCCTTCGAGCTCATCGAGCGCGTGCGACAGCTCTCCGTGGCCTACCGGTTGAAGCAGGACGCCAGCGCCGGACGCGTGCTCGACCGCCTGCTGAAGAACCTGTCGGCCGACCAGACGGTGACGGTGATCCGCGCCTTCAGCTACTTCTCGCACCTGGCCAACATCGCCGAGGACCGGCACCACATCCGCCGCAACGAAGAGCACGAGCGCCACGGCGACCTGCGCGAAGGTTCGCTGGCGATGGCCTTCGAGCGCCTGCACCGCGCCGACCACCGGGCCGCCGAGATCGCCCAGGTGCTGCAGGGCGCCTACATCTCGCCGGTGCTGACCGCCCACCCCACCGAGGTGCAGCGCAAGAGCATCCTCGACGCGGAACGCGCCGTGGCCGAACTCATCGGCCAGCGCGACAGCCTGCCGACGCCGCACGCGAAGGACGACAACGAGGCACTGCTGCGCGCCCGCGTCACCCAGCTGTGGCAGACACGCATGCTGCGCACCGCCAAGCTGACGGTGCACGACGAGATCGAGAACGCGCTGAGCTACTACCACGCGACCTTCCTGCGGGAGATTCCCAAGCTCTACCGCGACGTCGAGAAGGCGCTCAAGGGCCATGCCGTCGGCGGCTTCCTGCGCATGGGGCACTGGATCGGCGGCGACCGCGACGGCAACCCCAACGTCACCGCCGCCACGCTGCGCCACGCGCTGTCGCGCCAGGCCGAGGTGGCGCTGCGCCATTACCTCACCGAGGTGCACGAACTCGGGGCGGAACTGTCCATGTCGGGCACGCTGGCACCGGTTTCGGCCGCGATGACGGCGCTGGCGCAGAGCTCGCCCGACCAGAACGTGCACCGCCAGGACGAACCCTACCGCCGTGCGTTGATCGGCCTGTACGCCCGGCTGGCCGCCACGCTGCAGGAACTGACCGGCACCGAGGCGCTGCGCCACGCCGTGGCACCCCAGAACCCCTACCCCGACGCGGCGGCTTTCCTGGCCGACCTGCGCATCATCGAATCCTCACTGCGTTCGCACCACGCCCAGGCCCTCATCGCGCCGCGGCTGGCACCGCTGATGCGTGCAGTGCAGGTGTTCGGATTCCACCTCGCCACGCTCGACCTGCGCCAGAGCAGCGACCACCACGAAGCCGTGCTGGGCGAACTGCTGCGCGTGGCACGCATCGAGGCCGACTATTCGGCGCTGGGCGAGGCCGACCGCCGCACCCTGCTGCTGCGCCTGCTGAACGACGCGCGGCCGCTGCGCGTGCGCGGCGCGACCTACTCGCCGCTGGCCGAAGGCGAGCTCGAGATCTTCGAGACCGCCCGCGTGGCGCGCCTGCGCTTCGGCCCCGAGGCGCTGCGCCACTACATCATCTCGCACACCGAGGAGGTGAGCGACCTGCTGGAGGTGCTGCTGCTGCAGAAGGAGACCGGCCTGCTGCAGGGCACGCTGGACGAAGCCGACCAGCCCGCGCGCGCCGCGCTCATCACCGTGCCGCTGTTCGAGACCATCGGCGACCTGCGCCATGCGCAGACCATCATGCGCGAGTTCTACGCGCTGCCCGGCATCGTGCCGCTGGTGGTGGCCAGCGGCGGTGAGCAGGACGTGATGCTGGGCTACAGCGACAGCAACAAGGACGGCGGCTTCTTCACCAGCAACTGGGAGCTCTACCGCGCCGAGGTGGCACTGGTGGAGCACTTCCGCGAACTGGGCCGCGAGCACGGCATCACGCTGCGCCTGTTCCACGGCCGCGGCGGCACGGTAGGCCGCGGCGGCGGCCCCAGCTACGAGGCCATCCTGGCCCAGCCCCCGGGCACGGTGAACGGGCAGATCCGGCTCACCGAGCAGGGCGAAGTGATCGGCTCCAAGTACGCCAATCCCGACATCGGACGCCGCAATCTGGAAACCCTGGTCGCCGCCACGCTCGAGGCGACCATGCTGCACCCGACCAAGAGCGCGACGCCGGCCTTCCTGGACGCCGCGGCGCAGATCAGCCAGGCCAGCTTCACGGCCTACCGCCAGCTGGTCTACGAAACCGAAGGCTTCACCGACTACTTCTTCGCCGCCACACCCATCCGCGAGCTGGCCGAACTGAACATCGGCTCGCGCCCGGCCTCGCGCAAGGCCACACGTGCCATCGAAGACCTGCGCGCCATCCCCTGGGGCTTCAGCTGGGGCCAGTGCCGCGTGGCGCTGACGGCCTGGTACGGCTTCGGCTCGGCCATCGAGGCCTTCGTCGGCAGCGGGCCCGATCGCGCCAGGCGCGTCGAACTGCTGCAGCGCATGCACAGGCAGTGGCCCTTCTTCCGCACCCTGCTGTCCAACCTCGACATGGTGCTGGCCAAGAGCGACCTGCGCATCGCCGCGCGCTACGTGGAGCTGGTGGACGACAAACGCAGTGCCCGGCGCATCTTCGGCGCCATCCGTGCCGAGTGGGAGCGCGTCGACGCCGCCCTGACGCTCATCACCGGCGAAGCACGGCGCCTGCAGAGCAACCCTGCGCTGGCGCGCTCCATCGAGCACCGTTTCCCCTACCTCGACCCGCTGAACCACCTGCAGGTCGAACTGCTGCGCCGCTACCGCCTGCGGCGCGAGGGCGATGCGACGGTGGAACGGCTGCAGCGCGGCATCCACCTGTCGATCAACGGCATCGCAGCGGGCTTGCGCAACACCGGCTGAGCCTTCAGCGCTGGGGCGATGGCGCCGAAGCCGACGCGCCGCCGAAGGTCGCGGCCATGCGCGCCTGCGCGGCCCTCGCTTCGTCGGCCCAGGCCGCCAGCGGTCGGCCGCTGGACGCGATGAGCCTGCGGGCGGCGCCGATCTCGCCGTGCCGGGCCACCTCGGCGTAGTGGGACATCATCTGCCTCACACCCTCGCAGGTGTAGATGAACTGCGGCGACAGCGGCGGTCGCAAGGCCTGCATCAGCGCCAGCCGCTGGTCTTCCAGGTCACGCAGGCGCTCGGGCGTCCAGCCCAGCCGCTGTGCATAGCGCGACGCCAGGGACAAGTCCAGCCAGGTCGGCGATTGCGCGACCAGGTGCCGCACCAGCGCGTCGCAGCGCTCCCGGCGCGCGGAATCGGCCAGCGCCGCAGCCGTGCAGGCGTGCCGCTGCAGCAGCAGCCCCGTGGGCACCTCGCTGGACGCCGCGGTCACGCCCTGAAGAAACCACACCAGATCGGCGCGTTGCGGCGCAGGCAGGCCGTCGAAGCCTGCGTGGGACAACAGCGCCTGCTGCAGATCGCCAGCGATCCAGGACCGCCGTGGCGAAGCCACCGCCGCGGCCAGCGCGGCGTCCACCGCCGCGGCGTCACCGCGCTGCTGCGCCTGCCGGGCGGCCCACAGCGCCGGTGTGGCATCGCCGGGATCGCGCTGCCGCCATTGCTGCACCGACAGGCGGGCGCACGAGGGCGGCGGCGGGATGAGCCCCTCCGCGTCGCCGCCGCGACAAGCCAGCACGAAAGCCATGCCATAGATTCCCGCGTCGCGGCTGGCCAGCGCCGTTTCGACCACCGCATCGAGCATCGGCTGCGCGGCGGCGCGCATCTGCCCCCGCATCACCTGCGCACAGTCGCGGTCCTGCGGCGAGCAGGTCCGCGAGCTGCGGTCCAGCGACTCGATCGCCATGCCGTCCACGGCCATCAGGAGGCCGAGCACCCGCTCCCGATCGCTGCCTTGCAGCAGGCTGGACGTCAGCTGTTGCCGCGCTGCGGCGGCCTCCACCGGCTGCGTCCTCTCGATCTCGTCCATCGTCATCGGGCCGCGGCCACAGACCTCGATGCGGCCCTGGACGGGCGCCGAGGCAGCCGGCGGCGACAGCATTGCACCCGCCGTGGCTGGCGACACGGACGGCGGCGTCGCCGGCACCACCGCCACGGGCGCCGGCAACGAGGCCGGTGGCTGCGCAGCCTCCTGCGGCGCAGGGACTTCGGGGCCCGCCCGCCACCCCGTCCATCCGACCCACCAGGCACCGAGCAGCAGCAGCAACGCAGCCAGCCACGGCAGCGCCCTTCGCCACCACGCCGACCGCGGCGCATCGAAGTGCAGCCGCGTCACTCGCGCGCCCCGCGCGCCAGCGCCTCCCGCACCGCCGGGGCCTGGCGGCGCGACACCGGCAGCCATTCGTCGATCGGTGCCACGCGCACCGCCCAGCCTTCGTCGGCGCCCTCGCCGCTGCGGCGCTGCAGTTCGCGGACGGCGCCGGCGGCCACCAGGGCGTTGCGGTGGATGCGGATGAATCCGGCACCCAGGCGCTGCTCCAGGTCCGACAGCGGATCGTCGAGCACATAGCTGCGCGAAGCGGTGCGCAGCGTGACGTACTTCATCTCGGCCTTCAGGTACAGCACCTCGGCGTGCGGCACGCGCAGCACGCGGCCGCGCTCGGCCACCACCAGCATCGGCGCCTCGGCCAGCGGCGCGGCGGCGGTGGTGACCGGCCAGCGGCGTTGTTGCACGCGGTGCAGCGCCGCCTGCAGGCGCGGGCGCATCACCGGCTTGGTGAGGTAGTCCACCGCGTCCAGGTCGAAGGCGCGCAGCGCATGGTGCGCGTGCGCGGTGACGAAGACCACGGCCGGCGGGTGCTGCAGCGTGCGCAGGGCCGAGGCCAGCTGCAGCCCGTCGCGGCCGGGCATGCGGATGTCCAGCAGCACCAGATCGAACGGCGTCCCGTCGCTCTGCCGCTGCAGCATCTGCAGCGCCTGCTCGGCGGTCTCGGCCTCGCCCACCACCTCCAGCGGTGTCTCGACGCAGGCCTGCAGCAGCGAGCGCAGGCGCAGCCGCGCCAGCGCCTCGTCGTCGACGATCAGCACGCGCAGCAGGCGTGACGCATCGTTCACTGCACCACCCTCTGCACTGCGTGCTGCGGGAGGAGCGCTCGGGAGCGGCCCGGCGCGATCATGGCAGCGGCACGATCACGCGCGCATGGAACATGCTGCCTTCGCGCCACACGTCGCACTGCCCGGCGACGTCGTGCAGCAGCCGCAGGCGCTCGCGCACGTTGTGCAGCGCCATGCCGTTGCCGGGTGTGGAAGGGCCGTCGGGCACGCTGTTGCTCACCATCAGCACCACCTGCCCGCGCCGCACGCCGGCCTGGATGCTGATCTCGCCGCCGCCCACCGCCGGCTCGATGCCGTGGCGCACGGCGTTTTCCACCAGCGGCTGCAGCATCAGCGGCGGCACCTGCGCAGCGCCGACGCGCGGATCGATGTCCCAGCGCACCTTCAGCCGCGAGCCGAAACGCACCTGCTCGATGGCCAGGTAGCGCTGGGCGAGGTCCACCTCGTCCTGCAGCGGCACCGAGGTGCCGGCCTCGGCCAGCGCGACGCGGAACAGCTCGCTCAGGTCTTCCAGCACCGATTCGGCCTTCTCGGGGTCCACGCGCACCAGGGCCAGCGCCGTGTTGAGCGCATTGAACAGGAAATGCGGACGGATGCGCGATTGCAGCTCGGCCAGCCTGGCATGCGCGGTGGCTGGATGCCAGATGCGGGCGCGCAGGTCCAGCCAGGACCACAGCAGCGTGGCCAGGCCGGTGCCGGCCAGCGCCACGGCCAGCACGCGCAGGCCGCCGGCCACGTCGCTGAGCTGCAGCCACCACAGCGGCAGCCAGCCCGCCAGCGCCGTCAGCGCGCCCAGCAGCAGCACCACCGCCGCGCGCAGCGGCCCGCCGACGCGACGCAGCGGCTGCTTCAGTGCGCAGACGGACACCAGCCACAGCAGCGTGCCGGCCACGCCGGCGAAGGCACCCTGCGCCAGGCGTCCGCCGAAGTCGCTCCAGTTCGTTGCCATGCCCAGCGCCGCCAGCGCGAGCACCGCCTGCACCAGCAGCAGGGCGCGCAGGGCCAGCGCCGGATGGCAGACGTCGAAGGCGGCCAGCGCCTGCGCCTGCAGCCGCGCACGGTCCTCGAGCAAGGGGTCGAAGCGCGAGGGCGCGAAGTTCGTGCTGCGCAGGTCGCCCGGGCGCGTGCTCTCGGGCCACAGGCTGGTGGGCCGCGGGGCCTCGGTCGGCACGTCGGCGGCAGCGGGGGCCGCCGCGTCGGCAGGGCGTGGGGGTGGCAGGACCATGGCTTGCGGCGCCGATAATACGGACTCCCACGCCCTGCGGCCCTTCTTTCACACCATGTCCACCTCTTCCCTGCACAACAAGGCCCAGGCCTGGTCGGCGCTGTTCAGCGAACCGATGAGCGAGCTCGTCAAGCGCTACACCGCCAGCGTCGACTTCGACCAGCGCCTCTGGCGCGCCGACATCGACGGCTCGCTGGCCCATGCCGAAATGCTGGCCGCGCAGGGCATCATCGGCGCGCAGGACCTGGCCGACATCCGCCGCGGCATGGCCACCATCGCGCAGGACATCGAGAGCGGCGCCTTCGAGTGGAAGCTCGACCTCGAGGACGTGCACCTGAACATCGAGGCCCGCCTGACCGCCCTGGTGGGCGACGCCGGCAAGCGGCTGCACACCGGCCGCTCGCGCAACGACCAGGTGGCCACCGACGTGCGGCTGTGGCTGCGCGGCGAGATCGATGGCCTGGCCGTGCTGCTGAAGGACATGCAGCGCGCCCTGGTCGAACTGGCGGCCCAGCACACCGACACCGTCATGCCCGGCTTCACCCACATGCAGGTGGCGCAGCCGGTCAGCTTCGCGCACCACCTGCTGGCCTACGTGGAAATGCTGGCGCGCGACGGCGAGCGCCTGGCCGACGTGCGCCGCCGCACCAACCAGCTGCCGCTGGGCGCGGCCGCGCTGGCCGGCACCAGCTACCCGCTGGACCGCGAGCGCGTGGCGCGCACGCTGGGCTTCGAGGGCGTGTGCCAGAACAGCCTGGACGCCGTGAGCGACCGCGACTTCGCGCTGGAGTTCAGCGCCTTCGCCTCGATCTGCATGGTGCACGTCTCGCGCCTGTCCGAAGAGATCGTGCTGTGGATGAGCCAGAACTTCGGCTTCATCGACCTGGCCGACCGCTACTGCACCGGCTCGTCCATCATGCCGCAGAAGCGCAACCCCGACGTCGCCGAACTGGCGCGCGGCAAGACCGGCCGCGTGGTCGGCCACCTGATGGCCCTGCTGACGCTGATGAAGGGCCAGCCGCTGACCTACAACAAGGACAACCAGGAAGACAAGGAGCCGCTGTTCGACACCGTCGACACCTTGCGCGACACGCTGCGCATCATGGCCGAGATGGTGGGCGGCATCACGGTGAAGGCCGACGCGATGGAGCGCGCCGCGCTGCGCGGCTACGCCACGGCCACCGACCTGGCCGACTACCTGACCAAGAAGGGCCTGCCTTTCCGCGACGCCCACGAGGCCGTGGCGCATGCGGTCAAGGTGGCCATCCAGCGCGGCGTGGACCTGTCGACGCTGCCGCTGGAGGTGCTGCAGGGCTTCCATCCGGCCATCGAGGCCGATGTCTTCGAGGTGCTGTCGCTGCGCGGCTCGCTCAACGCACGCAACGTGCTGGGCGGCACGGCACCGGCCCAGGCCCGGGCGCAGATCGAGAGGCATCGGGCGCGCCTGGCCGGCTGACGCGCCAGCCCGCCGCCGGCAGGTCTAGGCCCCGGCGCCGTTGGCCTGGATGCGGGCTTCGTCGTCCAGCCAGGCCAGCAT
>JALHMT010000130.1 GCA_022843905.1 Rubrivivax sp.
CAGCGCGGGCACGCCCAGCACGCCCAGGGCGCGCACATAACGTTCGGTGAGCAGTTCGCTGCCGATGACCCAGACCTCGCGGCCGGCGCGTGCAAGCCCGTCCCGCAGGCCTTCGCCGCGAAGTTCGTCGCCGATCACCAGGCCCGACAGCCAGCTCGTCCTGGCCGCGGGGGCGATCTCCTCGAACAGGGCCATGGCGCGCAGGCCGAAGGCGTGGCTCAGCAGGCCGGGCCCCTGCTGTGCACGCAGCACGGCGGCATCGAAGGCCGCCGCGTCGAAGACGGGCTCGCCCTCGGGCAGGGTGCGCGCCAGGATGGAGTGGCGGCGCAGCAGGTCGAAGACCTCGCCGGTCATGTAGGTGCAAAAGCCCTCGATGCGCCCTTCGGCCAGGACCACCCACTTGCTGTGCGTGCCGGGCAGCACGCACAGTGCGTTGCCGCGTCCCTGCTGGCGTGCCGCACCGAAGACCTGGGTCTCCTCGCCCCGCATCACGTCGGGCGCGCCGGCGTGGCGGCAGCTCAGACCAGGCACCAGCCAGATCCCTGAATGCGCCCCGTGTTCGAGCGCCTGCCGCTTCGCGGCGATGTCGGCCAGCCCGGCCGGACAGGACGCATAGGGCACCTCGATCCAGCCCTGGCGGCTGCCCGCCATGCCGCTGATCTGGCAGAGGGCCGCGTGCTGCCGCATCCAGTCGCCGAAACACTCGTCGAACACCGCGGCAAAGCCGCCGGCGGGCACCGACAGCACCCCACGCTCGAAGCCGCGGCGTTCGAGCACGCGGCCGTCGCCGGCCAGCCGCGCTCCGCGCAGCGAGGTGCTGCCCCAGTCGATGGCAAGCAGGGCGGTGGGCGGGGCGGCTTCGGCAGGGTCCAAGGCAGGCAGCAGGATGGGTGAAGGGCCGGCGAAGCCTATCACCGCTACACCCCCAACCGGTCAGGACAGCTGGAACTGCCCGATCTTGTGCGTCAGCCGCTCGCCCTGCCCGCGCAGGGCGTCCGAGGCCGTGGCGAGCTGGTCGACCAGGTCCAGGTTCTTCTGGGTGCTGTCCTTCAGCGCCGTGACCTGCTCGAGGATCGCGTTGGACTCCTTGCCGCCGCTGCGCGTGAGCACGGCCACGTCGTCCATCGCCCGGTGGATGGTGTCGACGTGCAGATCGGCCTCGATCATGGACTTGCCGGTCTCGTCGGCCAGCAGGCCGCTCTGCTCGATGTCTTCGGTGGAGCGCGCCACGATGTCGCCGATGCGCCGCGCCGACTCGGCGCCGCGCAGCGCCAGGCTGCGCACCTCCTGCGCCACGACGGCGAAGCCGCGGCCGGACTCGCCGGCCTTGGACGCCTCGACCGAGGCGTTGAGCGCCAGGATGTTGGTGCGGAAGGCGATGCCGTCGATCAGCGTCACGATCTGGCCGATCTCGCGGCTCTTGATGCGCAGGCCGGCCATGCGCTCGCGCAGGCGCTGCATCTGCTTGCGGTTGCGCGCCGACTCCAGCCGCAGCGCCTGGACGGTGTGCACCACCGCTTCGATCTGCCGCCCGCAGGCCTCGAGCTGGGTCGAGTAGCGCGTGACGCCGTCGACCACCGCATCCAGCGAGTCTGCCGAGACGCGGTTGCGCGCGCGCAGGTCGGCGTTGCCCAGCGCCACCTGCTGCGTGGCCTGCGTGACGCCCACCACGCCCTGGCGCACCGAGGCCAGCAGGTCGCTCAGGCGCGTCAGCGAGGTCGTCATCGCAGCCAGCGTGTCGGCCACCTCGTCGCCACCGCGCGGCCTGGGCCGGGCGCTGAGATCGCCGTGCGCCATGCGGTTCATCTGGTGGTGCAGTTCGCGCAGGCCGCCACGCATCACCAGGAAGAAGGTGTACAGCAGGTACAGCGCCACCGAGAGACTGAGCAGCAGCGCTCCGGCGACCCAGGCTCGCAGGGCTTCTGCGCGGTCGCGCCGTTCCAGCAGCAGCGCATCGAGGCGTGCCAGCGCCAGGCCGCGAAGGCCTCCGACCTCCTGACGTACCGCCGCATAGGCAGCATGCAGCGCCGGCAACTCGGCCGCCGGCTCGAAGGCCAGCACGCGGCCGGACATCAGCGCCAGCCAGGCCGCCGTGGCAGGCAGCGCACTGCTGCCCGGCGCCGATGGGCGAAGCGCGCTGTAGGCCACCTGCTGCGCGGCAGATTGCCAGATGGCCTGGGCCTGGCCGCCCAGCGACGCCAGCTCGATCAGTTCGGCCAGGCGCTCGGGCGAGGCCCCGGCGCCACGGCTGCCGGCATCGACGAAGCGCGAGGCCTGCATCCATTGCCGCCCGACCTGGTCGAGCAGCAGCGGCAAGCGATCGAGCGACAGGTCGACCAGATGCTGCTGGGATTCGCCGGGATTGAGAAGTTCGCCCGAAGCCTGGCGGGCGGCCCGGCGCAGGTCCTCGACCGCCAGCATGGCCTCGTGGATCTGTTCCAGACGCACGCCGCGCTCAGCGCCGCGACCTTGCACCGCCTGCTGCAGCACGGGCGCCGAACGTTCCCAGGCCTGCTGCACCGGCAGCCCGTCGGCATGCGCCTTCGCGTAGGCCTGTTCGAGGCGGCCCCAGGCCGGCGCGAGGTCGGCCGTGTCGACCGCGGTCCTGGCGTGAAAGGCCAGGCGCTCGTCGCCCAGAGGCCGGGTCACATCGAACAGCGCCGCCGACAGGCGCGCCGCCGACAGATGCCGGTTGGCCTCGACCACGGTCTGGTTCTGCTGGAGCATCACCCAGCCGCTCAGCGGCAGGCTGGGCGCCACCAGGATGCCCATCACGGTCAGCACCTTGGCGCGGATCGACCAGCGCCGCAGCAGGCGCACGCCGATGGCCCAGACCCCGTGGTACGCGAAGAACTCGCGCACAGCGGAAAGCGACAGTCGCGGCATCGCGGCGTCACGCGGCCACCAGGCGGTCAAGCTCGAGAGATTCATCCGGGTTTCGCTCCGTCTGGCCCACACCCCCACCTCGGGCTGCGCAGGCTCCAGATCTGTTGTCGGTGTCCGCGCCTGACTCTTGAGGGGATTGGCGCATTCCCTGAGTCAGTCACGAATAAATGACTGGCATTTATCCCCATTCAGGGCCTCACTTCTATCGATCGCGGGAGCCGGAGCGACTTCAGAGTTGCGATCGGCGGCCGATATCTCCCTCACTGCGCCCATCCAGGGATGCGGCAGGAGGCGGCTGCCCTCCCCGCACAAGCCGGACGAGCTGACACGCAAGAAGCCATTCAAACTTGATGACCACTTCCATCGCTTCACCCTCGGACGCTGCGGACAACGATTCGGATGCGCTGCCGCCGGCCCGGCCGGCCTGGCGCAAGGCCGTGGTGTGGCCCCTGGCCGCAGGAGGCTTGGCGCTGGGATGGCTGGGCGAGTGGGCCGGTCTGGCGGGCGGCTTGCTGGTGGCTGCAGCGCTGTGGCTGCATCACCGGCAGGGCGGCGTCGCGCCGGGCTCTCCAGCGGCCGCCGCAACGCGCCGCGGCGGCGGCTCGGAGATCGCAGGACGCCATGGCGCCGAGGTCATGGTCAGCCAGGTGGTGCCGGTGTGGAGCCGCCAGATGGACGTGACGCGCGAAGTCGCCACCGACGGCCTGGCGCAGATCCTGCAGACCTTCAGCGAGATCTCGGGTGCGCTGCAGGGCATGATCAGCGAGCTGACGAACTTTTCGCTGGCTGCCGCCCCGGGCGCCATCGACGGGGCCGTCAGCCAACCCTCGCCCGCGCTCGACGCGCTGCGCTCGGCCAGCGAACGTGCCTTTGCTCAGCGCGACCAGGCGGTGGCCGCCCTGGCCGACTGCGGCGAAGCCCTGACGCGCCTGACGCAGCTGGCCAAGCAGGCGCGCGAGGTCGCGCGGCACACGCGGCTGGTGGCCTTCAATGCCTCGATCGAGGCCAATCGCGGGCAGAACCAGTCCGACCAGGGCGGCCAGGCCGTGGCCGCCGAGGTGCGCATGCTGGCCACGCGCATGGCCGAGACGGCCGAACAGATGGAGCGCGTGGTGCTGGGCATGAACACTGCCGTCCAGCAGGCTCGCCGGCGTGGCGAGGCCGAGGACACCAGCGCCGAGGAACTGCGGCTGGAGATCGACCTGCGGGCCCGCGAAGCGCTGGCGGCGCTGATCGGCTCGATGGGCGGCTCGATGCAGGGCTCGGGCGACCTGCAGCAGACCGCCGCCATGGTCAACGACCAGCTCGAACAGGCCTTCATGCACTTCCAGTTCGGAGACCGGGTCAGCCAGATGCTGGCCATCGTCTCCAACGACATGTCGAATTTCGCGCGCTGGGTGGCGGCCAACCCGCGCGCCACGCAGACCGACGCCGCCGAGTGGCTGGCCGCCCTGGAGGCGAGCTACACGATGGACGAGCAGCGCTCGCACCACCACGGCAACGTTCACATCGAACGCAGCAGCGAAGTCGAATTCTTCTGACCCCCGCCCCGAGGTAGGACCCATGAGCAAGACAGTGATGATCGTCGACGATTCCGGCAGCTTCCGCACCGTGGTGAAGCTGGCCCTGCAGAAGGCGGGCTATGCCATCGTCGAAGCGGTGGACGGCAAGGACGCCGTGGGCAAGCTCAACGGCCAGAAGCTCAACCTGATCGTCTGCGACGTGAACATGCCCAACATGGACGGGCTGTCGTTCCTGCGACACCTGAAGACCACCGCCTCCTACAAGTTCACGCCGGTGATCATGCTGACCACCGAGTCGCAGGAGTCCAAGAAGGCCGAGGGCAAGGCCGCCGGCGCACGGGCCTGGATCACCAAGCCCTTCCAGCCCTCGCAGCTGGTCGACGCCGTCAACAAGCTCTGCGTCTGAGCGGACCGGCCGCCATGAAGACCGTGCTGCTGGTGGACGACTCACAAAGCGTGAGGACGCTGCTGCGCATGGCCCTGGAGCGCGAAGGCTACGCCGTGCTGGACGCCGATGACGGCGAGGCCGCCATCGACGTGCTGGACGGCCGGACCTTGAGCGTCATCGTCAGCGACATCTCGATGCCGCGCATGGACGGCATGGCCTTCATGCGCTACTTGCGGCTGCACCCGCGATACAAGTTCACGCCGGTGCTGGTGCTGAGCACCGACACGCGGCCCGAGATGCGCCAGGCCGCGCGCGACGCCGGAGCGAACGCCTTCCTCACCAAACCCTGCACGCCGAGCCAGCTCGTCGATGCCGTGGCCCGACTGGGCGTCTGAGAGAACCATGAACCCCATCACCCCACCCACCGCCCCCGCACCCGCGCTGGCCCTCGGCCCGGAGCTGACCATCGCCTTCGCCGCCGCCACCCACGACACCCTGCTGACGGCGCTGAACGCGTCCGCCGGCGACCTCGACATCGACCTCGCCGGCGTGACCGACTTCGACAGCAGCGCCGTGCAGCTGCTGCTGGCGGCGCGGCGCAGCCTGGCCGATCGCGGGCAGGCGCTCCACATCGCGGGCGCCAGTGCCCCGGTGCGCGACGGCTTGAAGGTGTTCGGTCTGAACGAACTGCTGGCGCCGCGGCGCTGAGGGGAGAACACCATGTCGATCGACGACGACGCAGACATCATTGCCCAGGCCCGTGCCGGCTTCCTGGACGAAGCAGCCGACATGCTGCAGCAGTTCGAGCAGTCGCTGCTGGTCATGGAGACCGACCCCGACGATGCAGAGAACCTGAACGCGGCCTTCCGCGCGGCGCACACCATCAAGGGCACGGCCGGCCTGTTCGGCTGCGATGCGGTGGTGGTGTTCACGCACGAGGTCGAGACGCTGCTGGAGTCGCTGCGCTCGGGCGAGATGGCCGTGACCGAAGACATCGCCGCCGCGCTGCTGGAAGGCCGCGACCAGATGGAGGCCCTGATCGGCGAGGTGCGCAGCGGCCAGGAGTCGCCCGAGGTGGCCGAGCGCAGCCGCGCCCTGGGCACGCGTCTTCGCGCGCTGCGCCACGGCAGTGCGGTGGAGGCTGCCGTGGCGGCGGCACCGGCCGAAGCACCGGCGGCGGCCGCCCCCGCCGAAGGCCTGTGGCACCTGTCGCTTCGCTTCGGCCACGACGCGCTGCGCAACGGTCTCGATCCGCTGGCCTTCCTGCGCTACCTGGCGTCGCTGGGCGAGGTCCGCTCCTGCCACACCCTGGCCGACGCCGTGCCCACGCTGGAGACCATCGACGCCGAAGGCTGCTACCTGGGCTTCGAGATCCGCCTGCACACCGACCAGGGACAGACCGAGATCGAGCGTGTCTTCGAGTTCGCCGTGGACGACTGCAGCCTGCACGTGCTGCCGCCCGAGGCCTCGCTGGCGCGCTGGCGTGCGCTGCTGTCCGAACGCTGCGGCGACGACGAGGACGCCTGCGCGGCGCTGAGCGCGATCTGGCAGGCCCAGGGCGTGAGCCTGGCCGAGCCGGAGCCCGAGCGCATCGCAGCGACCACCGCAGCCCCGACGCCGGCGGCCGTGCCCACCACCGAACGACGCCTGGCCGGCAACGACCGCCGCGCGCCGCCGCGCCAGCGGCCCGCTGAAGAGACCCGCTTCGTCAAGGTGCGCGCCGACAAGCTCGACCACCTGATCGACCTCATCGGTGAACTGGTGATCGCCGGTTCCGGCGCGCAGATGGTGGCCAACGACGAAGGCTCGTCGGCCTTCCTCGAAGCCACGCAGCGCGTCAGCGACCTGGTGCAGGCCACGCGCGACGGTGCGCTGGCCTTGCGCATGGTGCCCGTGGGGGAAACCTTCTCGCGCTTCCAGCGCGTGGTGCGCGATGTCAGCAAGCAGCTCGGCAAGGACATCGAGCTGGTGATCACCGGCGGCGACACCGAACTCGACAAGTCCATGGTCGAGGTCATCGCCGACCCGCTGATGCACCTGGTGCGCAACAGCCTGGACCACGGCATCGAGACACCCGAGGAGCGGCTGGCCGCCGGCAAGCAGCGCACCGGCCGCCTGGGCCTGAACGCCTATCACGAGGGCGGCTCCATCGTGATCGAGGTCAGCGACGACGGGCGCGGCCTGCGGCGCGAACGCATCCTGGCCAAGGCCATCGAAAAGGGCATCGTCGCCGAAGGCGCGGTGTTGTCCGACCCCGAGGTCTGGCAGCTCATCTTCGCGCCGGGCTTCTCGACCGCCGACCAGGTCACCGACCTGTCGGGCCGGGGTGTGGGCATGGACGTGGTCAAGCGCAACATCGAGTCGCTGCGCGGGCAGATCACCCTGGCCAGCCACGACGGCCACGGCACGACGCTGCAGATCCGCCTGCCTCTGACGCTGGCGATGATCGACGGCTTCCTCACCCTGGTGGGCGGCGTGCACTACGTGCTGCCGCTGGCGGTGGTGAGCGAGTGCATCGACGTGCCGCGCGAGTGCCGCGACGCGCCCGGCCGCACCTGCGGCAACTTCGACCTGCGCGGCGAGGTGCTGCCCTACCTGGACCTCAAGCTCTTCTACGGCGGCCAGTCGCCCGAAGGCGGCCGCCGCAGCCTGGTGGTGGTGCGACACGGCCATGTGCGCATCGGCCTGGTGGTGGACCGGCTGCTCGGCGAGCACCAGACCGTCATCAAGCCGCTGGCCGCCATGTTCAAGCCGCTGGAGGCCCTGGCGGGATCGACCATCCTGGGCTCGGGCGACGTCGCCCTGGTGCTCGACATCCAGGGCCTGATGGCGGCAGCCATGCGGCCCGGCGCCACCAGCCCGCGCGCGCTGCCCGGCAGTGCATCACCTCCCTCCAACCCACCGTCAACGAGCGCTGCCGTGTCGCGCAGCGCCCTGCAGCGCCCCTGAGGCGACGCTGCAAAGACAGACGACAGAACGACCGAAGGCAGACCATGAAGAACATCCTCCGAAGCATGAAGTTGTGGCAGAAGTTCAGCGCGCTGGGCGTCATCGGCGCCGTCATGTGCGCCGTGCCGCTGACCGCCGTCATCACCTACAAGAACAGCGAGATCGGCGTCGCGAAGTCGGAAGACGCAGGTCTCGGGCCGGTGCGCACCGGCATGTCGCTGCAACGCGATCTGCAGGCCCACCGCGCCGCCACCGTGCAAGCCCTGTCGGGCGATGCCGCCGCCGAAGCGAAACGTCGACAGCACCAGGCGGCCGTCACGGCCCGGCTGGACGCCCTGGGCCAGGAACTCACTGCGCTGGGCTACAGCGCCGCCGTGGAACAGCTGGCGCAGATGCGTTCGTCGTGGGTCACCCTGTCGTCGCAGATCGAGGCGCGCGGCATCGACGGCGCCAAGGCGCTGGCGGCCCACGCCGGCCTGATCGACAGCGGCTTCAAGGTCTTCGAACACGTCGCCGATGCGTCGGGCCTGTCGCTCGACCCCGTGGCCGAGACCTACTACGTGATGACGGCGCTGGTCGACTTCCTGCCGCGCCTGGCCGAGCAGGTCGATCGCCTGGGCACCGAAGGCGCCGCCGCGCTGCAGGCCAAGACGCTGGATCACGCCGCCCGAACCGCCATGGAGGTCGCCTCGCACGACATCCACCAGTGGCAGACCCGCATCGACGGGCAGCTGAGCAAGTCCATCGCCCTCGTGCCGGCCCTCAAGGACCGGCTGGCCGCACCGCTGGCCAGCGCCGTCAAGCACGCCGATCACCTGCACGAACTGGCCGAGGAGATCGGCGAGAGCGGCAAGGCCTCGCTGAGCGCCGCCGAGTTCGCGCGGCTGGGCGAAGTCGCCGCACAGGCGCAGTACGCACTGACCGAGGTCTCGTCGAAGATCATGGAGGATCTGCTGCACGGACGCATCGCCGACACCGAGGCCGACCGCGCGTCGCTGCTGGCCTTGCTGGGTGCACTGCTGGCATTGGCCACGGTGCTGGGCGTGGCGATCACGCGCTCGGTGACTCGCCCGCTGTCTCACGCCATGGACGCCGCCAACGCGGTGGCCGAGGGTCAGCTCGGCTTCGCGATCGAAGCCACAGGCAGCGATGAAGCCGCGCTGCTGCTGCAACGCTTCAAGGACATGCAGGGTCAGCTCGCCCAGCGCCGGCACGAGGATGCCGAGCGCCTGGCGGCCACCGAGTCCTCGGCACGCGCCGCCACGCAGGTGGGCGAGGAGATCGGCCTGGCCGTCGACGGCGCCACGCGCGGCGACTTCTCGCTTCGCATCCCGGTGGCCGGCAAGGAAGCCTTCCACGCCGAGCTGTGCGGCAAGTTCAACCAGCTCATCGACACCGTGAGCACCACCATCCGCGAGGTGCGCAGCGCGGCGGACCAGCTCGGCGCCGCGTCGGCCCAGGTCTCGCAGACTTCGCAGAGCCTGTCGCATTCGGCCAGCCAGCAGGCCGCCAGCGTCGAGGAGACCACCGCCTCGCTGCAGGAGATGAGTGCTTCGGTCAAGCAGAACGCCGACAGCGCCACCGTCACCGACGGCATCGCCACCAAGGCCGCCAAGGAAGCGCTGGACGGCGGCAGCGCCGTGACGCAGACGGTCGACGCCATGAAGAGCATCGCCACCAAGATCGGCATCATCGACGACATCGCCTACCAGACCAACCTGCTGGCGCT
>JALHMT010000131.1 GCA_022843905.1 Rubrivivax sp.
AAGAGGCTGTGACCTGGCGCATTGAGGAAGGGGCCACGCTTGAGGCTCCACCGCACGTCCTCGTGGTGGAGAACCCCGTCGAAATCGAGGTAGAGAACATGTTCTCCAACGCCCTTGGAAAGCCGGGCGCCGAACACATTGCGAAGCGGCGGGCGGGTGCGCCAGAGCCATGCGCTCAGGGCGGCCTGCGTTTTCTGCGCGGAAAGTCCGAACTCCGCGTCGCACACGAGGACGTTGAACTGGCCCTCGGGCAGGACGGTCGAGTGCGCAATCACCATCAGGTGGTGGTCCACCCGTTGTTTGTTGACTCGCAAAGCTGCCTCGAGAGCGTCCTTGTGGGGAAGGCCGTAGGTGCTGCCAATGAGGCGCGGCGCCATTTCGCTGAGATGGCTACGGTCAGGCAGAGCCGAGCTGTAGTTGCCCGTAGAGTGAAAGGCGATGCGAACGTCGCTCCAGGGTCGCAGCGCTTCCACAAGCCACGGCATCCACGACGTGTCTCTCCGGTTGTGTTCGCCCGCGTAGAGCAAACCGTCATAGTCGAGAAGTAGCAGCCTGTGCACGATGGACTCCAGAGAATGGGCATAGCTCCGCCAGCGCCTGACCGAACGGGCGTTCGCGGGGCAGAGGTGGGTGGGTGGCTAGGTGCGGAAGCGATGGACTAGGCCGACGACATGGGCGTGAAGACGGCCTTCCACTTCCATTGTGTTTTCAAGTTCGCCAGGTACTTCATGTCTTTCCATCTCGTTTCTCCGAGTCGGTATTCAATGATAAGTACTGTATTTGCATCCAGCATGAAGAGCAATCTCGAGGAGCCTTGACCTTCAGAAATAGTCGGTGTTTTGAAATGAACTGGCAGAACGCAGGCCCCAGATATCTGCCGTTTGGAAAGCGTGTTTGACGGGTAGGCCGGACACCTTTTCCGGCTGCGCAGATTAGGCCTCCCGGCTACCATCGACGCTCCGCCCATCCCCCGGGTCTACGCACCTCAGGCGCCTAACGTGTCCCTGCACCTGCGCACTTTTGATGGCGGCAATGCCATCAGCGGCTTCAAAGTCCAACAACTCCTGCCCCGCCTGGCAGCCCTCTCCGATAAGATCACCGGCCTCTCGGCCCGCTTCGTGCACCTCGCTGCCTTCGACGGCGAGCCCGACGCGGCCACCGTGGCGCGGGTGAGCGATCTGCTGACCTACGGCGAGCCCGCCACGGAGGCACACACGAAGCTTGAAGCCGCCGGCGCCCCGGCGCTGCTGGTGATGCCCCGCCTGGGCACGGTATCGCCCTGGGCGTCCAAAGCCACCGACATCGCCCACAACTGCGGCCTAGCGCTGCACCGGGTGGAGCGGCTGGTCGAATTCCGGCTACAACTCAAGAGTGGCCTGCTGGGCAAGGCCAGCCTGTCGACCGAACAGCTGCGTGCCGTGGCCGATCTGCTGCACGACCGCATGACGGAGAACGTCTCGCTCGACCGCAGCCAGGCCCAGGCCCTGTTCACCGAGTTGCATGCTTCTCCCATGGAACAGGTCGATGTGCTGGGTGGTGGTCGCAGTGCGCTGGAGCGTGCCAACAGCGACTGGGGACTGGCCCTGGCGGACGACGAGATCGACTACCTGGTAGCCGCCTTCAACGGTCTGAAGCGCAACCCGACCGACGTCGAGCTGATGATGTTCGCGCAGGCGAACAGCGAGCACTGCCGCCACAAGATTTTCAATGCGCAGTTCACCATCGATGGTGTGGCGCAGGAGAAAAGCCTGTTCGGCATGATCCGCCACACGCACCAGCTCGCGCCGCAGCACACGGTGGTGGCGTATTCGGACAACGCCTCCATCATGGAAGGCAGTGTGGTTGAACGCTTCGTGGCGCGCGCCGGTGGCGAGGCCTCGCCTGCCTATGTGGCGGAGACGGCAACCCACCACGTGCTGATGAAGGTGGAAACGCACAACCACCCGACCGCCATCTCGCCATTCCCCGGCGCGTCCACCGGCGCGGGCGGTGAGATCCGCGACGAGGGCGCGACGGGACGCGGTTCCAAACCCAAGGCGGGCCTCACCGGTTTCACGGTGGGCAAGCTCTGGGGTGGCCTGAGCGACCAGCCCGGCGGCAAGCCCGAACACATCGCCAGCCCGCTGCAGATCATGACCGAGGGCCCGCTGGGCAGCTCGGCCTTCAACAACGAGTTCGGCCGGCCGAGCCTGCTGGGCTATTTCCGCGAGTACGAACTCGCGGTGGACGGCGTGCAGCGCGGTTACCACAAGCCCATCATGATCGCAGGTGGTGTCGGCGTGATCGACGCAACCCAGACGCAGAAGATCGAATTCCCGGCCGGCTCGCTGCTGATCCAGCTCGGTGGCCCGGGCATGAAGATCGGCATGGGCGGCAGCGCGGCCAGTTCCATGGCCACCGGCACCAACGCCGCCTCGCTCGACTTCGATTCCGTGCAGCGCGGCAACCCCGAGATCGAGCGCCGCGCGCAGGAGGTCATCAACCACTGCTGGCAGCAGGGTGCGAACAACCCCATCCTGGCGATCCACGACGTGGGCGCGGGTGGTCTCTCGAACGCCTTCCCCGAACTGACCAACGACGCGGGGCGCGGTGCGCGTTTTGACCTGCGCGCCGTGCCGCTGGAAGAAAGCGGTCTGGCGCCCAAGGAAATCTGGTGCAACGAAAGCCAGGAGCGGTATGTGTTGGCCATCGCGCCCGAATCGCTAGAGGTGTTCAAGGCCTTCTGCGAGCGCGAGCGTTGTCCGTTCGCCGTGATCGGCGTGGCCACGGAGGAGCGGCAGTTGGTTCTGGCCGACGACGGCCAGCAAAGCCCCGTGGACATGCCCATGAACGTGCTGCTGGGCAAACCGCCCAAGATGCACCGCGACGTCAAGACCGTGGCGCGCACACCTGCGCCGCTGGACCTCACCGGCGTGGACCTGCAGAAGGCCGTGATCGACGTGCTGAGCCATCCCACGGTGGCCTCCAAGCGTTTCCTCATCACCATCGGTGACCGCACCGTGGGTGGCCTCTCGCACCGCGACCAGATGGTCGGCCCCTGGCAGGTGCCGGTGGCCGACTGCGCCGTGACCCTGGCTGACTTCAAGGGCTTCGCGGGCGAGGCCATGAGCATGGGCGAGCGCACGCCGCTGGCCGCGCTCGACGCAGCGGCCTCCGGCCGCATGGCGGTGGCCGAAGCCATCACCAACCTGCTGGCCGCGCCGTTCGAGTTGTCGCGCGTCAAACTTTCCGCCAACTGGATGGCCGCCTGCGGCGAACCGGGGGAAGACGCCGCGCTGTACGAAACCGTGAAAGCCGTCGGCATGGAACTCTGCCCGGCGCTGGGCATTTCGATTCCTGTGGGTAAGGACAGCCTGTCCATGCGCACGCAGTGGAAAGATGGCGCTGAGACGAAGAAAGTGACCTCGCCGGTGAGCCTGATCGTGAGCGCCTTCGCCACGCTGGCCGATGTGCGCGGCACGCTCACGCCCCAGTTGAACAACGCGCTGGAAGACACCACGCTGGTGCTGATCGACCTGGGCAAGGGCCGCCACCGCATGGGCGGCAGCGTGCTGGCCCAAGTCCTTGGGCAGGGCGGTGGCGAAGCCCCGGATCTTGATGATGCGCAGGACCTCATCAGCCTGGTCAACGCAGTGAACGCCCTGCGCGCCGAAGGCAAGATCCTGGCCTACCACGACCGCAGCGACGGCGGCCTGCTGGCCGCCGCGGCCGAGATGGCCTTTGCCGGCCACGTGGGCGTGGCGCTCAACGTGGACCTGCTGGTGACCGAAGGCGACGGCATCAGCGACAGCCGCGCCGAGATGGGCGACGCCAAGAACTGGGCTGGCCAGGTCAGCGCGCGGCGCGAGGAACTCACGCTCAAGGCGCTGTTCAGCGAAGAGCTGGGCGTGCTGCTGCAGGTCAAAACCGAAGAGCGCAACGCTGTGATGCAGACCCTGCGCGAACACGGTTTGAGCAAGCACAGCCACTTCATTGGCAAGACCCGTCCCGCATCCTCCACCATGGAGGTCGGCAAGGGCCAGTTGCAGGTGTGGCGCGACACCAAGGCCGTGTTCTCGGCGAACTTGTTTGATCTGCACCAGGTCTGGGACAGCGTGAGCTGGAAGATCAACCAGCAGCGCGACAACCCGGCCTGCGCCGATGCCGAACACGCGGCAGCCGGGCGTCCCGAAGACCCGGGCCTGCATGCCTTCCTCCCTCTCCCTCTGGGAGAGGGCAGGGGTGAGGGCCTCCCCGCCCCCGCGTTGCACCTCAGCCGCCCCAAGGTCGCGATCCTGCGCGAGCAGGGCGTGAACTCGCACGTGGAGATGGCCTACGCCTTCACGCAGGCCGGCTTCGAGGCCTTCGACGTGCACATGACCGACCTGCAGACCGGCCGCGCCAAGCTCGCCGACTTCAAAGGGGTGGTCGCCTGCGGCGGCTTCAGCTACGGCGACACACTGGGCGCGGGCATCGGCTGGGCGCGCAGCATCACCTTCAACCCGGCGCTGTCCGACCAGTTCAAGGCGTTTTTCGCACGCCTCGACACCTTTGGCCTGGGCGTGTGCAATGGCTGCCAGATGTTCGCCGAGCTGGCCGACATCATTCCCGGCGCCGAGGCCTGGCCGCGCTTCACCACCAACCAGAGCGAGCGCTTTGAAGCCCGTCTGTCGATGGTGGAAGTGCTCGAATCGCCCAGCCTGTTCCTGGCCGGCATGGCGGGCACCCGCCTGCCGATCGCAGTCGCACATGGTGAGGGCTATGCCAACTTCCACCACCGCGGCGATGCATCCAAGGCAATCGCCGCGATGCGCTTCACCGACAACACGGGTGCTGCCACCGAGGCCTACCCGTTCAACCCCAACGGCAGCCCGGGCGGCCTCACGGCCGTGACCACGCTGGATGGCCGCTTCACGGCCATGATGCCGCACCCCGAGCGCGTGTTCCGCAACATCCAGATGAGCTGGACCGACCAGGACCCGGAGGCCCACAGCGCCTGGATGCAGCTCTGGCACAACGCGCGCCGCTGGGTCGGTTGAACTGGCAGATGCCCTCGTCATGGCCCTCGAAATCCCCAAGGAAGCACGGACGGAGGCGATTGCCTCGATCCAACGGTCTTTCGAAGCATGCAGGACGAGCGCATCAGAAACATCGCCGCCGGCGGCTTGCTGGGATTCTTGCTTGATGAGATCGGCCCCGTGATCCACAACGAGGCGGTGGACGATTTGCCGGTGACCCCTTACACGCCATCACGCCCTTGTTACCCGAGCCAGTGGCCTGATATATCGCTTAGAACGGTTTGAGTTTTTTCAGAGGATCGAAACATGTGTGGAATCGTGGGCGTGGTCAGCAAATCGCCAGTCAACCAGCTGATTTACGACGCTTTGTTGCTGCTGCAGCACCGCGGCCAGGATGCGGCGGGCATCGTCACCCAACAGGGCCGCAAGTTCTTCATGCACAAGGCCAAGGGCATGGTGCGCGACGTGTTTCGTACACGCGACATGCGATCGCTCCCCGGCATGTGTGGCCTCGGGCAGGTTCGTTACCCCACAGCCGGCAACGCCTACAGCGAAGAGGAGGCGCAGCCGTTCTATGTGAACGCGCCGTTTGGTCTGGTGCTGGTGCACAACGGCAACCTGACCAACGCGCAAGCGCTGAAGCAGGAGCTGTTCCAGACCGACCACCGCCATATCAACACCGAGAGCGACTCCGAGGTGTTGCTCAACGTGCTGGCGCACGAGCTGGAAAAGGTAACGCGCGGGATCACGTTGAAACCGGCCGACGTGTTTGCTGCCGTGCGCGGCGTGCACCAGCGTGTCAAGGGCTCTTATGCTGTGGTGGCATTGATCGCAGGACACGGTCTGCTGGCCTTTCGCGACCCGTTCGGTATCCGCCCCCTCTGCGTTGGCCACAACGACCAGGGAAGCGTGATGGTCGCCAGCGAGTCTGTGGCTTTGGAAGGCAACGGATTCGAACTGGACCGCGATGTGCTGCCCGGTGAAGCGGTGTTCGTCGACTTGGACGGCAAGACACAGTTCGCGCAGTGCGCTGAGAAGACCAGCCACAACCCCTGCATCTTTGAATACGTCTACCTGGCCCGGCCAGACTCCGTTCTGGACGGAATTTCGGTTTACCAAGCGCGCCAGAACATGGGTGTGACCCTGGCCAAGCGCGTGGCGTCCACCGTTCCGCCGAATGAAATTGACGTGGTTATCCCCATCCCTGAATCGTCGCGCCCTAGCGCAATGGAGTTGGCCCAATTGCTGGGTCTGCCGTACCGCGAGGGTTTTGTGAAGAACCGCTATGTGGGCCGCACCTTCATCATGCCCGGCCAGGGCGTGCGCATGAAATCGGTGCGCCAGAAGCTCAACGTGATCGGCAGCGAGTTCAAGGGCCGCAACGTGCTGCTCGTGGACGACTCCATCGTGCGCGGCACCACCAGCCGTGAGATCGTGCAGATGGCACGCGATGCTGGCGCCCGCAAGGTGTACCTGGCCAGCGCCGCGCCGCCGGTGCGTTACCCCAACGTCTACGGCATCGACATGCCCACGACCGATGAGCTTGTTGCGTACAACCGCACGGTGGAAGAGGTGCGCGAGAGCATCGGGTGCGATGCGTTGATCTACCAAGACGTGGACGCGATGAAGCAAGCCATCGGCTCGCTCAACCCCAAGCTTGCCGGATTTGATGCGTCGCCCTTTGACGGCGTGTATGTCACCGGTGACATCACGCTCGAAGACATCGCGCGCCTACATGCCGCGCGTAACCTGAGCGAAGAGGGCAAAGAAGATACCTCGCGTCTGGCACTGCCCAACGCGCAGCTTGCCTGAAGGCAAGTGTCGATGACCGAGTGGGAAACAGGCTTGCGCCGGTACACGCTGGCTGTGCGCGAGTCGCAAGCGCTGCTGTGCACGCGAATCCGAGCGGTCGGTGACTGGGCTCTTTGGGGGAGTCCGCTTAGGCGATCGGGCTGACGGCCAGCAGGTGATTGGAAAAGCTCCTCTCAGTCTCGCACCGCCAAGTTGCCCAAAGCTTGCACCCTTCTACGGAGCCCAGGTCCAATTCCAAAGCAAGCCAGTTGCGCGCAGCCATAACGTGTTTGTCATGCCCCGGGAAAGGCATCACCTCTGCGACGTATTGAACGTCAATGTGTTGAGGATGCTTGGCGTTTGAGTTCAGCCATGCCAAGAAAAGTCGCTCCATCACACCCATGAGCGAGGGATGCACTACCGCAGACGAGGTGAATTGATGAATCTGGGACCAGGTTTCTGTTGCAGGCAGGTCCTTGCGGTAAGCAGTACCCCACGCTGCGATATGCACATCTCCCGATACCAGTGACACCCGAATCTTCTTGTCCTGGGCAAGACCAGAAAGCACTTCAAGCAAGCGCTTTCGTTCACCTTCGTGGTCATCGTGAGACCAGTGGTCCTTCAAATCATCCGCATTGCTGTCGGTCACGTGCTCGGGTCCAAACCTGTCCATCAGCAACTCAGCCAAGGGCAACTTCGGGTGCACCACGGGTACTGAAGACATGAACAGCAAGTGCTGGCAAGCAGTACTTGGCTGGGGCCCAGCCTGTCCAGAGTCCAGATTGCCAGCCCATTTCTTGATTTGGCTCCAGGTGTCAGCGCCCATGACTTGGGTTCGTGAACGCTCAGTGCGCAGGTCTGCCGCCACAATCGCTACCGGCCCGACCGTATACGCGGACGTGAATCCAGGTTGGTTATCGATCAAGGGCAGCGCGAGCCCGTCCTTGGCAAGTACCTTGCTCCATAGGATCGGTTTAAGAAGTGGGTCCTGAATTGAAAAGCCCGCCGGGGTTGTGCCCTCAAGTTCGGGAAGGTCCTCCAGTGCATGCTGCATCTGGAAAACCCAGAAAGCGCGGCGGGCGTGATGGAAAAGTGTTTGAAACAGGTGGCAGTTTTGCATCTCGCAGCTGTACGAGCCCCAGCCATCGAAGATGTCATGGTCATCCCACATCATGACGGTCGGCATGGACGCCATCGCTGCACTTGCATCCAGCATTGGCGTGGGCGAAGTCCATGGCTTCCTTTCACTGGGGAGCCATCGATGCTTGTACAGACCGAGGTAGTACGCTTCAATCTCACGCTCAAGAGCCTTGGAGACTTTGAAATCCAACTGCGCTTGCCGCGGCAACGCAACCCATTGCCGCAGGGGCTTGATGTCCTCCCAGATGGAGTCAAAGTAAATTTGGTCTCCGCCCATCAGCATCAGGTGAAAGCGCTGCAGACCTTTGTCGTGGATGCGCTTCTCGTGCCAGAGTTGCTCCTTGTCTAGCAGTTTGGGTTCCCCTGTCCCCAGCTCCCTACGAAGATCGCGATCATGGCTGTAGAGCAGATCTTCCCAAACCGCATCTGATGTCCGGACAAGCTTGCGCATCACAGCTGGGTCAGAAAATCCATTGCATGACACATAGGCCATGCGTGGGGAGAATCCTTTGCCTGGCACCGTCATGTTCCAGGTGACCTCACCCGGGATTCCGTAACTCACCGTGCGTTCGTTCTTCAAGACCTTGCAAGAAACGTCGTAACGCAAGTAACGCTCACCCTGAGTAACCAACAATTCCTTGGGTGCGGGGCAAGCCTTGTCGTCCACCTTCATCACTGGGATGGGGGCACCTGACTTGAGGCCAACAAGCGCAGTCACTTTCCAGACATCACCTTTTCCATTGCCACGAAACGACAGCACTGGCCCCAGTAGCAGATCCTTCTCATTCATTGTCAGCCCCCCTTAGGATTTCAGTTCTTTTGCAACTACCTTGACGATGCGCGCTCGAGACACTGCTCGACGAGCTACGAGTGCTGCCTCACCCGTCTGCTGCAGCCATTCGAAGAACCGTTGGCTAGCGTGACGAGTCTGTGAGTCATCCCGGCAGTTGGCAAGGAAGGCGAACTGCACCTTCTGAACGTCATCAGCTACAAACACCCCAAAGGGACCGCTGACCACCGTGGCATCAGGAAACCCCAGTAACGAAGTGGCTTGCGTCTCAGTCGCGCCTCGGTGACAAGCAATCAGATGAAGTGGGCCGTGCGCAGAGGCCAGCAAGCCGACACGCTGGTGGTCTTCCAAGAAGGGTCGCCCGACAAGCTCTCGCGCGGCAGCCACGCTGAATGAGGCTGGAATCGCGTGAACGACCACTGCGACGTCCTTGCCATCAAGCTTGACGACCACACCACCGTCCACAGACTTGGCATCCTTTAGTCCGCTAAGAGCAGTTTTCAGAGTGGATTCCATAGCCCTCTTCCTTTGACGGAAGTCGAGTCGCGTCCAATCCAGTGCCGCACCGACGTCAAAGCGTGTTGACGCAGCGGCCTGCACGCCTCGTTGCGCAAGCGATATTACGGCATCTGACAGGGCGTCAACTACACGCTTCCTCGCATCTGCATGTTGATTCATTTCCAAAGCTGGGCCATTTCGAGACG
>JALHMT010000132.1 GCA_022843905.1 Rubrivivax sp.
CCGCGGGCGCGGCCTGCGCCACCGCGGCGCCCGGTGCCACGGTGCTGGCCGGCAAACCCGCCGGCGCCACGGTGCTGGCCGGCAAGCCGGCCAGCTGCCGCGCTTCGCTGATGCCCGAGCGCACCTGCTCCAGGTATTCGGCATCGGGCGGGCTCACCGAGACGAGCTTCTCCCAGTGCTTGACGGCGGTGGGGTAGTCCTTGCGGTCGAAGGCGGCCGCACCCGACAGCGCCAGCGCCTTGCCCAGGTTGGCGTCCAGCGCCAGCGCCTTGTCCAGCAGCTGGGTGGGCTCGCCCTCCAGGCTGCGGTTGCGCTGCATGCCCAGCGCCTCGGCGTAGTCGGTCATCAGGCGCGGGTCGTCGGGCTTCAGGGCCAGCGCCTTCTGGTAGGCGTCGACGGCCTGGTCGAAGCGGCCCATCACCATGGTGGCGCGGCCCAGCATGGTCCAGCCGGTCAGGTCGTCGGGCTGGGTCTTCAGGCGCTCGACCAGCTTGGCCAGGATCTCGTCCATCTGCGCCGCATCGGGCGGCTGTTGCGCCTGGGCTTGCGCCTGCGCGCGCTTGTCGGCTTCGGCCTTGGCCTGCGCGGCCACCACGCGGTAGTCGGGCGTGCCGTACACGGCATAGCCGGCAGCGGCCACCAGCGTCACCACCGCCACCAGCGCCCAGGCCAGGCGGCGCGGCACGGGCACCGGCGGTTCGTAGGGCGCGGCGGTGGACAGCGGGGGCGCGGCTTGCGCCGCCGGCTCGGCGGCCGTCGACGCGGCGGTCAAGGGTGCGTCGAGCTGCGCCTTCGGCGGTGCGCCGTCGGCAGCGTCGCCGGCATCGGATTCATTGCGCGTGTTCATCGCGTCTCCACGCGCGGGTTGGTGTCTTCGATCTCGGGCACGTCGGGTTCGAACTGGTCGGGCGACATCCTGGCGCGGCGGCGCAGCACCAGCACCAGCGCGCCCAGGCCGACCACCATCAGCACGCCGGGGCCGAACCACAGCAGCCAGGTGCTGCTCTTCATGGGCGGGCGGTACAGAACGAAGTCGCCGTAGCGCGCGGTCATGAAGTCGAGGATCTCTTTTTCGGTCTGGCCCTTGACCAGCATCTCGCGCACCTGGCGGCGCAGGTCGACGGCCAGGTCGGCGCTGCTGGCGGCGATGGTCTCGTTCTGGCAGACCAGGCAGCGCAGTTCGGCGGCGATGCCCATGACCTTGGCTTCGAGCACGGGGTCGGCACTGGCCGGCTGGGCTTCCTTGATCGGGGCCTGGGCCTGGGCCGCCCCGCCCGACAGCACCAGACCGGCCGCCAGCCACGATGCAGCGCACAGATTGCGGAACTTATCCATTGAGTTTCTTCAGCAGCGGCTCGAGCTGGCTCTGCACCACTTCAGGCGTCAGCGGGCCGGTGTGCTTGAAGCGCACGATGCCCTGCTTGTCGATGACGAAGGTTTCGGGAACGCCGTACACGCCGTAGTCGATGCCGACGCGGCCGTCGAAGTCGACCAGCGTCGCGGCATAGGGGTTGCCGTGGCGCTGCAGGAAGGCCTTGCCGGCCTCGGGCTTGTCCTTGTAGTTCAGGCCCACCAGCGGCGCCACGTTGCGGCGCTGCATGTCGACCAGCAGCGGGTGTTCCTGCAGGCAGGGCACGCACCACGACGCGAAGACGTTCAGCACCCACACCTGGCCCAGCAGGTCGTCGCGCCTGAAGGTCTTGGACGGGTCCTGCAGGCTGGCCAGTTCGAAGGCCGGCGCGGGCTTGCCGATGAAGGGCGAAGGCACCTCGCGCGGGTCGAGGTACAGGCCCTTGCCCAGGAACAGCGCCAGCACCAGGAACAGGCCCAGCGGCACCAGGAACTTCAGGCTCTTCATGCGCGGCCCGGGGCTCCGGCGACGACGGTCTCTTCGCGCCGCCGCGTGGCGCGGTAGCGGCGGTCGGTGGTGGCCAGCAGGCCGCCCAGGGCCATCAGCACGCAGCCGCCCCAGATCCAGCCGACGAAGGGCTTGTAGTACACGCGCACGATCCAGGCGCCGCCGCCGTCCACCGGTTCACCCAGCGAGACGTACAGGTCGCGCGTCAGCCGGGTGTTGATGGCGGCTTCGGTCATCGGGTTGTTCTGCACGCGGTAGATGCGCTTCTCGGGCCGCATGTCGGCCACCTTGCGGCCGTCTTCGGTGACTTCGATCAGCCCCTGCGCGGCCACGAAGTTGGGGCCCTGGCGCTCGCCGACACCGCGGAAGGTGAAGGTGTAGCCGCCGATGCTGGTGCTCTCGCCCACGGCCATCTTCACGTCGCGCTCGACCTCGAAGGTGTTGACCATGGTGACGCCCAGGATGAAGACGGCCACGCCCAGGTGCGCCACCAGCATGCCCATCATCGAGCGCGGCAGCTGCCGCACGCGGTGCCACACCTGGCCCAGTTCGCCGCCCTTGGGAAGCACGCGCTCGGCCAGGTCGGTGACGATGCTGAACAGGATCCAGTAGGCCATCAGCAGGCCCAGCGTGGAGGCGAAGGCGATCTTGCCGGCCATCCAGCCGGTGAGCAGCGCGGCCACGACGCTGACGCCGGCAGCCCACTTCAGCCGCGTGGCCAGGTCGGGCAGCGAGGCTTCCTTCCAGCGCGCCATGGGGCCCACGCCCATCAGGAAGACCAGCGGCGCCATCAGCGGCACGAACACGGTGTCGAAGTAGGGCGGGCCGACCGAGAGCTTGTCGCCGGTCAGGGCGTCCAGCAGCAGCGGGTACAGGGTGCCCAGCATCACGGCGGCCATGGCCACCACCAGCAGCACGTTGTTGGCCAGCAGGAAGGTCTCGCGCGAGACGAGGCCGAAGCGCGCCCCCAGGCCCACCGTGGGCGCGCGCCAGGCGTACAGCGCCAGCGAAGCGCCGATCACGATCACCAGGAAGACCAGGATGAACAGGCCGCGCGTGGGGTCGGTGGCGAAGGCATGCACCGACGACAGCACGCCCGAGCGCACGAGGAAGGTGCCCAGCAGCGACAGCGAGAAGGCCATGATGGCCAGCAGCACCGTCCAGTTCTTGAAGCTGCCGCGCTTTTCCGTCACGGCCAGCGAGTGGATGAGCGCCGTGCCCACCAGCCAGGGCATGAAGGAGGCGTTTTCCACCGGGTCCCAGAACCACCAGCCGCCCCAGCCCAGTTCGTAGTAGGCCCACCAGCTGCCCAGGCCGATGCCCAGCGTGAGGAAGAGCCAGGCCACGGTGGTCCAGGGGCGCGTCCAGCGCGCCCAGGTGGCGTCGAGCCGGCCGCCGATGAGGGCCGCCACCGCGAAGGCGAAGGCCACCGAGAACCCGACGTAGCCCATGTAGAGCAGCGGCGGGTGGAAGATCATGCCGGGGTCCTGCAGCAGCGGGTTCAGGTCGCGCCCGTCGGCCGCGGCCGGGAACAGCCGGTCGAAGGGGTTGCTGGTCATCAGCGTGAACAGCAGGAAGCCGACGTTGAGCAGCCCCATCACGGCCAGGATGCGCGCCACTTCCACGCGCGGCAGGTGCTTGCTGAACAAGGCCACGGCCATGGTCCACAGGGCCAGCATCAGCAGCCACAGCAGCAACGAGCCTTCGTGACCGCCCCACACCGCGGCGATGCGGTACTTCAGCGGCAACTCGCTGTTGGAGTTGCTGGCCACGTAGAGCACGCTGAAGTCGTGGTCGATGAAGCTCACGGTCAGCATGACGTAGGAGAACAGCACCAGGCCGAGCAGCCAGCGTGCGCTCAGGCCGCCCACGGCCATCCAGTCGGCGCGGCCCTTGGCGGCACCCACCATCGGCACGGTGCCCAATACCAGCGCAGCGCCCAGCGCGAGCCAGAGCGCGAAATGCCCGAGTTCAGGTATCACTTGCTGCCCCCGACCAAGGTGGCGCCGTAGTCCTTGCCACCGTAGTCCTTGCCGCCGTAGGCCTTGCCGCCCTGCCCGGCCTGCTTCAGGGCTTCGGCCGCTTCGGGCGGCATGTAGTTCTCGTCGTGCTTGGCCAGCACTTCGCGGGCGACGAACACGCCGTCCTTCAGCTGGCCCTGGGCGACCACGCCCTTGCCTTCCTTGAAGAGGTCGGGAAGGATGCCCTGGTAGTTGACCGCGACGGTCTTGGCGGTGTCGGTGACGACGAAGCTCACCGTGGTGCCGTCACGCTTGACCGACCCTTCCTCGACCAGGCCGCCGACGCGGAAGATGCGTGCCGAGGGCGCCTCGCCGCCGGCGATCTGCGTGGGCGAGTAGAAGAACACCATGTTGCTCTGGAAGGCATTGAGCACCAGGGCCGAAGCGGCACCGATGGCGACCAGCACGCCGCCGGCAATGGCCAGGCGCTTGTGACGCGTTTTCATCATTCTTCAGTCTCCTCGAGGCGCCGCCGGGCGACGCGTTCGCGCTCTTGCGCGTGGCTGCGCGCCGCCAACAGCGGCTCGGCAACCATGATGATGGCAGCAACGGCGTACGAGCCCCAGACATAGAACCCATAACCACCCATGGCAAAGAACTCGGCAGCGCTGTTCCAGTTCATGCGCGCGCTCCCGGCGAGGCCACGACCTCGCCCACCCAGTCGGCCTGGTGCTCGCGTTCCAGCACCAGGGCGCGCGTGCGCATGAACACCACGGCGAAGGCATAGGCCCAGCAGGCGAAGGTCATGATCAGCATCGCGGTGAGCATGGTGCTGGCCATCTTGGGCGCGGCCGTCAGGCTGACGGTGGCTCCCTGGTGCAGGGTGTTCCACCACACCACCGAGAAGTAGATGATGGGCACGTTCACCACGCCCACCAGGGCCAGCAGCGCACCGGCGTTGTCGGCGCGGCGGCGGTCGTCGATGGCGTTGACCAGGGCCATGTAGCCCAGGTACAGGAACAGCAGGATCAGCGTGGACGTGAGGCGCGCGTCCCACACCCAGTAGGTGCCCCAGGTGGGCCGGCCCCAGAAGGCGCCGGTCCAGAGTGCCAGGAACGAGAACATGGCGCCGGTGGGCGCGATGGCGCGCGCCACCATCGAGGCCAGCCGCGCGTTGAAGGCCCAGCCGACGACCGCCCAGAAGGCCATCACCAGGTACAGCAGCATGCCCATCCAGGCCGCCGGCACGTGGATGAAGATGATGCGGTAGGCCTCGCCCTGCGTGGCGTCGGTGGGCGCGACGAAGAAGCCCATGTACAGGCCGGTCGCCGCCAGCACCACCGTCAGCACCCACAGCCAGGGGATGGCGTAGCCGGCCAGCCGGTAGAAGCGCGAGGGCGCGGCGAAGGTGTACAGGCGTAGCGTGCGTGGCATGGGACGTTTATTCAGTGGCGATGCGCAGCGCGGCGGCGGTGGCCAGGGGAGCCCCCAGGCCCGTGGCGATGAGCAGCGCGCCCAGCAACGAGTAGTGGCCCGACGCCGACATGCCGGATTCGACGGCACCCACCGCGCCCGTGCCGAAGATGATGGCGGGAATACATAAGGGGAGGATGATAATTATCAAGAGAACGCTTGCACTTCTGAGGCCGAGGGTCAAGGCGGCGCCCAGCGCGCCCAGCAGGCTGAGCACCGGCGTGCCCAGCAGCAGCGTGAACATCAGCACCCCGATGCTCTGCGTCTCCATGCCGAACAGCAGGCCGAACAGCGGCGAGGCCAGCACCAGCGGCAGGCCGGTCAGCAGCCAGTGGGCGGTGGCCTTGGCCACGGCGATGGACACGCTGGGGTGGCCCGACACCAGCATCTGTTCCAGCGAGCCGTCGGCGTGGTCGGTGGCGAAGAGCTGCGTCACCGACAGCATGGCCGCCAGCAGCGCACACACCCAGATGACGCCGGGCGCGATGAGGCGCAGCGTCTGCGTCTCGGGGCCCACGCCGAAAGGGAACAGCGACACCGCGACGGTGAAGAAGGCCAGCGGCAGCAGGGCGTCGACCCGCCGGCGAGCGGCCAGGCGCAGGTCGCGCGCGATGAGGATGGAGATGGCGCCGCTCATGGGGCTGCCCTAGGCGCTGCGCGCCGCGTAGCGCTCCAGTTCCAGTTGCACCGGTGCCGGCTGGCTGAGGTTCAGCGGCAGGTGGCTGGTGAGCACGATGCGGCCGCCGGCCAGCGCGTGCTGCTGCAGCACGGTGTCGAGCAGGGCGCAGCCGTCGACGTCGAGCGCGTCGTAGGGCTCGTCCAGCACCCACAGCGTCTTGGCCGGCGACATCAGCAGCCGGGACAGCGCGACGCGGCGACGCTGCCCCTGCGACAGCGTGCGCACGGCGGCGTTGCGCCGGCTGTGCAGGCCGAAGTGCTTCAGCGCGGCGGCCAGCCGCGCGTCGTCGGCCTGCTGGCCGTGCAGACGCGCCAGGAAGGCCAGCGACTCCATCACCGTGAGGTCGTCCTTCAGCGCGTTGGCGTGCGCCAGGTAAAGCATCTGGCCGCAGAAGTCGGCACCGGCCTTGCGCAGCGGCAGGCCGCCCCAGGTGACCTGGCCGTCGGCAGGCGCCGCCAGGCCGGCGATCAGGCGCAGCAGGCTGGTCTTGCCGCGGCCGTTGCTGCCGCGCAGCCAGACGATCTGGCCCGGCAGCACCTCGAAGTCCAGCCCCTTGAACAGCAGGCGGTCGCCGCGCCGGCAGGCCAGACCCTGCATCGCCAGCACCTGAAGCGAGGTGTCCCCCGGAGCAGCCGCGGCGAGGGAGCTGTTCGGTGCGGCTGCTGGCGGCGGGAGCGAGGACATCGGGCGCGATTGTCGCCGCTCCGGCTGAGCCGGACCTGAAGCCGGCCCGGGGAGCTGCCGCCGCCTGGGCGGGGCGCGGCGGCAGCTGCGTTCGAACCCGACCCCGGTCGGGCATGCGCCATGCCCTGCGGCGTTGCAATATCGTTCAGCCCTGTCAAGGAGTTGCCTGCATGAAAACCACGTCCCGCGCCCTGCTCGCTGCCGCCCTGATCGCCCTGGCCGGCTGCGGCAGCACCGTCGTCAACCCGGTCACCGGCAAGGAAGAGCGCACGGTGATGGACGAGGCCGCGGAGGTGAGCGAAGGCCGGAAGGCACACGAGGCGGTGATCGCCGAGATGGGCGTCTACGACAACCCCAGGGTGCAGGCCTACGTCAACCAGCTGGGCCAGAAGCTGGCAGCGCAGTCGCACCGCAACCAGCTGAAGTGGACCTTCACGGTGCTGGACTCGCCCGACGTCAATGCCTTCGCGCTGCCGGGCGGCTATGTCTACGTCACGCGCGGCATCATGGCCTACATGGACAGCGAGGCCGACCTGGCGGGCGTGGTCGGGCACGAGATCGGCCACGTCACGGCGCGCCATGGGGCGCAGCGTGCCACGCGGCAGCAGCAGGCCGGGCTGGGGGTGCTGGCGGCCACCGTGCTGGGCGCCGTGCTGGAAGGCAGCGGCGTGGCCGGCGCCGGGCAGTTGGCGTCGGAGCTGTCGCAAGGCGTGGCCGCGGGCTATGTCGCCAGGTACAGCCGCGAACAGGAGCTGCAGGCCGACACGCTGGGCGCCGAGTACCTGGCGCGCACCGGCTACGACCCGCAGAACATGGTCGACGTGATCGGCGTGCTGAAGAGCCAGGAGCGGTTTGCCGCCGACCGTGCACGTGCCGAGGGCAAGGCGGTGAACTCCGGCGCCGACTGGCTGGCCTCGCACCCCAGCAACGACCAGCGGCTGGCCGAGATCACGCGGGCCGCGGCCCGCTACAGGACAGGCGGCACCTATGCCGACGACGGCCGGGCGCGCTACCTGCAGGTCATCGACGGCATGACCTTCGGCGACAGCCGCGAGCAGGGCGTGGTGCGCGGACGCGACTTCTTCCACGAGCCGATGGGCGTGGCCATCACCGCGCCCGGCGGCTTCACGATCCGCAATTCGCCCGAGGCCGTGCTGCTGGTGAACACGGCCGGCGACGCCGCGCTGGTGACGCGTCTCATCCCGCCCAACGCCGGCAGCAGCCACGACGAAGTGGTGCGCAACGTCTTCAAGCCGACCCAGGTACGCGCCGAGCGCTTCACGCTCAACGGCCTGCAGGCCACGCGCTACGCCGGCACGCGTGGCGGCGCACAAGGCGCGGTGCAGAACTTCGAGGTGACGCTGGTGACCGGGCCCGACCGTCGCATCTTCGCGCTGCTGCCGGCCGGACGCGACGCGGCGGCGGTGCAGCGCGCACGGGCCGGGCTGCGCCAGGCCGAGGAGTCTTTCCGACCCATGAGCGCCGGCGACCGCAGCGCCGCACGCCCCTGGCGGCTGCGCACGGTGGCGATGCCGGCGGGCGGGCTGTCGGAGCTGGCGCGGCGCTCGCCGCTGCCCAACGCCGAACCCTGGCTGCAGCTGATCAACGGCGTCTATGCCGGCGGCGGACCGGCCTTGCGGCCGGGGCAGCCGGTGAAGATCGTCGAGTAGGCGGTCGCGAAGTCAGGGCGCGGCAAGGGGCGCATCAGGCGCCGGCGCGGCCGCTGCGCTCGCGCTTGTCCAGGTCGACGCGGATGCTCGCCGGCAGGCGGCTGAGCATCCAGCGGATGGCCGCCGGGATGATGACGATGTCGTCGACCACACCCAGCAGGGGCATCATGTCGGGGATCAGGTCGACCGGCGAGACGAGGTAGACCACCAGACCCACCGTGCCCAGCTTCAGCCAGCCCGGCGCGTCGGGATGACGCAGCGCCCACCACAGACGGCGCGCGTCGCCGCGCACCAGCATCCACAGCATGGACAGGCGTTTGAACATCACCGTGACTCCCGCGCGGCCATGAAGGAGCCGCTGCAATCCCGATGTTGAGGCCGGGGGCGGCTTTGGCAAGACGGCGCACGAGAAACCGCACGCGCAGCCGGCACATCGCCCGCCGGGCCGACGGATTGCGGTGACCAAACGTTTCGAAAGCGGTGCGCCGAGGCCGAAGGCGGGCGCGGGGGCCCGATACTGGGGACAGAAGCACCGCTTGGCCGATGCACAGGAGATCCTCATGCCCGCCTGCCCCGCCACCGTGAGCGCCCGCGCCGCCCGCCTGATGACGCCCGTGGCCCTGTTCCAGCTGGTCGCCTGGGCGGTGCTGGCCGGGGCATCGCCCGTGCAGGCGCAGACACAGGCACAAGCCCAGAGCCCTGCCCCGCCCGCCAAGCCGCTGCGCCTGGGTGTCGAAGGCGCCTACCCGCCGTTCAGCGAGATCGGCACCGACGGCAAGCTCAAGGGCTTCGACATCGACATCGCCAACGCGGTCTGCGCGCAGATGAAGGTGCAGTGCACGCTGGTGCAGGCCGAGTTCGATGCGCTGATCCCGGCGCTGCGCGCGAAGAAGTTCGACGCCATCGTGGCCTCGATGTCGATCACGCCGGAGCGCAGGAAGGCGGTCGACTTCAGCGACAAGTACTACTTCACGCCGGCCCGCTTCGTCGCCAAGGCCGGCAGCGCGCTGGA
>JALHMT010000133.1 GCA_022843905.1 Rubrivivax sp.
TGACGCAGGCCGATTGCGTGGCCATCGCGGGGGTGATCCGGCAGGCGGTCGCGGGGGTGACGCGGTAGGGGCGGCGCCGCCGGTAGTGGCTGGCTGGGATCCCCGGGAAGTCACAGCCGAGCCTGGGTTCAGTGCGGGCTCCCTGTGCCTGATGCCGTCGCTCTCTGTCCGCGGGGTGAGGTCGTCAGGGGGTGGCCATCGCCAAGAGCCACTGCGTGAAGGTGCCCACTGCCGGCATCGGTGCCGCGCTGTGGGGCACCGCCAGGTGGTAGGCCCGTGGCGCCCGCCAGCAGCGCGATGACAGCGACAGCAAGCGCCCGGCCGCCACCGCATCGTCGCTCATGAAACCCGGCAGCAAGGCGACGCCGAGTCCGGCCAGCGCAGCGTGCAGCGCCATCGCCAGCTGGTCGTGGCGCGGCCCGCCCGGTCCGGGCGCCAGACGCAGACCGGCAGCGGCCAACCAGCCGGGCCAGGCTTCCGGCACCGTGGTCTGGTGGATCAGGGCGGCCGCGGGTGTGCGCGCCGAGAGCCGCCGGCCGTGCCGTTCGACCCAGGCCGGCGACGCCACCGGGCGCAGCTCCAGCGGCATCACGAGGGTGCAGACGGCGTCGCTGCGCCGCCCGTCGCCGAATTCCAGGGAAGCGTCGAGCCGGCCGCCGCTGAGGTCGGCCGGACCGATCCGGGTGGCCATGTCCAGCGTGATCTCCGGGTGCTGTCGGGTGAAGGCCGGCAGCCTGGGAATCAGCCAGTAGTTGCACAGCGACGAGGCCACCGAGAGCCTGAGCCGGCCGCCGCGCCCCTTCAGCACGCTGGCACTGGCGGCGGCGCGCTCGAGGCGTTCGAGCGCCGGGCCCACCTCGGCCAGGAAGGCCCGGCCGGCTTCGGTGAGCACCAGGGCACCAGGCCGGCGTTCGAACAGGGGCACGTCCAGTCGAGACTCCAGCCCGATCACCTGCCGGCTGACCGCCGCCTGGGTCAGCTGCAACTCGCGCCCCGCGCGCGTGAAGCTGCCCAGGCGGGCCGCCGTCTCGAAGCACAGCAACGCGGTGGTTGACGGCAGGCGGGTCATGAGAAATCCTCATGCGGCTTCCAAGGATTCATCGATTGTGTCCCAGACGCCCCGCTCCTAGAGTGCATGCGGAAGGAGCGCACCATCATGAAACTGCATGACCGACGCGAGGTTCTCACCCGACTGGCCGGCCTGTCGCTGTTGGCCGCAGCAGGGCCGGCACGGGCTGCCTGGCCCGACAGGCCGATCCGCCTGATCGTGCCCTTTGCCGCCGGCGGCTCGCCCGACGTGATCTGCAGGCTGCTGGGCAGCGAACTGGGCAAGGCGCTGGGCCAGACCGTGCTGATCGACAACAAGCCCGGCGCCAGCGGCAACATCGGCACGCAGGAGCTGGTGCGCGCCGCGCCTGACGGCTACACCCTGGGCTACGCCAACGTCGGCACGCTGTCGATCAACCTGTCCTTGTTCGCCACGCTGCCGTACCAGCGCGACACCCAGCTGCTGCCGGTGGCCCTGATGGGCTTCGTGCAGAACGCGCTGGTGGTGCGCAAGGACCTCGGCGTGAAGAGCGTCGCCGAACTGATCGCCCTGGCTCGCAGCCGCCCCGGCAAGCTGAGCATGGGCTCGGCCGGGAACGGCACCACCGGCCACCTGGGCGGCGAGCTGTTCAAGAGCCAGACCAAGACCTTCATCGTGCACGTGCCTTATCGCGGCAGCCCGCAGGCGATTCAAGACCTGATCGGCGGCCAGGTCGACCTGATGTTCGACAACCTGTCGTCCATCGGCCCCCACATCCGGCAAGGCCGCGTGACCGCGCTGGCGGTGTCCGGCAGCCGCCGCTCGCCCGCCTTTGCCGACCTGCCCACGCTGAAGGAGTCCGGCCTGCCCGACTACGACATCGTGGCCTGGGGCGGCATCGTCGCACCGGCAGGCACGCCGCGCGACGTGGTGCTGCGCCTGAACACCGAGATCGGCCGCGTGATGACCAGCCCGGCGAATGCCGAGCGGTGGGCCAGCCTGTCGTTCGAGCCCCTGGCGGCGCCGCCCGAGCGGCTGTTCGAGCAGGCTCGACGCGAGCAGCCGATCTGGGCCGACGTCATCCGCCGCTCGGGAGCCAAGCTGGACTGACCATGCTCGACATCCTGATCCACGGCGGGCAGCTGATCGACGGCACCGGCGCGCCGCGCCGGCTCGCCGACGTGGGCATCCGCGGCGGCACCGTGGTCGCCGTCGGTGACCTGCAGACCCAGGCCGCCCACCGCCGCATCGACGCGCAAGGCCTGATCGTGGCGCCGGGCTTCATCGATTGCCACACGCACGACGATCTGCTGCTGCTGGAACACCCGGCCGCCCACCCCAAGCTGCTGCAGGGCGTCACCACGGTGGTGTCGGGCAACTGCGGCGTGAGCCTGGCCCCAGCGGCGCCCGACGCGCCGCCGTCGCTGCTGAGCGCCAACGCCCCCGACCCCACCGGCAGCCCTCGGCGCCACCCGACGATGGCGGCCTACATGGCCGAGCTTCGCGCCGCACAACCCGCAGTGAATGCCGCCGTTCTGGTGGGCCACACCACGCTGCGCCAGCACGCGATGGACGACCTGGACCGCGCGGCCAATGCCGACGAGACGGTGCGCATGCAGGCGGCGCTGCAGGAAGCGCTGGACGCCGGTGCGATCGGCCTGTCCACCGGCGTGTACTACCCGCTGGCGCGCGCCGCCACCACGCAGGAGCTGATCGACGTGGCCGAGCCCCTGCGCGATGGCGCCGGCCTGATCACGATGCACATCCGCGACGAGGGCGACGCCATCGACGAGGCGCTGCGCGAGGCGCTGGCAGTGGGCCGGGCCGTGAACGCGCCGCTGGTGCTGTCGCACCACAAGCTGATCGGCAGCGCCAACCATGGCGGGTCGGTGCGCACGCTGGCCCTGGTCGAACAGGCGGCACGCAGCCAGTCGGTCTGCATGGACTGCTACCCGTACGTGGCGTCGTCGACCATGCTGCTGCCCGCACGCGTGGCCTCGTCGACGGACGTGCGCATCACCTGGTCGAAGGTCGAACCCGAGGCTGCGGGCCGCTCGCTGTTCACCATGGCGGCCGAGCGTGGCATGGACCCGACCACCCTGGCTGCGCAGCTCGTGCCCGGCGGCGCGATCTACTTCGCGATGAGCGACGAGGACGTCGACCGCATCCTGGCCCACCCGCTGGTGATGATCGGCTCCGATGGCCTGCCGCACGACCCGGTGCCGCACCCGCGACTTTGGGGCACCTTCCCCCGCGTGCTGGGCCACTACGTGCGCCAGCGCCGGCTGCTGGCGCTGGAGGCTGCGGTGCACAAGATGACCGGCCTGACGGCGCGACGCTTCGGCCTGGCCGCACGCGGCGAATTGCGTGTGGGGGCGGCCGCCGACGTGACCTTGTTCGACGCCGAGCAGGTGCTGGACGGCGCCACCTTCGACTTGCCCGTCGCCGCGCCCTGCGGCATTCGCTGGGTGCTGGTCAATGGCCGCATCGCGGTGGAAGAGGGTCGCCAGGCTGACGACCGGGCCGGCCAGATCCTGCGCCGCGTCCCGGTCTGAGCCCTGACGGGCGCGGCCCAGCAGCCGGACCCTGCACCGGTCAAGGAACCGAACAGGCCGGACCGACCTGGCCTGGATGCGGTGCCGATGCCATGCGAGGCATCAGAGGCCCGACAACACCGCGTCCATGGCCGAGACCAGCGAGCTGGCCTGCGCGGCGACGTTGGCAACCGGTCGCTTCAGGAGCTTGGCAGGCAACGGCGCGGCGTAGTGGGCCAGCGCATGCAGACGCCGGCCCTTGACCGCGATGACCGGACACAGCGCGGTCGGCACCTTCGCCCCAGGGTCGAGCACGGCCAGCGGCAGGGTCAGCCTCGTGGCCAGGGCATCGAGCACGTCGCTCTGGATCACGACCACGTACGGGATGCCCTCGGCCGCGCTGTGGCTGGGGTTGATGTAGACGTCGTACTGAGCCATCCACCGCTCACCATGGCCGCAAGTCGGCGCCAGGAATGCCATGCGCCTCGAAGCGGGCATTCTGGGCCGCGATCCAGTCCCCGAACTCAGCTTCGAAGGCCTTCTTGCGTGCGGCGCGCTGGGCCCCGTCGTGATGACTCTGCAAAGCCTGGTACAGCTCGGCCGACAGGATCACGGTGTCGATCCGACCTGCCTTCTCCACGAATACCGGCTCACGTTTGGCCTGTGCGCAGAGGCTGCCAAAACGGTTCTTGGCTTCTGTGGCGGTGACGCGCATGCGGGGCCTTTCGAAAGATTAGCCATTTTAGCCATGGCGAGGCCACCCGCGGGGGCCATCGGCCAATGCGGGCCACCGCCGGCTCAGGATGCGGCCATGGACACGGTGCCGACCGCGGTCATGGTCAGGGCGCACGCGCGCGCGGCCGGCGAGGTCGGTCTCAGGCAGAACCTGACTCCCGACCTCTCTCGGATTCATCTCGTCGTCGGTTGCCGTCGCACCAAGCTTCGCTTGCGCAAGACGAACAACGTTCCGCTGTGCTGCGAGTCGCGGCCTGCAGTGCGACTTCGTCAGTTCGTTACCAGCCAGACCCGCGAGTGGCCGGCTTCTTCCAGCCGGTTCACGACGCTGGCGGCCAGCCTCAGATCTGCACCCCGCACCAGGATGGGCGCGTGCCGGTCGAGGTCGTGTGCGGCCTGCACGCCCCAGGCCACCATCACGGCCTGCTCCGCACCTTCGAAGCCGCAGCAATCGATGTTCACACGCACCACACCATCGCCGAGCGCCGACTCCAGCGCATCGGCCTGCTGGGCCGTGGCGTAGTGGCCGCTGCGCGTACGGGCGCCGGGGTCTTGCGGTATCGACTGTGGTGAACCGGGCGTCATCAGACCCTGGTCGTCGATGAGCGTTGCGACCACCGCACCGGACGCCGTCATGGTCCTTTGCTCGGCCTCCGCGGCATCCGGCGGTCCGCTGTTGCAAGCCGTCAGGGCGAACGCGATGACGGCCACCGCCACCACGGTGAGGGACAAACGAGGGGCCGACTTCAACGCAGTGAGGAACATGACACTCTCCTTTGGATGTGCGGCGCCTCCCTGTGGCAGCGCCTTCAGCGAATGATCGGCAGGGCGCGGCGCCAGGTCCTTAAAGGCTCTAAAACAGCGTGGCGGTCCGCAGCTGCCGGGTTCGCATGCGCGCAAGATGTCGCCACCGAACACAATGGCCCCCTAGCCATGCCTGTCTTGCACCGCTTCGCTGGCCACGAGCTGGATCCCACGGCACGCACGCTGCGCTGCGAAGGCGCGCCGCTGTCCATCGGCGGCCGCGCGTTCGACGTGTTGCTGGCGCTGGTCGAGGCCGGCGGTACCTTGGTGACGAAGGACCAGTTGCTGCAGCGGGCCTGGCCCGGGCTGGTGGTCGAAGAGGCCAACGTGCACGTGCAGGTGTCGGCCCTTCGCAAGATGCTGGGCGCCGCTGCGATTGCGACCGTCGCCGGCCTCGGCTACCGCTTCGCATGGCCAGTGCAGACAGTGCAGGCCTCGGCCACGCGCCACAACCTGCCCAGCGAACGCACCGCATTCGTGGGGAGGCGTTCGCTGCTGGACCAGGCTGAGCAACGGCTGGGCCAGACCCGGCTGCTCACGCTGGTGGGCATCGGTGGCACCGGCAAGACGCGGCTGGCGCTGCAGCTGGCCACGCGAGTGCTGCCCTGGTGGAGCGACGGCGTGTTCTGGCTCGACCTGGCGCCACTGGCCAGCGGCGCTGCGGTCGCCGAGTCATTGGCGGCTGCGCTGGGCCTGCACCCGCCGCCCGATACCGCACCGGCCGAAGCTGCGGCTTCATGGCTGCGCGATCGCCGCGTGTTGCTGGTGCTGGACAACGCCGAGCACATGCTGGACGCGGTGGCTCAACGGGTGGACGACATCCTGAAGCGCACCGCGGCGGTGGCCTGCGTCGTGACCAGCCGCGAAGCGCTGGGCTTGCCCGGCGAGGCCGTCTGCCCCGTGCCCCCACTGGCACTCCCGGAGCCGGGCGCGCCGGCGACCGCGGTGGACGCGTCCGAGGCGGTGCAGTTGTTCGTCGACCGCGCCGCTGCGGCCCTGCCTGGCTTCGAACTCGACGACAGCCAGCGCAGCGTGGTGCTGGACATCTGCCGCCGTGTCGACGGCATCCCGCTGGCCCTGGAACTGGCTGCAGCGCAGCTGCGGCTGGTAGCGCCGGCACATCTGCTGGCGCTCCTGGCGCATGAGTTCCAACTCTGGACAGGACCCGGCCGCGCCTTGCCACGGCAGCAGACGCTGCAGGCCGTGATCGGCTGGAGTGTCGAGCGGCTCACACCCGGCGAGCATGGGTTGCTGCGCGCTCTGTCGGTGTGCCACGGCGGCGTCACCTTCGATGCCGCCCAGGCCTTGTCCGCGCCGGAGCTGGCTCCTGAAATGCTGCTCGCCGGGCTGCGCCGCCTGGCCGACTTTGCGCTGATCGGCGTCGAGGTCGGCATCGCTGGCCCGCGCTACCGGGTGCTGGAGACGGTGCGCCAGTTCGCGCTGGCCCAGCCCGGGCAGTGGCGGGAGGGCCCTTCCCGCCACGTACTCGATGAACGACACGCCCGTTACCACCTGGCCTTGGCCGAGGCGCACGACCGCGGCGTCATGCAGGCAGGGCGCGGCAGCGCCACACTCGACCGGCTGCAGCAGGAGCACGACAACCTGCTGCAGGCCTTCGCCTGGTGCGACGCGCCCACGCCGCTCGCCGCCACGCTGGGCTTGCGCCTGGCCGCAGCGATGCGCCACTACTGGACGGCCCGCGGGTCGATGCGCCTGGGGCTGCAACTGACGCTGCGCGCACTGGAACGCGCGGCCGAGCACGAAGACGATGACAGCCACGTCGGTTTCGACGCAGTTTCCTTTGCCGCCCGCTGGTGGGCGTTGTGTGCCGCCACCCAGTTGAGCGCCTACCTCAGGCAGCCCGAGCAGGCCACGCAGCTGGGCGACCGGCTGCTGGCGTTGTCGCGGCGCCATGGCACCGTGGCACAGCAGGCCATGGCCCTGATGCAGTGCAGCGCCAATGCCCGCAACCAGGGGCTTATGGACGATGCGCAGGACATTCTGGAGGAAAGCCGCCAGCTGGCCGAGACGGCAGGAGATCCGAAGTTGCTGGCCGACGTGCTGGGGCACATGGCCACGATGGCCCACGATCGCTACGATCGCGAAAGTGCTGTCGCCCTGAGCCGTCAGGTGCTGGAGGCGCGACGCACCAGCGGCCATGGTTACCACCTGGCCGTCGCGCTGTTGAACAACTCCGTCAGCCTGATGGATGCCGGCCAACCCGAAGAAGCGGCGCCATTGCTGCGGGAGGCGGCGGCGCTGTTGCCGGCAGTGGGGTCGTTCTCACTCGATGTCTACATGATCGAGTTCACCGCTTCGTACGCCGCGTTGCGTGGCGACTGGGCCGCTGTAGCGCAGCTGCTGGCCGCCAGCGGGCGTCTTCGTGAAGAACAGGACATGCCACTCGCGCCGCGCGACGTCGGTGGACGCCAGGAGCTGGTGGGCGGGGCGCTCGCCGCACTCGGCGAAGCCGCCATGCAGATCGAGACAACGGCTGGCCTGGGCCTTGCACGCACGGCGGCATTGAGCCGGGCGCTGCAGGCCTTGAATGGGCCCTGAAGGGCATCCGCTCGCGACGTGATTCCCGTCGAGCCCATTGAAACCCGCCGCGGCACTGGCCGGTGAAGAAGCCGCTTCGTCTCCTGCGCCTCATGCGCGTCATACGCCTCAAGGTCGGCTGACAACTCCTTCGCGCGCCCGTGCCCGCGCACTATCAGGCCTTCCCCCCGGTGCAGCCCAGGTGATGCCGCTGGACCCCCCATCTGCGGGGACCCCTCGAATCGGTATGCCATCCGTAGGTCAGCTTTCGCGACAGTGAATGACTCCCGCGAGCAGACCGGTCGGATGCTCGAGTGGGTGATCCGTCTGAGCTCTGGCTCACCTCTTGACAGGCATGGAGAACATGAAGATGCGTTACTACCCGGTTGCGATGCTCGGAGCGGCGTTTTTTATCGGTGCGGCACCCGTGGCTCAAGCGGCCCTCATCGACCGCGGGGGCGGCCTCATCTACGACACCGTGCTCGACATCACCTGGCTGCAGGATGCCAACTACGCCAGGACCACCGGCTACGACACCGACGGGCGAATGGACTGGAGCGTCGCCAAGACCTGGGCCGCGAATCTCAGCTACTACGACAGCGTGCGCGGTGTCTACTGGAATGACTGGCGGCTGCCCACCCTCAGCCCCATCACGGGCCTGTCCTTCAACACCAGTTTCAGTTACGACGGCAGCGCGGACAACGGCTACAACATCAACAGCCCCAACAGCGAACTGGCGTACATGTACTACGTCAACCTGGGCTTGAAGGGCATCTACGACGTGAACGGCAACGTCAACCCTGACTGGGGCATCTTCGGGAACGGTACCAACGACGGCACGGACCCGACCATTCAGTTCGATGGTGGGGAGCTCAACCTCACCGTGGCGGGCGTGACCATCAACAACCTGCAGGCCGGCCAGTACTGGTCCGATCTGGAGCAGAAAAGTGGCTGGTCTTGGTACTTCAGCACCATGCGCGGTTTGCAGGGCTGGAATCAACAGAGCATCGACTATTTCGGCTGGGCGGTCCGTTCCGGCGATGTCGCCGCCGTGCCGGAGCCCACGTCACTGGCACTGTTGGGGGTCGGTCTGGCCGGACTCGGCTGGGCGCGGCGCACCCGCCGAGCCTCAAGTGCAAGGCGCCGGGCCTGACGCGGGCCGAGCGCGTGCTGCAGGGCCTGTGCGACAGCCCTCAGGCCACGTGCCGTGCGGCACCCCGGGTGCGAGGGAAAGCAGCTGGCGCGGGAGGGTCGGTTCGTCGTCATTGCTGGGCCTGCGGCAGAGACAGGATGTCAGTGTCCCCAGTGCGGCGTG
>JALHMT010000134.1 GCA_022843905.1 Rubrivivax sp.
CCGCCGCCTGCTGTAGCGCCCGCCCCGGCGCCGGCGCTGCGCCCCGTGCACCACGCCCCTGCCGTGGCGGCCGCCCCGGCCGCCCCCGACGACGAACGAGCCCGCCACATCGCCACGCTGGACTGGCCTGCGCTGCGCGAGAGCGTGCAGCAATGCCGGGCCTGCGCCCTGTGCGAAAGCCGCACGCAGACGGTGTTCGGCGTCGGCCATGCGCAGGCGCACTGGATGGTGGTGGGCGAGGCGCCGGGCGAGCAGGAAGACCGGCTGGGCGAACCCTTCGTCGGGCCCTCGGGCGAACTGCTCGACAACATGCTGCGGGCGCTGTCGCTCACCCGCTCCGTCGAGGGCGAGATGCCGCCGGCGCGACGCGTGCATATCGTCAACACGCTGAAGTGCCGGCCGCCGCGCAACCGCAACCCCGCGCCCGACGAGTTGCTGAAGTGCGAGCCCTTCCTGATGCGCCAGATCGCGCTGGTGCAGCCGCGCATCATCCTGGCCATGGGCCGTTTTGCGGTGCAGGCCCTGCTGCGCAGCAGCGAGCCGGTGGGCCGGCTGCGCGGCCGCGTGCACCGCTACCAGGGGGTGCCGCTGGTGGTCACCTACCACCCAGCCTACCTGCTGCGCAATCTCACCGACAAGGCGCGCGCCTGGGAAGACCTCTGCCTGGCGGCCGAGGTGGCGGATCAAGTCGTTGCAGAGGGGGCCGATGACGGGGCCTTCCCGGAGCCTGCCCCGTGAGCGAAGCGACCGGCTCCGGGTCCGGCGATCGCGCCCTGCGCGAGGAACTCGAGCGCTTCAGGCTGCTGGCCAACAACGTCCCGATGTCCTTCGCCTACTACGAGAACGACGGCATGCGCTGCCGGCTGGCCAACCGCGGCTACGCGGCGATGTTCGGCTACGACGAGCGCTCGGTCGTCGGCCGCAGCTTTGCCGAGATCATCGGCGAGAGCGCCGCCCGCGAGATCCAGCCGCGCATCGACGCCATGCGGCTGGACCGGCGCAGCGTGAGCTACGAGCGCGAACTGCACGACGCCGATGGCAAGCGGCGCTGGATCGACGTCAACCTGCTGCCGCACCTCACCGACGACGGGCGCATTCTCGGCGCCTTCGTGCTGGTGGTCGACATCACGCGCCACCGGCAGTCCGAGATCGCGCTGCGCGCCAGCGAGGAACGGCTGGCCAAGTTCATGCAGGCCAGCGCCGAGGGCATCGTCTTCCACCGCGGCGGCTTCATCACCGATGTCAACCCGCCGCTGATGGCCCTGCTGGGCTACTCGCTGGCCGAGATGATGGGCCGGCGCACGCTCGAGTTCGTCGCGCCCGAGGAGCGCGACCGCGTCGCGGCGGTGATCGCCGCCGGCTCCGAGATCACCTACGACAGCCTGGCGCTGCACCGCAGCGGCGAAACCATTCCGGTCGAGTTCATCGTGCGCACCATGGAGTTCGCCGACGACCGCCTGCGCATGACCATCGTGCGCGACCGCCGCTACCGGGTCGACACGGAAGCGCGCATCCACCACCTGGCGCACCACGACAGCCTGACCTCGCTGCCCAACCGCAATGCCTTCAACGAGCGCGTCGAGGCGCTGATCCAGCAGGCGGCGGCCGGCGCACCGGGCTTCGCGCTGCTGTTCATCGACCTCGACAACTTCAAGCGCGTGAACGACTCCCTGGGCCATCTGGTGGGCGACGCGCTGCTGCAGGTGGTGGCGCGCCGCATTGCCGGCAGCCTGCGCGCGCACGACCTCGTGGCGCGCTTCGGCGGCGACGAGTTCGTCGTCGTGCTCACCGGCGCGCCCTCGGCCGACGCCGTGCAGGACGTGGCGCAGAAGCTGCTGAGCGTGGTGGGCGAGGCGGTGGAGGTGCTGGGCACCTCGATCTCGGTCACGCCCTCGATCGGCGTGGCGATGTTTCCGCAGCACGGCGACACCCCCGACGAGCTCATCAAGCACGCCGACACGGCGATGTACCACGCCAAGTCTCGTGGCCGGGCGCGGGCCCAGTTCTTCGAGCCGCACATGGCGCAGGCCGCCTACGCTGAACTGGCGCTCGAAGGGCGGCTGGCCCAGGCCATACGCGACCGCGAGTTCGTGCTGCATTTCCAGCCCCAGGTGGACGTGCACGACGGTCGGCTGGTCGGTGTCGAGGCCCTCATCCGCTGGCTGCACCCGCAGCGCGGGCTGGTGCCGCCCGGCGAGTTCCTGCCGGTGGCCGAGGCGCGCCGGCTGATCCTGCCCATCGGCCAGTGGGTGCTGCAGGAGGCGCTGCGCTGCGCGCGCGCCTGGCGCTCGGCCGGCCTGCTCGACGTGCCGGTGGCCGTCAACCTGTCGTCGGCGCAGTTCCAGGCGCCGGGTTTCGTGGAATCGGTCGAGCGTGTGCTGCGGGAGCAGGGCGCGGCCGGCAGCGAGCTCGAACTGGAGCTCACCGAGCGCATGCTGATGGACGACCTGCCCGCCGTGCGCGCCACGCTGGAGCGGCTGAAGGCCCTGGGTGCACGCGTCTCGGTCGACGACTTCGGCACCGGCTACAGCTCCCTGGGCCATCTGCGGCACCTGCCCATCGACCGCCTGAAGATCGACCGCTCCTTCGTGGCCGACCTGCCGCACGACGCCAGCTCGGCAGGCATCGCACGCGCCATCATCCAGATGGCTGCGAGCCTGGGCCTGGGCGTGGTGGCCGAGGGCATCGAGACCGAGGCGCAGCGCGCCTGGCTGGCCGCGCACGGCTGCCGCGAGATGCAGGGCTGGCTGTCGGGCCGGCCGATGGCGGCCGAGGCCTTCGAGGCCTGGCTGCGCCTGCCGCGCGGCCTGCCGGCGTCCTGATCAGCCCTTCTTCGGTTTCTGCGGCCGCTTCCAGCCGGGAATGGTGACCTGCTTGGCGCGTGCCACCGTCAGCTGGCCTGGCGGCACGTCCTTGGCCACGGTGGAGCCGCCGCCGATGGTGGCGCCGTCGCCCAGCGTCACCGGGGCCACCAGCACGCAGTTGCTGCCCACGTGCACGTCGTTGCCGATCACCGTGCGGTGCTTGTTGGCGCCGTCGTAGTTGGCGGTGATGCTGCCGGCGCCGTAGTTCACGCGCTCGCCCACCGTGGCGTCGCCCAGGTAGGCCAGGTGGTTGGCCTTGGCGCCGGCGGCCATCGTCGTGTTCTTCACCTCGACGAAGTTGCCGATGTGCACCTCGGCGCCCAGTTCGGCGCCGGGGCGCAGCCGCGCGAAGGGGCCGACCAGCGAGCCCGCGCCCACCGTGGCGCCTTCGATGTGCGAAAAGGGGTGGATCACCGCGCCGGCGCCGATGCGCGCGTCGCGGATCACGCAGTTCGCGCCGATGCGCGCGCCGTCGGCCAGCTGCACCGCACCTTCGAAGACGCAGTTGACGTCGATCTCGACGTCGGCGCCGCACGCCAGCGTGCCGCGCACGTCCAGCCGCGCCGGGTCGGCCAGTCGCACGCCCTGCTCCATCAAGGCGTCGGCACGCCAGCGCTGCAGCACCCGTTCCAGGCCGGCGAGCTGCGCGGCGTCGTTGATGCCGGCGACCTCGGCCTCGTCGGCCACGATCTGCGCCGTCACCGGCACGCCCTCGGCCACCGCCATGGCCACCACGTCGGTGAGGTAGAACTCCTTCTGCGCGTTGTCGTCCTTCAGCGCGCCGACCCAGCGCTTGAGCATCGCGGTGGGTGCGGCCATGATGCCGCTGTAGACCTCGCCGATGGCGCGCTGCGCTTCGCTGGCGTCCTTGTATTCGACGATGGAGCGCACGCCGCCGGCGGCGTCGCGCACGATGCGGCCGTAGCGCGCAGGATCGGCCGGCGTGAAGCTCAACAGGGCCAGCTTCTGATGTCCGCAGGCGCGCGCCAGGGCATCGGCCGTGGCCGGGCGGATCAGCGGCACGTCGCCGTACAGCACCAGCGTGGTGCCGTTCGCGTCGGGCAGCACGGGCACCACCTGCTGGATGGCATGCCCCGTGCCCAGTTGCGGCATCTGGCGCACGAACATCGCGCCGCTGGGGGCGGCGGCGGCCTCGACCTCGTCGGCGCCGTGCCCGGTGATGACGATGGTGCGCGCCGGCCCCAGCAGCGCAGCGGCGTCCAGAACATGCTGCAATAGGCTCTTGCCGCCCAGACGGTGCAGAACCTTGGGCAGCGCCGACTTCATGCGGGTGCCTTTGCCCGCGGCCATGATCACGACGTTGAGTGCCATGAAATTGTCTTTCTCGAGCGTGATTGCAAGGGGTCTGATTATCGGCACCCTGGTGCTGCTGGCCGGCTGCGGTGCGGTCCGCCTGGCCTACAACAGTGCGCCACAGTTCGCATGGATGTGGCTGGATCGCTATGTCGACTTCCCGTCGGAGCTGGCGCCCCAGGCCAAGGACGCCCTGGGGCAGTGGTTCGCCTGGCACCGCCAGACCCAGCTTGCGGAACATGCGGCGCTGCTGGCCACACTGCAGTCGCGCGCCGCCGAACCCATTTCCGCGGACCAGATGTGCCGCTGGTGGGACCAGGTCCGTCAGCAGACCGAGCCCATGATCGAACGCGCCATCGTGCTGGCCGTGCCCGTGGTGACGCAACTCGGGCCGGTGCAGTGGGCCCACATCGAGGGGCGGTTCGCGAAGAACAATCGCGAGGCGCGCGAGGAGTTCGTGCAGGCCGATCCGGTGGAACGCCGCAAGGCCTCGCTGCAACGCGCCGTCGAGCGCTACGAGCGCTTCTACGGCACGCTCGATGGGCCCCAGCGCAAGCTGCTCGAGAACGCCGCGGCCGTCTCACCCTTCGATCCCGAGGCGATGCTGGTCGAGCGTCGCCGGCGCCAGGGCGACATCCTGCAGCAACTGCGCCGCTGGGGGACGGAGAAGCCGGAACCGGCGCGCCTGGCGCAGGAGATGCGGGCCCTGGCCGAGCGCAGTGGACGTTCGCCCGATCCGGCCTACGCCAGGATGCAGCAGCGCAGCATGGAGCACAACTGCAGGGTGGCGGCCGAGCTGCACAACACCACCACGCCCGAGCAGCGACAGGCGCTGCGCCAGAAGCTCAAGGGCTGGGAGGACGACCTGCGGGCACTCTCGAACTCGCGCCGCGACGCCTGAGAAGGCCCGATCCGCCCAGGGGCGGGCTCAATTCGCCAGGGGCAGCGTCACGCTGCGCGGATTGATGCCGACCTTGGGAAAGTCCAGCAGCGCGGCCTGGAACAGGGTGGCCAGCATCGCGGCGTCACCGCGCCAGCTGCCATCGTGGCTGGCGCGTGCCTCGAACAGGGGCTTGCCGCTGGCCTGGTCGCGGATCAGCACGGCCACTTCCTGTTCGTAGCGGGTCGACGGGTAGGTGCCGCCGAAGCCCACGCCCCAGCCGGGGCCGACCCAGGGGCGGTAGCGCCAGCTGCCGAAGCTGCCCCGCCACCACAGCGAATCGGCCCAGGGCGCGAACTCGGTGCGGCTCTCGCGCGCGGCCACCTGCACCAGCACCTCGGGCGGTTGGCCGCCGGCCACGGGCTTGAAGCCGGCTCTTGCCAGCGCCGCGACGGCGGCGGCTTCCAGCGCGGCCGAGCGTTCGGGCGAGGCCTGCTGCGAAGGCAGGCGCTCGAAGGCGTAGGTGCCCGCCACCTTGCCCGCCGGCCACTCGCCGAAGCTCGACACCTCGCTCGTCATCGTGGAGATGCCGGCGCAGCCGGCCAGCAGGGTGGCCGAAGCCAGCACAGCGATCAGCGTCTTCATTCGTTCGTCTCCCGTGGGGGGCGCGGCGCCAGCCGCACCGGGGCGGCCTGCGGCGTGGCACAGCCCTCGTCGTCTTCGTCGAAGGCCTTGTCGCCACGGGCATCCGGCGTGCCCGAGGGTTGGAGCGTGGCGAAGGGGAAGAGGTTCCGGTCCATCATGTGCGAAGGCACGATGTTGCCCATCGCGGTGAACATGTTGTCGATGCGGCCGGGGTACTGGCGCTCCCACTCGCGGATCATCTTCTTCACCTGCACGCGCTGCAGGGTGGTCTGGCTGCCGCACAGCGTGCAGGGGATGATGGGGAACTGCCGGTGCTCGGCCCAGCGCTCGAGGTCGGTCTCGGCCACGTAGGCCAGCGGGCGGATGACCACGTTCTTCCCGTCGTCGCTCACCAGCTTGGGCGGCATGCCCTTCATGCGGCTGCCGAAGAACATGTTCATCAGCAGCGTCACCACCATGTCGTCGCGGTGGTGGCCCAGCGCGATCTTGGTCGCGCCCAGTTCGCCGGCCACGCGGTACAGGATGCCGCGGCGCAGCCGTGAACACAGGCTGCACATGGTCTTGCCCTCGGGCACCAGGCGCTTGACGATGGAATACGTGTCCTGCGCCTCGATGTGGAAGGGCACGCCGCGCGAGCGCAGGTACTCGGGCAGCACGTGTTCGGGGAAGCCGGGCTGCTTCTGGTCGAGGTTGACGGCGATCAGCTCGAAGTCGATGGGCGCGCGCTCGCGCAGGCTCATCAGGATGTCGAGCATGGCGTAGCTGTCCTTGCCGCCCGACAGGCACACCATGACCTTGTCGCCGGCCTCGATCATGTTGAAGTCGGCGATGGCCTGGCCGACCTGCCGGTGCAGCCGCTTGCTGAGCTTGTTGGCCTCGAAGGCCGCCTTCTTCGCCGCTTCGGCGTCGCTCATCACGTTCATGTCGCACTTTCCTTGATGCCGAACACCTCGCAGCCCACCGCGTCGCAGTCGGGGTAGACGTCGGGCTTCTCGGTCGACACGCGGGCCGCCCGCACCCCCGGATGCGCCAGCATGGCCCGCAGCAAGTCGTCGACCAGGGTTTCCTGCAGCTGCACGTGGCCCTGCGTCACGCGCGCCTGGATGGCGCTGCGGATGAAATCGTAGTCCACCACCTCTTCGAGCTGGTCGGTGGTGGGCGTGCTCGTCGCCAGCGGCACGTAGAGATCGACATTGAACACCAGGCGCTGTGTGCCCAGCTTCTCGAAGTCGTGCACGCCGATGTTCACCTGCACCTCGTGGTTGCGCAGGAAGAGGCGGCGGCAGTCGGCCAGGGCGGGGTGGGTCAGCAAGGTCATGCTTGGTTCTGTCTCACGAGGAACATCACGTCCCTCGACTGGGGCTGCAGGTGCTGGCCGCCGTCGACCAGCAGCGTGGTGCCGGTGATGGCGGGCGATTCGAGCAGGAAACGCACGGCGCGTGCGACGTCGTCCGGCGTGGACGAACGCTGCAGAGGCGTGAGGCGGTGGGACGCTTCGAACTCGGCGCGGTTCATGTCGCCCGAAGGCAACGTGACGCCCGGCGCCACGCCGCACACGCGCAGCTGCGGCGCCAGCGCCTGCGCCAGCATGGTGGTGGCCGTCTCCAGCGCCGCCTTGGACAGCGTGTACGACAGGTGGTCGGGGTTGGGGTTCCACAGCTTCTGGTCGAGCAGGTTCACCACCACCGCGCCGCCGGCGGCGTGCAGCGCGCGGGCCAGCACGATGGCCGGCGCGGTGTTGGCGCGCCAGTGGCGCTCCATCGCGCCGTAGCTGAAGCTGGCGATGTCGTCGTGCTCGAAGAGCGAGGCGTTGTTGACCACCGCGCGCAGGCTGCCGAAGTGCCCGGCCACAGCGGGCACCAGCCCCTCGCACTGCGCCTCATCGGCAAGGTCGGCGACGAAGGCCTCGGCGCGCGCGCCCAGTGCGTGCAGTCGTGACACCGTCTCCTGCGCCTCGGCGGGTGAACTGCGGTGATGCACGGCCACGTCCCAGCCGTGGGCGGCGAGGTCGAGCGCGATGTCGCGGCCGATGCGCCGGGCACTGCCGGTGACGAGGGCGACGGGTCTCATGGCGATCTCACGCTTCCTACAATGCGGCGGTGCCGAGCAAAGAACACGACAGTTTATCGACGCTGCTGCGCCGCCGTGCGCAGCAGGCCATCCGCGAGGCGGGCGGCTGGTGGCCTTTCGACCGATTCATGGCCCTGGCGCTGTACGAACCCGGCCTGGGCTACTACGCGCGTGACGACCGCCAGTTCGGCCTGATGCCCTCGTCGGGCAGCGACTTCGTCACCGCGCCCGAGCTGTCGCCCCTGTTCGGGGCCGCCCTGGGGCGGCAGGTGCTCCAGGCGCTGCAGGCCAGCGGCACGCGGCAGGTCGTGGAGTTCGGCGCCGGCTCGGGCGCGCTGGCCGCGCAGCTGCTGCAGGCCTTGGGTGACCACATCGAGGGCTACGGCATCGTCGATCTGTCGGGCGCGCTGCGTGCGCGCCAGCAGTTGCGCCTGGCACCCTGGGGCGACAAGGTGCAGTGGCTCGACGCCTGGCCCGACACGCTGGAGGGCGTGGTGGTGGGCAACGAGGTGCTCGACGCGATGCCGGTGCAGCTGCTGCACTTCGACGGCACGCGGTGGCTGGAACGTGGCGTGGCGCTCGACGGCGGGGCCTTCGTGTGGGCCGACCGCCCGACGGCGCTGCGGCCCCCGCCCGAAGGAGCGCTGTTCGTGCCCGGCAGCGTCACCGAGATCCACCCGCAGGCCGAGGCCTTCGTGCGCACGCTGGCCGAGCGCCTGCAGCGCGGCGCGGCCTTCTTCATCGACTACGGTTTCCCCGAGCACGAGTACTACCACCCGCAGCGCAGCGGCGGCACGCTGATGTGCCACCGCGCGCACCGCGCCGACGCCGACCCGCTGGCCGACCTGGGCGACAAGGACATCACCGCGCACGTCAACTTCAGCGGCATCGCGCTGGCCGGGCAGGACGCGGGCCTGGACGTCATCGGCTACACCTCGCAGGCGCGCTTCCTGCTGAACTGCGGGCTGGTGGCCGACCTGCAGGCCGCCGACCTGCGCGCCCGCACCGCGGCGCAGAAGCTGGTCAACGAACACGAGATGGGCGAACTCTTCAAGGTCATCGGCTTCGCGCGTGGGGTCCGCTTCGACCCCATCGGCTTCACGGCCGGCGACCGCGTGCACACGCTGTAGAAGAAGGCGGCCCCC
>JALHMT010000135.1 GCA_022843905.1 Rubrivivax sp.
TGAGCGCGCCGGGCCGCTCCCAAGCGCGAATCCCTCAGTGCGGAGCACGGAGGGTAGTCCAGTGAGTGCGCCGCTGCTCGAGCTCTCCGGCGTGCACACCCACATCGGCGCGTACCACATCCTGCACGGCGTGGACCTCGCCGTGCCCGAAGGCCAGGTGACCATGCTGCTGGGCCGCAATGGCGCCGGCAAGACGACGACGCTGCGCACGGTGATGAGCCTGTGGGCGGCATCGAAGGGCAGCATCGCCTTCAGGGGCCAGCGCATCGACGGTCGGCCGACGCCCGACATCGCGGCCCTGGGCATCGCCTACGTGCCCGAGAGCATGGGCATCTTCACCGACCTCACGGTGCAGGAGAACATGGTGCTGGCCGCCAGGAACGCCCGCAACGCCCGCGAGCTCGATGCGGCTCGTCTGGACTGGATCTTCGGCCTCTTCCCGGCGCTGAAGAAGTTCTGGCTTTACCCCGCGGGCAAGCTCAGCGGCGGGCAGAAGCAGATGCTGGCCGTGGCGCGAGCCATCTGCGAGCCGCGCGCGCTGGTCCTCATCGACGAGCCCAGCAAGGGCCTGGCGCCGTCCATCATCCAGAACCTCATCGGCGCCTTCCGTGAACTGAAGGCGCAGAAGACGACGATCCTGCTCGTCGAGCAGAACTTCATGATGGCCCGGGCGCTGGGCGACCACGTGGCGGTGATGGACGACGGCCGCGTCGTGCACGCCGGGCCCATGCGCGAGCTGGCCGCCGACGAGTCGCTGCAGCAGCGGCTGCTCGGACTGTCCCTGGGAGCGCATCAATGACCACCACCGTGGCATCCGCCGCCACTGCCGCTGCGGCGGTGCCCAAGGCCGCCTTCGACTGGAAGCCGGTGGGGCTGCTGCTGGCCGTGATGGCGCTGGCCTTTCCCGCCGTGGGCAGCGGCAGCACCTGGCTCACGCTGACCGTGGCGGGGCTGGCGATGGGCATGATCGTGTTCATCATCGCCTCGGGCCTGACGCTCGTGTTCGGCCTGATGGACGTGCTGAACTTCGGCCACGGTGTGTTCATCGCGCTGGGCGCCTTCGTGGCCACCACCGTGATGGGCGGCATGGCACTGTTCGCCGACACCGGCCTGGGCCCGGCGCTGCTGGCCATCTTCTGCGCCATGGTGGTGGCCATGGTGGTGGCCGGTGCCGTGGGCTGGGCCTTCGAGCGCGTGATCGTGCGGCCGGTCTACGGGCTGCACCTGAAGCAGATCCTCATCACGATGGGCGGCATGATCGTCGGCGAGGAGATCATCAAGGTCATCTGGGGTCCGCTGCAGATCGCCATGCCGCTGCCGGAGTCGCTGCGCGGCAGCTTCATCATCGGCGAGGCCGCCATCGAAAAGTACCGCGTGCTGGCCGCCGGCATCGGGCTGCTGGTGTTCGTGGGCCTGGCCTGGACGCTGGCCCGCACCAAGGTCGGACTGCTCATCCGCGCCGGCGTGCAGGACCGCGAGATGGTCGAAAGCCTGGGCTACCGCATCCGCCGGCTGTTCGTGGGCGTGTTCGTCGCCGGCTCGGCGCTGGCCGGCCTGGGCGGCGTGCTGTGGGGCCTGTACCAGCAGGCGGTGGCGCCGCAGATCGGCGCGCAGGTCAACGTGCTGATCTTCATCGTCATCATCATCGGCGGCCTGGGCAGCACGCTGGGCTGCTTCATCGGCGCGCTGCTGGTGGGCCTGCTGGCCAACTACACCGGCTTCCTGGCGCCGACGGTGGCGCTGTTCTCCAACATCGCGCTGATGGTGGCGATCCTGATGTGGCGCCCGCAAGGGCTCTATCCGGTCACCAATCGCTGATATGACCCACCCCCTACGCGCTCCGCGCGCCCCCTCTAGGGGGCAACGCCAGCGGCCCGGCAGAGCCGGTTCCGCGGCGTTTGCTTGGTTCGTGCCGTCGCAGGACCGACATGCTTGATCGCCTCCTCTCCCACGACCTCCCGCGCAGCCGGATGCTGGCCGCGCTGCTCATCGTCGTCTTCGTGGCGCTGGCGCTGGCGCCCTTCCTCTTCCCCGGCGCCAAGGCCTTGAGCGTGGCGGCCAAGGCGCTGGTGTTCATCCTGCTGGTGGCCAGCTTCGACCTGCTGCTGGGCTACACCGGCATCGTGAGCTTCGCACACACCATGTTCTTCGGCATCGGCGCCTACGGCGTGGCCATCGCCAGCTCGCGCATGGGACCGGGTTTCGACGCGGTGCTGGTGGGCGGCGGGGCGGCGCTGGTGGTCTCGCTGCTGCTGTCGCTGGTGGTGGGGCTGTTCTCGCTGCGCGTGAAGGCCATCTTCTTCGCCATGATCACGCTGGCCGTGGCCAGCGCCTTCCAGACCCTGGCCTCCAAGCTGAGCGACTTCACCGGCGGCGAAGACGGCCTGAGCTTCAAGGCCCCGGAACTGATGAGCCCGTCGTTCCAGCTGCTCGAGGAGCCGCTGCTGGGCGTCAGCGTCGACGGACGGCTCATCACCTACTACGTGATCTTCCTCGCCGTCACGCTGCTGGTGCTGCTGCTGCTGCGCATCGTCAACTCGCCCTTCGGTCGCGTGCTGCAGGCCATCCGCGAAAACGACTTCCGCGCCGAGGCCATCGGCTTTCGCACGGTGGTCTACCGCACCTGGAGCAACGTGCTGTCGGCGCTGTTCGCCACCGTGGCCGGCGCGCTGCTGGCGCTGTGGCTGCGCTACGTGGGGCCGGACACCACGCTGTCCTTCGAGATCATGCTGGACATCCTGCTCATCGTCGTCATCGGCGGCATGGGCACGATCTACGGCGCGGTCATCGGCTCGGCCTTGTTCGTGCTGGCGCAGAACTACCTGCAGGACCTGCTGCGGCTGGCCGGCGGCGCCTTCGAGGGCGTGCCGGTGATCGGCGCGGTGCTCACGCCCGACCGCTGGCTGCTGTGGCTGGGCGTGCTGTTCGTGCTCTCGGTCTACCACTTCCCCACCGGCGTGGTGGGGCGGCTGCGGGCGTTCGCGCTGCAGCGGCCGACGACAACCCGCAAGGAGACAACCCGATGAAGATCCATGTCCTGCGCAGCGGCTTGCCGCTGGTTCTGGTGATCGCGCTGGCGGGCTGCGGCTCGGGCGGCGAGACCTTCGAGCTCAACGTCAAGCCGGGTTTCGTCGGCAGCATCCGCAGCACCAGCTACGACGGCGTGAGCGACGACCTGCTGACGGCCGGCCTGGGCAGGACCGGCCTGGCCGCGGCGACACCGCCTGCCACGTCGGCCTCGCCCACCGCGGCCGAGCTGCGCCGGCTGGCCATCTACAACAACTACCGCGCGTTGGTCGACATGACCACGGCCGGCGGCTATGGCGTGCTGTATGGCCCCAACGTCGATGCCGGCAACGTGGCCGGCACGGGTGAAGGCCGCATCGCCGGCACCGAGTACATCGCCTTCAGCGACGATGGCACCGGGCAGCGCAACGTCACGCTGATGGTGCAGGTGCCGGCGTCCTTCGACCCGCGCAACGCCTGCATCGTGACGGCCACGTCCTCGGGCTCGCGGGGCGTGTATGGCGGCATCAGCACCGGGGAGTGGGGCCTGAAGAAGGGCTGTGCCGTGGCCTACACCGACAAGGGCACGGGCGCTGCGCCGCACGACCTGGCGGCCGACACCGTGCCGCTGATCGACGGCACGCGCACGGCGTCGGCGGCGGCCGGCAGTGCCGCGCAGTTCCGTGCCGCGCTGAGCGCCGCCGAGCGCTCGGCCTTCAACGCCGCCACGCCCGACCGTTTCGCCTTCAAGCACGCGCACTCGCAACGCAACCCGCAGAAGGACTGGGGCCTGTTCACGCTGCAGGCGGTGGAGTTCGCCTTCTACGTGCTCAACGAGCAGTACGGCCGCCCCATCATCGGCGCCGGGCGCGCGCGCGACGTGAACCCCGCCAACACGCTGGTCATCGCGTCCAGCATCAGCAACGGCGGCGGTGCGGCCATCGCCGCGGCGGAGCTCGACCGCGCCGGGCTCATCGACGGCGTGGCGGTGTCCGAGCCCGCCGTCGACCTGCCGGCCACGCCGGTGGTCGGCGTGATGCACGGCGGTACCTCGGTCGGCACCTCGGCCAGGACGCTGTTCGACTACACCAGCTACGCCAACCTGTTCCAGAGCTGCGCCGCGCTGTCGCAGCAGGTGGCGGGCGCCCCGGGCGCGGCCTTCGTCGTGACGGCCTTTGCCGCCAACCGCTGCGGCGCGCTGAAGGCCAAGGGCCTGCTGACGGCCAGCGGCACCGCGGCGCTGGCCGACGAGGCCCTGGCCAAGCTGCGCAGCTACGGCTGGGAGCCCGAGTCGGCCGTGCTGCACGCCTCGCTGGCCGCCTTCGAGGTGGCCCCGGCGGTGAGCGTGACCTTTGCCAACGCGCTGGCGCGCGCCAGCGTGAAGGACCACCTGTGCGGCTACAGCTTCGGCTCCACCACCGCGCAGGGCCTGCCGAATGCACTGGCCCCGGCCGCACTGGCCACCATGTTCGCCACCGGCAACGGCGTGCCGCCGTCCACCGGCGTGCAGCTCATCAACAACCTGAGCCCGGGGGCGGCGTTGCGCGACCTGTTCTCGTTCTCGCCGTCCACCGGCGTGCAGGACTTCAACCTCGACGGTGCGCTGTGCCTGCGCAACCTGCTGAACGGCAGCGACACCGCCGCGCGCGCGCTGCAGGCCGGTGTCGACGAGACGCGGCGCAGCGGCCGCCTGGGCGGCAAGCCGACCATCATCGTGCACGGCCGTGAAGACGCGCTTCTGCCGGTGAACCACACCTCGCGGCCCTACACGGCGCTGAGCCGGTCGGTCGAGGGCGCGGCCAGCCGGCTGAGCTACGTCGAAGTCACCAACGCACAGCACTTCGACACCTTCATCGGCCTGCCCGCAGTGCTGCCGGGCTACGACACGCGCTACATCCCCCTGCACGTCTACCTGAACCGCGCGCTCGACGCCGTCTACGCGAACCTGAAGAACGGCACCGCGCTGCCGCCCAGCCAGGTGGTGCGCACCGTGCCGCGCGGCGGCACGCCGGGCCAGGCACCCGCCATCACCGCAGCGAACGTGCCGCCGATCGCTGCCACGCCCGCGGCGGGCAACCTCATCACCGTCGAGGGCAGCACCATCCGGGTGCCGGACTGAACGGACACCGATCCTGACGATGATGTCGATGCCGCCCGCCTTCCCCACGTCGCACTACCGGACCTGCGAAGGCCGCGAACTGCACTACATGGAGTGGGGCGGGCAGCACACCGAGACGGTGGTGGCCTGGCACGGCCTGGCGCGCACCGGGCGCGACATGGATGCGATCGCCGGGCACCTGTCGCAGCGCTTCCGCGTCATCTGCCCCGACACGCTGGGCCGCGGCCTCAGCCAGTGGAGCCCCGACCCCGAGCGCGAGTACTGCCTGGCCTTCTACGAAGCGCAGGCCGTGTCGCTGGTCGAGCAGCTCGACCTGCGGCGCTTTCACTGGCTGGGCACCTCGATGGGAGGCGCCATCGGCCTTCGAGCTGCCGCCGGGCGGCTGCGCGGGCGCATCCAGCGCCTGGTGCTCAACGATATCGGGCCGCAGATCTGCGAAAGCGCGGTGCAGCGCATCCGCAGCTATGCCGGCAGTCCGCCGGCCTTTGCCACCGTGGGCGAGCTCGAAGCCTACTTCCGCAGCGTCTACAAGCCCTACGGCTGGATGAGCGACACGATGTGGCGGCAGCTCACCGAGACCTCGGTGCGCCGCCTGCCCGACGGTCGCGTCACGCCGCACTACGACCCGGCGATGGTGATGCAGTTCACCCACCACCCCGACGACTACCTGCAGTGGGACGCCTGGGACTCGCTGGACCTGCCCGTGCTGTGCCTGCGCGGCGAGGACTCCGACCTGCTGCTGCCGGAAACGGCCGACGCCATGCGCGTGCGCGGCCCGCGCGCGGTGGTGGCGCAGATCCCCGGCTGCGGCCACGCGCCGGCGCTCAACACGCCGGCGCAGTTCGCCTTGGTGGAACGCTTCCTGGCCGCTTGAGATCGGCGCGACGGGGGCGGGTCACTTCACGCGAGAGACGTTGACGGTCTCGCCCAGCAAGCCTCGCGGGCGCAGAACGAGCATCAAGGCGATCAGCACCCCGATCAATACCACCTGCAGCGCCGCGGCGCGGGCCTGCTCGGCCTGCGGGATCCAGCCGCGCAGCAGCGCGCCGGCAGCGGCCCAGAAGGCCCAGACGACGAAGGCACCGAGCACCGCGCCGCGGTTGTTGCCCGAACCGCCGACGATCAGCATGGCCCACATCTGGAAGGTCAGGATGGGCAGGAAGTCCTCGGGCGCGATGTAGCCCACGAAGTGCGCGTAGACCGCGCCGCCCAGGCCCATCAGCATGCTGCCGATGACGAAGCTCTGCAGGCGGAAGACGAAGGCGCGCTTGCCCAGCGAGGCCGCAGCGTCCTCGTCCTCGCGGATGGCGCGCAGCACGCGGCCCCAGGGGCTGCGCACCAGACGTTCCAGCGCCAGGTAGACGGCGGCCAGCAGCAGCAGCGTGAGCGCCAGGTAGGCCAGCGTCCAGGGCAGGCCGGTGCCCAGCCATTCCTGCATCGGCTTGGGGATGAACTGGACGCCGAAGGGGCCGCCGGTGAGCTTCTGCGCGTTGTTGGCGACGAGCTGTATCGTCACCGCGATGCCGAAGGTGGTGATGGCCAGGTAGTCGTCGCGCAGGCGCAGTGCCAGTGCGCCCACCAGAAGCCCGGCCACGCCCGAGGTCGCCATCGCTGCCAGCCACCCGGCGGCCACCGGCCAGCCGAAGCCGCCGACGCGGTCGGCCGTCTCCGGCGTCGTGAGCAGGGCCGAGGTGTAGGCCCCCACCGCGACGAAGCCCGCCACGCCGACGTTGAAGAGGCCGGTGTAGCCCCACTGCAGGTTCAGCCCCAGCACGATCACCGCGAAGGTGCTGGCGAAGACCAGGAAGAAGGCGCCGTAGCTGATCCAGCCGCTGAACTGCGCGAAGAAGTCGCCCATCACGGCTTCTCCCCGAACAGGCCGTTGGGCCGCACCAGCAGGATCAGGATCAGCACCACGAAGGCCGCGGCGGCGCGGTACTCGGCGCCGACGATGCCCACCGCGGCGCTCTCGGCCAGGCCGACGATCAGCCCGCCCCAGACGGCGCCCCACACCGAGCCGATGCCGCCCAGGATGACCGCGGCGAACAGCGGCAGCAGCAGGTCCAGGCCCAGCGTGGGCCGCAGCTGCACCGTGAGGCCGGCGAACACCCCGGCCACCGCGGCCAGCACGCCGCCGATGACCCAGGTGGCGCGCAGCACGCGCTCGGGGTCGATGCCGGCCACGCGCGCCAGTTGCGGGTTCATCGCGGTGGCGCGCATGGCGCGGCCCAGCGTGCTGCGCTGCAGGAACGCGTGCAGGCCGACCACGGTGACGGCGGTCAGGCCCAGCACGAAGAGCTGGTCGGCCGTGACCCGCATGCCGCCCCAGACGCTGCGCGGCACCAGCGGGATGGCGATCTGCAGTTCCTGCGAGTAGTACTGCGGCACGCCGCCATAGAAGAACAGCAGCAGGTTGCGCAGCGCCAGCGCGGCGCCGAAGCTGGCGATGACCAGGGTGATGGCGCCCTGCCTGCGCAGCCGCCTGAACAGCACCCCGTCCAGCGCCAGCGCCAGGCCGGCGACGAAGAGCGCCGCGACGACGGTGGCGGCCAGCAGCGGCCAGCCGAAGCTGAACGGCGCCAGCGGTGCACCCATGCCCCCGGCCGCCGTGAACATCGCCAGCGCGGTGAAGGCAGCGTAGGCGCCCCAGGCCAGCAGTTCGCCATGGCCGAAGTTGGAGAAGCGCAGGATGGAAAAGGTCAGGCTCAGGCCGATGGCGCCCAGCGAGATCACCGAGCCGATGATCAACCCGTCGGCGATGACTTGCAGCATCAGTGCGTCCCTGCGGTCGGCACGGGCGCCACATGGCGCCCGAGGTAGAGCTCGGCGATGATCGGGTCGTTGCGCAGCGCGTCGCAGGCCGCCACCACCCGCTCGCGGCCTTCCACCAGCACGGCGGCGCGGTCGGCCACGGCCAGAGCGGCCTTCACGTTCTGTTCCACCAGCAGCACCGTCACGCCGCTGTCGCGCACGGTGCGCAGCTGCGCCAGCACCTGGCCCACCAGCTTGGGGCTCAGGCCCGCCGAGGGCTCGTCCAGCACCAGCACACGCGGCCTGGCGATCAGCGCGCGCGCCACCGCCAGCATCTGCCGCTGCCCGCCCGACAGCCGCCCGGCACGCAGCGTGCGCTGACGCAGCAGGTCGGGGAACATGGCGTAGACGGGGTCCAGCCGCTCGCGGCGGTCGGCCTTCAGCAGCGCCGCCGCCAGCTCGAGGTTTTCGGCGATGGTCAGGTTGGCGAAGACGTTCTCGGTCTGCGGCACGAAGGCCAGTCCTTCGAACACCATGCGGTGCGCCGGCACGCGCGTGATGTCCTGGCCGTGCAGCAGCACGCGGCCGGCGCTGATGGGCACCAGCCCCGCCGCGGCCTTCACCAGCGTCGACTTGCCGGCGCCGTTGGGGCCCAGGATGGCGACGATCTCGCCCGGCATCACTGTCAGCGATGCACCGCGCACGATGGGCAGGCCGGGTTCGTAGCCGGCCTCGAGGTTCTCGATCTGCAAGGCAGCGGTCACGCCGCATCCCCCAGATACGCCTCGACCACGCGCGGGTCGCGCAGCACCTCGGCCGGCGCGCCCTGCGTCAGCAGCCGGCCCTGGGCCATCACCATCACCGGCTGGCACAGCGAGGCCACCAGGTCCATGTTGTGCTCGATGATGAGGAAGGTCACGCCCTGCGCGTTCAGCGCCGAGACCTTGTCGACGATCTGGTCCAGCAGCGCCGGGTTGACGCCGGCGCCGGGTTCGTCCAGCAG
>JALHMT010000136.1 GCA_022843905.1 Rubrivivax sp.
CCCTTATGTTGGGTTGGCCGTGTCAACCTGTGACGGTGGATCCTCGTGCCGCGTGCGACGAGACACGATCCTGATGGCGAGGCAGTGGTCGCGCACCTGTAGTCGAAGCCAGAACCCGGCGAGCCTTCGGTGACGCACGGCTCCACGCAGGTCGAGCTCGCGATGTGGGCGGCAGCAGACACACCGACGTGAGCCGTTGGCCAGAGCACGCCGCGCAGCCCTCGATCATTTGAGTCGCGCCGCGATTTCAGTACGAGGCTCCAAACATCGATGCCCGGAACACTGCGCGCCGGGTCGGATCTGAGGGGCAGGATTGCAGTCAGAAGCTCGTCCACTCGTCGCTAGTACCGGTCTTCTGCGGCGCCGCGTCGGGCGTGCGGATGGCTTCCGACGGGTTCGCCCTTGCCGCCGTCTTGCCGAAGGCCGGACGCGTCACGTTCTTCGCGCGCGCTGGGCTGCGACGTTCGGCACCGATCCTCCACTCGTGTTGTGCGGCGACAGCCGGCGCGGTATGCGCCTTCGCAGCTTGCGCCAGCTTGAATACGCCGACCGCCTCAACCAGAGCGCCGGCCTGTGCCTTCAGGCTCTCGGCGGCGGCGGCACTTTGCTCTACCAGCGCGGCATTCTGCTGTGTGGCCTGGTCCATCTGACCCACGGCCTCACCGACCTGGGCCACACCGGAGCTCTGTTCGGCGCTCGCCGAACTGATCTCGCCCATGATGTCGGCTACCCGCTTGATGCTGCCGACGACCTCGCTCATCGTGGTGCCGGCCCTGTCCACCAGTGCCGTACCCTGCTCGACGCGCTCGACGCTGGCGGAGATCAGGGACTTGATCTCCTTGGCTGCCTCGGCCGAGCGTCCGGCAAGGTTGCGCACCTCGGAGGCCACCACCGCGAACCCGCGGCCCTGCTCACCAGCCCGTGCGGCTTCGACCGCGGCGTTCAGGGCCAGGATGTTGGTCTGGAACGCGATGCCGTCGATGACGCCGATGATGTCAGCGATGCGACGCGAACTCTCGCAGATGCCCTTCATCGTCTCCACCACTTGGACCACGACCTCACCGCCTTGCACGGCCACGGTCGAGGCGCTCATCGCGAGTTCGTTGGCTTGCCGGGCGTTGTAGGCGTTTTGCCTGACGGTCGACCCGAGTTGCTCCATTGACGCCGCCGTTTGCTCAAGCGAACTGGCCGTCTGCTCGGTGCGGGCGCTGAGGTCGTTGTTGCCCGACGCAATTTCGCTGCTGGCCAGGTGCACGCCTTCGGTCTGGGCGCCCACGTCATCCACTAGCGAACGCAGGTTCAGCGCCGATTGGTTCACTGCCCGCATCAGCATGCCGATCTCATCGACACGATGCAGCATGATGTTTCTTTCGGGGCTACCGGCCGCAGCGGCCTGCGCCACGCGCAGTACGGTGGCCAGCGGCACGGCGACCTGCGCACGCAGCCAGAAGTAGTTGGCCAGGGCCGCAACAGCCGCGCTGCCCGCGACGATGCCTAGCGTAGCACCGGTGACGCCGGCCGCAGCGCATGCAGCGACCACGATGCCGGCGCCTGCCAGCACGCCGGCACCCAGGCGCCAGCCCACCGATGCCGTCTGCAGCAGCGAGACCCAGCGCATGAAGCCGGTGCGGATCAGCATGCCCTTGTACAGCGCGCGGTTGCCGGCGCGGCCTTCACGGATCTCCTTGTAGAGCGTCTCGGCAGCCTGCACTTCGTCGCGACCCGGCTTGGTCCGCACCGACATGTAGCCGACCACCTGGTTGTTGCGCCGCACCGGGGTCGCGTTCGCGCGCACCCAGTAGTGGTCGCCGTTCTTGCGTCGGTTCTTTACCAGCGCAGACCAGGACTCGCCGCCCTTGACCGTGCGCCACATGTCGGCGAAAGCTTCCTTGGGCATGTCGGGGTGGCGCACCAAGTTGTGCGGCTGACCGATGATCTCCTCACGGCCGAATCCGCTGACCGCCACGAACGCGGCGTTCGCGTAGGTGATGTTGCTCTGCGTGTCGGTGACCGACATCAGTGTTGCGTCGTCGGCGTATTCGAATTCCCTCTGCGAGACGGGTTGGTTATTGCGCATGTTGTTGTTTCGTGTGATGTTGAGGTTAGTGCACGACTTCGCCAGCGAGACCCATCTCGCTGGCGCTCATGAGGGCTTGGATATCGACCAGGATCAGCATCCGTGCACCGTCACCCTCACCCATAGCGGCGATGCCGGTGATGTGCCCGATGTCGGCGGCGTCGCAGAACTCTGGCGCCGGCTTGATCTGCGCAGGCACCAGGGCCACCGCATCGCTTGCCGCATCGACCACTGCGCCCACGGTGCGTCCGCCCACTCGGAGCACCGCGGTGACGGTACCGCTGCCGCAGGACGCGGTCAGGCCGAAGCGGCTGCGAAGGTCGACGATGGGCACGATCCGCTACGCCTGTTTGTCACTCCCATCACGCGTGCAGGCGCTCCGTCCATGCGAGTGGGCTGCTCGTAGGAGGGGATTTCCTGCACACGAAGGACGTCGACCCCGTACTCCTCTGCACCCAGGCACAGCGTGAGCACTTCGTTCGGCGCGGCCGTCGCGCCGGCTGCGACGGCCTGCAGTTCTTGCGGGGTGTAGGCGCTCATGATTTGTAAGGAGAACGTGACACCGGACTATCGGAAGTTTGGGGGGGGGGGTAAGGCCGAATAGCGAGGCATTCCGCACGCAACTCGGTGCCGGACGCACCGCCCGCCGTGTGACCGTGTGCCGGCCGGCGTTTCCGGGATGACCGCGGTAGGTGCCAGCCGCGCTGGTCTTTGTCGTGGCTGACTCTACGAGTCGATCCGCCGCCGCAAAGCGCCTCGTCACGCATGGCCGGTCAGGAGTGGTGGCCTTGATGAGGAGAACTCGAATGGCAACCTGATCGAGCCACCACGGTAGATCAAGGCGCCACATGCAACCCCTCAGACTCACCCTCAAGGGCTTCCGCGGCATCCGCGACGGCCTGGGCCTGGAAGAACTTACTCTGGACCTGGAGTGCCTGACGGACGGTGCCGAGTTGATCGCCATCGCCGGTGCCAACGGCAGCGGCAAGACGACGATCATGGACAACCTCACGCCCTACAACCTGCTTCCCAGCCGGGCGGCGACGGCGGGGCCTGGCGGCTTCACGTTCTATGACCACGTCTACCTCCCCGAGAGCGTCAAGGACCTGACCTGGGCGCACGAAGGCCGCTGCTACCGATCGCAAATCGTCATCCGAATGAGTGGCCGCCGCAAGACCGAGGCATTCCTGCTCGGACTGGACGACGATGGGCAATGGCGGCCCGTGCGTGTCGACGATGGCACGGTATCCGACGGACGCGTCGAGTCGTATACCCGCTGCGTCGAGTGCATCTGCGGCAGCCCGGAGACCTTCTTCACGTCGGTATTCGCCTCCCAGGGCAAGCGCCAGCTCAACACCTACCGCAACGGCGAGATCAAGACGCTGCTGGCCGATCTGCTGGGCCAGGAAGAGATTCGCGCCATCGGCCAGGAGGCCGCCGAAGTCGCACGCCTGCTGAAGGCGGGGCTGGTCGCGATCCGGCAGGAGCAGGCCGGTCTGGTCGACGAGATCGCGGCGGTCGAGGCCGCCAGACAAAGGCTCGATGGCGCGGACTCGAGCGTGGCCGGTGCCGAAGGCGCCAAGCGGGCGGCCCAGACCAGGCTGGACGAGGCGCTCGAGCGGCACGCCCGCTTGACGGCCGAGCGCGAACAGTCCCACGCGATCGAGGCACGACGTGCCCAGTTGACGACCGAACGGCAGGCCGAGCTCGAGGCGACCCGTCAGTCGGCAGAGGCACTGCAGGCCCAGGACCTCGCGGAGGTGCAGCGGCTGGAACGTCTGGAGCAGCGCATCGGTGCGCGCCAGCAGCAAGAGCAGGCGCGGCGGCAATCGTTGATGCAGTCGCGTCGCCGCTGCCTGGAGGTGCTCGGCGCGGCCGATGCGGTCGGCCGGTCGGTCCGGCGCCTGGCGCTGGCGCAGCGTGCGCACGAACTGCGCCGGGCGCGTACGCAGGCGGATCGCCAACAGGTCCAGTTGCTGACCCAATGCCAAGGCGCTGTCCGTCTCGCGGAGCAGAAACTGGCCAGCATCGAGCGCGACGCGGGCAAGGCGGTGCTTCGGGCGCAGGAGCTTGCCCATCGCCGCGGCCTCACCGCCGAGGTGCCTTGTTCGGGCACCGACCTGCAAGGGCGCTGCAAGCTGCTCGGTGATGCGCGCGAAGCGCAAGCCCTCATGCCCGATGCACGGACCCAGGTGGCACGCTGTGCCCGCGAGAAGGAGCAGGCCCAGGGGGAACTGAACCAGGCGCGCCGGCGACACGAAACGCTTGCCGGTGCCCCGCAGGCATTGGCCTGGGCGGAGGATCGTGAGAGCGCTGCACGTGAGCGCGTCGACCGCATGGCCGTACTCGCGTCGAAAGAGCAGGCCTGCGCGCAGGCCAGGGGCACGTTGACCGAGATCGATCGCGATCTTGCCGGCCTGGGTTCGCCGACCATGCCGGTCGTGCAGACCCCCGAGGAGCAAGCCGAGCGCGGGCAGATCGCGGTCTCGCGCCTGGCCATCGCGCAGCAGCTACAGAGGCAGCAGCAGCGATCCGCCGCGGCAATCGCCCGGATCGAGCAGCTGTTGGCGGACCTGCCGGCGGGCCACGACGAGAGTCCCCTCAAGGCCGCTGCCGAGGCGGTGACAGGTGCGCGCGCCGACCTCGCGACGGCCGAGCGCTCGCTGCTGGAGGCCGCGCGCGACGCGCAGGCGCAGGTGGAAATCGGCAAGCAGTCGGCGGCACTCGGCGCCCGCCGCGAGAGGGTCCAGGCACGCTGCACGAAGGTCGAGAACGAGCTTGCCGACTGGAGCCTGTTCGCGCGCTGCATGAGCAACGACGGGCTGATCGCGCTGGCGATCGACGACGCCGGGCCGACCTTGTCCGGCCTGGCCAACGACCTGCTGCTGGCCTGCTACGGACCCCGCTTCACGGTGTCGATCCACACGCTGCTCGAAAGCGGCAAGGGCGAACAGAGGGAAGGGTTCGACATCGTCGTGCACGACGGCACCACCGGCGATGCCAAGAGCATGGGCCTGATGAGCGGCGGCGAACGGACGTGGGTAGAGGCCTGCCTGACCCGCGCCATTGCCTTGTACCTGGCGACGCACACGGGGCGCCGGTACTCGACGCTGTTCTGCGACGAAGCCGACGGTGCGCTCGACCCCGACCGCAAACGCATGTTCATGGCGATGAAGCGCGAGGTGCTGCGCCTGGGCGGCTACGAGCGCGAGTACTTCGTCTCGCAGACGCCGGAGCTGACCGCGATGGCCGATGCCGTGATCGACCTGGAAGCGTTGAAGGCGCAGGCTGCAGAGGAAGTCGTCGTCGCGGGATGACCCGAGATGCAGGGCGACGCGACTTCGGCGTTCGCAGGCCACGCACTGCGGTCAGTTGCTGCGGTGCTCCGGCGCGATCGATACGACGCGCGCCTTGGCAGCGCGGCGCGACTCGGCCAGCTCGCGGTCACGCCGCTGCAGCAGCAGGCGGGTCTCCTGCCACGCGGCGAAGTAGTGGTCGACCAGGGCTGCCATCCTGGCGACCTGTTCGCGCAGCATGGCATTGTCCTGGCGCAGCCGCTGTGCTGCCCGCCTGTTGCCATCGGGTCGAGGACGGTGCTTCTGCTGGGCTGCGCGCAAGGTCTGCACGACGTCGGGGTGGTAGCGATACAGCGCGTTGCGGGAGATGCCGGCCAGCTCGCACAAGGCGGTGGCGGTCAGCGCCGGCGGCGAAGCGCCATTGCCTTGCTGCTGAACCATGGTTCCCAGAGCCTCGCGCAATCGCTGCGCCGACGTGCTCTTGACCCCGGCGGGATGCTGCTTCGTCATGATGATTCCTTCCTCCCGCTGTCGATCGCCCGGATCAGGGAGCGCGCCTCGTCGAGCCGCGCACGCACAATGCGCAGGGTCTGCAACGGCAACGCGGGCTCATCCAGCAGCCCCTGGCAACGGTGAACCTGGTCGGCCCAGTAGGGGCGGTGCTGCTCGGACACCACGAAGTTCTGACAGCGTGCGCAGGTCGACGGCTCGCGGCGGGCAGGGTTCGGGCCGGCCGCGTTGCCCAGGCAGGCGCTGTACCCCTCGCGATAGACGCAGAAGCCCCAGTCGCAGACGCCGAGCACGAGTCCCGCGTCGACCAGCAGGCGCGCGTAGCTCGCGAGGTCTTCCTTGATGCGCTTGCCCCGAAAGCGTGGGCGATTCGCCACGATCTCCTCGCCGGCGCGTCCGCCCAGGCCGGGTGCCGCCAGCATGTGCTCCCAGGCATTGACCGACTGCTCCAGGATCTCGGCGTCGATCTCCTGGTTGAGCCGGTAGTCTGACCCGGCGTAGCCGTTGTCGGTCTCGGCCCGTTCGCGATGACCCAGTTGCTGGGCCAGTGCGAACAGACACGTGCGATCACGCAACGCCGCGAACCTGGCGAAGGTCTTGCGGCCCTGATGGGTCGTGAGCTTCCACGGCCGGCCCTCGTGGGTGAGGCCAAGCCAGGCGCCGAAGCGCCCGAGTTGGATGCTGACCCGTGCGGTCGACGGAATCTCCAGCAGCTCGGGCTCAACCTCATGCCACTCGGTCGCGCCATTGCCGCGCCGGCGGCGCAGCCAGAGCTGTTCGCGTCCGGCGACGGCGCGGTGCCCGGCGGACAGCGCTTCGAGCACCGCCACCGCCTGCACCGCGGCGGGCGGTGCGACCCACTCGTGGGGGCGCCCGTGGTAGCCCGACTGGCGCTTGAAGATCGCCCCGACGATCACGGTCACCGGCTCGCTGGCGCCCTCGGCGCTTCGACGGTGCACGCAGCCGGCCTTCAAATGCAGGATCTCGCTCACGCGCGGGCCGACCAGGTAGGAGATGACGACGAAGCAGCCGGCGTAGAGCAAGTCGGTGCGCCGGACGAGTTCGCGGACCGACCGCACGGGGGAGTCTGCATCGGGCATGCCGGCACTGGCACGTTGCAGCGCGCGTGTCGCCCGTCCGGTGTGCGCGTGATCGGCGCCGCGACCGTCAGCCACAGCCTTCCGATACGTCTCCCAGGCGCGCAGGACAGCGGGAGCGTCGTGCGTGACGATGTCGATCGCCGCCTGCACCAAGGGCACGGCGACGCTGTCGGGCGTGTAGGGCCAAGGTCGGCGCAGCCCGTCGTGATAGCCGGTGGCCCGGCGATGATCGTCTGCGGCAAAGGGGTCGAAGCTCAGGCTGTCGTCGAGTTCGTCGCGGAACCGCTGGAAGTACGCGAGCAGGTACAGGTGTCGTCGCAAGGTTCCCGGCGCGCGCTGTGGCGTACGACCCGCCAAAGGACGCGAGCGCAGCCACTGCTGGAACTGCAGCAGCGCCGGTGGGTCGAGCATCGAGAAGCGGCTGAAACCCTCGCTGCTCATCCATTGGAGCAGGCAGCGCAGCGTCTGAAAGTACTGCGCGACCGTGCTCGGCCGCAGTGGCAGCCCGGTGGACAGCGAGCCTGATCGGATGAGGGCGACGAGTTGCCTGCTGGCCTCCAGCAGCGCGGCGTGGCGCTGATCGGTGAAGCGTCGCCCGTCCTGCAGTTCGAAGTCCCAGCGCAAGCGCACAGGCTGCCGCTCTTCCAGGGCGTTGCCAGGCGCCAGAACCCAGACCGGGTCTTCCCACTTCGACCCCACAAGGAACCACGTGCGATCGCCGGTTCGCGCGGCAGCGCCAGCGGCGGGACTGTCGTTGGTCTGGCGCTGCGGGGCGGGCATGGCGGCGACCTCACCGCAGGTCCGGCAGCGGCGGAAGTTGCGCCACCAGCGGCTCGGCCGCGGCGAGTTCCCGTGTGCTGAAGCGCGGCAGGATGTCCTCTTCGAGGATGCGCAGCTGCGGCGCGTAGAACGCCTGCCAGCGCGCCGGATGCAGCGTCAGTGCCGCGGCGCGCAGGTGGTCGCGCGCCTGAAGCAGGCGGGCCATCGTGCGCGGCTGCGGCGGGATCACTGCGTTGGGGCAGGTGAAGCAGCCCATGAAGTTGGTGCAGATCTCGCCCCGGCGTGTGCCGGGCGCGGTGCCGGCCAGCGGATCCGTGCAGTCGAAGCCGAACATCGACACCGTCTTGCCCGGCGGGACAGCTGCGCTCGACGACGAAATCGCGACCACCGGTGCAGGCGACGTGGCAGGCGAGATGGCAGGCGGTGCGGCGAGATGCTCAATGAAGGCCCCCTGCAATGCGGCAATGCGCGCATGGTTCTGCTGCCGGACGATCGGCGTCTGGACATAGCGAACGGTCGTCGCGATGCTGGCGTGGTTGGCCACTGCCCGCGTTCGAAGCAGGTCGCCGCTGGCGCGGTAGAAGCTGGACAGCACGCTCGGCCGGATGCTCGCCAGCGAGAACGACGCGAGGCCGTGTCGCTGGCAGAACTCGCCGAGCAGGTGGTGGACCGTGATGGTCGACATCGCGTTCACCGTGCGCAGCCCCTTGAAGATGAAGAGGCGGTCGCGTTGTGCCGCTGGCGCCAGGGGACGCAGGCGCTCGTTCCAGCTGAGAAGGTCCCTCACCAGCGCCGGTGGCTCGAACGGCGCGTCGCGCTCGAAGCTGCGTCGCTGCAGACGCCCGGCGCGCGCCTTGAACCAGACCAGCGCCTGGCGGTTCTCCAGCAGCGGGACGTCCTGGAGGCAGTCGCGCCCGAGTTCGGCGATGGGCTCGGGATTGCCGGCCGCGTGGATCAGGATGGCCAGGTAGTACGGCAGCAACGAGACGGCGCGCGGGTACAGGCACGGCTCGATCTGCTTGGCACCACCCCAGCGGCGCACCGCC
>JALHMT010000137.1 GCA_022843905.1 Rubrivivax sp.
ATGGCCTGGTCGGTCATGTAGGCCGTCTCGCTGTGGCGCTCGGCCACGCGCGCGGGCAGGTGCACGTTGCGCATGTGCCAGCCGCTGACCACCTGGCCGCCTTCGTCGATGGCCGAGATGACGTAGTCGGTCCACGGCTCGCGGCTGTCGTAGCCCTGCGCCCGCAGGAAGGCCGAGTAGCCGTCTTCGGCGGCCTCTTCGTGGTGGCCGTCGTGGCGGTCGATCTCGCGGAAGCCGCCGCGCCGCAGCAGGTGGCCGAGCTCCGACTGGCCGTCGATGGCCAGCCGCCTCAGACCGTCGACGTCGGGCATCACATGGGTCTTGCCGGCCAGGTAGAGGTCGGGTCCCTCGGCGGGGTTGCCGGCCTGCCGGATGTACTCGCCCAGCGTCATCTCGCCCACCGACAGCGGCACGCGGTTCCAGGTGGCGCCGTGGCTGATGGGGTAGCGACCGGTGTAGTAGCTCATGCGGCTGGGGCCGCACACGCCGCTGCTCACGTAGGCCTGCGTGAAGCGCACGCCGCGGCGCGCCAGCGCGTCGATGTTCGGCGTGTGCAGGTGCGGGTGGCCGGCGCAGGACAGGTGGTCCCAGCGCAGCTGGTCGGCCATGATGAAGAGCACGTTCATGAGGTCTGCCTTCTTCGGGCCGTCGGGAGGCCCCGCGCCGGACGCTCAGATGTTGCGGCCGCCATCGACATCCAGGCACACGCCGGTGAGAAAGCCCGCCTCGTCGCTGGCCAGGTAGAGCGCCGCACCGGCCACGTCGTCGGGCCGCGTGAAGCGGCCCAGCGGGATGCGGGCCAGGAAGCGCTGCCGGTTCTCGGGGGTGTCGGGCACGCCCATGAACTGCTCGAGCATCGCCGTCTCGCCGATCATCGGGTTGACCGTGCACACGCGGATGTGCTCGCGCGCCAGTTCCAGCGCCAGCCCCTTGCTGGTGGTGATCACTGCGCCCTTGCTGCCGCTGTACCAGACCAGCCCCGGCCCGGGCCGCACGCCGGTGGTCGAGGCCACGTTGACGAACACGCCGCGGCTGCCGCCTTCGGCGGACAGGGCGTTGGCGCGCATGGCCGGCACCGCCGCGCGGTTCATGTGGAACAGGCTCTTGACGTTGACGCGGTAGAGGCGGTCGAAGTCGTCCTCGCTCACGTCGATGGCCGGCTGGTTGCGGTGCGTGACGCCGGCGTTGTTGACGACGATGTCCAGCCGCCCGTGGGCGGCGACGGCCGCGTCCACCAGGGCCTGCACGTCGGCGCCGCTGGAGACATCGCAGCGCACGAAGCGCCCGCCGATCTCGGCGGCGACGGCTTCGCCGGCGGCGCTGTTGAGGTCGGCCACCACGACGCGAGCACCCTGCTGCGCGAAGGCCCGTGCGATGGCCGCGCCGAAGCCGCCGGCCGCGCCGGTGACGATGGCGCTCTTGCCCTGCAGGCGGCCGCTCATGCCGCGACCTCCAGCGCCAGCCGCTGCTTGAGGATGTGTCGCGCCATGTTCAGGGCCTGGTCGTGCGTGGTGCCCACCGGTCTGAAGTCGGGCGTGGCGTCCAGGATGCGCTGCTGCGCTTCGATCATGGCGCGGTCCTCGGCGAAGGCGGTGCTGACGTCCTGGAAGATGGCCTCGGTCATCGCGTCGTCGTCCAGCTCGAAGGCGCGCGCCTGGCAGAAGAAGTAGTGCGTGGTGCCGGCGGTCTCGGGCGTCTGCACCGAGGTGTGGCGGAAGCGCATGGCCTGCGGCACGACGTGGCCTTCGGGCGCGCCGCTGCCCGCGGGGGCCGAGCCGGCGTCCATGCGCATGAAGGCCGGCGGATGCCACTCGTAGATCTGCCAGCGGTCGACCTTGCCCTGGAAGCGCGCCACGCGCTGGTGGTTGGGCGGCATGTCGTCGTCGAGCGACCAGCGCGTGATGCGCAGCCCGCCGTCGATGGGTTCGACCTTCGCCCGCACCTGCGCCACGTTGGCCGTGCCCAGCGTGGTCGGGTGCACGTAGCTGAGGTGGGCGAAGTCCAGCAGGTTGTCCACCACCAGCTGGTAGTGCGCCCGGTAGTGGATGTAGCCCGGCTTCATGCGCCACTCGGGGCTGTCGTGCCAGAAGAAGGCCGGGATCTTCGTGGCGTCGGCCTGGGCGGCGTCGCCCATCCAGATCCACACGAAGCGGTCGCGCTCCACCACCGGGTAGCTGCGCACGCAGGCGTTGGGCGGGATGCGCTCCTGCCCCGGCATCTGCACGCAGGCGCCGCTGGCATCGAACTTCAGCCCGTGGTACAGGCAGCGCACGCAGTCGCCTTCCTTGCGGCCGATGGACAGCGGCGCGGCGCGGTGGCAGCAGCGGTCATCCAGCGCCACCACGCTGCCGTCGGCCTTGCGCCAGAAGACCAGCGGCTTGCCCAGCAGCTGGCGCGCGAAGAGGCCCTCGGCGCCGATCTCGTGGTCCCAGGCGGCCACGTACCAGGCGTTGTGGACGAAGCGCGGGTTCAGGTAGGGGTCGGCCATGGCGACGGTCCGGTCGGGTTCAGTCGGCGCGGAAGCCCGTGGCCTTGACCACCGGGGCCCAGCGCGCGGTGGAGGCCTGTTCCAGCTTCGTCAGGTCGGCCGGCGAGCCGCCGCCGGGTTCGAGCGCCAGCCGGGCGAAGCGGTCCAGCACCTCGGGGTGGCGCAGCGCGTTGTTCAGCGCGCGGTTGACCGCCGTGATGCTGGCCTCGGGCGTGCGGGCCGGCGCATACATGCCGAACCAGCCCTGCGCCACCATGTTGGGGTAGCCCTGCTCCTTCAGGGTGGGCACGTCGGGCAGCACGGCGCTGCGCTTGTCGCCCGAGGTGCCGATCACGCGGACCTTGCCCGACTTGTGCGCCTCCAGGGTTTCCAGCACGACGTCGATGCCGGCCGAGACCTGGTTGCCCATCAGTGCAGTGAGCAGCGCCGCGCCGCCGGCGAAGGGCACGTGCACCAGGTCGGCCTGGGCGTCGCGCGACAGCATCTCGCCGAAGAAGTGCGGCAGGCTGCCCGGTGCGGGCGAGCCGAAGTTGGCCTGCTTGGGATTGGCCTTCAGGTAAGCCACCAGCTCGGCGACGTTCCTGGCCGGCGACGCGCTCGGCACGGTCAGCGCGAAGTTGAAGCTGCAGACGTGGCCGACCGGCGCGAAGTCGGTGGCCGGGTTGTAGTTGAGCTTGCTGAAGACCAGCGGCGCCAGCACCGGCACCACCACGGGCGTGATCATGAAGGTGCTGCCGTCGGCCGGTGCGGCCTTCAGCAGGTCGGCCGCCACGCGCCCGCCCGCGCCCGCGCGGTTCTCGACGATGACGTTGGCCTTCAGCTCGTCCTTCATCTTCTCGGCCAGCACGCGCGAGACGATGTCGATGGAGCCTCCCGGCGGGAAGCCGACGAGGATCTTGATCGTCCTGTCGCCCTGCGCCAGTGCCGTCGGCATCAGGGCGGCGGCGGCCAGGGCGACCAGGGTGTGCATGAGGGGGCGGCGCTGCATGTGGGTGTCTCCTTGGGCGCACTTCCCGGCGGGCGTGCTCTCTGGGGACGCAATCTAGGGCCGGCACAATCAATTGATCTAATCAATTCATGCGGGGGTTTGCCCGATGTCCACGCCGCCCCGGGAATCCAGGCTTCGCAGCCCCTGCGGCCTGGGCGATCTGCTGCTCTACCGCCTGGGACGCCTGTATGCCACGGCCGGCACCATGACGCTGCGTGCCTGCGAGGGCGAGTTCGGGATCACGCGTCGCGAGTGGCGCCTGCTGGCGCTGCTGGCCGACAGCGGCCCGCTGCAGCCGTCGGAGCTGGCCGAGCGTGCCGATCTGGACCGCGCGCGCACCTCGCGAGCGCTGTCCAGCCTGGTCGCCAGGCAACTGGTGGAGCGCGAGGTGCTGGCCAGCGACCGCCGCCTGGCCCACGTGAAGCTGTCGCCCGGCGGGCGGGCACTGCACGCGCGCATGCTGCCGCGCATCGTGGAGATCAACCTTTCGCTGCTCAAGGCGCTGTCGGGCGCCGAGGTGCAGCAGCTGGACAGCCTGCTGACCGCCCTGCAGCAGCGTGCCGCCGAGCTGCTCCAGCAGACGCCCTGGCCCAAGCTGGACCGCCGACGCGGGCGGCGGCTGCAGGACTGAGCGCGGGTTGTCCAACGCGCTGCGCGCCGGGGCACGCTGCTGCGTCCGAGCCGCGGCGAAAGATTTTTCTCTGCGGCCCTGCATCCAGGAGCCTGCACGCTGCGTCAGGAGGTGACTGCGACGCAAACCCCTTGCCGAGCAGTCGTCAACCCTCACTCAACTCCAGGAGAAACGACATGAACTTCCACCCCCGCATCAAGGCAGCCGCCCTGGCCACCGGCATGGTTCTCGCTGCCTTCAGCTTTTCGACGCCAGCGCTGGCCCACAAGTGCAATGGCAGCGGGACCATCACCATCAAGGAGGTCAAGCACAAGGGCAAGACCGAGTTCTGGTACATCCAGGGGGGCCGGGTCTGCGGCCGCTTCGTGACCTGAGCAGTCGCCCCCCTGTGCGCGGCGCCGATCCCGGTCCCGGCCGACCGGATCGGCACTGCCGGGCCGCCGCGCGCTAGCGCATCCCGATGCGCACGTCGCCGAACACCGGCGCATGGTCGGCCGGCAGCGCGCGCAGCAGCTGCGGCGGCACGGCCACGGTGCCGCCCAGTTCGGCGGCGGCGCGCCAGGGCCAGCGCGGGTCGAGCAGCAAGCCGCGCGCCATCGCCACCACGTCGGCGCGACCGCGCGCCACGATGTCCTCGGCCTGGCGCGGCTGGGTGATGAGACCCACGGCCACCACGGGGATGTCGACCTCGCGCTTGATGGCTTCGGCCAGGTGCACTTGGTAGCCCGGTCCGAGAGCGATCTTCTGGCCATGCCAGACACCGCCCGACGAGATGTCGAGGAAGTCGCAGCCGCGGGCCTGCAGCTCGCGGCACAGCACGATGCTCTGCGCCAGGTCCCAGCCGCCCTGCTCGGCCCAGTCGGTGGCCGACAGGCGCACGCCCACGGCCAGCCCCGGGCCGGCGGCGTCGCGCACCGCGTCGAAGACCTCCAGCGGCAGGCGCATGCGATTTTCAGGCGTGCCGCCCCAGGCATCGCTGCGCTGGTTGGAGATCGGCGACAGGAACTGGTGCAGCAGGTAGCCGTGCGCCATGTGCAATTCGACGGCCTCGAAGCCGGCCGCGCGCGCCCGCGCCGCGGCGCTGGCGAAATCGGCCACGACCTGCCGCAGGTCGGCCGCTTCCATCGCCCGCGGCGGCTTTTCCGAAGGCTTGTGCGCCAGGGCCGACGGGCCCACGGGCCACCAGCCGCCGTCGGCAGGGTCGATCAGCGAACCGCCGTCCCAGGGCTTGCGGCTAGACGCCTTGCGGCCGGCATGCGAGAGCTGCAAGGCCAGCGGCATCGCCGAGAAGCGCCGCAGGCCGGCCACGACGGTCTTCAGCGAAGCCTCGTGGGCGTCGCTCCACAGGCCCAGGCAGCCGGGCGTGATGCGGCCTTCGGCAGACACGGCCGTGGCCTCCAGGCACAACAGCCCGGCGCCCGACATCGCCAGGCTGCCCAGGTGCGCGTGGTGCCAGGCGGTGGCCAGGCCGTCGTCGGCGCTGTACTGGCACATTGGCGAAATCATGATGCGGTTGGGCATCGTGAGCGCCCCCAGGCGAACGGGGCTGAAGAGCGTCGATGGTGGGTTCATGAAGGGGTGCTGGAGTGGGCAGGGGGATGGCGACGGGATTGTGCCGGCGTCACGGGCACCGACCCCCCAACGCCAGCTGCCGCCAACCCGACCCGCGGCGCTAGCATGCCGCCATGCGCGCCCCCGTCCTGCGCCTGCTGGCGCGACCCTGTCTGCTGCACACCACCGGGCCTGCGCTCGAACTCGGTCCGCTGCGCCTGCACCAGGCCCTGGCGGTCCTGGGATGGCTGGGCAGCCGCGGCATGGCCGGCGCGGCCGACGGCTGGGTGGCGCGCGAGATGCTGGCCGCGCTGCTGTGGTCCGACGCCGACGCCGCGCAGGCCCGCACCAACCTGCGCAAGCTGCTGATCGGCCTGCGCCGCCTGCAGCTGCCCGACTTCGAGGAGAGCGCCGACGCACTGCGCTGGCGGCCGGGCAGCGACGTCGACCACTTCGCGGCGGCCCTCGATGCCGGACACTGGGCCGAGGCGGCCGAGCTGGGCGACGGCACGGCGCTGTCGGGCCTGCACGACGAGGGTGCGGACGACGCCCTGGCGGCCTGGCTGCAGCAGCAGCGCCGCCATCACGCTGCACGCTGGCGCAGCGCCGCCGCGCAGGCCTTGACGCTGCTGCCCGACTCGCGCGCCGAGGTGCTGGCCGCGCGCCTGCTGCAGGCCAACGCGCAGGACGCCGCGGCCCTGGCCTGGACACGCCGCAGCAACATGCTGCCGCTGACACCGCTGAGCGCGATGGTCGGGCGCGAGGCCGAGCTGCAGGCCCTGCAGACGCTGCTGCAAGGCCACCGCCTGGTGACGCTGCTGGGGCCGGGCGGCATGGGCAAGACACGCCTGGCGCGCCACGCGGCCGACGCCGCGGCGGCAGCGCTCGAACACGGGGCAGCCCTGGTGGTGCTGGACGACCTGGACACCCCGGCCTCGCTGCCGCGCCGCGTGGCCGACACGCTGGGCCTGGCCCTGCCCTCTCATGCCGAACCGGGGCTGGCCCTGTCGCAGGCGCTGGCCGCGCGCTCGATGCTGCTGGTGCTGGACGGCTTCGAAGCCGTCATCGACGCCGCGCCGCTGGTGCCGCGCCTGCTGGCGGCGGCACCCGGCCTGCGCGTGCTGGTCACCTCCCGCGAGCGCCTCGACGTGGACGGCGAGCACTGCCTGCCGCTGGCCGGCCTGACGGCGCCACCGGTGGGTGCCGATGCGGCACAGGCGCAGTGCAGCGCGGCGGTGCAGCTCTTCGACCAGCGCGCCCGCGCAGTCCAGCCGCAGTTCGACCTGGCGCGCGCGATCGGGCCGGTGGCCGAGATCTGCCAACGGATCGGCGGCATGCCGCTGGCCATCGAGTGGGCTGCGGCGTGGATGCGCGTGATGAGCGCGGCCGACCTGGCGCGCGACATCGCCGACGGTGCCGCCACGCGCGGCGATGTGGGCCCGGCCGCGGTCTTCGAGTCGTCCTGGCGGCTGCTCACGCCGGCCGAGCGGCGCGCCTACGCGTCGCTGGCCGTGTTCCGCGGCGGCTTCGAGCGCAAAGCCGCCGCCGAGGTGGCCGGCGTCGAGCTGCCCCTGCTGGCCGCGCTGGTGGACCAGTCGATGCTGCGCGCCAGCCCCGCGGGCCGGCTGGACATGCACACCCTCGTGCACGCGCATGCAAGAGGCAAGCTGGCCGATCTGGACGGCGCGGCAGCGCTGGCAGACCGCCACGCGCGCTGGTACCTGACGCTGCTGCAGAACCGCCGGCCCTTGCCGCCCGAGGAGCATCAGAACGTGCTGGCGGCCTGGCACCACGCGGTGCAGCGCGGCGACGGCCCCGCGATCGAGGCGGCACTGCCTCACATCCAGTGGTCGGCCCTGGTCGAGGGCCGGCGCACCGAAGCCACCGCGCTGCTGCAGAGCGCGGCGGCGCGCTTCGGCATCGACAGCGTCGTCGGCGCCCACCTGCAGGCCCACCAGTCCTGGGTGCTGCTGTGGCTGGACGGCGATCAAGACGCCTGTGCGCTGGCGACGTCGGCGCTGCGCGTGTTCGAGCGCGAGGCGCACGCCGCCGGCGCCGCGATGTGCCTGCGCACGCTGGGCCATGCGGCGCGGCGTGCAGGCGATCCGGCGCGCGCCGTCGGCCTGTTCGAGCGCGCCCTGGCGCTGACCGGACACCCCGGTGCCGAAGGCCTGCGCGCCCCGTTGCACGACGCGCTGGGCATGGCGCTGATCCAGGCCGGCGAGGTCGAACGCGCGCGCGAGCAGGTCCTGCAGGCGCTGGCGCTCAACGACGCGGCAGGCGACGAGGTGCAGCGTGCCTACAACCACTACAACCTGTCGCAGTCGCACTCGACAGTGGGCCAGGCTGCGCTGGCGCTGCCCTGGGCACGGACCGCGCTGGCGATCGGCCAGGGCTGCGGTTTCCCCTTCTTCCTGCCCTACCTGCACGCCGAGCTGGCCCGCGTGCTGGCCGACCTGGGCCGTGGGGACGCCGCACAGGACGCTGCCCGGCAGGCCCTGGTGCAGGCACGGCGCACGGGCGACCCGTCGGCGCTGGCGCATGCCTTCGAAGCGCAGGCGCGGGTGGCGCTGGCGCAGGGCGCGATCGCGGACGCGCGCCAGGCCCTGTGCGCCGCCCTGCAGGCGGCGCTGACCGCCCGCCACCACGCCCTGGGCGCGCTGCTGCTGCCGGCGGTGCAACGGGCCTGGGTCGGTGATGCGCGGGCATCGGCCTGGTCGCAGGCGCGGGCCACGGCGCTGCTGTCGTTGCTGGGCACCGACCTGCTCGCCGACGCCGCCACGGAACGCTGACGGAACGCCGGCGCAACGCCGACCCGCCTAGTCTGATGCGCAGACCTCAATTCGCGGGAGACTCGAGTGAAGCGCATCACCTCAAGGCTTGCCACGGCCATCACCCTCGCCGCCACCCTGGCCCCCTTCAGCGGCACGCACGCCGCCACCGTGCACCTGGCCGACATCGTGCCCAACCCGGTGGCCGTCAACGATTTCGAGCTCGCACCGGCCTTCCGTGCCACCACCTGGGC
>JALHMT010000138.1 GCA_022843905.1 Rubrivivax sp.
AGGCTGCCTCTGCGCTTACCCTGTCCGGGCACTCAAGAAATGCGAGAAGTGAAAGTCGCCACCGCGACCGATTTGCTTGCACCGTACCGGCCGCTGGTGAGCGGCTCTTCGTGGCCGAGGGCGGGTGCTCCTGTAGGCGAAGTCGACGCCACTTTGCTGACGTTGAAAATCAAGATCTGGCCGGCCGGTTTGGAGCGAGCAATCCGCCGAGCCGGCCGTCTCAGGTCGGACCAAAACAGACCCTCCCCCTACGCGCTTCGCGCGCCCCCTCAAGGGGGCAACACCGGCGGCCTGGCAAAGCCAGATCCGCGGTGTTCGGCTTGGGCTGCGGCCACTGGACGTGGCGCATCTTCGAACTCCACCACCACGGATAGCGGTGGCGCCCCTTCCGGTGGCACGCCACCCAGGTGGCAGGGCGCCGGGTGTGGGGGTGCGATCGCAGGGACGATTCGCGGTCGCCTCGTCGGTTGCATGGCGAAGAAGGTGTTGATGCCGCCGCAGTGCGCCACAGTGAGCGGCCGCCCGCGAGTGCGGACCGGAGAGCGCACCCCCGCTCCCGGCGCTACGCTGGACATAACGCGTGTGCAGTTGAACGCTGGCGCTAGGGCCGCTCAGGGTCGATTGCTGGCCCACACGACCGACCGCTGACCGGCAGCCGATCTTGTGGCCCTGGTTCTCCGAAACGGCCCTGAGGTGACCGGCAGCTTTCCTCCGCATCACCGACGTCCCCGCTGTCTCGGTTATCGGCAGCTGATGGCCTACTGGCTGGTGCCCGCGAGCAGCAGCTCCCTGGTTCCTCACTCAGCGCTCATCTGACTGGCCGACGATCAACCGGAAGCTGCCTTCTGACCACAGTGACGCGCCATGGCGCACCGCGCTGAATCTGCCAAGACTCTCAACCGTGTTGAGAGCTCGATCCATCGGAAACCACGCGGTTGCGCAATGCTGCCAAGATAAACAACATTAGCTTGGCATGCACGCCGTGGCTCTAAACTGGGGTGCATGAAGAACGCGATGCCAGCGCCGTCGGACTCGTCCATGGACTTCACCTGGCCAGACGAGGCTCCGCTGGCCGCCTTCCGCGCCTGGCTTCAAGGGGTGCCCAGCCGCGTCGCGGTGGATCGCTATCTGCCCGATCGCCGGACTGCCGGCGCGTCATCGCGCTCGGTGATCGGGCGGGTTAAGCGGCAGCTCGTGGCCTTCGCAACGAGCCGTGCGGACGCGGACCTGGCCGCCACACTCGCGGCGTCCAACCCATCCGACCGGAAGCTCGCCAAGGCCGCCGCAGCCGCCATCGAGACCTTGCGCGGTATGCCGCCTCCGCAGCCCCTCATCGGCGACGCCGTCGAGCGCTGGCTACCTGTGCGGCTCGTGGGAGCACTGCACGCGGTGGGCATCCGCACGCTGGCCGACCTGACCCTGCGCGTGCCCAGGCGCCGGCGGTGGTGGGCAGGCATCGCGGGGCTCGGGCCGGCGGGCGCCCGTCACATCGAGGTATTCTTTGCCAAGCATCCGGCGCTCACCGAACGCGCTCGCGCGCTGGTCACCGTGAACCAGGCGCAGGAACTGGTCCCCTGGGAGCGGCTGGTCGTCCCCGAAGATGTCGATGGTTCACGGGGCACCTTCCGAGCGCCGCGGGCCACCTGTGCGCTCGAAGCCAGCAACGACTACCAGGCCGTGAACGCCTGGCTGTCGCTGCACGAGGCAACGGCGACCCAGCGGGCCTACCGCAAGGAGGCCGAGCGGCTGATCCTGTGGGCGATCGTCGAGCGCGGGCGGGCTTTGTCGTCGCTGACCACCGAGGACGCCATTGCCTACCGCGCCTTCCTGCGTCATCCGAGCCCTCGCGCGCGCTGGGTCGGCCCACCGCAGCCGCGGCTGTCGCCTGCGTGGCGCCCCTTCGCGGGCGACCTGTCGGCGCGCTCGGCAGCCTATGCGCTGTCGGTACTCAACGCGCTGTACCGATGGCTCATCGAGCAGCGCTACGTGCTGGCCAACCCGTTCGCCGGCGTCAAGGTGCGAGGCGGCCGGCCGGCGCAACTCGACACGTCTCACGCCTTCACCGAGCACGAGTGGAAGCTCGTGCGGGTCGTCGCCGAAGGCCTGGAGTGGTCCTACGGCTGGAGCGAGCCGGCAGCGCAGCGGCTGCGCTTCCTGATGGACTTTGCCTACGCCACGGGCCTGCGAATCAGCGAGCTCGTGGGCGCGCGACTGGGCGCGATCGAGTCGGACGCGCACGGCGACACGTGGATCCGGGTCGTCGGCAAGGGCCACAAGGCCGGCAAGGTCGTGTTGCCGCCGCTGGCCCGTGCCGCCCTCGATCGCTACCTTGTTCAACGGGGGCTGCCCGTGACGCCTTCGAAGTGGCACCCGTCCACTTCGCTGATTGGCGGCCTTGGAGAGGATGGAAGTGGAATCTCCTCGTGGCGGCTGTGGCGGGTGCTGAAACGGTTCTTCGCCACGGCGGTTGAAGTCGTGGAGGAAGGCTCCCCGGCCCTCGCTGAGAAGTTACGGCGGGCCACGCCGCACTGGACGAGGCACACGCATGCCACGCACCTGCTCGAAGGCGGCGCCGAACTGACCACGGTGCGCGACAACCTGCGGCACGCCTCGCTCGCCACGACCTCGATGTACCTGCACACCGACGATGCCCGACGGGCCAAGCAGGTGGCCGATCGGTTCGCGGCCCCGCGTTCATAGCCTACAGTCGTCTCGCCCACACGCACACCGCACTACCGATGCAGCCAATCACCTGCGACGCCTGCCGTCAGCCCACGCCCGCCCACGATGTCGTGAACTACGGGTCGATGGAGCGCGGCTACCGGCAGCTCTGCGGCCGATGCTTCAACGAGGCGGCCGCCAGCCGCCTCGGTCTGCAGGGGTTCGAGCACGTGGTCTTCGAACCCGTGCGCATGGTCGACGGGCGCGGCGCCGAGCACGAGTTCCAGTTCCGCACCAGGCTGTTCGGGCCCGGCATGGCCATCGACGCGTTCGAGCTGCGCGATGGCAGCCCGGCCGGGTATGAGTTTCAGGTGATCGGGGAGCCAGACGACGACCCTCTGGAGTTGCTAGGCAAGCTCATTGGCAAGATGCGCCGAGCCCTGGCTCTCACCCACCTCGAGGACACCGATCACGGCCCGCAGGTGAATGATCGCCTGATCTTGCGTGGCACTGTCGACAGCGATCCTGACGAGGACCATCGTGTACCGATGGTCGTCATCGATGGTCGAGAGATCCCTTGGGACGAACTCGGCCGCATGGTGGCGGCTTTCGAGGGCTGGCAGTTCAAGCTGGAGTTTCGCGACCGAAGCGACGAGGTCTGACCGGGCAGATCGCGGAAGCCTCGGGGTGCGGATCTCATAGGGCCGCCGGAGCCGAAGCGCACCAATCTGCACGAAAAGTACGGAGCGCGCGGAAGTGCCGAAAACGTAAGTGCTTGTCGTGCAACGGGTTTTCAGAGCAAAGCGCACCAATCTGCACGAAAAGTACGACTACCCCCAGCAGGGCGAGTCCCTGCAGCTGGTGCTCGAACGCATCGCGGCCCGGCTGGGTCCTGACCGGGTACTCCGCCCGGTCCTCACCGAGGACCACCGGCTCGAGTGGATGCAGATGTGGCAGCCGGTGCCGATGCCGCGCCCCCGCAAGACCGCAGAGCCGCTAAACATTCCCCAGCCGACCTGGGTGCTGCCGACGCCGCTCAAGCTCGCAACGCGCGGCCACCGCCCGCTGTACCAGGGCGTGCTGCATCTGCTGACTGGACCCCACCGCGTCGAAGGCGGCTGGTGGCATCGGCTGGGCGAGGGCTGCGATGCGACGACCGGGCATGTCCAGCGCGACTACTGGGTGGCGCTGAGCGAGCACGCCGGCGTGCTGTGGATCTACCAGGAGCGGCTGGCGAGCGAAGAGACTGCCTGGTACCTGCACGGGGTGTTTGCATGACGGCCGGCGATGGGCGCCAGGGGCAGGGCGCGGGCACGCCCGTGCCGAGGTCCGCTTGCTCGGTGCCGGCCGCCGGGCTGCCCGACTACGCCGAACTGCGCTGCGTCAGCACCTTCAGCTTCCTGGTGGGGGCGAGCCAGCCCGAGGAACTCGTCGAGCGTGCGCACAAGCAGGGCTACTGCGCGCTCGCGCTCACCGACGAGTGCTCGGTCGCCGGCGTGGTGCGCGCCCACGTGGCGGCCAAGAAGATCGATCTCAAGCTGCTCATCGGCAGCCAGTTCAGCGTGGCCGCACCGGAGTCGGACGGCGGTGAGTCGCCGGGGCCTTTCAGCCTGGGCGTGCTGGCCTGCAACATGGACGGCTACGGCAACCTCTGCGAGTTCATCACCAAGCTCCGACGCGCCTCGGAGAAGGGCACATACCACCTGGACCTTGGCGACATCGCCTCGGACGAACTGGCCGACTGCGTCGTCGTGGCCTCGCCGGTGCGCGGATCGACCGACGCGCAGCTGGTGGGCCTCGCCCGCTGGCTTCTGACCCACTTCACCGGCCGCTGCTGGCTGGGCGTGGAACTGCTGCGGCAGCTCGACGACGAGATGTGGCTGCACAAGCTGCGTGAGGCGAGTGACCTGTCGGCGATCCCGCTGGTGGCCGTCGGCGACGTCTACATGCACGTGCGCTCGCGCAAGGCGCTGCACGATGTGATGACCGCGATCCGCACGGGCCGGCCGCTGACCGAGTGCGGCCGCGAGCTGCAAGTCAACGCCGAACGGCATCTCCGCACCCGGCTGCGCCTGGCGCAGACCTTCCCCGCCGACCTCCTGGCCGAGACGCTCCACGTGGCCGAGCGCTGCAGCTTCTCGCTCGACGAGCTGAAGTACCAGTACCCCGATGAAGTCGTGCCGGCAGGCGAGACGCCTTCGAGCTACCTGCGCCGAATCTCCTACGAAGGGGCTGGGCGGCGCTGGCCCGAAGGCGTGCCGGCCAAGGTCGAGGCGCAGATCGAGCACGAGCTGCAGCTGATCGGCGACCTGCACTACGAGCACTACTTCCTGACCGTCTACGACATCGTCGCCTTTGCGCGGTCGAGGCAGATCCTCTGCCAGGGCCGTGGCTCGGCGGCCAACTCAGTGGTCTGCTACTGCCTGGGTGTCACCGAGGTCGATCCGGCACGCATGTCGGTGCTCTTCGAGCGCTTCATCTCCAAGGAGCGCAACGAGCCGCCGGACATCGACGTGGACTTCGAGCACGAGCGGCGCGAGGAGGTCATCCAGTACCTCTACGGCAAGTACGGCCGCGCCCGCGCGGCGCTCACTGCTGTGGCCATCACCTACCGGCCGAAGTCGGCGATCCGGGACGTGGGCAAGGCCCTGGGCCTGCCCGAGGAGACCATCGAGGCACTGGCCAAGAACCACACCTGGTGGGACGGCGCCGGCATCAAGACCGAGCGGATCGAGGAACTCGGCCTCTCGCTCGACGACCTGGCCATCCGGCAGCTCGTGGACCTGACCGGCCAGATCATGGGCTTGCCGCGGCACTTGTCGCAGCACCCGGGTGGCTTCGTGCTGACCAAGGGTCCGTTGTCGCGACTGGTGCCGATCGAGAACGCGTCAATGCCCGACCGCACAGTGATCCAGTGGGACAAGGACGACATCGACGCGCTGGGCCTGCTCAAGGTCGACGTGCTGGCGCTGGGCATGCTCACCGCGATCCGCAAGAGCCTGGCCTTCATCGGCATGCGCAAGGGCTACGCCTTCGCGATGCAGGACATCCCGGCAGAGGACCAGACCACCTACGACATGATCTGCCAGGCCGACACCGTGGGCGTGTTCCAGATCGAAAGCCGCGCCCAGATGAGCATGCTGCCGCGACTGCGGCCGCGCTGCTTCTACGACCTGGTGATTGAGGTGGCGATCGTGCGGCCCGGGCCTATCCAGGGCGGCATGGTGCATCCCTACCTAAACCGCCGGCAAGGCAAGGAGCCGGTGACTTTCCCGAGCAAGGCGCTCGAGGAGGCGCTCGGCCGCACGCTGGGCGTGCCGGTGTTCCAGGAACAGGTGATGCAGATCTCGATGCTGGCCGCGGGGTTCACGCCGGGAGAGGCCGATCAGCTGCGCCGCGCGATGGCGGCGTGGAAGCGCAAGGGCGGCCTCGCGCAGTACTACGACAAGATCGTCAACGGCATGACCTCTCGCGGCTACCAGCGCGAGTTCGCCGAAGCCATCTTCGAGCAGATCAAGGGCTTCTCGGAGTACGGCTTCCCGGAAAGCCACGCGGCGTCATTCGCGCTGCTCGTATACGCGAGCTGCTGGATCAAGTGCCACCACCCGGCCGAGTTCCTGGCCGCGATGCTCAACAGCCAGCCGCTGGGCTTCTACTCGGCCAGCCAGCTGGTGCAGGACGCCAAGCGCCACGGCGTCGAGGTGCGGCGCGTGGACGTGATGTGCAGCGAGTGGGACTGCACGCTCGAAGGCCTGCCGCACCCGCCGGCGGTGCGGCTGGGGCTTCGCTTGGTGGTGCGCCTGAAGGCCGAGTCGGCGCTGCGCATCCTGGAGGCCAGACGTGAGCGGCCCTTCGACGGCGCCGAGGACCTGGCCAGGCGCGCCAACATCGAGCAGCACGAGATGACGCTGCTGGCCGCGGCCGATGCGTTGATGAGCCTGGCGGGCCACCGGCGACAGCAGGTCTGGGAGGCGGCGGGGCAGCGCTCGGCGCCGCAGTTGCTGAAGCAGGCGCCGGTCAACGAGGAAGAGCTCGAACTGCCGGCGGCGCCCGAGGGAGAAGAGGTCGTCTGGGACTACGCGGCCACGGGCCTCACGCTGCGCCGGCATCCGCTGGCCATCCTGCGGCCGGTGCTGGCCAAGCAGGGGTGGTGCACGGCGGCCGAGCTGCACGACCTGCCCGACGGCCGGCTGGCGCGGGCCTGCGGCATCGTGACGGTGCGGCAGCAGCCTGAGACCGCCAAGGGCGTGATGTTCGTTTCGCTGGAGGATGAGACCGGCAGCGTGCAGGTGATCGTGTGGCCCAAGCTCAAGGCGCAGCTGCGCGGGCCGCTGCTGCGTTCAAAGCTGATGGCGGTGAAGGGCACCTGGCAGCGCGATGGCGATGTGCGCAACCTGATCGCCGGGCATGTCGAGGATCTGACGGCGCTGCTCGGTGGGCTGGCGACGAGCAGCCGGGATTTTCACTAGAGCACAGCGCACTGCAAGGGGCACGAAACCATCGACGCATACCTTCCCACGGCATTCTCGTGGATGCAAAAGTGCAGTACATTTGCCGCCATTAATCCATCAATGTGCAGTACAGCAAGCAATGCCTCGCGGGCGCCCCAAGATCAAGACTGCAACAGTCACGCTACGCGTGGACCCTGCCGTGAAAGCCGCTGCGGAACTCGCGGCGCAACACGACAGGCGGAGCTTGACCAACTTGGTCGAGGTGCTGCTCATCAACTACTGCAAAAGCCTGAACCTGTACCCCACCAAGACACCGACAAAGGAGACGCGATGAAGAAGACGGCGAAGGTCGACGTCAAAGTGGCAGCACCGGTGCCAGTGCAACAGGCTGAGATTCGGTTCTACCGTTCCAACGAAAAGCCGTACGGCGTCTTCAGCAATCTCCACCGTACCCCGGTTACCTTCGAGGACCAAGTCTTTCCTACAGCGGAGCACGCGTATCAAGCTGGCAAGGCAGCCAAGGCAGCAGTTCGGGATTGGATCCTCAGCGCGCCGACACCATCGCTTGTGGCCATGGCCGCCCATGGCCTGTACACGTGGGACATCGTGCCTAACTGGTCGAAGATCAAGTTCGATCGGATGCGTGGCGTGCTTCGCGCCAAGTTCTCTCAGCATCCTGCGCTGCGGGATCTTTTGCTCTCGACAGGCAATGCACGCCTAGTAGAAGTCGGCACCACTGACAACGCTGTAAATCGTCTGTGGGGCGAGGTGAATGGCAAGGGGAAGAACATGCTCGGCGTACTGTTGATGGAAGTTCGCGATGAACTGCAGCAAGCGAAATCCGCTGCCCCAAGGCGCGCAGTAGAGGCAAAGTCGTCCAAGCGATCGCCGCGCACACGAGGAGAACTGGTCTCCGCGCCCTGAGCATGGCAACCGCTACGCAATGTCTCCATCTCACTATCAACAAGAACTGCAGCAGCTAGCGCAAACGTACCGCGTCGCGCTGGCTGCGCCAGAACTCGCGATCACTCGCCTCAAGGCAGCGATTCAAGGCGCCAGCGAGTCCAGCGTAATAGGCGTGGGCTCAGGAGGATCGTTCACGGTCGCGTCGTTGCTGTGCAACCTACACGAGACATTCACTGGTCGAGTCTCCCGCCCCTCCACGCCGCTTGAGCTCATCTGCAATCCAACACTTGCTTCCGCGAGCCCTGTCTTCTTGATCTCGGCAGAAGGAAAGAATCCCGACATCACTGAAGCGTTGGTACGTGCACGTCGCCATAGTGCACGGCCTGTACATGTCCTGACCAACCGCCCAAGCAGTCCCCTGATGGATCGGGCATCGGCGCCAGCAATGCATTGCGTCTGGCCACGCACGAGGTGCTCAGCCACATCGCTGAGCAGACGGACGTTGTCCTGGACGTCAGCTCGCTCCCCCGCATGACCTATCTCGCGTTGC
>JALHMT010000139.1 GCA_022843905.1 Rubrivivax sp.
TGGAAGTTGGCCAGGCACATGCGCGGGAAGTGACGCGACACCCACTGCGTGATCTGTTGCACGTGCTCTTCGGCGCCGCCGTCGTAGGCCACCGAGGCGGGGTGTTCCGGTTCGTACACGATGGCGCCGCTGGTCGACTGGCGCACGGCGCATTGCAGGCGCGCCAGCAGCTGCAGCTCGTGCTTGCGCCCCATGGGCGAACCGAAGGCCCAGATGCCGTCGGGGCTGGCGTCGGTGAACATCTTCAGCTTCTCGGCCGTCGACTTGATGGTGCCGACACGGCCCGCGTTGCGGTCGGCCTCGAAGTTTTTCCAGTAGTAGAAGATGTCCATCCTGACGGTGCTCCCTGTTCGGTGGGCCAGGAGCGCGCAGGGCGCGCGCCACCCGGTCCGGTATGGCATTGTGTGCCCCCGAGACTAGCCGAGAACGGCCTGCCTGTAGCGGCATAGCCGTGCCGGGCGGCCGGATGACGCTGGCGCCGCGTGTCCGTGGCCCGGCTCGACCAACCTTCCCGGGGGCTCACCTCGGTGCGTTCAGGCCTGCCAGACGCCGTAGCCCGCCTCGCGCAGGCCGATGGCCAGTTCCACTTCCATGTCGCGTGCGGCCTCGTAGGGCATGGGGTTGTAGACGGCGTACAGGCCGGGCAGCAATCGCAGGCCGTACTCCAGGACGAAGCGGTTGGCCTGCACGCCGGCCTTGTGCCTGTCGAAGCGCAGGTCGGGATCGAGCCCGGTCATGCCCACGTAGACGAAGGGCTTGCCGAGCTGGTGGTCGGGGTTGGCCTGGCGGAAGCGCGCCTCGTTCCACACGCGGTCGTCGAGCTCGACGACGTAGACGTGGTGGTGATGGCGCCGCCGACTGCGGCGAGACTGGCCGGGTCGGAGCGTTGCCGCGGGTTTGCCGGGCGGGGGCGGCGCGCCCATCTCAAGTGCCCGCGACGTGCTCGAAGCCGGTGTCGCGCATCAAGCTCTGCAACGGGGCCCGGCTGCGCAGTGCGTCGAAGGTCGGGTCGACCGCGATGCAGGCGTAGTTGAAGTCGACTTGCCGCGCGGCGTCGGCCAGCCAGTGCAGGGCCTGGGCCTCGTCGCCCAGGCGCGCCTGCACCATGGCGATCTGGTAGGGCGACACGTAGCCCGCCGCGTGATCGGCCACCAGGCCCTGCAGCAAAAGGCGTGCGGCCGCGTCGTCGCCGAGCATGGCGCGCGCCTGTGCCATGCCGCAGCGGCCGATCGACAGACCCGGCGCGCGTTGCTGCAGCGCCTGGTAGGCGACAAGGGCTTCGTCGGCGCGACCGGTGTACAGCAGCAGGGCGGCGCGCAGGGCCCCGGCGAGGAGGTGGCCGGGCGACACGTCGAGCACCGCATCGAGCGAGATCTCGGCCTGCTGGTGGTGGCCTTGGTAGATCGCGATCAGGGCTTCGTGCGCGCGATACAGCAGCGACAGGGGGTCCAGGTCGCGCGCTTCGCGGTAGCAGGCGCGTGCTTCGTCGAAACGACGGTGCATCATCAGCGACCATCCGTAGCGTGCATGTGCAGCAGCCAGTGCCGGAGCCAGCTGCAGGGCCCGCAACAGTCGCGCTTCGGCCTGCGGCCAGTCGCGCTCGTGCACGGCCAGCAGGAATCCGAGCTGGCCGTGGGCGTCGGCCAGGTCGGGGTCGAGCTCGATGGCGCGCTCGGCGGCACGCCGGGCCGCCTGCAGCGATGGCAGGGGCGGCAACACGGTCATGCCGACGGTGGCGATCAGCGCATCGGCCAGCAGCGCGAAGGCGGGCGCGTGTCCGGGCATCAGCGCCACTGCCTGGTCGGACAGCTGCACGCCCTTGCGGCAACCCTGCACGTCGTTCTGTCGCAGCGCGATGCGCGCCAATCCCAGCAGCTCCAGGCCGGGCGCGGTCGGTCCACCATGCGCCAGCGCGCGCAGCAGGGGATGGCTGCCTGCCACATGGACACGCTGCAGCTGGCGCTGGGCCGCGTCCCGGTGCAGTGCCGACACGATGCCTCTTGCAAGACTCTCGAGTGTCTCCAGCGTGTGAAGCCCGGCTGCGCTCCTGTCGGAGCCCAGCAGCGCGCGGCGCGACCACAACTCGCCGGCGTCTTCGCAGCGCAGCACCCGCAGGCGCAGAACGCTCTCGTCTCCGGCTGCCCCTACCTCGCCCAGCACCACGTGTTCAACCTGCAGAAGGGATTGCGCGTGCTGCAAGGCCGCGCCATCGCCACCAACCGGGGGCGCGCCGCCGCGCACCACGCGCAAGCCGTTCAGGCGCGCCAGCGCCGCCGCCAGCTCGGCGGCCAGTGTGGCCTGCAGCGCGGCGCCCAGCAGGGGCGAGGGTGGCAGCTCGAACACGGCGACCGATCCCCGCGGCTGCGTCGGCGCTGACCTTCGACGCAGCTGCACGTCGTATCGGCCAGCGGTCAGCACGAACTCGAGCCGGGCGTCGGCGCCCTCGCCTGCATACCAGCGCGACAACTTCTGGCGCAGCCGGCGCGCCTCGACGCGTACGATGCTGTCCTGTCGCGGGTCGAAGCACTCAGCGCGACGCAGGAAGACCTCGACGCCCAGTGCCAGTTCCCTGAGCCGTGCCGACTCGCCCTTCAGCGTGCACTGCACCAGATGGCGCAGGAAGCGCAGGTGGCGCGGCGAGCGGCGGAACAGCGCGCTGGCCGCCAGGCGCGACAGTTCCGAGTCGATCAGGGCCCAGGAGGGGGGCGCGTCGGCAACGGGTGACGAGTCGTTGGGCTGTCTCACCCGCGCGAGTGTGGAGGTCAGGCGCCCGCGCTGGCAAGCCTCGCCGACCGGCCTCGGCGCCGCGCAGCCCAGGCCGCCAGGCCGGCCAGGCCCAGCAGGCCGGTCAAGCCCGGCTCCGGCACGGTGGCGCCGGCCGTGAGGGCCGTGAAGTTCAGCACCCCGCTGTTGGGGTCGCTGCGCACGCTGAACTCGAACCCGGGCTGCAGCCCGCTGAAGCTGTAGCGCAGGTTCCTGAGATCCAGCAGGGCACCGGCGTCGAGGAAGTCGTAGCTGAATCCGGCGTCGGGGGCGAACCCGTCGATGAACCTGAACTCGACCGAGGTACCGTCCAGCGACAGGCTGCCCAGCACGTCGAGGAAGTCGGAGCCGTTCGGGCCGATCTCGATCTCGATATGGCCGCCCACGTCGGCATAGTCACCGGCGATGGTCAGCTTGCCGGGTGAGAAGCCGGGTCGGATGGTGCCGCCGAAGTTCGACACCAGCGGACCGACGACGCCGTTGCCCATCAGGGTACCGCCCTTGCCCAGGACGATGGCGGCGTTGATGAAGCCGGTGTCGCGCACGGAAATCAGCGCCGAGCCATGGTTCGGGCTGGCGGGATCGAAGCCGGGCGCGGTGGGGCTGAGTCCGATGCCCGCCAGAATGCCCGCGGCGGTCAGTGTCGAGTTCACACCGACGCCCAGGAAGGAACTGCCCGCCGCGCCCACGGTCGACATGACCACCAGGTTCGCCGATGCCCTGGCGTTGCGGAACAGGGTCACGGTGCCCGTGCCCAGGCGGCCGATGGACAGGTTGCCCGTGGTGTCCAGCGTCGCGCCCAGTGCCGGAACGCCGAAAGCGCCGATGCCCCCGTCCAGCAACAGGCTGCTGTTCGAGCCCACCGACTGCCCCACGAAGACGGCCGATCCCACGCCCGTGCCGCCCGGCTTCTCGACTCGTACGTGGCCCCCATCCATGATGGCCATCGTGGTCGACGCGCCCACGTGGCCCTGCGGCGCGGCAAAGGGTCCGATCACCAGGCCGCCGTTGAACGGGAAGGCCGCTGGCACGGTGACGTCCAGTCGCCCGCTTCCGCGCACGACCAGGCTGGCAATCGAGCCCACGTTGTCGCCCACCACCACATCCGGCACAAACGGCACGCCGGGCGCGAGGTCCAGGCGGTTGACGGACAGGTTCGCGGAGTCGCCGATCAGCAGACTGCCCTGGCCGCTCTGGCCGATGCGCACGGCCGACAGGTTGCCCACGGGGCCGACGACCTGGGCCGCCGTATCGATCGCGCACCTGCCCGGCAGAACGGGATCGGGGCAGTCGGGCAGCGCGACCGGGTTGGGACCCAGCGTGACGACAGCGGCCTGGGCCGCACTGACCAGGGCAGCCAGCGCTGCGGCCGTCATGCACGACAGGCCCGCGCGGTGCAGCTTGCGCAGCGAGCGCCCGAGCGAGTGGGTCGGGGGAAGAGAGCTTTTCATGCAGTGGACTCCAGTGGACACCTTGTCGGCGTGACTTGGCGTTCGCTGCAAGGCCAATGCCGCTGCCGGTGCCGGCGCGGGCCCCAGCAGGGCGCGTGCACTGGCGTCGGGCCGAAGGTGACGTGAGGGTGACGTGTACCCCGCCGGGCCGCGGGCCGCCGCGACTGTCAGGCAGGCCGACAGTCCCGAGCCTGTGGGTGGCTCCGGCTGGTCGGCATGCCGGCCCCAGAATCACCGCATGTCCGCTGGTTCCGCTCCCTCCGACGCGTCGTCACGCGCCCTGCCCTTCACCGCTTTCGCCACCCTGCTGCTCATCGCGCTGATGATGGGCGCCAACCACGTGGGCGCCAGGCTGGCCTTCAACCATGGCGTCGATGTGATCACCGCGGTGGCCTGTCGCAGCCTGGTCACCGCGGCGGTGGTGGGCGCGCTGGTCTGGCATCAGAGGCTGCCGTTGTCCTTCAAGCCGGGCCAGCGGCGCCACCTGACGTGGATCGGCCTGCTGCTGGCGGTGCAGAGCTACTCCCTGTACTCGTCGGTGGCCCGGCTGCCGGTGGCGCTGGCGCTGCTGGCCTTCAACACCTACCCGCTGTGGACGGCGCTGTGGGCGCGCGTGGTCTACGGCCACCGTGCCGAGCCGCGTGTGCTGCGCGCCATGCCGGTGATGCTGCTGGGCCTGGCGCTGGCGCTCGACGTGCTGGGCGCTGCGTCGGGCCTGGGCGCGGCGGCGCACTGGGGGCAGATCGGCGCCGGCGTGGCCTTCGCGCTGACGGCGGCGGCCACCTTCGGCCTGGCCCTGGTGCTCACGCAGCACGAGGTGGCCGACGTCGACGGCCGTCTGCGCACGGCCCTCACCATGGGCATGGTCGGCGTGCTGGCCTTCGTGGCGGGGCTCGCGCAGGGGGGCTTCCACCTGCCCACCGCCGCGCCCGGATGGTGGGGCCTGGCGGCGCTGACCTTCCTCTACGGCACCGCCTTCACCATCATGTTCACGGTGCTGCCGCGCCTGGGCGTGGTGGGCAACTCGGCCATCATGAACGTCGAGCCCATCTTCGCGCTGGTGCTGGCCTGGGCCCTGCTGGGACAGACCATCGCGCCGATCCAGGTCGGCGGCGGTCTGCTGGTGGTGGCCACCGTGATGTGGCTGGGCCTGCGCAGGCGCTGAGCCGGGTTCCGGCGGGCGCCGGCCGGGGCACTCACCCGACCGCGCTGATGAACTCTCGCAGCGCGGCCATGGCCGGCGCCGGGTCGTCGCGCCAGGCGCCGTGGCCGGCGTCGGGGAAGGTCACCAGGCGTCCCCAGGGCGCCGGGATCGCCGCGGCGATGTCCAGTGCATCGGCCAGCGGCGTCACGGGGTCGCGGCCGCCGGCCATCACCAGCACGGGGCAGCGCACGTTCGCCAGGCCCGGCCGCAGGTCCATCGCCGGCATCTCGCGCGACGACCAGGTGAACAGGATCTCTGGGGTGAAGTGCGCGCGCCGGCTGGCGTCGGTGCTGGTCGGGCGCGTGCGGTTGTAGTGCGGGCGGCACAGGCGCTCGTACTCGGCCCAGGTGGCCTCGCCGGGCTGCAGCCAGAAGGATTCGGCCGCGCTGCGCGCCTCGGGGCCGCCGAGCTGCTCGAACATCGCCAGCTTGCGCTCCAGTGCCATCCGGGGCGAGGTGCTGGACAGCACCACGCGCGCCGGGTGCCCCGGGTGGCGCGCCAGGTAGCGCTGGGCCACGAAGCCGCCGAAGCTCTGCCCCAGCACGATGGGCCGCTCGATGCCCAGCGCGTCGCACAGGCGCACGACGTCGTCGGCGAAGGTGTCCAGCGTCCAGGTCCCGGGTGCGCTGGCGCTGCTGCGGCCATGGCCGCGGTGGTCGACGTAGACGATCTGCGCCACGTCGGCCAGCTGGCTGAACAGCGGCTTGAAAGAGGTGTGGTCGAAACCTGGTCCGCCGTGCAGCAGGATCAGCGTGGGCTTCTGGCGCATCTGCGGGCCGTCGGGCACGAGGCCGCAGCCTTCGATGTCGACGAACAGGCGCACTTGCGGGGCGATGGTGACGAGCATGGGATGACGGTCGCGGCAGGGGCAGGGCGCCGTACTCTACGCGCAGCCCTCCGCCCCGAGCGGCCGCTGCGCCGCCGCCAGCGTTCACCCGGACCGCGCGCCCGACCCGCTAGCATGGCCCCATGACCGACTTTCTGGACACCGAGCGCTGGGCGCGGCGCGACGCCTTCGAGTTCTTCCGCGGCTTCGACAAGCCCTACTTCAACGTCTGCACCCGCCTCGACGTGGCGCCCCTGAAGCAGGCGCTGGCCCAGTCGCCGGGGACCGGCGGCGGGCTGTCGCTGGCCCTGTACTACCTGGCCTTGCGCGTGGCCAACGAGCAGCAGCCCTTCCGGCTGCGCCTGGAAGGCGGCCGCGTGCGCATCCACCCGGTGGTGCACGCCAGCACCACGGTGCTGCGCGACGACGACAGCTTTTCCTTCGCCTACCTCGAACACGCGCCCAGCTTCGCTGTCTTCGCCGCGCAGGCCGGCCAGCGCATCGAGGCGGCGCGCGCTCGCGACGCGGCCTTCACGCCCCTCACCGACACCGCGCTGCTGCACTTCACGACCCTGCCCTGGCTGCACTTCACGAGTTTCTCGCACGCGCGCAACTGGGGCCGCGAGGACTCCATACCCAAGCTGGCCTTCGGTCGCGCCGAGCCCGACGGCGCCCGGCTGTGGCTGCCGGTCTCGGTGGAAGTGCACCACGCATTGATGGACGGTGTGCACCTGGGGCGCTACGTGACGGCCCTGGAAGCGGCGTTGTGCGAGCCCTTGACCTGGATCCAGTCGGCGCCGGCATCTGCAAGCCCACAATGAGGCCCGCACCGACCGGAGCCTGCCGATGCCGCGCCCGCTGACCGTCCGACCCGGGGGCCGTCCCTCGAAGCACGGCGCCGTGCTGGCTGCGGCGCTCGCGCTGTGCCTGGTACAGCCTGTTGTGGCGCAAACCGTGGCGCCTTCACGCGGCAAGCTGCTCTACGACAACCATTGCGTGGCCTGCCACACCACGCAGATGCACTGGCGCGAGCAGCGGGTGGCCGTCGATCTGGCCAGTCTTCGTGCGCAGGTGCGTCGCTGGCAGGCCACCCAGCAGCTGGGCTGGAGCGACAGCGACATCGACGACGTCGTGCGCCACCTCAACGACAGCATCTACCGTTTCGCGCCACCCACGCGCACCGGGTCCGTGCCCGTGCCCCAGGCGCCGGCTCAGCCGATGGCGCGCTTGACGGTGGCCAGCAGGTCCAGCGGCCCGTAGGGCTTGGACAGGTAGGCGTCGGCGCCGGCGCTGATGCCGGCCTGGCGGTCGGCAGGCTGGCCGCGCGCCGACAGCAGCACGACCTTGGTGCGCCTGAGTGCCGGGTCGCCCTTGATCTGCTTGCACAGCTCCAGCCCGTCCATGCCCGGCATCATGACGTCGCTGAGCACCAGGTCGGGCCGCATCTGCTGCGTCTTGCGCAGGCCGTCGGCGCCGTCCACGGCGTCGTGCAGTTCGTACTTCTCCAGCTCCAGCGTGATACGGATGACTTCGCGGATGTCTTCCTGGTCTTCGACGATGAGGATCTTCTTCATGGCGGCAGTGGATGGAGGGTTGCCGCGACTGTGCGGTGTCATGCGACGGCAGGCCGCGCGATAAGAAGGGTGTCCGCCCCTCATTTGCCGCACCGCCGCGCGGCCGGCCGACGCCGGCGTTCAAGTTTCCGCAGCCCGCAGCCGATAGCCACGGGGAGTCCTGCACGGGCCCCTGCCGCGCCGCGGCAGGGGAGCCTGGCACCGTAGCGATCCACCCCTCCCATGAAGACACCGTCCTGGCACCCTCGCGATATCGACAGCCTGCTGCTGCTGCTGCTGGCGGCCAACGCCGGCGCCGTCTGGCTGTTCGCCCAGGCCCTGGCTGCCGGCCCGGCGGCGCTGGCCTGGAAGGCGGCCGCCGCCGTCGCGGCCGCCGGCGGCTTGCTGGCGCTGCTGTGGCGCGGCACGGCGGCGTCGGCGGCGGTGCTGGCGCTGTCGCTGGCCGCCGTCGTGTCCCTGCAGCCGCACGTGGCGCCCTCGTCGCCGCTGCCCCACTTCAA
>JALHMT010000140.1 GCA_022843905.1 Rubrivivax sp.
CGCTCGACGCCGCCGGCCTGCCGCAGTGCGGTGCCGGCCGCTGCGTCACCGATCTCCAGCACCGCGTGATGTGTTCGAAGGAAACCGGCGGCGCCGCGGCGCGCGACCGCTACGGCCAGGCGGTCTGCACCGGCGGCTGCACGCCCGGGCAGGCGGCGATGTGCCGGCCCCTGCAGCCCTGAGCCGCCGGGTGCGGCGCCGGGCGGCTGCCGGTCATGCGGGTACACCCCGAGGATGAATCCGCCACGGTCGCGCGTACAACCGTAGTGCGGGTCTGCCCGCCGCCGTCCCAACAACATCCAGGAGTCAGACCATGCACCCCCGACGCGTTCTCGTTGCCCTTGCCGCCGCCAGTGCGGCCTTGCTCACCGCCTGCGCTTCGGCGCCCACCACCGGCCCGATGAGCTTCTTCATCACCAGCGTGGGCAGCGGCAACGGTGCCAACCTGGGCGGGCTGGCCGGTGCCGACGCGCACTGCCAGAAGCTGGCCGCTGCGGCGGGCGCCGGCGGCAAGACCTGGCGCGCCTATCTCAGCGTGCCCGGCGCCTTCCCCGGCGCCGGCAATCCGCAGGGCGTGGCGTCGGTGAACGCGCGTGACCGCATCGGCGCCGGACCCTGGTTCAACGCCAAGGGCCAGCTCATCGCGCGCGACGTGGCGCACCTGCACAACGGCAACCACATCAACAAGGACACCGGCCTGGACGAGCGCGGCAATGTCGTCAGGGGCCGCGGCGACACGCCCAACGAGCACGACATCCTGACCGGCTCGCGGGCCGACGGCACCGCCTTCGCCCCGCAGACCGACACCACCTGCAAGGCCTGGACCAGCAGCACCGACGGCTCGGCCATCGTCGGTCACCACGACCGCATCGGTCCGCTGCCCGAGAACTGGGCCAGGTCCTGGAACTTCTCGCACCAGAGCGCAGGCTGCAGCCAGGAAGCCCTGGTGCGCACGGGCGGGTCGGGCAAGCTCTACTGCTTCGCCAGCAACTGAGCCGCCGGCCGTCGTCAGTCGCCGGCCCGGCGAGCCCGGCGCATCAGCGGGCTCGCCGTTTGCCGCCGGGTGCTCGGACGGACCTGGAGACACTCATCCCGAGAGCGCGCGCGTCATCGCGGCATCCCCTCAGGCCTCCACGCATGCACAGGAGAAGCCCTTGCCGGATGGCGACACGCACGGTGGCGCGACACGCGCCACGACCGGCCCTGAGATAGCCGCCAGGACGCTGGTGCAGGCCGGCGTCGTTGCGCTGGTCGTGCTGGCGGTGATGCTGCTGCTCCGTGCGTCGGAGGCCTTCTTCGCGCTCTTCGGCGGCCTCTTGTTCGCCGTGTTGTTCAACAGCACCGCGCGCTGGGTGCAGGGCCGGACCGGGCTGCCTTACCGGATCGCGCTCGCGATCTCCGTCCTCGTGCCCTTGGCGCTGCTGGGCGTCGGGCTCTGGGTCGCAGCGCCTGCCGTGGCCGACCAGGCGGGCCAGCTCGCAGAGCGCATTCCCCAGGCGACACGTCAGTTGCTGGAGCGCCTGCAGCAGTCGGAGTGGACACGGCGCATCCTCGAGCAGCAGGAGCGCATGCAGGCTCTGGTGCCCGATGGTTCCGACGCTGCCGGCGTGCTCGGCAGCTTCTTTGCTTCCAGTTTCGGCGCGGTCGGCCACTTCGTCATCGCGCTGGCCGTCGGCCTGTTCCTGGCCATCGCGCCGGGCCTCTACCTCGACGGCGTGCTGCGCCTGGTGCCGCTCGACAAGAGGGCACGCGCCCGCGAGGTGCTGCTGGCCGTGCGGTCGGCGCTGGCGTCGTGGCTGGGTGCCAAGCTCACGGCCATGCTGGTCATCGGCGTGCTCACCACCCTGGGCCTGTGGCTGATCGGCATCGACCTGGCGCTGGTGCTCGGTGTCGTCGCGGCGCTGCTGTCCTTCATCCCGAACATCGGACCCATCATCTCGCTGCTGCCTGCGGCCCTCATCGCGCTGCTGGACGGTCCCCAGACGCTGCTCTACGTCGCCTTGCTGTATGCCGCCATCCAGGCGCTGGAGAGTTACGTGCTGACCCCCGTGCTGCAGCAGCGCATGGTCGACCTGCCCCCGGCGCTGACGCTGGGCGTGCAGGTGATCCTGGGCGTGGTGGCCGGTGCGATGGGCTTGATCTTCGCAGCGCCCCTGGCCGCCGTCGGGCTGGTGATGATCCAGCTGTGGTACGTGCAGGATCTGCTCGGGGACCGTGACGGAAAGACCGGCCAGGACGGCAGGCAGCCGCTTGGATAAACTCCGGCGACCATGCGTCGTCCGCTCGTTCTCCTCGCCATGCTGCTGGCCATGCTCTGGCAGTCGCTGGCCATGGCCGGTGTCGGCTCGACGGTGAACTTCCTCGTCGACCTGGAGCATGCCGCCTTGCACTGGCATGGAGAAGGCCACCATCACCACGACGATGGCAGCTACCACCTGGACGATTCGAAGGAAGCGGTGCAGCACGTGCTCGGCGATCAGGTGAGCTCGACGACGGCGCTGCTGCTCGACGCCCCGCGGATCTTTGCGCCCGCGGGCTCGCCCGCCCCGGGCGGCCAGCACGAGATGCTCGTGCCCGGTCCTGCACCGGACGGCCTGCTCAGGCCCCCTCGCCCGCACGCCTGACCCGCCTTCGCGGCGGGCGTCCACCCATGGACGCCCGGCCTCCACCGGCCCGCACCGGCCTCCAGCCCGCCCGCAGGCGGGCAGCGCAGGCCATCGCGCCGGGTGCCGAATCGTCAGGATCAGAGCATCGTGAAAGCTTCCCGTTGGCTGGCGGCCTGCATGACGGCTGCCAGTCTCGCTGGTGCGCCCGTCTGGGCCCAGCATGTCACCGCTGCTGCCGGCCGGCAGGCCGCCGTCGCCACGCTGGGCGCTGCGCTGGACGCCGCCTGGCAGCGCGCCGTGGCTGCACGCGAAAGCGAAGGCCAGCGTCGCCGTGCCGAGGCAGACCGCGCGGTGGCCGGCGGCCTGTGGGCCGCGCCGCCGTCGCTGCAGCTGAGCCATCGCGACGACCGCCTGCAGCACAGCGCCGGCAGCCGCGAAACCGAGATCGGCGTGGCCGTCCCGCTGTGGCTGCCCGGCCAGCGTGCCGCCCGCTCGGGCGCGGCCGAGGTCCTGGCGGCGCAGGCCGCGGCCGCCGAACAGGTGGCCCGTCTGCACCTGGCGGGGGAGCTGCGCGAGGCGGCCTGGCTGGTTGCCGCCTTGCGGGCCGAGGCGGTCGGGGCCGACGGCCAGGTGCAGGCCTTGCAGCAGCTGGCCGACGATGTCGACCGCCGCGTGCAGGCCGGCGACCTGGCCCGTGCCGACGCACTGGCGGCACGGGCCGAGCAGCTGGCCGCCGTCGCGCAGCAAGCCGACGTGCGCCAGCGGCTGATGGCCGCCCGGTCGCACTGGGCCCTGCTCACGGGCATGGCGGAAGTGCCGGAACTCTCGGCGCTGGCCGTCGGGGAAGAGCCGCCGGGTGATGTGGCCCGGCATCCCGAACTGCAGCTGGCCCGGCTGTCCACCGAACTGGCGCGCAAGCGCGTGGCGCTGATGCAGCTGTCGCGCCGCGAGGCCCCGGAGCTGAGCCTGGGCCTGCGGCACGACGTGCCCGGCCGCGGCGAGGCCTCGAAAGGCAGTGTGGTGGTCGGCCTGCGCCTGCCCCTGGGCACCCCCGAGAGAAACCGGCCGCTGGAAGTGGCGGCACTCACCGAGCGGGACCTGGCCCAGACCCAGGAGCAGCGCCTGCAAGAGCGCCTGGACAGCCAGACCGCTGCCGCGCGCGAATCGCGGGCATCGGCCGTGACGCAACTCGAAGCCGAGAGCGCACGCGCCCGGCTGCTGCGCGAACGCGCCGCCCTGATCGACAAGTCCTTCCGTGCCGGTGAGACGCCGCTGCCCGACCTGCTGCGCGCGCTGGCCGCCGCGGCCCAGGCCGACAGCGCCGTCGCCCGACAGACCGCCGCGCTGGGCCTGGCCCATGCCCGACTGCAACAGACCCTGGGGCTCCTGCCATGAACATCCCTTCCCGTCGCCGCCGCTTGCAGCGGTTGCTGGCTGCCGCCCTGTGTGCTTCGTGGCTGGCCACGATGGCCCCCGCCGCTGCCGCACCCGGCGCCCACGGCCCCGACGGCGAGCACCTGGACGCCCCCTCGCCCCTGCGCGCCGCAGCGGCCCTGCCGCGCGTCGAGGCCCACACCGAAGCCTTCGAGCTGGTGGCCGAACTGCGCGCCGGCGAACTGGCCATCGTCGTCGACCGCTACGAGACCAACGAGCCCGTGCTGGGTGCGAGGCTGGAGGTCGAGAGCGGTGCACTGAACGCCGTCGCCGCGTTCCGTGCCGAGCAGGGCGACTACGCCGTCACCGATGCGGCCCTGGTGAAGGCCCTGGCCGCGCCTGGCGAGCACGGGCTGGTCTTCACGCTGGTGGCCGGCGCCGAGAGCGACCTGCTCGACGCCACCCTGGTCAGCACCGCGAAAGGCTTCGGAGACGCGGGGGCAGCCCGCAGCCCCGGTCACGCTCATGGCGACGATGGGCACGTCCACGCGCACGGTGACGCCCACGACCACGACCTGGAGCGCGCCGCCCTGATCGGTGCGGGAGTGCTGGCGCTGGGCCTCGTCGGCGGCATCGCCTGGTGGCGACAACGCCGCCGCGCAGCCGGCCTGGCGCAGGGGAGTCTGTGATGAGCACACTCTTGTCGCCTGGGCAGCGGCGGGCCGCGGTCCGTTGCAGGGAGATGGTGATCGTCCTGGCCATGGTGCTGGCCGCCAGCCTGCTGGGGCTGGCCCCGGCGCAGGCGGCCCCCGGGGCGCACGGCCCCGACGGCGAGCACCTGGATGCGCCCGGCGCCGCGGTGAATGCGTCCGGCCTGGCCCGGCTGCCCGACGGCAGCGTCAACGTGCCCAAGCTGGCGCAGCGGCGCATGGCGATCAGGACCCTGCTGGCGCCGGCCTCCGAAGCGGCGGCCACGGTCGAGATGCCGGGCCGGGTCATCATGGACCCCAACGCCAGCGGCCGCGTGCAGGCCGTGCACGGAGGACGCATCGAGCCGGGCCCCAAAGGGCTGCCGGTGGCCGGCCAGCCGGTGCGGCGCGGCGAGGTGCTGGCCTACGTGCGCCACCACGCCGAGCCCTTCGCCCTGGCGGCGCAGCAGGCGCAGCAGGCTGACCTGCGGGCACAGCGGCAACTGGCCGAGCAGCGCGTGCAGCGCCTGGAAGGCCTGGAAGGCACGGTGCCGCGCAAGGAGATCGAGGCGGCGCGCAGCGAGGCCGCCAGCCTGGCCGAGCGCGAGCGCAGCATCGGCGCCAGCCTGGTTGCGCGGGAAGCCCTGACGGCTCCGGTGAGCGGCGTCGTCGCGCGGGCCGACGTCGTCGCGGGCCAGGTCATCGAGACGCGCGACCTGTTGTTCGAGGTGATCGACCCGGCCCGCATGCTGGTGGAAGCCACCACCGCCGACGCCACCCTGGCGGCCCGTGTCGCCGGCGCTTCGCTGCAGGGCCTGCCCGGCGTGACGCTGCGTCTGCTGGGTGCGTCGCGCGTGCTGCGCGACGGTGTGCTGCCGCTGACCTTCGCCGTGAGCGCGTCGAAGCCGGGCAGATCGGTGTCTGCTCAGTTGCCGGCCGCGCTGCCCCTGGCGATCGGGCAGCCGGTCACCGTGGTGGTGCAGTCCAGCGAGCGCATCCAGGGCGTGGTGCTGCCGGCGCAGGCCGTGGTGCGCAACCCTTCCAACGAGCCCATCGTCTGGATCAAGTCCGGTGCCGAGCGCTTCATCCCGCAGCCGGTGCAGTTCCGCCCGCTGGACGCCAGCACCGTGGTGGTGACGCAGGGGCTGAGTGCCGACAACCGCGTCGTGGTCCAGGGCGCCCCTCTGATCGCCCAGATCCGCTGACCGGAAGGCGATCATGTTCAACTGGATCGTTCGCAACAGCCTGCACAACCGCCTGTTCGTGCTGGCGGTGGCGGCGCTGTTGATGGTGTACGGCGCGATGACGGCCTGGCGCACGCCGGTCGATGTCTTTCCCGACCTCGACAAGCCGCTGATCACGGTGCTGACCGAAGCCGGCGGCATGGCGCCGGAAGAGGTGGAGCAGCTCGTCACCTTCCCGCTGGAGACGGCGCTCAACGGCATGCCGGGCGTGACGCGTGTGCGCAGTACCTCGGGCGTGGGCCTGTCGCTGGTGTATGCCGAATTCGACTGGGGCACCGACATCTATCGCAACCGCCAGCTGGTGGCCGAGCGGCTGGCGCTGGTGCGCGATCAGATGCCGGGCGACATCACGCCGGTGATGGGGCCGGTGTCGTCGATCATGGGCGAGATCATGCTGGTGGCGCTGCCCCTGGCATCGGCGGGCCCGCCCGGCGACGGCAAGGCGCCCGTGGCCACGCCGATGCAGGCGCGCGAGTACGCCGACTTCGTGCTGCGGCCCCGGCTGCTGTCGATTCCGGGCGTGGCGCAGGTCATCCCCATCGGCGGCGACGTGCGCACGCTGCGCGTGGCGCCCGACACCGCGCGCATGGCGCAGTTCGGCGTGTCGCTGACGCAGCTGGAACAGGCCCTGAAAGGCTATGCCGGCAACGCCGGCGGCGGCTTCATCGATCTCAACAGCCGCGAGGTCCTGATCCGGCACATCGGGCGCAGCAACCGTGTCGAAGACCTGGCCGGCATCGCGGTGGCCTGGAAGGACGGCCGCGCCATCCTGCTGGAGCAGGTGGCCAGCGTCTCCTTCGCGGCCGGCCTGAAGCGCGGCGACGCCGGCTACAACGGCCTGCCGGCGGTGGTGCTGAGCGTGCAGAAGCAGCCCGCCGCCGACACGGTGGCGCTGACCGCGCAGATCGAGTCGGCGCTGGCCGAGCTGAAGCGCGGCCTGCCTCCCGGCCTGGCCGAGCCGCGCGTGCTGTTCCGCCAGGCCGACTTCATCCAGGCCTCCATCGGCAACGTGGCCGAGGCGCTGCGCGACGGCGCCATCATGGTCGCCATCGTGCTCTTCGCCTTCCTGCTGTCGGTGCGCACGACGGTGATCTCGCTGGTCGCCATCCCCTTGTCGCTGGCGGTCACGGCGCTGGTGTTCCAGTGGCTGGGGCAGTCGATCAACGTGATGACGCTGGGCGGCCTGGCCATCGCCATCGGCGAGCTGGTGGACGATGCGGTGGTGGACGTCGAGAACATCCTGCGCCGGCTGAAGCAGAACCGGGCCGCCGGCAACCCGCTGTCGGTGCTGGAAGTGGTGCGCTCGGCCAGCGTCGAGGTGCGCTCGGGCATCGTCTATGCCACCGTCATCGTCGTGCTGGTCTTCGTGCCCCTGTTCGCGCTGCCGGGCATCGAAGGCCGGCTCTTCACGCCGCTGGGCATCGCCTACATCGTGTCCATCCTGGCGTCGATGGGGGTCTCGATGACGGTCACGCCGGTGCTGTGCTACTACCTGCTGCCGACCATGAAGCGCCTGGACCACGGCGACAGCCCGCTGGTGGCCTGGCTCAAGCGGGTGGACGCCCGCGTGCTGACCTGGTCGTTCGGCCGCGCCAGGCTGCTCATCGGCCTGGCCGTGCTGGCCGTGGCCGGCGCCGCCGCGACGGTGCCGCAGTTCCCGCGCGCCTTCCTGCCGGCCTTCAACGAGGGCTCGCTGGTGCTGGGTCTGGTGATGCAGCCGGGCACGTCGCTGGCTGAGGCCAACCGCATCGGCGCGGTGGCCGAGACGCTGATCCGCCAGGTGCCCGAGGTCACGCAGGTGGGCCGCCGCACCGGCCGCGCCGAGCTCGACGAACATGCCGAAGGCGTGCACTCGGCCGAGATCGACGTCGACCTGAAGCGCACGGGCGACGGACCGGCGCGCGACCGCGAGGCCATCATGGCCGACATCCGCGAGCGGCTGTCGACGCTGCCGGCGCAGGTGGCCATCGGCCAGCCCATCAGCCACCGCCTGGACCACCTGCTGTCGGGCGTGCGCGCGCAGGTCGCGGTGAAGATCTTCGGCGACGACACCGACACGCTGCGAGGCCTGGCCGAGCAGATGCGCGGCCAGCTCGCCGGCGTGCCGGGGCTGGTCGACCTCACGGTCGAGAAGCAGGTGCTGATCCCGCAGATCACCGTGCGCCTGGACCACCGCAAGGCCGCGCAGATGGGTCTGGCCCCGGGCGAGGCGATCCGCGTGCTGCAGGCGCTGACCGATGGCGCGCACGGTGCGCAGATCGTCGACGGCCCGCGCCGCTACGAACTGGTGCTGCGCCTGCCCGACCACCAGCGCAGCCCGCAGGACCTGGC
>JALHMT010000141.1 GCA_022843905.1 Rubrivivax sp.
GCGTTCGAAGAGCGCGTGAGGCGCCTCGAGAGGGATTCCAGTGTGGGCCGGCCCAGTGCCGCCGCCCACATCAGTTCCCTTTCGAGCGTGGCCCTGCCGCCATCGATCACGCGAAGAGAAGTGCCGGAGCGATTCATCGTGAAGGCCTGTCCGTGGAGTGTCGCAACCGCAGCCGCTGTTGCAACGTTTCCATGCTATCCCAATGGGGACCTGTCGTCCCCTGCCGGGGGTGGTTCGTCTCCGCATCTTCCGAAGGAGAGAACCATGTCCGAAGCTCCCGAGAATGCACAGCCTCCCGCGCAGTTCAACCCCGGGTCGAACCGCCGCACGGCCGACGAAGACCGTGCGTGGGCCCAGCTGTACGCCAGCGTCGGCCAAGCTCCCACCGCCGAGGAAGTGGTCAAGCAGCTTGATGCCGACGCCGAAGCCCGGCGCAGCCACCTGGCGCTGTACCTGCGCGCGAAGACGACCCTGCGGGAACGTCAGGTTGCCGACACGCGCAACCAGCGCATTGGTGCCTTCGTGCGATCGGTCGTGACCATCGTGGTCGTCGGCCCCTTCCGCCTGCTGCGTTCGCTGCTGTCGATCGGCAGCGACGTCGCGGTGGAGATGCTTCCCCCTGCACGCAGGGACCCCGCCAAGGCCCGCGTCAGCACCCTCACCCGGGACCCCGAGTTCGCGAAAGCGGCCGAGAGGTTCACGGCGACGGCCGACGGCGCGACGCCGATCGCGGGGCAGCACGAGGAATCACGCGGCGCAAAGGCAGCGTGAGCGTTCCTCGTCCAGGAGCCAGCGCAGGAAGCGCGCCTCTTGAGAGGCGCCCTGGTAGTAGTCCTTGCACCGGCCGATGTAATCGTCCAGGTCGTCGAGCGACTTCACGCCCACCGGCTCGATGCCGGTGATCCGCGTGAATCGCTCGACCTCCCGGCCCGTCAGGCGAAGCTGGTTCCCGAGGCGGATCATGGCGAAGCTCTGCGTTGCACTGTGCGTATCTGCTTGGGTCAACAGCACGGCCGAGAGTTTCCGACGATCCAGCCCAGCCTGCATGAAAACCGCACTGCGGCTCGCGGGCATTGAGCTGCCACCCCTCGCCCCTGCTGCTGCTCTCTCCGCCCGCAAGTCCCCGTCTGTTTGCCAGGACGACGCGACACCCATCGGGCGCTTCACCGTTCCTGCGGCGTGACTTGGACCTGCAGGCCTGATCGCCCCCCAAACCCCGCACGGCTTTCGATATTTGCGAATTCGCGGTGATGGTGCTACGCTGGCACCATGACAACCGCCAAGACAACCGTCAAGGGTCCCCCCCTCAAGGCCAGGCAGCCGAGCGTGATGGCGCTCGGGCTCACCGCCCCGTCCTCCGGCGGCACGCTGGAGAGCACTGTTCTCGCCATGCTCAACAGTGCCCGTGCCGCCACACAACGCAATACGACGTCGGCCGCTGCACGAAGCAAGGCCAAGTCACCGCCTGCCAAGTCCAAGCAGCCGCAGTCTCTTGCGGCACGTGGCCGCACCACGCCTCCTGAAGGCATCGACCCGGCGAAGCTGGCAACCTTGCAGTCGTACAGCCGCAAGCTCAACGAGGGACTCCACCAGCAAGGCTGGATGCAGGTCAAGACGCTGCGGTTCCGACCAAAGGGCGAGAACATCGACCGGAAGTTCGTGGTCGAGTCGTCGCTCGATCCGATGGACAACACCGCGGTGATCCTGCGCGTGCGCCCTGCGACAGCCGCCGAACTTCCCGAGCCTGGCCCGAAGTACCTGACGACGGAGCAGGCCGCGAAGGTCCTGAACGTCTCTCGGCCCTACGTCATCGGTCTGGCCGACGCCGGCACACTCAAGGGCGTCATGCGAACCGGCGCCAACCATCGCCGGATTCCCGAGCCCGAGGTGCTGCGCATGCGTGCGCTGATGCACACGCAGATGCGCAAGGGCATTCAGGAGATCGAGGAATTCAACGGCGATCTGCGGCAGCGCGAACTCGACGAGGCCAGGAAGACGGTGACGCGTCGTTGGGTAGCCAAGGCGCCGTGACCGGCACGAAGAAGTCCGCACCGGCCAAGACAGCGAAGGCAAGGACGGCGGCGACCTCGGCCGCCGCAGCCACGCCGCTGGTGGTGCCGGGAGTTCGGCCCGTTGTCTTCCTCGATGCGAACATCCTCATTCCCGAGTACCTGCGCTCGATATTCCTCGAACTGAGCGAAGCCGGGCTCCTACAGACGAACTGGTCAGAGGGCGTGTTGGACGAGACCCGGCGTAACCTGATCGACCCCGACGGCCGGTTCGGGCTGGATGCCGTTCGCGTGGATCGCATGCTCAAGCTCATGCGGAGCCACTTTCCTCAGGCACTGGTCCTCGGCTTCGAGAGTCTCGTCCCGCAGTTCGTCGGGCGCACCGACCCCAAGGACGAACACGTCGCTGCTGGCGCACTCAAACGCAGCAAGGCGGTGTACGGCGGGGAGCCCGTGGTGCTGGTGACCTCCAACGTCACAGACCTGCCGCAGTCTGCCTTTGCGGGCACCAAGATTCGCGTCGCCCGCCCCGGGCGGTTTCTGGCGGAACTGGTCAATGCCGAGCCCGGCGTGCCGGTCGTGATTGACAGGATGCTCAAGCGATTCCGGAAACCGAAGACGACGCGGGAGGACTTGCTCAACATCATGGTGAACGCAGACTGCATCGAGTTCGCCGAAGCACTGGCTACCGCATGGGGCCTGCGGCCCGAATAGAGCCAGACCGCAACGACCCGCGCAGCTGCGGCTCGGACGCACTGGGTTCTCTGCCGGCACGCATGCTTCAGCGCTGCTGCAAGGCCGCGATGATCGGAGCGAGATCCGCGGCGACCGCTTCCTCGGCGCTTTCAGGGGCTGGGTCATGGCCCAACTGTTCCAGCACCCGCTCTCCGATCACCTGCAGGGCATGGGCGGCTTCCCGCGGCGGCAGGGACCGCGCCAAGACGGTCAGGACCATGGCCATGAAGTCCAGGCGCATGTTGATCACTTCCATCTGCTTCGCCTTCAAGGGTGCCTCCGTGACCGGCACGTCTCCGGCATGGCTGCAATGGTTTCCGGTACGGGCACGGTTGTCGCCCACCATCGGGGGTCCCCCGCCATTTCGAGGGGGTCGCTCCCCACCAAGAGGGTCAACACTTTGGTGGGTACCGCGCCTCACCCTTCCACCCCCGCCCACACCCCGCCCACCACGGCGTCGACCTTCCCAAGCATCGCCTCACCCGTTGGTCTCGCCCAGGCAAGGTAGGCAGACCTCCCGCCATGTTCACCTCGTCGCGTCACGCAGGCCGGGGCGTCATCGGGACCCCGCTGCGCCGCCTCGCCCTCGACGCGCATCCTGAAGAAAGCGTCTTCGCCGTCCCACTCCACGATCAAGGTATCGGCCAGCGAAATGCCGAAACCAGCGACGAGACGACGGTGGGCCGCATACACCAGGACACCCAGGGCCTCCCGCACGCTGGCGCCGTTGTTGCGATCCCAGCGCCGCATGTCGACCACCAGCATCTGAGCGAGTTGCGCGTCCTCGTTGATCGCTGCCACCGCCAGCGCACCATCGCGGTTCGGCTGCGGTATCGCGGTCGGACTCGGACAGTGGAATCGCAGGTATCGGATGATCGGCTTCGACATGGGGGAGCGCCTTCAAGACAGGTACCCATGTTCCGGCCGCCCGGCCGTACATCAAGCCGTCACGTCGGCAGCAATCGCCTGTGGCGCAGCCACTCGTCGAAGGACTCACTCAGCCGGATCGCGGCGCGCGCTCGGGTCAGCGCCACGTACAGGATGTTGACTTCCTCCTGGTCGACCTGGTCCGGCCGCAGTTCGCACCCGTCCTCGAAGAAGCGCATGAAATCGTCGGCGAGCCAGACCTGCTCGAACTCCAGGCCCTTGGACTTGTGGGCGGTGCAGAAGTAGATGCCGTCGAAGTCCGCCCAGGCGTGCTTGGGCACGTCGGTGTGACGCGACCGGATGTCCTCGATCAGGCGCGGGATCTGGTGGCCGTAGTCGCAGACCACACGCACCAGTTGCCTGAGTTCGGGTTCTTCGGAAGCCTCGGCGAGCCCGACCAGTTCGTCGAAGGAACCGAAGCTCCGCAGGTACGGATCGCGCATCAGGCCGCGCTCGCCGACCCACAGCCGATACGCGTCCAGCGCCTTCTCCAGCTTGTAGCCTTCCGTGCCGCCGACGAAGTGGAAGCGCCGGTTCAGATCGAGGAAGGCGACGGCTTCCTCGAAGACCACCGCGTTGGTGCGCGCGATGACGGCAAACGCTTTGCCGGTGTCCACCGTGAACCGTGTCCGCTGCGGCGCGCCGGCGCCCACCAGCGGTTGATCGAAACCGTGCCTGAAGTGTCCCAGCAGCGCATTGGCCAGTTGCGCGATCCCACGCCCGAACCGGAAACTCCGCGTCAGCGGCAGTCGCTCATCGGCTTCGAAGAGGGTCAGGGCGTTGGTCGAACCCCTGAACGAGTAGATGGCCTGGGCCGCATCGCCGACCATCACCACCGGAACGGCTTGGCGTCGCACGATGTCGAACGTGCACGGATTCAGGTCCTGCGCCTCGTCCACCGCGATCAGGTCGAATCCGCGCAGCGCGGGCTTCTCCATCTGGTACAGCTTCAGGTAACCGTCGTGGGGCAGATTGAGTTCACGCTCGTTCGCGTCGACCATCCGTTTCCAGACGGCCCGGGCCAGTGCCACCAGGCCGGCCGGGTCCGGCAGGCGGGATGCGACGTCAACCGGCAGGTGTTCGGACCCGAGTTCCGCCTCCAGCGAACCGCACCACTTCTGGATCGCCTGCAGGGCCGCCGTTGCCGCCAGCGGGGTGCACCCGAACGCACGCGACACCGTCGAGGGGTAGGTGCTGCCGATCCGCTCGCCTGCGCGGTCACCGAACAGATCACGAGCCTTGCGATACGCCAGCGAATGCGTCGTGCGAGCGCTGACGTTCGCCGGCATCCGGGTGGCGGCCTCCAGTTGGATCGCCTTGTTGAAGGCGACGTACAGCACCCGGCACTCCGGTCGTGCCTGCGCGTAGGCGCACAGTGTCGTCGTCTTCGCCGCCCCGGCGCCGGCCTGGACTGCCAGCCGCGCCGCTGCCGAACTGACGATGCGCTGCTGTTCCGATGTGAGTTGCATCCCTGTTCCTGTCCGTCTCTGTCCGCACATGCCGCTCACGGCCGGTTTCGGCGCAGCACCGACCATCGTGCCGGTCGTGGTGCGCCTGCGCCAGCAGGAATCCCGGTGGAAACTCCGTCGCGCGCGGTGGCTGCGCTGGCCTGCGGCTCAGTTCTCGCTCAGTCCTCTCGGTCGTCGGCGCCGGACGCCGAATCGCTTCCAGACGGCGGGGTCGACGTCGATGGGGCCGCAGCGCTTGGCGTCGAGGTTCACGACCACACCGTGCTGCCGCAGCAGGCCGGTCGAGAACAGTTCGTAGAGAAACTGCCCGGCCCACCGGACCACGATGTCGTTGACGAACAGGCCCTGCGAGGCCAGCGACATCCGGACCGAGCAGGACGGCGTGTCGTCTTCCTTGATCCCTTCATCGAGCAGTTGAGGGAAGAGTTCGGTCACGCAGGGCAACCGGGCCCACTCGTCCTTCGCTCCCCGGCACCGGGGTTCGCCGAGCACGATCTGACCGGTGGCCTCGGTGTTGCCGAGGTCCAGCCAGTAGCGCGTGCCCGTCCAGTGTCCGAAGAGCCCCTGGTGGACATCGCGCCTGGATCGGGCCGAGTCCACGCAACTGACGACGATGTCGGGGGCCGGGTGACCTGCGCGCGGGCCTGCGTAGCGCGTCGGCAGCGCCTCCCAGTCCAGCCCGTAGAACTGGTTCAGCCGGTGGATGGTCAGCACGGCCTTGTGCTGTCCGATGTCGGACGGGCTGTAGACCTGCCGGCCCACGTTGGCCTCGCTCACCCGGTCAGCGTCGTAGGCCGTGAGGTGCAGCCCGGCCGGATGCCCGAGTGCGCGCAGCGCCAGGTCGAGCCTCGCGAGGCAGTGCGCCATCTGCGCACCATTGCCGCCGACACCGACGAGATGGACTCGAACGCGGCCGCGCAACAGTGTGGAATTGATTCGGTGTTCCATGCGGGTCCTCGTCTTGCTGCCACCAGTGTCGAAGGTGCGCCGTCTTCTTCAAGCCAGCTCACTGCCTTCTGAATTCCAGGGGTTGGGCAGGTTCACGAAGTGCCCGTTGAGCACGAGGCGGAAGCGCGCAGTCGGCCTCGCACGATCCAGGTTGCCGAACACGCCGCAGACCCGAACGCCGTTGTCGTCGCGGTCGTCCTTCGCCGACCAGAACGCCCCGTGCAGGCCGTGGGAGTGGAGGTCGACCGCGAGCACTTCGCCCTCCCGCAGGTCGTCGATCCGGTAGTGGACGTGGCCGCGCCCGACATCGAGGCCCGCGTGCACGCGCAGCGACAGCGAACGGAGACGTTCGTCGTAGATGAGCGCGCCGGCGACCTCGTCCGGCAGCGCCTCCCTGGCCCGTTCGATGAAGCGTTCGAGCAGTCGGATCGGGATGGCCCCGAAATCGAACGCGATGCGCTCGTGCACCAGCCCGTAGGGCAGCGGCAGTCGCTCGGCCAGTTGCCCGACCCGCGTGATGCAGTCCAGCCAGGGTGTGCGCATCTGCAGGAACACCCCGTTGCGCCCCAGCACCATGCGTTGTCCGCAGGCGAGAGTCGGCAATGGACCGAACATCGGCATGCTCACGCAGGGACAGGCCTGCTGCAGCGCGATGTCGCGCGGATCAGCCCCGATTTCAGCCACCATCCGGCCCTCGGCGGTCGAGCACCTGCGCGAGCGACGTGCCGAGCGGCACCAGCGCCGACTCCGGGAAGACCGCGTGCCGACCATCGAGCATGTCGCGCCAGAACCGGTACGGCCCGCCCTTGTAGTTGACCAGCGGCCCCTGGGTGTTGGGGTGCGTGAAGAACGAGTCGAAGAAGGCCTTGTTCCATGCCTCGATCCGGTCGGCCACTGATCCAGCAAACCCGCCTGTCGGGACATCCACGTTCCCCTGGCAGATCGCACCCGTTCCGTACACGTTGAAGTACGGCGCCTGGAACAGCGGCGTGGCCTCCGAAGGGCGCTCGCAGCCCTTGACCGCCCAGACGCGCCATGTCCTGTCCGAAGTAGCGGCAAAGACCAGCCCCGGGTGCGGAACCGACTCCCCACGCTCAGGGGCGCCGAGTTCGCCGCCGGTGCAGCGGAACCAGATGTGCCGCCGTGCCGGTGGCACCCACCACGCCATCGTCGTGAGGTCCTGGTAGAGCAGGTTCATCGGTACGAAGCCACCCGGCCGCCTTGCGCTGCCCAGCCGCTTCGCGAGCCGCGCCACGGCCAGCATGGTCATCGGCCGGCCCGGCAGGATGGTGGCTGCGCCCGCGTCGTCGTGGTGGATCGGGTGGACGGTCGCAAAGGTAGCGCTGTTGGCACCCCGGTAGATCAGGACCGCGCTGTCCAGCGCCACGCCGCCGACCGCTTCCTCGATCACGCGGAATTCGAGTTCCTTCGTCATGGCCAGTCCTTCGCAACCTTGGCGTGATCGGACCAGTCTCCGTCCGAGAGCCTGAAGATCAAGCTGTCGATGAGCCGCACGGCGGCGAACCAGGGCTCCATGTCCTTGACCCACCGAAGCAGCGCGTCGGGTCCGCACAGGTCGACCTCGCACGTCCCGCTCTCCTCGAAGAACTCGCCGCTCTCTCCGACCATCTGCTCGAAGTCGTCGACGACGCGCGGGGTGACCGGGTCGTCGTCGCGCCAGGTCAGCACGCCCGCGAATCCGATGAAGTAGCCCTCCTGGTCCTGCGCCTGTGGCGCTCTCGTGGGTAGGCGCAGTCGCATCAGCGCGCACGCGTCCTGGATGACGCCCCGGATGCGCGGGCCGGCCGATCCGATCGCCAGTTCGGCGGCCTCCGCGATCTGTCGCGTCCGCAAGGGTCGACGCTGGCCTGCGCCCGGCAGCGCCCACTTCGGAAGGGTGGCATCGAACAGCGCACGGGTCACCATCCCGGCTCGCATTTCCTCGCGCGCATCCGCATCGTCGCCCCAGGATTCCTGGAGTGCCGTCTCCTCGTCCTCCTCGCCGTACCAGTAGA
>JALHMT010000142.1 GCA_022843905.1 Rubrivivax sp.
CGCATCGGGTTGAAGCTGCTGGTCGACTGCTCTGGTTCGATGAACGGAGACAGCATCGCCTCCGCTCGTGCAGCACTTCATGGCGTCATCAACGGACTGGGCGAACAGGATCGGCTCTGCATGAGCCGCTTCGGTTCTACGGTCGACCACGTGGTCGAGCCGACCGCAGGCAAGCCGCAGGCGCTTCGGCACATCCGCTCGGTGATCGACACCATGCAGGCGGACCTCGGCGGAACCGAGATGGAAGGCGCCCTTGCGGCAGCCTTTGGTCTATCGGTGCTTGAAGAGGAGGAAGGTGGAGATGTCCTGATCATCACTGACGGCGAGATCTGGCAGGCAGACGAGATGGTCGCTGCAGCACGTTCCAGTGGTCATCGCGTCTTTGCGATTGGCGTGGGCTCTGCGCCGGCCGAGGGTGTCCTGCGTACGCTGGCGGAGGCCACGGGTGGTGCCTGCGAGTTCGCGACGCCGGGCGAGGCGCTGGAGGCTGCGGCGCTTCGAATGCTGAGCCGAATCCGCCAGCCGCAGTTCACCCGCGCGCGTGTCGATTGGGGCAAGGCCCCGGTTTGGACCAGCGGACCCACCCACGGCCTGTTCGGAGGCGACACGGTGATCGCTCTCGCGGGCTTCAGCGAGGCGATCGACGGTGGGGCTGTGCGGCTCCTCGCGGACGATGCAAATGGCAAGACAGTTGAGCTTGCGCGTGGCGAGGCAGACGCTCCGTGCCCGGGAGATTCACTGTCCAGGGTCGCCGCGGCCCGCCGACTGAGCGCGAGTACCGAGTCCGATGCGCTGGCCCTGGCCGTGCAGTACCAGCTCATGTCAAAGCAGACCAACTGCATCCTGGTGCACCAGCGCGCAGCGGCCGACAAGACGACCGAGCAGGGGGAACTGCACCGCGTCAGCTCGATGGTGGCCGCCGGCTGGGGTGGAATCGGCACGGTGCGGGAAAGCGCTGCGAGCTACAGCCTTGAGACCCGGGCCATGTTCTCGCGAGCCATGCCGAGTGCTGCATCGGCCGACATCCACTTCAGTCTTGCGGACGACGCCTTCGAGATCCCGGCGTTCCTTCGCAAGCAGGATGATGCCCAAGTGATGTCCTCGCTCGAGGCAATGGCGCGCAGGGTCGAGGACCAGCTCGACAACGGCGGGCGCCTTGTTGGCCTGGCCGCCAGTGTGGAAGGTATGGCGCTGCACGACGATGCGACGAGGGCACTCGAAGAGGCGGTGGCCTTGGGACTGACTCTCGAACAGGCTTGGTTGGTCCTCGCAAGCTGGGTCAATGCGCGTTCGAACGGCTTGGCCGATGCTGCCTTGGCGGCACGTTTGCGGCCATTGGTCGATGCGCTGGATGCCCAGGTGGTCTCGGCCGCCACCAAGGTGATGGAGCGGATCCTCGGTGGCTATCCGGTCGACGGCTGGACGATGTCGCGGGTGCAGCGCCTGCGGCGCGCGCTTGGGCGCATGGGAACCTGAGAGGAAGGAGATCCGCTCGCGCCATGTCGGCCGAGCGCCCGATGCCGAGCCGCGGCCGCTTCGTGGTTCACTGCAGCACCGAGACGTCAGGGAGTCCCGTGAGCGAGTCCATCCAACCCAATGTGCCCTTCATCTGGCCGGAGCCGCGAGTCAGCGCGGGCGTCGTGGCGCCCTATGCGTCGCTGCCCTTCGACGAGGTGGCCCGCTCGTCGGTGAGCATCTTTGGCGTTGCAAGCGCCATCGATCGACAGGCCGTCGAGTGGATGGAAGCCTACTTGGCTGACAGCGCGGGCGAGACACGAATGCGCCTGGTGGTCAGCATTCAGCCGACCTGCCGAACAACCGAGGCGGACTTGCTGGAGCTGGTGCGCCTGGCAGAGCGCTACGCCGGGCGCGCGGCGTTCCGTGTCTACCCGGAACGGTCGTTGCGCGACCGGTCTTCGAATCTGCTGTGCTTCTCGGCACGCGACGCCAGCGCAGTGGTCGTCCTCGGGCCAGCGGAGAACCTGGGCCTTGGTCCGACCTCGCCTTCGCAGGCCAACATCGTCACCTCCGTGTCGGCACCCACCCTGGAGGCCTGTCGCAAGTGGTTCGACTACCTCTGGGGCGTCGCAGGGCCGCTGCAGCCGGAGATCGCGGCTTCGATGCCGCAACTGGTCATTCCGGAGGGCGATGCGGAAGCGGCACGGCTTTGGCGAGAGTACCGGACGCGTTGCTTCGCGCAGCCGCAGGGCGGCGCCGCGCAGCCCAAGGTGTCGGTTGATGTGAAGACCGGCGAAGTCACGCTGACCGATCACAACGATCGGCCGGTGGAGTCGCCGACGGCGGAACTCGGTGTGCCCAAGCTCGACGGCGTGGCCGACGGCATCGCGCGTGTCTTCGAGCAAGGCCTGCTCGTGGCTGTCGACAAGACGAGCCGTGTGCCGCCGCTCGAGGCACCTGTGAAGCCGGAGTGGTTCGGTGTCGACAGCTTCAAGCAGACCGGCATGGTCAGCTCCAAGACTTCGTTCAAGGTGGCGCCCTTCGACGAAGCCACGCTGAAGAAGGTCGATCGCCTCAGGCGGGCATCCGGTGACATCCTGCCGCACTACACCTATGCGCTTGCCGACGGCATGCGCTGGATTCCGAAGGCGGCCATCCCGCTCTTCGAGGCCGCTTTGACCGAGGCCAATGACGCCGCCAAGAAGCTGCTCGGCGTCACGGTTGGCGATGACATCGACGCGTTCCTGTCGACCCAGCGGGACCGCATCCGCGCCGATGCGCAACGGATGTACGAGGCCTACCATCCGGGCGGCAAGATCCCGGAGACCGCTGTTGGGAACATTCTGGATGAGCTCAAGGCGCGGCTGGGCAAGACCCGCGGTGAGGCGCTCATACCCAAGGTGGCCTACTCGCCTGTGGCCTTCAGTGTCGGTAAGGACACGGCGTGGTCATCGCCTTGGGGACAGGCCTTCCAGCTGATTAAGGGCGTTGCAGAGTTTCCGCGGGAGGCGATGACGAGCCGCTTCTTCTGGCAGGGTGTGCGTGCCGACGAGGACGAGCTCATCCAGGCGATGAACGTCGCAGGCGACCACCTCGTGGTGGAGTACGGAAGCCGCAAGGCAAAGCAGCGTGCTGAGCATGAGCTGGCGATCATCAAACAACTCGAGTCGAGTCAGGCCGACGTGCGCGAGCGTTGCGCCGCGCTGTGGGCTCTGGTGACGGCCGGTGACGACTCGGTTGCCTGCGAGCTTCTCGAGGCCGCCGCGCGGACGGGTGCCGCGAGTGCGTGACCAGGGCCCGGGCCACTTTACCCAACAGGCGTCCTGAACCACCTGCAACAGCGCCATGGGCTTGAACCAATCCGAGACGATCGGCAAGGACCTGCCCCCGGGGGCGAAGCTCTGGCTGAACGTCAGCCGGTTCGACGAGCGCCAGCGCCGTCTGCGACTGGTCCTGCCCAAGCCGGCAACCTGCTGGGACTACGCTGCGCTGATCGATCTTGTCGTGCACGAAAGCGGAGTCGACGGCTACCGGTTCCTCGGACAGACCGTGGCAGACCGCGTGGCGCTACTGCGGCGCCACAAGGATCCCGCGGCCGCGCACTTCATGGCCTGGTTCGAGCGGGCCATCGCGCCGCATATGGCGGTGCTCGATCGCCGCCGGCGCGTCCCGGACAACCACTACTGCGTCGACGTGGCCCCCCTACCGCTGGTCTCGTCGATTCCAGCGACCGTGAGGGAACTGGGACCGAACCGTGCAAGTGCCGCGCAGTGGTCAGCAACTCTTCATGGCCTGACCGAGAAGGGCGTCAGGCGCGAGGAGTTGCAGCTATCGGGCGTGATTGCGCGCGTGGATCAGTTGCCCAGCGATGCCAAGCTCACCAAGGCGCAAGTGCTACGCCTGATCAACCTGTCCCATGCGATGCCGAAGCTCGTCAGCGAGTCCCGCTTCGGGTTCGCGGCTCGGGCCGGCTGGCGTGAGTGCTGCGACCGACTGCCTGCGAAGGAGCACAAGCGTCGCCGGTTGCATGGAATCGGCCACGGCATGGCCCATGTGCGCTTTCGGCACCGCTCCCTGGGCTGGGCTGTGGCACGAACCAGGTTCAGTGATCTGCTGGTGGAGCAGCGGGACTGGTGGATCGTCCTCGACGAGTCGGGGCGTCTTGTCGAGGCCGCCAATGGGGGCTTTGTCTCGTCAGAGGACGCGCTCGAGTTCGCGGAGCTCCAGATCGGCCGACGGTTCTCACGTTGGGGCAAGGACCAGGTAGCAGCGCGTTGGGAGCATTTCTCGTTGCCGGGCGGCGACGACTATCGTGAGCTCTTGCTTCAGCTCGACGACTGGCCGGAGACCTATCAGCCACGCCACTACCGAACGCGCAATGCCTTGGTGCACGTGCGTACGAGTCTGCGCCGGACCACAGATGGGCGCCGGGTCCTGTTCCTGGATGAGGTGCAGAGCGACTGGCATGCAGACCTGCATGCGCTGGCCAAGGGTGCCCCTACCGCGGCGGCAGAAGCACGAATCGCGACTGCTCCGTTCGGCAAGGAATGGCCGCTGCTGACGATGAAGGTCATGCTGTGGTGGGCTCAGCGGTGTGGCGCCGAGGGGCTCGCATGGAGCAGCGCGGAGCTTCAGCAGCAGCGCTGGCACGGCTACGGCCCCCCTGACCTGCTGTATCGCAAGATGCTGCCCGAGGCGGGTCTCGCGCTATCCAAGGCACTGACGCTTCGGCTCGGCGCGGCGAGCCTTCGGATTCGTGGCGGCGACAGGGTGGTAGAACGCGGCGCGCATGGCTGGGAGGTCCGCGGCCGGGACGGGCAGAAGTTGACGAAGGCGTTTCGGAATCGTGGTCAGGCAGAGGCGTTCGCCGACCTGACGGGCGAGTTCATCGTGCTGGACATGCCGGTGCTGTGGCTCGACGGGGCGAAGAGGTTGGCCAGCATCCCGCTGTTCGGCTCCGGAAGCATCGACACTTGGGCCGCTGGCGTGCAAACGATGACGATGAATACGACTCGACGGAACGGCAAGTCAGGCGGCGAGCAGGCGAGCGGTGATGCCGACTTGCATGGCACCAGACGGTTGCCGCGCAGGGGCCCGACCGCGTCTCCAAGCGATGCCTCGAACTTCAACCACTGTCCGCACCATGGCTGATTCCCCGGCTTCCGAAGACGACGTTCTCGCGATCGCGACACAAAACGAGCGGGTATGTCCGATGCCGCAGGCGTGGAACCGTCTGTACGACCTGCTGCCCGGCAAGAGCCGGGTGGGGGCTGGCTGGGAGCCATCACTCCCGCTGATTCTCTCGGCATGGCACGGCAGCACGGCGATGGCAAAGGGCGTGCGGTTTCTGGAACACATCGAATGGGCCGCAAGTCACGGCGCCCTCGAGGAGGTGCGCCAGTTCCTCGCGACACTTCCCGAGGATCAGTGGTTCCATCTCGGTGACTGACCCTTCTCAGTGCGCCTCGCGTTCACTTTGGCGGCACACATCCAGCAAGGTCATTCCCGGCGCCAGGGACTCAATGCGTGCAGTGCACTCCCGAAGTCCGGGTCGAGTTGCGGCGCTTCGGGCATGCGCCGAGAAGTCTCGGTGTTCAACGCAAGTGCAGTAGCGCCTTCCAGTGGTGTCGCACCACCCAAGGTCGGCGCGGGCGAGTCCGACATGTTGGCTTGACTCTGGGGTTGTTCCGGCGTCCACCAGGGCTGGTTCGCGAAGTCGACGTTGGTCCCGAAAGTGTGCGCTGTCGCTGGTGGCGGCCGCGTCGGCCATGACATCCCGTCCGGGGTCGAGCCGGCACCGGTGGCCACGGGTCCCGTATCGAACAGCGCGAGCGGCGACCGGTCGCCCCTGTCATCACCCGTCGCATTCGTGCCCACATCCAGAAAGGAAGTCGGTCCCCAGATCGTGCCGGCTTGGCGCTGCGGACCAGGTTGTCGCTTCTTCGAGAAGACAGCGGCTTTCAGGCGCGTCGACTTGGGAGGTGGGGGCTGCTGGGCTGGCAGCCGGGCCTCCTCGCCCGCCCCTGTTCGATCCGAGGCCTGTCGACGGCTGGTGGGTTCGATCTCGGTGCGGCGCTGAGGAGCATCACCTGTGTCGGCGCGAGATGAGTGCCGGCCGCCGTCAGAGGACGGGCCTTCGCGCAGGGGACGGCCGAGCTCGCGCAGTCTGAGTCTCAGGCGTTCCAGCAGGGAGTTCACCAATCGTCTCCTGACCTCGAGGTGGACATCGGCGCGACAGGGTCGCGGTTCGGTGTTGACCTGGTGACTATGCAAGGAGGTAGGGGCTCCCGTCCAACTGAAACGAACCATCAGACCCCCTTCGAAACCAACCGCCACCGAGATGCTTGGATGACACCCGACGTCGACGGATCAGGGCCGAGGGGTGCGTCAGCTCAGTCGGCTCGTCGACCCGGCTGCCGACCTTGAAGATGCAGGACCGACTCGTATCGTGATCAGGTAGCAACAGCGATAAGGAGCATGCGATGAGTGGCGAACTGCACGACGAAGACCTGGAAGCGGTGGAGGCATGCGGCGCGCCGGCCACGCCAGCCCGCGAGATCCCCGACATTCCATTCGGTGTGACCCGCGGCGTGAGCAACGAGGACTATCACGGCGACCGCAGCGCCGTCTCCTCGACCCAGCTCAAGCGCATGCTGATCAGCCCCGCGCACTTCCTCAGCGGCATCACCGATTCGGAGGAGTCCACCGAAGCGTTGCTGTTCGGCTCGGTGCTGCACGGCCGGCTGCTGGAGCCCGACACCTTCGATTCGCGCTTCTTCGCGATGCCGAAGGTGAACCGCGCGAGGAAGGAAGGCAAGCAGCGCTATGCCGAGTGCATGGTGCAGGCGGCTGGGCGCACCGTGTACCCCGAGGCCTGGAAGGAACCCATCGAGCGGATCATCGACAACGCGATGGGCCACCGGAAGGCACGCGAACTCCTGGCCCAGGGCGAAGCCGAAGTGGCCCTGGTCTGGCTGGACCCCGACACGGGGATCAAGTGCAAGATCAAGATCGACTGGTGGCACGACGCGCGCACGCTCGCCGACGTAAAGTCTGCCGAGGACGTGACCTTCGAAGGCTTCCGCCGCTCCTGCGCCAGGCTCGGCTACGCGTTGTCCGCGGCGATGTACTGCGAGGGGGTGTACCAGCTGACCGGCGAGGAACCCGAGTGGGCCTTCATCGCCTGCGAGAAGGGCCGGCCGAACACCGTCGCCGTCTACCGCGCGATGCGGCCGTTCCTGGAGCGTGGTCGCAGCGACTTCCGACGGGCACTGCATCGGCTCGCCGAGTGCCGTGCGCGTGGCCACTTTCCGATGCTTCAGGCCGAGGGCGATTGGGAGGACATCGATCTTCCGCGATGGGCGTGAACGAAGGGGCGTGATGCCCCTTCAAAGCGCCCAGCCGCTGGCGGCCAGCATCAGCCTGCTCGGCTGGAGCAACGGGACTGCAGCCCCGCGCCAGAAGAGCCCGCCATCGCCTGGGTGCCCGACCGATGGCGCCCTGATACTCAGCTGACGGCGAAGTCCGCGAGTTGCTTGCCTTCGGCGAGCCGAGCGACCAGCCACCGGGGCTTGTTGCCGCGGCCGGTCCACGTGTCGTTACCGTCGCGGTACTTGATGGCCACCGGACGGCCCTTGGCGGCCGACTTGCGTGCCGGGGCCTTCTTGGCCGCAACCCGGCCAGCCACGGCCTTGTTGGCTCTGCCGAACAACTGGTCCGGCGTGATGCCGTAGTGCACGATGGCCGTGCGGATCCGCGCGATGACGCCTTCGAGCTCCTTGGCCTTGAGCGCCTCTGCCTCGGCCTGCAGCTTCTCAATCTGGGCCTGAAGCTGGCTGTATGACTTCGCCAATTCACTCTCCTGTTGCCGCGACAGTCTACTTTGGCGAAGGCAAGGCTCGGGCGCGCGAGGGCGAGCCATCCACAGGGCCGAGTGAGTCTCGATTTCGATGCATTCCTGCCAGGGCGGGCGGGGC
>JALHMT010000143.1 GCA_022843905.1 Rubrivivax sp.
CCGCCGCTGCCGTGGCCGCCGCGCCGGCGCGTGACGCGTCCGCCGCTGCGGCAGCCCGCAGCGGACAGGCGGGCGGCGCACGGCACAGCCAGGTGCCCTGGGTGCGTCTGGTCGGCTTCGTCTGGCCGCTGCTGCCGGCGGCCTGGCGTGCGCGCGTCAGCCCCAACACCGTGAACATGGTGATGGCGCTGGGCCTGCCGATGGCCGAGGCGGTCTTCACGCGGCCGCCGCCGCGGCCACTGCGCACCGCGGGGCCGCTGACCTCGGGTTGCCTGGCCGGCACCTGGCACGAAGTGGCGCGGCTGCCCGCCGGTCCGGCGGGCGCGCTGCGCGTGCAGTACACGCCGCGTGGCGACGGCAGCATCGACCTGCTCGAGAGCCGCATCGACGCGCAAGGCAGGGAGCATCTGCAGCAGGGTTCGGCTCACGCCCAGCCCGGCAGCGGCGGCGCGCGCTGGCGGGTCAGCCGCCGGACTCCCGGCCTGCGCTGGTTGCCCCTGGCCTGGAGCGACGAGTGGGTGCTGCACATCGACGCGGGCTGCAACGAGCTGCTGCTGGGCAGCCCGCGTCGCGACGCGCTGCGCGTGTTGTCGCGCCGCCGCCGCCTGCCGCCCGGGCGCTTGCAGGTGATGGTCGAGATCGCGCGCGACCAGGGCTTCGAGGTCGGCCGGCTGCAGTTCGTCGACGGGCTCTGACGGGCCTGCTGCGCGCGCCGAGGGGCGGCCGGGGAACGCCCATTGCCGGGTGTGCGCCGACGGAGCGCTTTCCGCCGCGAAGGACGAAAGGACATCACCATGGCACGCAGCAGCCTGCTGGGCACCGAATCCGCCGCCGCCGTACCGGCCGGGCGTGACACCGCGGCGCTGGGCCCGGGCGACAGCTCCGACTCGGGCAGCGACATGATGGGCATCGAGGACAGCGACCTGGGAGACCCGACCGCGCCCGTCGACGTGGCCCTGCGCGACGACATGCCGCACAGCCTGTTGCCCGACGAGGTGATGGACGGCGGGGCCAGCGACGCGGGCGGCACCGGCGAGCGTCGCAGCGCGGGCTCGGACGCCGGCAAGGAGGCCGCCGACATCGGCGTCGACCGCGTCTTCACGCCCGGTCGCGTAGGCCGCGCCGACGTCGACGATGCCGAAGGGCGGGACCTCATGGGCCAGGCCGTTGCCGGCGATCCGGCGGAAGACGAGGATCTCGACGAAGACGACGGCAAGAACACCCCGCCCGAGGACGAGAGCGACGGCCCGCCGCGCGCACGGCGGAGCGGCGGACTGCGCGCCGCCACGCCGCAGCCTCCCGGGCCCAGGTGGCCGGTGGATCCCGACGTGCCGGGTCCGCTGGAAGACCAGGACGACGAGGGCGCGGCCCCGCCGGTCGAAGAGCCCGACGGTGATGCCGACGACAGGCGGCCCGGACGCACCGCGGCCCTGCTGCGCGGCCGCTGACCTCGCCCGGCCGCCAGGGCCACGCTGTGGGTCCCGGACCGCAGGGCCGGGTCCTGCAGATGGTGCGTGGCACTCTCGAACGGCCGCTCGGCCGCCTGGTGGTCGGCGATGCCGACCTGCTCGACGAACCGGCGGTCGAAGACCACGGCGGCCAGGGACTCCGGCGCGTCGAGCACGCTGCGCCTGTCGGCAGGGATGCCGCCGGTCCAGGGCGCGCTGCTCGGCCAGGCTCGCGGCTTCGACCTGATGGCTCGCGAAGCCTGCGGCCTCGATGGCGAAGCGACGGTCCACGTCGGCCACCGGCTCGGAGGCCTGGCCGCCATCAGCCGCTGGTGGCGCGGGCCTGGTCGCGCAGCGCGCGCACCTGCGCATGGTTGCGCTTGACGCCTTCGTACTGGCGCTCCACGGTGCTGCGCACGCTGTCGGGCAGGGCCGTCTCGATGGCACTGCGGTACGCCGCCAGCGCCTTGTCTTCGCCACGCTCGGCCTCTTCGAGGATGGCCAGGTCGGTGTAGCCGGCGAGGGTGCCCTTCACGGCCACCCAGCCGCGGTGAGCCGCACCGGCGAGCGAGCCGCTGTCCTCGGCGGCGCCACCCAGGCTCACCACCAGGGCCTGCAGCTCGCTGGCGGCCTGGCGGCACTCGTCGGCGCGACGCAGCAACAGCTGCCGGGTCTCGGGATGGCGCATGTACTCGGCCGAGGTGCGGAAGCCGAACTCGCCGTCCTTGGAGGTTTCGACGAGCTTGTTCAGCGTGTCGATGGTGTCGTCCTCGAGTGCCATGTCAGCGTCCTTTTCAGCGGGGGAAAGAGCGTCGACACGGCCCGGCGAGGGCGTGCGACGCGCGTCCCCGGGGATGGCAGATCGTGTGCCCGGCAGGGCTTGCAGCGCGGGCCCGCCAGGCCCGGTCCAGCCCGGCTCAGGGCCCCGTCGAAGCCGGTGGCCGGGGGGCCCCGGGCAGGCCCTCGCCCTGCCGCGCGCGCAGGGCGAGGGCGTCGCGCAGCGCGGCCAGCAGTTCCTCTTGCGGGCAGGGCTTTCGCAGCACCGTGAACTCGCTGTTTGCCGCGGCGGTGTTGTAGCCGCTGATCAGCACCACGGCCACCGTCGGGTGGTGGCGGCGGATCAGGCGCGCCATCGCCAGGCCGTCCATGTCGCCCGGCATCACCACGTCGGACAGCACCACGTCGATGAAGGGCTGGGCCTGCAGCAGGCGCAGCGCGTCGGCGGCATGGCCGGCGCACTGCACCGTGGCACCGTGCGAGCGCAGCAGCGCCGAGGTGATGTCGCCCAGCTCGTCGTTGTCCTCCACCAGCAGCACCTTCATGCCGTCGATGCCCGGCAGCGCAGCCGCCGACACCTTGCCCAGAACGCCCGCGGGATCGTCGCCGTCGCTGGCCGGCAGCAGCAGCGACACCGTCGTGCCCAGCCCCGGGGTGCTGGCCAGCCGCGCCGCGCCGCCGGCCTGGACGCAGAAGCCATGCACCTGGCTCAGGCCCAGGCCGGTGCCCTTGCCCACGGCCTTGGTGGTGAAGAAGGGCTCGAAGACCCGCGCCGCCACGTCGGGCGCGATGCCCACGCCGTCGTCGCCGACCGTGATCAGCACGTAGCGGCGCTGCGGCACGCCGGGCAGGCCCTCGGTGTCGGCGGCGTCGGCGTCGCGTGCGCCCAGGCGAAGTTCGCCGCCCGAGGGCATGGCGTCGCGTGCGTTGAGCGCCAGGTTGATGAGCGCCAGCTCCAGCTCGCCGGGGTCCACGCGCACCGGCGAGGTGTCGGGCGCCACCTTCACCGAGATCTCGATGCGGCGGCCGAGCACGCTGCGCATCAGCTCCTGCAGTTCGGGCAGGTAGCGGCCCAGCTCGACGGCCTGCGGCCGCACCGGGCGCCGCCCGGCGAAGCGCAGCAGGTGCTGGGTGAGCTGGCTGCCGACCTCCACCGCGCGCAGCGTGGCGGCCAGCGGCATCTGAAGGTCCGCCGAAGCCGGGTGACGCTCGATCAGGTGGGCGCTGTTGCTGATCACGCCCAGCAGGTTGTTGAAGTCATGGGCCACGCCGCCGGTGAGCCGGCCCAGCGCCTCGACACGCTGACTCTGCGAGACACGCTGTTCGGCCTGGCGGGTGCGTTCGACGGCGTCGGCCACCTGGCGTTCGAGGTCGCTGCGGCCGTGCTGTATGGCTTCGGCGGCTTCGGCCAGTGCCACGGCCACCTCGTCGCACTCGACGAGGCCGGTGGTGCGGTAGGGCACCGCCTGGCCGGCCTGCATGCGCGCAGCGGCGGTCTTCAACGCATGCACCGGGCCGACGATGCGGCGCGACACCCACAGTGCGCCAGCCACGGCCAGGGCCAGCAGCAGCAGCGAGCCCACGATGACCTGCAGCACCGCGGCCGGCACCAGGCCGGCGAACTGCTCGCGCGGCATCGCGGTGAGGTAGGTCCAGCCATGGGCCGAGGTGCTGTAGTAGCCGGCGGTGCGATGGCCGTCCAGCGAGACCGATTCGAACAGGCCTTCGGTGCCGGCGGTCAGGCGTTGCCGCAGGTCCGGCGTGGCGCTGCGCCCGATGTAGCTGTCCGCGCCGGGCTGGCGCGCCACCACCGTGCCGCGGTTGTCCAGCACCGTACCGACCCAGCCGCGGGGCAGCGCCTGCGCATCGATGATGCGCTGCAGTTCCACCGGCCGCATCGTGACCACCAGGTTCAGCGCCAGGCGGCCGCGGCGGACCACCGGCTGCACGACGGCGGCATAGGCCTTGTCGGGTCCCTGGTCCAGGCGAAGCGGCTGCACCAGCGGCAGGTCGGCCAGCTCGAGCCCGCCGCCGGCGGCCGGGGGCGGTGCCGAGGTGGCGGTCTCGCGCGTGTCCAGCAGCACCGCCGTGGCCGAGCGCAACTCGATCCACCCGTCCAGCCCCTGCAGGGCCCGTCGCGCCTGCTGTTCGAAGGCCAGCATCTGCTGCGTGCCGAGCTCCGGCGCGTCGTCGAGCCAGCGCGACTGCGCCAGCACCCGGGCCAGCATGGCACGCTGGCCGATCTCGCTGTCGATGACCATCGACAGCGCGCGCGTGGTGTCGCGCAGCGTGCGCTGATTGGCCTCGCGTTCTGCACGAAAGGTGCTGTCGATCAGCCAGACCATGCCCAGCAGTCCGGGCAACAGGACCGACAGCACGAGCAGCAGCAGACGGGATCGGATGGTCACCGACAAGGGGGCGGGGCGGTTCACGCGGGCAGGAGTGGAGGGCGCACCGGGCAGGCCGGCACCGGCCGCAACCATAGCGCGGGCAGGCCGGAACGGCCGCCCCCAGGCTGCGGGTGGGTGGACACTACAGCAAGGACTCGACGCGCCCTGCCAGCATCTCGGGGACGCGCTGCCAGAAGGGCCGGCGCGCCCAGTCCTCGCCGTCGATGCGGCGCGCTCCGGCCACGTCGTCGCGGAAGACCTGCGCGAGTTGTTGCGCGAACCGTTCGTCGAGCACCACGAGCCTGGCCTCGGCGTCGTGCACCACGCTGCGCCAGTCGGCCTGGCTCGAGCCCACGCTGCACCAGACCCCGTCGATGACGCAGATCCTGCCGTGCAGCGGGCTGTCCTGGGTGTCCTGGCGTTCGTGGATCTGCACGCCGGCGCGCAGCAGCCGGGCCAGGTGAAAACGCCAGGCGCGCAGCGGCAACCGGAAACCTGTGCGGCCCGGCAGGAGCAACTGCACCTGCACACCCCGTTCGGCGGCTTGCACCAGTGCACGAAGCATGCGAGGCGGCGGCGCCCGGTGCGCGGTGGTCAGCCAGACGCTCTCGCGGGCCGACCCGATGGCGGCGAGCAGGGCGCCGTGGAACGGGTCGCGGCGATGGCCGGTGTCGGCGGCGGCCAGTGCGGCGCGCTGTGTGCCCACCGCCGGCAGCGGCGGGTGGTAACGCGCCAGCGGCAGGCTGGTGAAGGAATGTCGCTGCCAGCGGCTGATGAACAGGCGTTGCAGGCGCTGCACCAACGGCCCTTCCACGCGCACGTGGAGGTCGCGGCAGCCGGCCGCGGCCTCGTGTGCCCGGGCGGGAGCTGTGCCGTCCCCGTTCCGAGGCGACGAGCCCGGCCGGCAGAGCTTGATGCCGTCCACCCCGCCGAGGAAGCCGATGCGTCCGTCGACCACCATCAGCTGGCGCGGGTCGCGCAGCGGCAGGGCGGGTTTCAGCCACTGCCACCAGCGCGGCGGCGGTTGGCGTTCGCACAGCGTGAGGCCGGCCCGGCGCAGGCGCAGGAAGAGGTCCGGCGCCGCGGCCGGCGCGCAGAGGCTGTCGAACAGCAGGTTCACCTTCACGCCGGCGCGGCAGCGGGCGACGAGCCGTTGCACCAGCTCCTCGCCGGGTCCGTCGGCCTCGACGAGTCCGCTCTCGATGTTGATGTGGTCGCGTGCCGCGTCGATGGCCGCGAACAGGGCCGCCGCCGTTTCCGGCCCGTCTTGCAGCAATTCGATCCGGTTGCCTCCCATCAGCGGCTCTCCCAGCCATCGCGCCAGATCCTGGCCGTGAGCCTGTTGGGGGTGGGCCGGACGCTGCAGGGCAGAGTAGGTCGTGGTCGGCGGCATGGAGGGGCCGGAAGTGACGCCTACCTTAGGCAAACGGTGTGCCCGCGGGGCTGTCCGTCTCCCACCGATGCGGGGGGGCATGGGGTTTGCCCTAGGGAAGGTTCGCGCCAGGGGCGAGCCTGCAAGGCCCGCCGCTGGCATCGGATACCACCGTCACAAGGAATCTCATGAAACTCCACCACCGCTTCACCACCGCCACCGCCACCGGCATCGCCCTGGCCCTGTTCGGCCTGGCCGCCCAGGCCCAGTCGACGGGCCCGGGCGCCACCAGCCCGGGCCCGGCATCGCCTTCGCCCAGTCCGGGCATCGGCTACCCGACGCCGACCGATCCGGCGGCGCGCGGCACCGGCGCGGGCAGCGTCACCACGCCGGGCGCCAGCACCAGCGGATCCAGCAGCGGGTCGATGGACACCACGGGGACCTCGGGCACCTCGGCCCCGATGGGCACGTCGTCCGGCATGGACCGCAGCACGATGGACACGTCGAGCCGCAGGGGCGCGGTCGGCAGTGCCGGCACCAGCGCCTACGGTCGCGACGCCTATTCGCTGATCCCGTACACGCGCCGCGGCTACGTCGGCCTGAACCTGGGCAAGACGGAGTTCGACCTGCCTTGCGGCAGCGGCGGCTACGGCTGTGCCAACCCCGAGGTTTCCGGCTACCTCTACACCGGCGGCATGTTCAACGACTGGTTCGGCACCGAGCTCGGCTATGTGAACGCCGGCAAGGCCGACCGTGCCGGCGGCGCCACGCGGGCGCAGGGCGTGAACCTCAGCCTGGTCGCGCGGGCGCCCGTGGGGCCCATGAACCTGTTCGCCAAGGCCGGCGCGCTGTACGGCGAGACGCGCGTCTCGACCGGCTTCCTGTCCGATGTGCAGGACGGCAAGGAACGCGGCTGGGGCGCGGCCTATGCCGTGGGCGTGGGTTTCGACTTCACGCCGACCTCAGGCGTCGTGCTCGAGTGGTCGCGCAACGAGTTCCGCTTTCCCGGCATCGGCCGGCAGAACGTGGACGCCACCAGCCTGGGCTACGTTCACCGCTTCTGATGGCGGCGGGCTGCGCCGCAGCCTGAACGACCCCGCCTGACGGGGTTGCTTCAGCAGCGAGCGCAGCGAGGGCGGCCGCCCATGGCGGTGGTCGCCCTCCAGGAATCGGCACAGCAGCCGCATGTTCCGCGAACGCCTGCACAGGGCGCGCAGGGCAATCAGCAGGGGCACCGCGATGAGTGCGCCGGCGATGCCCCACACCCAGCCCCAGAACATCACCGACAGAAAGACGGAGATGGGACTCAGCAGCAGTCGCCGCCCGACGAACCAGGGGCTGATGACGTTGCTCTCCACTGCGTGCAAGGCCAGGTAGACGCCGGCGGGGGCGAGCATCGAGGTCCATGTGTGGAAGGTGGTGAGGCCCGCGGCGAGCAGCATCGCCGTGACGATGAGCGGCCCGATGTAGGGCACGAAGCCCAGCACCGCCACGACCACGCCCCACAGCGTGGGGTTGGGCAGCCCCAGGCCCCACAGCGCCAGTGCCGTGATGACGCCCACCGTGGCGTTGATGAGCCCCAGGGCCACCAGGTAGCGGCCGATCTCCCGCTGCGCCGCGCGCACCCCGCCCAGCAGCAGCGCGCGCGTGCGCTGTCGCGGCATGGCCTCGACGGACCGCGACAGCATCCAGTGCTCGGAGGCGAGCAGGAAGTACAAGAGGATCACGGTGGCCGCGGCGGACACCGCGAACGCCACGCCCTGGCCCAGCAAGGCGCCGGTCAGCGCCACGCCTTCGCTGGCGATGCGCTCCTTGACCGGGTCGGGTGGCGGCGTGGTCGAGGCTGGTGGCTCGCCGGCTGTCCCGCGCGCGCCCGGTCGCACCGGCGGGGACGCGGGCGGCGCGGCCGGGGGCGGGCC
>JALHMT010000144.1 GCA_022843905.1 Rubrivivax sp.
GCTCGCGCGGTCGCCGCGCCGAAGCCACGGCCGGCAGAGGCCACCTGTGCGTCGTGCTGCACGACGTGTCGCCGGCCCGCTGGGCAGGGTGCGTGCGCGTGCTGGCCCGGCTGCGCTCGCTGGCCGCCGAGGCCGGCACGGAGCTGCCGCTGACCCTGCTGGTGGTACCTTGCCTGCAAGGGGTTTCCTCCACGCCGCGGCACTACCTGCGCTGGCTGCAGCGGCAGGCCGCCCTCGGCCATGAGCTGATGCTGCACGGCCTGACGCACCATGACGACGGCCCCGCGCCGCGCAGCTGGCGCGAGCACCTGCTGCGGCGGTTCTACGGCGCCGGTGAAGGCGAGTTCTCGGCGCTCGGGCATGCCCAGGCCGCACAGCGCATCGCACGCGCGCGACAGTGGGTGCGCGACCAGGGCCTGTCGATGCCGGGCTTCGTGGCGCCGGTCTGGCTGACCAGCGAGGGGGCCCGGGTCGCCGTGCGGGAGGCCGGCTTCACCCACACCTGCACGCTGAACCAGGTCATCGCCCTGCCGGGCGGCGAAGCGCTGCGGGCCCGCAGCCTGGTGTTCAGCACGCGCAGCGCATGGCGGCGCGGCGCATCGGTGCTGTGGAACAGCGCCCTGGCCTGGCAGCAGCTGCACACCGAGGTGCCGCTGATGCGCTTGGAGCTGCACCCCGGCGACTGCGACCACCCGGCGGTCCAGCGCTGCTGGAGTGCGCTGCTGCTGCGCGCCCTGCGCGACCGCACGCCGCTGCGCATGGCCGAAGCCGCCGCACTGGCGCGCCACCCTGGCACGCGGCCTGCCCTGCCGCGGTCATGAAGCCACTTGATGTCGACGTCGCGGCGCGTGGCGGAAGCCGGGGCCTGTGCGCGGCGCACGCTGCACGCTGTCCCGGCGGGAACGACTCCTGGGCGGGACGATGAGCGGCAGCATCGCAGCGCCCGGGCCGCGAAGCAGGCTGGGCCGCACGGGCGCGCGGGTCGCCGCGCTGGCCGCGCGGCTTCCGCGCAGCGCGCTGGCCCTGCCCCTGGCCCTGCTGGTCGCGACGGTGGTGCTCGTCATCAACGAAACCAGCCACGCCAGTTCGATGAAGGCGCTGTCCAAGCTGCAGCAACGGGCCGAGGCCACCGTGCGACTGCAGGCCGTGCTGCGCCGCCTGCTCGACGCCGAAAGCGGCCAGCGTGGCTACATGCTGACCGGCCGCAAGGTCTACCTGGAACCCTATGCGCAGGCTGCCGCCGACACCGAGCGCGAGCTGGCCTGGCTGGCCGGCTTCTTCCGCGACGATGGGGTGTCGTTCGGCCTGCTGCAGGCCCTGCAACCGCATGCGCGGGCCAAGCTCGATGAGCTGGCCCTCTCGGTGGTGGCCTACGACGCCGGTGATCGTGAGCGCTGGATCCCGCTGCTGGACAGCGAGAGCGGCCGCCACCACATGACGGCGCTGCGCAGCATCTCGGCGGCGCTGCTGGCGCGCGAAGGAAGCCATGTCGCGGCCGAACGCCAGGCCGTCTTCGACAACCTGCGGCGCAGCAGGCGCGGCGTGAACGCGACGGCGGCCATGGGCATCCTGGCGCTGCTGCTGCTGCTGCGCAAGAGTGCAGCGCTCGACGGCATCCTGAAACGGCACACGCAGGACCTGCAGGCCGAAAGCCAGCGGCTCGATGCCGAGGTGCAGCGCCGAACCCACGACCTCAGCGAGCTGGCGCGCCACCTGCACACGGTGCGCGAGGACGAGAGCGGCAGGCTGGCGCGCGAACTGCAGCAGGAGCTGGGCGCCCTGCTGGCGGCCACCAAGATGGATCTCGCCCGGCTGCGCCGTGCCCTGTCCGGCGCCTCACCCGAGGTGCTGGCACGCCTGGACCACCTGCGCAGCGGCATCGACAGCGGCATCGCCCTGAAGCGCCGCATCATCGAGAGCCTGTGGCCATCGTCGCTGTCCAACCTCGGTCTCGTGCCGGCGCTGGAGATCCAGTTGCGCGAGTTCGCGGAGCGCAGCGGTGCCGAGGTGCGGGCCGAGCTGCAGCCGATCGAGCTGTCCGACGCAGTGCAGATCACCGTGTACCGGCTGGTGCAGGAGGCGCTCACGAACATCGCCAAGTACGCGCAGGCCCGGCAGGTCGAGGTGAGCCTGGCCGGGGAACAGGCGGTGGACGGCGTGCCGCTCCATGGCGAGGCACCGGCATCGTGGGTGCGACTGGCCGTCACCGACGACGGCCAGGGCTTCGACCCGCAGGCCACGCAGCGCAGCGCGCACGGGCTGCGCGGCATGCGCTTTCGGGTGGAGGCCGTGGGTGGTCGGTTCAGCGTGCACTCGACACCCGGTGGGGGCACCCGCATCGTGGCGAAGTTGCCGCCCCCGGCGGCGGACGCCTCACGGAGCATGCCGGCTTGATCACGCGACCGCGTTCCGGCGTGGCACCGCCCCGACCAGGGGCCGGGGCCCACCCTTGCGACACCTCAGCGCCGCGGCGGCGGCGCGTCGATGGTTTCCTTGTGGCCCAGGCCCACCTGCCTGCCGACCACCATCGACGCCGCCATCGCCAGGACCTGGGTCGCGGCGTTGTCGGGGCCGTCCCAGAACTCGGCCTGCTGTGGCTGCAGGCGCAGCAGCGTCAGGTCGGGGTCGTCGGGGCCGCTGAACCAGGGACGCGCCACTGCCGACCAGAGCGCCTCCTTGCGCCCGGCATCGTCGACCAGTTCGGCATGGCCTCGCACCGACAGATAGTCGTTGTCCTTGCCGTCGAAGAAGGCGAGGTTGGCCGGACCGCCCGCGAGGTCCAGCAGGCCGTCCATGGCACGGCGGGAGGTCAGCATCCAGATGGCGCCGTCGGCATCCATCTCGAGCGGCGTCATCGGTCGGCTGGACAAGCCCTGCGCGTCGGCCAGGGTGAGCATCGCGACGCGATGCGGCTCGAGCTGCTCGGCCAGGCGTCGCATGGCTTCGGTGGACTGCGGCAAGGTCTTCATGGTCGGATGTCCTGGCAAGTGATGGAAATCGGGGGGGCACGCGGGCCGATCGCGGCGGGCGCCTATCTCGAGGCCGCCCCGACGGGGTCGGCCTCTTCGTCTTCGATGTGCCCGTCCGCCAGCGCTTCGCTGCGCCAGCGTCCGAGCAGGCCCTGCACCTCGTCGTGGAGGGCCGCCCAGTCGACCGGCGCGGTCGGGCCGTCGACCCCGGTGCTGGTCAGGACGAGGAACTCCTGCACGCGCGAGAAGTGCAGCGCGGCCAGCCCTTCGAGCACGCTCATGGAGATGTCGCGGTTGTTGCTGGCCGTCTGCACCGACAGCAGCGACAGGTCACGCATCAGCTCCACCTCGTGCAGCAGGGCCGCCACGCTCGGCGCACGCTCGGGCTCGGCGTCCCGCACGGCCGGCAGCAGCACCTGCTCTTCGATCTTCCAGAGCAGTTCCAGACCCAGCCGCAGCCGCCTCTGCAATGCACGACGGCGGCGGCCTTCTGCCTGCTGGCGCTGCAGGAAGAGCTGCATCAGCGCGTCCTGCAGGCCGGCCAGCACGGCCATCAGCGCCTGCCGGGAATCACTGCGAGGCATGGTGGCGGCGTCCCGCGGCGGTCGTGCATCGGCGCGCACGTCGACAGGGCCGTCGACGATGCCGTCAGTGGTGCGAACGGTCGCTGAGCATGCGCACCAGCGCGAAGATCAGCGCGCCGGCGGCCGCCGCGATCAGCACCGAGCGCACGGGCTCGTCGCGCACATAGCCCACCGTCCTGTCGGACGCGTGCACGACCTTGGAGCGGACGCGGTCGGTGCCTTCCTGCACCCAGTGCGCGCCTTCGCGGGCCAGCCCTTCGGCTCGGCGCGCCAGACGGTCCACCACCGGCGCGGCTTCGTCGCGCAGGTCGGCCGCCCGGTCGGCGACGCGGTCGATGGTGCGCCGCGCAAGTCGCTGGGTGGAGTCCACGCCTTCGTGGGCATGGCGCGCGGCTTCGTCGAGTCGTTCCTGTGTGCTGTTCATGTCGGGGCTCCTGGAGTAGCGCGTGCCGATGGGCTCGCCGAAGACCTCACTGTGCCTGCCGACTCGGGGAAAACAGGTAGGCACGGTCCGCCGCCGGCTGTAGTCCGACGCGCCGCGCGCTTGTCGGAATCAGCCCACAGCCGGGCCCGGGGCGGCCCGCACGAGGTCGGCGCTTTCGCGATCGTCGCCGCGGTCGTCGCCACGGTCGTCCGCGAGCACGCTGCCGCCGCCGTCCGCGCCATCCTCCAGCAAGGGCAGCCAGGCCTCGATGGTGGTGCCCGCGCCCGGCGCCGAACGGATGCGCAGCTCGCCGCCTTCGGACTCCACGCGGTAGCGCATGCCCATCAGGCCGTGCGTGGTGCCGCTGCGCAGCGCGGGGTCGAAGCCCTGGCCGTCGTCCTGGACCAGCAGGCGTGCGCCGTCGCGGCCGTCCAGCCCCTGGGCCTGCAGCCGGACCGAGAGCTGCTGCGCGGCGGCATGGCGGGACGCGTTGGTCAGCGCCTCCTGCACCAGCCGGTAGAGCGTGATCTGCGCCGAGCCGGACAGCGGCAGGGTCTCCAGCTCGGTGTGGACACGGACGCCGCAGCGGGCGGCGAATTCGCGCGCCAGGATGTCCAGCGCCGCGGCCAGGCCGAGGTTGGACAGCGACGACGGGCGCAGGTCCTCGATGATGCGTCGCTTCAGCTCGATGCCTCGATTGATCGAGTCGTTGAGATTCTTCAGCCGGGCTTCGATGTCGGGCGTGGGCGGGCCGATCAGTCGCTTGAGCCGCGCCGCGTCGAGCTTGGCCGCGGTGAGCAGTGCGCCCAGCTCGTCGTGCAGTTCGCGCGCCAGGTGACTCCGCTCGTCTTCGCGGGCCGTCTGCAGATGGCGCGCCAGCTCGGTCAGGTCGGCCGTGCGCCGCGCCACCTCGATCTCCAGCCGGTCCCGCTCGTCCTGCAGCGCGCGTGCATGCTCGCGCTGCGCACGGTCGAAGCTGATCGTCTGCCGCAGGAAGAACGCCAGCGCCAGCAGGCTCAGCACGGTCATGGTGTTGATGCCGATGCGACCGCCGCGCACCGTGGCGTAGATCTCGTCTCGCTCGCGGTCGACGCGCTGCGTCTCGATCTCCAGCAGTCGCTGCGAGGCGCTGCGCACGACTTCCATCTTCTCGCGTCCGATGTCGGTCAGCACCAGCTCGCGCCAGGTGTCGTGGCGGCCCTGGTCGAACAGTTCCAGCGTCGTCGTCAGCTCGGACAGCTTGCTGCGGCTCTGCTCGTCGACCTGTGCCAGCACCGGCGCCGCCTCGGCGTCGCCGGCGTAGTAGCGGTCCAGCCAGCCCAGCGCGTCCTGCACGGCGCCCACCGAGCGCCGGTAGGGCTCCAGGTACTCGCTGCGTCCGGTGAGCAGGTAGCCGCGCTGTCCGGTCTCGGCGTCGATCAGGCCGCGCCACACGAGCTGGATCTGCGTGCGCGCCTGCCCGCGCTCGCCCAGGTGGGTCAGCGATGCGGTCGAACGCTCGTAGGCGGCTTCGTTGATGCCGAACAGCACCACCGCCGCCAGCACGGCCAGCGGCAGCAGCCAGGCACTGCGCCTGACGCGCTGGATGATCAAGGGAACGGTCTTCATCTTCAGGTTCAGGCGGCACCCGGTTCGCCAGGAGGAATCACATGATCAGAGTAGCCATCGTCGACGACCACGCGCTGGTGCGCGCCGGACTGCGCCAGTTCCTGGGCGAACAGGTCGACCTGCGCATCGTCGCCGAATGCGCCAGCGCGCGCGAGGTGATGGAGGTGGTGCGCCAGGAAGCGGCCGACGTCATCCTGCTCGACATCTCGATGCCCGGCCAGAGCGGGGTCGACGCGCTGCAGGCCATCAAGGCGCGCGCGCCCGGGCTGGCGGTGCTGATCCTCAGCAGCTTCCCCGAGGAACACTACGCCATCACGCTGCTGCGGCAGGGCGCCTCGGGTTACCTGGCCAAGGACTGCGATCCCGACGAGATCATCAAGGCCATCCGCACCGTGGCGCTGGGCCGGCGCTACATCACCGCCGGCATTGCCGAACGGCTGGCCAGCGGCCTGACGCAACCCGAAGACAAGCCGCCCCACGAGCTGCTGTCGGAGCGCGAGTTCCAGGTCTTCCTGCGCCTGGCCAAGGGCGAGACCATCAGCCACATGGCCGAGAGCATGTCGCTGAGCGTGAAGACGGTGTCGACCTACCGCACGCGCGTGATGGAGAAGATGGGGCTGGCGTCGAACAGCGACCTGACCTACTACGCGCTGAAGAACGGTCTCATCCAGTGAGCGGCGCTGCCGCCCCACGGCCGCGGCCTGCTCCTGGAGGGGAGCGGCCCGGCCCACCTCAGCCCAAGGCTCCGGGCGACGTGTCGCCGGGCCGGTCTGCCAGGTGGGTGCAGTAGCTGATGAGATCGTCGAGGTCGTTGGACTTGTCGAAGACGCGGTGCGCGCCCAGCGACCTGCACTTCTCGCGCATGTCCGCCGTGGCGTAGTTGGTCAGCACCACACGCCTGGCCCGCAGACCGGCCTGGGCAGCGCTGCGAAGCACGCCCAGGCCCGAACCCGACTTGAGAAAGACGTCGATGATGACGAGGTCGAGCTGCCCGTCGAGCTGCTTCATCCGCTTCAGTGCAGTGGCCTCGTCGCCGGCACTGCCCACCACCTGCACGGGGGACATCTCCTCGAGCGTGGCGACGAGGTTGTCCAGAATGATGGGACTGTCTTCGACGATGAAGGTCTTGACCAAGGTCGTGTCCGGCGGTGCCGCACCCGGGTTGGGTCCGCTGGAAGGTGACTGTGACACGCGGACCGGGCCGCGGCTGTCTGTGCACAAGACATTGGCCTGTAGGAGCGTTCCTACAGGCTTCGGGGGCGGCTCCCGCGATCGTGGCTCGCGGCGTTGCATGGGCTTGTCCTTTGCACGTTGCGCCAACCCGGGCGGGCCGGCGCAGGGCCGGACTCACCCGGCCGGTCGAACCGCGCTCAGTTGGTACGGGCCTGCGGCGGCTGCACGTTCAGCTCGTTGTCCACCGCGACGACACCGTCGACCCCGCGTGCCAGTTCGGTGGCGCGGGCGCGGGCGTCGGTGTCGGGCGCAGAGCCTCGCAGCACCACGCGCCCGGAGGCCGTGTCGACGTTGATCTGCAGTGCGCTCAACTGGCTGTCGCGTGCCAGGCGCGTGTTGACCTCGGCCGTGATGGCCATGTCCCTGGACTTGTTGGCAAGGCTGTCGGCGGCCTCGCCGGCGGACTGTCGGGCATCGCGGCCGGCCTCGCGCACGTCGGCGGCGATCTCGCCGGTCCTGCGTTCGGCGCTGGCGACGCTCTGGTCGACCTGCTGGCCGGCGGTCCGGCCGTCGTTGCGGTCACAGGCTGCCAGGATCAGGGTGCCGGCCAGAACGGCCAGGATGCTGCGCGACAGGCGGGGGGTCGGGGTCTTCATGGAGCTTCTCCGTCGTGAATGCCCTGGAATGGGGCGATGCACTCACGATAGAAGCCAGGCCACGTCGCGGCGATCGGTGGGCAGCCCGTCCGGCTGTCGGACGGGGCCGACAGCGGCGGGCCGGCGAGCAGGGCTCCGACCCGACCTAGTCTTCTCGCGGCGGCTCGCGCGAGGCCTGGGCGGCACCGTCTTCGGCCGCGTACTCCTTGAGGCGGTTGTAAAGCGTCTTCAGGCTGACGCCCAACACGGCGGCCGTGCGTTCCTTGTGGTGGTTGTAGTGGCGCAGCGTGGCCAGCATCAGCGCGCGTTCGGCCTGCGCCATCGAGGTGCCGATCGGCAGCGTGATGCTGTCGGCCAGCTCGGCCGCCGGCGCGGGCGAGATGGCGGCGGCCGGCATGGGCGGCGCCGCCGCGGCGGGCAGCGGCGAGGGCGCGA
>JALHMT010000145.1 GCA_022843905.1 Rubrivivax sp.
AACGGGGCGTCGGCATTCACGCCCACCACGGCGATGTGCGCGACGTTGAAGTACATGTTCCAGTCGCTGGCCGAGGTGTCGACCATGCCCAGCACCTTGTAGGTGCCCAGGTCCTTGGCCGCGCCGGCCGCCCAGGTGTAGCCGTCCTTGGGCGCTTCCATCGCGTTCTTGGTGCCCACCGAGCCCGAGGCGCCGGGCTGGTTGAGGATGACGACCTTCTGGTTCAGCAGCTTTTCCAGCTCGGCCGCCGTGACGCGCGTGACCTGGTCGGTGCTGCCGCCTGCGGCCCAGGGCACGATGATGGTGATGGGCTTGTTCGGTTGCCACTGGGCGTGGGCCAGCGAGGCGCAGGCCAGCGACAGGGCGGCCACCAGGACCTGGCGGCGCGGGTTCGAAAGCAGGAAGGTCATGGCTTGTCTCCGACGTTTATTCACGGTACGGAGAATTGTTCGGCCCGCGGCCGGGGGTGTCAAGACCGCGCGGCGGGGGCGTGCGTCAGGACATACCCGAGGATCACCTCGCAGATGTGCGACTGCCGCTCGGATCTCGCCCGCAGCGACATCAGGTCGCGCCCGAAGATGGCCGACAGGGTGTGGTTGTTGCCCAGGTAGAAGTAGGCGAGTGCTGCGATGGAGATGTAGAGCTGCATCGGGTCGACGCCGCCGCGCAGCACGCCGTCGCGTCGGCCGCGTTCCAGCACCACGCCCAGCGTCTCGATCAGCGGCGTGTTCAGCGAGCGCGCGAGGGCCGAGCCTTCGAGATGGCGCGCGCGGTGCAGGTTGGCGCTGTTCAGCAGCGTCAGGAACTCGGGGTGCGCGAGGTAGTAGTCCCAGGTGAAGACGGTCAGCGCGCGCACCGCGTCCACCGGCGGCATGTCCAGCAGGCGCAGGTGCTGCTCGGCCTCGCGGATGCCGCGGTAGGCCTCTTCCAGCACGGCCTGGAAGAGCTTGTCCTTGCTCTCGAAGTAGTAGTAGATGAGCTTCTTGTCGATGGCGGCTCGCTCGGCGATGCGCTCCAGGCGCGCGCCGCCCAGGCCGAACTCGTGGAACTCGTTGCGCGCCGCGGCCAGGATGGTCTGCTGCGAACGATCGGCGTCGCGCTGGCGTGGTTCGGCGGTCTTGGCGGTGCGTACGGACGGGGGAGCGGCGGTGCGCGCGCCGCGGTGTTGCGCTGCCCGCTTCGCGGGCGCGACGGTGCTGCGTGTCGTTCGGGGCATGCCGGAATAATTCCCTAAAAAGGGAATAGCGTCAATGGTCGCGGGCACCCGGAGGGCCGGTGGGCCGTTCCCTGCCTTGTGCCCGATCAGGGCCGCTGTGCCGCGGCGCCCGGGCGCTCCACGCGCAGCGGCCAGACCGGCGCAGTGCCGTCCTTGTGCGCGCCCGCGTACACGGTGAGGTGCGGGTAGGGGATCTCGATGCCGTGGTCGTCGAAGGCGCGCTTCAGCCGCTTGAGGTACTCGCGCCGCACGTCCCACTGGGCCAGTGGCGCCACCTTGAAGCGGCAGCGCACCGTCACCGCGCTGTGATCCCAGCGCTCCACGCCGGCCAGTTCCAGATCGCCGAGGATGCGGGCCTCGAAGGCGGAATCCTTGCGCAGCGCGGCAGCGGTCTGGCGCATCACGGCGTAGACCTCGTCGAGGTCCTCGCGGTAGGCCACGCCGACGTCGACCACCGACTGCGCGAAGCCGCGGCTCATGTTGGTGACGGTGGTGATGAGGTTGTTGGGCACGAAATGCACGTTGCCGTCGTAGTCGCGCAGCCGCACGTGGCGCAGCGTGATGTCCTCGACGAGGCCGCCGATGTCGGCCACCTTCACGACGTCGCCGGTGCGGATCTGGTCCTCGAAGAGCAGGAAGAAGCCGGTGAAGTAGTCCTTCACCAGCGACTGCGCACCGAAGCCGATGGCCAGGCCCACCACGCCGGCCGCGCCCAGGATGGGGGCCAGCGAGATGCCCACCTCGGCCAGCACCATCATCACCGCCAATGCGCTGACGATCAGCGCGATGAGGTAGCGCACCACGCGGCCCAGCGTCTCGGCGCGTCGCACGGCGTCGATGCCGTCCAGGCGCGCGGCGATGCGGATGCGCGCGGCGCGCACCAGGCGCTGCAGCACGCTGACCAGCACCCAGGCCAGCACGATGATCAGCACGATGCGCAGTCCGGCCAGGGCCGGACCGCTCCAGCGGGACCAGTCGAGGTGTTCCCAACGGCTCCAGAGGGTCGACAAATGATTCTCCTGCTGGTGGATGCGGGTCGTAGGCGACCCAGGGCGCCGCCAGACGGGGCGGCGAGGAAACACCTGTTGGTGGCGGGCGACGCGGCGGAGTTCCCTGGCGCTGGCGCCGCGTGTCGTGTCACGAGGTCCTCGGTGGTGTATCGCCTCGTAAGATGGCGCTTCCAGGAGCAGGCTGCATGTCGTCATCGAACTACGCCGACGCGGACTACACGAAGTTCACGGCCATCACGCACTGGGTCATGACCGTCATCCTGACCGCGACGGCGGCCTGGACGTCGAGCCTGCTGACCTGGCCGTGGATCCTCGACTTCCACCACCCCGACTTCAACCCGATGGTGGCGTTGCCGCTGCTGCTCGGCGCGGTGGCCGTGCGTGAGCTGTTCGAGGCGGTGCGCTGGACGCTGCGCCAGCGCAGGTTCGGCACGTCGACGATGGTGCTGAAGGGTTCGGGCTCGGTGCGCATGGGCCAGGTGCTCGAGGGCCAGGTCCGCACCGCCCGGCCGCTGCAGGCCGAAGGCGACATCCTGGTCGTGCTGAAGTGCGTCGAGACGCATCAGTTCCGAGAGATGAGCCAGGGCGGTGATCGCACGCACAAGAACGAGCTGTTCACGGTGTGGAAAGAGGAGGCGCGCGTCGCTCCGGCCGGCCTGGATACCGCGCAAGGCATCCCGTTCAGGTTCACGCTGCCCAAGGCGGCCGGCGCGCCCATCCCGCCCCGGGCGCCGGCTGCCCCGGCCAGCGGCCCCTATTTCAAGTTCAAGGCGGGCATCATGCTGCCCGGCTTTCGACGCATCTGGACCACACACGACATGCCGCCCATCGCGCGCACCTGGCAGCTCGATGTGTCGGTGCCCCAGCCCGGGACCGACTTCCACGCGCAGTTCATCGTGCCGGTCGAGCAGGACTGAAGCGAGCTAGAGACCGCCGCCGCGGGACGGCCCCTACCCGCCGTCAGTCGGTTCGACCGCTCTGCGCCCGCCGCAGTGCCAGCCACTCCATCAGCTGCGCCCCCGGCATCGCCTTGCCGATGAGCCAGCCCTGGGCGACGTCGCAGCCGGCAGCGCGCACGGCGTCCCAGTCGGCCTGGTCTTCGACGCCTTCGGCCACGGTGCGCATGCCCAGCTGGTGCGCCATCTCGATGCTGGCCGTGACGATGGCGCGCTGCGTGCTGCTCTGCTGGCTGCCGTGCACGAAGCCGCGGTCGATCTTCAGTTCGTCGAAGGGCAGGTCGCGCAGCTGGGCCAGCGACGAATGCCCGGTGCCGAAATCGTCGATGGCCAGGCCGATGCCGTTCAGGCGCAGCCGCGTCAGGATGTCCAGCGACGCCCGCAGGTCCTTGATCAGCCGCGATTCGGTGACTTCGAGCATCAGGTCGCCGGTGCCCAGTCCGTGCGCCGCCACGCGGGCCAGCACGCGTTCGGGGAAGTCCAGCCGCACCAGGCTGTCCATCGAGACGTTGACCGCCACGCGGGCCGCCAGGCCCTGCGAGCGCCACGCCGCGGCCTGGGCCAGCGAGAGGTCGAGCACGACGTCGGTGAGCGGGTCGACCAGGCCATGCTGTTCGGCGGTGTGGATGAAGCTGTCGGGATAGACCAGCCCGTCCACCGGGTGCTGCCAGCGCACCAGCGCCTCGACCCCCACCAGGCCGCCGTCGGCCAGCAGCACCTTGGGCTGGTAGTGCAGGCGGAACTCGTCGCCCTGCAGCGCGCGCCGCAGCTCGTCGGCGCCGTAGACCTTGGCCTGGCGCCGCTGCGGCTGCTGGGTGTGGCCGTGCCAGCGCTGCAGCGCGCCGCGCAGGGCCTGCGGCGACACCGGCTTGTGCAGGTGGCAGACGACCTTGAGCCGGTGTTCCAGCGCCAGCCGCACGCCGCTTTCCAGCACACGTTCGTCGGCCGCGCTGATCAGCGCCAGTCCGCCCTGATAGCCCTGGGCGGCCAGGCGGCGCATCAGCTCGATGCCGTCCATGCCGGGCATGCTCAGGTCCATCATCAACAGCATCTGCGAACCGTCCTGGCCGTGCAGACGCTCCAGCGCCTGCGCGCCGGAGCCCAGCGCTTCCACCGAACCCACGCCCAGCTGTGCCAGCTGGCGCGCCAGCATCTGCTGCTGGAAGCCGTCGTCGTCGACGATCAGCACGGCCGGCAGCGGGGCTGCCGTGGTCGCGGCCCCGGCCCCGGCAGCAAGGGGGCCTTGCACGCTGGCCTGCAGCAGGCTGCGCGTGCCGGCGATCTCGCCCATCAGTTCACCTTGCAGGCCTTGCACGGTGGCCCGGTCGCCGCTGCGCGCTGCACGTTCCACACGATCGCAGACGTCGCCCAGGGCCATCGCACCCATGGCCCGGGACGACGACTTCAGCCTGTGCGTCAGCTCTGCCACCGCGGCGTGATCGCCGGCCGCCAGCACGGCCGCCAGATCGGCTGCGGCGGACTGCGTCGACTCCAGGTACTCGACGCGGACCTGCTGCAACATGGCGGGATCGTCGCCGATCAGCAAGGGCAGCACGCTGTCGTCCAGCGCCGGCAGCCGTGCCGTCGAGGGGAGTGCGGGCGCGCGCTCGTTGGGCAGGGCGCTGCCTTCTTCGGCCAGCCGGCGCGGCACCTGCGCGTGCGCGTCGAAGGCGGGTGCGACGAGCTGCTGCCCGGCCTCGAACTTCGAGAGCTCGAGCTGGTCGAGCAGGTCGTCGAGGACGGCCAGCACAGCCAGCGACGACGCCCGGAAGGTGTCGACCAGCTCGGCCTGGGAGGACGAGAGCGGCGACCGGCCGAGCATCTCGGCCAGGCCCAGCATGCCTTGCATCGGCCTGCGTATCTCGTGGCTGACGTGGGCCAGCAAGGCCGTCCTGGCTTCGTTGGCCGTCTCTGCAGCCTGCCTGGCCCGGTGCAGCTGGCGCCGTTGTTCTTCGTCCTGACGGCGCTGCCCGAGGTCGCGCGTGACCCCGAAGACGCCGATGACCCGACCGTCGCCATCGCGCAGCGGGCCCTTGATCGTTTCGAAGACGGCGCCCCCTTGTGCCGTGTCGGGCGTTTCCTCATGGCGCCCGGTGCTGCCGCGCTCGATGGCCCGGCGGTCCGATGCCTGGTTGGCGGCCGCCTGTTCCGGCGAGAACAGCTCGAAGTCGTCCCGGCCCAGCACGTCCTCGGGTGCGCGGCCGAACAGGGCGGCGGCGGCCTGGTTGAACAGCAGGTAGCGGCCGCTCAGGTCCTTGGCGAAGATGGCGTCCGACGAGGCCTCGGCGAGCGACTGCAACAGGATCAGCGATGGCGCGGGGCCGGGCGGGTGAGGCAGCAGCGCAGGAAGGTCGGGGAAGTTCACGACGAGGATCCAGGATGGCCGTCGCCGTGCGGGCGTGGACGGACCCCCTATCATGCCCGGACTCTGCGCCTTGCGGCCGACAGGGCTCAGGCCGGGGGCGTGTCGCGCCGCCGGCGGCGTTCAGAACAGGCCGGCTGTGCCTGGCCGCTGCCGCAGCGCCTCGTCCGTGGCCTGCGTGACGCTGGGGTCGAAGAGCTCGGAGGGCGGCACCGACAGCAGGGATCGCGCCTGTGCCTCGCTGCCCAGCAGCCACGCCCGCCAGTGCGACGGCTGCAACGGCACCACCGAGCGCTTGTCCTGCTGATCCGGCGGCAGCTTGGGGTCGGGCTTGTGCAGTCGGCCCAGCAGCGGATGCCCGTCGCAGTTGATGGTGATCATCGTGTAGTTCGGCACGATCTCGCCCGTGGCCGGGTCGGTCCATTCCGACCAGATCCCGGCCAGCGCCCAGGGATCGCCGTCATTGCGCCGCAGTCGCCACCAGATGTTCCGACCGGTTTCCCAATTCGGTTCCTGATACCAGGCCGCCGGTATCAGGCAGCGCCGACCTTGCCGCCAGGCCTCGCGATAGGTGGGCCGGCCGGCAATGGATTCGGCGCGCGCATTGTTGGTCAGGATGGCGCGCGACGCCGGTCGACGTGTCGCGCTGCCCGGCGCGATCAGGCCCCATTGGCCCATCACGGCCTGCAGCGCGGGTGCCTGACCGGGTGTCAGCGATTCCTCCGCCGTGGCGGCCCCGCGCAGCAACAGCCCGGTATTGAAAGGTCCGACGGCCACTTCGCGATAGTCGTCGGGCAGCATCACGCGAAAGTATCGTTCGACGTGTTCTCGCGGCGACATGTGGTAAAGGTTGCACATGGTTTCTGGTCGGCGGCGGAAAGTGTGGCCGGCCAATGACATTCTGCCGCTTTGCGGCGCGTTGGTTCCTGCAATGCAGGCGTTAACATCGGCCGCAGCCAATGCCACGGCGTTCCCTTTCCCGCACTTTGTGTGCCGACCAAATTTCACGAATGACGACATCGACATGAAGAAGTCTTTCCTGCAGATCCAGCGCCAGATCGAACAACTCGAACGCCAGGCCGAAGCCCTGAAGAACGCAGAGGTCGCCGACGTCGTCAAGCGCATCAAGGATGCGATCAAGGTCTACGGCCTCACTGCGTCCGACCTCGGCCTGGCCGCACCGGCGCGCAAGGCCGCCGGCGGGCGTGTGGGCCAGGCCTCGCCGGCCGGCCGCAAGACGGGCAAGAAGCTGGGCAAGGTGGCGCCCAAGTTCCGCGACGACGCCGGCAACACCTGGACCGGTCGCGGCAACCAGCCGCGATGGCTGCGCGCCGCGCTCGAAGCCGGCAGGAAGCTCGAGGACTTCAGGATCTGAGCCGCCGCCGGCACGCACCTGTCGTCGACGCCTTGCGCCGTCAGCGCAGGCGCAGTTCCAGGGCCGGCAGCGGGATGTCGAACTGAGCGCTCCAGCGTTCGCCGGGGCTCACCGGCCAGGCATCGGTCCAGGTGCCGGTGGTGATGACGTCGCCGGGCGACAGGTCCGGCGCGCCCGGGCAGGCGCGCAGTTCCCTGGCGAAGTGCAGCAGCGCGCGCAGCGGACTGTCCAGCACGTTGGCGCCCAGGCCTTCTTCGACCAGCGTGCCGCCGCGTGACAGGCGCAGCCGCGCGCCTGCCAGCAACCTGTCCAGCGCCGCGGCATCCGTCGCCAGCGTGGCCGCCGGCACCGCGGGGCCTACGAACAGTCGGCCGTGCAGGCCGCTGTCGGCCACCGTCTGCGCCGCATTGAACTTCCAGTCGAGCGGGTGGGACTGCACGATCTCGAAACCCGCGGCCACCCAGTCCAGCGCTTCGTAAAGGGCCTGCAGGTCGGCACCGGCCGGTGGCGTGGTCTTCAGGCAGAACACCAGTTCGGGTTCGATGCGCGGCTGGCACAGCCGGGCCAGCGACAGCGCGTCGCCTTCCCGGCTGAAGCTCAGCGTGGTGTTCCACACCGTGCCCCAGATCGGCGCGAAGACCTGGTAGCGCGGCCAGATCGTCCGGTTGGTGAAGCCGATCTTGAAGCCGCGCGGCAATTCGCCGCGCGCCAGGCGCAGCCCGCGCACGGCCAGGGCCGCCGCGTAGGCGCTGGCCAGGTCGGGCCAGGGGTCGG
>JALHMT010000146.1 GCA_022843905.1 Rubrivivax sp.
CGGCGGGGGCCGGCGCGGCCACGGCGCGCGAGGCCGGGGTGCTGCCGCCGTCCACGCCCAGGCGGCCGCCGGTGCCCAGGCCGCCCTTGACCGTCTGCGCCTTGTAGCTGCGCAGCGACTTGACCATCTGGTTGAAGGAATCGGCGAAGGCCGCGACGATGACCTTGCCCTGCGGCGTGCTGGAATAGCCGCCGCCGCCCAGGCCGGCGCCACCCCAGGCGGCGCCGAAGATGCCGAAGTCGAAGTTCTTGCCCGTGCCCTCCGAGGCCGAGATCTGCACGCCGGAGCGGTTGTCGATGAGCAGCAGCGTGGTGCTGGCCTCGTTGCGCCCCATCGTGCCGGCCACGGCCGCCGCCGCGCCCAGCACGCCGGGCAGGAAGGCGCCGATGCCTGCACCGCCGGTCTTGCCCGAGAACTGGATCTCCGGGCTCAGGGTGTAGTCGGCCGCGACCATCTGGCCCTGGCCCATGCTGCTGCCGCCGCGCATCTCGCCGGATTGCTGCAGCGAGCGTTCCTGCATCATGTTGCGCATGGCGCCGCCGCGTTCGACGATGACGAAGCAGTTGCTCTGCTGGATCATCAGGCGCAGCACCGGGATGGTGGAGCCGAGGTTGTTGCCGCGCAGCTGCGCATACCAGGGCGCGTTGGTGTCTTCCTGCACCGCCAGCGTGCCCAGCGTCTCGGTGCACTTTTCCAGCGTGGTGTTCTGGTTCTCGGCCGTGCTGCCGCCGGCCGCCCCCGAGACGGTGCCCTTGTTCTCGCCCAGCGTGGGCGCTGTGGACATGCAGCCCGTGAGCAGCAGCGCGCAAGCCGCAGCGATGCTGCCGATGACGGGCACTCCCGTCGTTCGCACGCCCTTGTCGTGATGGTCCATCTCGATACTCCGCTTTGAAGGTGGCGTTCCTGCCGAAATCGACACGGCAGGCGCGCCTGGGCTGGCGCCGTGCGGTCGAGCCGTGTCACCGCGCACGCGGCCCGGTGACGATCCGTTTCATCATACTGCCGGCGCCCGCCAGGAACACGGGACTCCCCCGTTGAGGGGGTCCCTGGGACGTCGACTTTTGCCTGAGCGTGACAAAGGCTACAGCCGGCCGCGTTACCCGGCCGTTACCGGCGGCCTGTCACTCGCCGAGGTAGGCGGCGCGCACCTTGGGGTCGTTCAGCAGCGCCTTGGCCTCGCCGCTCATCGTGATCTCGCCCGACTCCATCACGTAGCCGCGGTCGGCCAGCCCCAGCGCGCGGCTGGCGTTCTGCTCCACCAGCAGCACGGTGGTGCCGCGGCTGTGGATGTCAGCCACCACCTCGAAGATCTTGTCGACCATGATCGGACTCAGTCCCATCGAGGGTTCGTCCATCAGCAGCACCTGGGGGCGGGCCATCAGCGCACGGCCCATCGCCAGCATCTGCTGTTCGCCGCCGCTCATGGTGCCGGCGAGCTGGTTGCGGCGCTCCTTCAGGCGCGGGAAGATGGTGAACACCTTCTCGATGTCGGCGTCGATCTCGCGGTCGTTGCGAACGAAGGCGCCCATCTGCAGGTTCTCGGTGATGGACATGCGCGTGAAGGTGCCGCGGCCTTCGGGCACCATCACCAGGCCCTGCTTGACGAGGTCCCAGGCGCCCTGGCCCTTGATGGCCTTGCCCATGTACTCGATGCCGCCATCGGCAGCGGGCTGCGTGCCGGTGATGGCCTTCAGCGTGGTCGTCTTGCCGGCGCCATTGGCGCCGATGAGGCACACCAGTTCGCCCCGGCGCACCTCGAAGCTGACGCCCTTGACGGCCTGGATGCCGCCATACGCCACCTTCAGGCCGGTCACTTTCAGCAGGGTCTCGCTCATCAGTGGCCTCCCGAGCCCAGATAGGCTTCGATCACCTTCTCGTTCTTCTGCACCTCGGCCGGAGTGCCTTCGGCGATCTGCTTGCCGTAGTCGAGCACGGTCACGCGGTCGCACAGGCCCATCACCAGCTTCACGTCGTGCTCGATGAGCAGGATGGTGCGCCCGTCGTTGCGGATGCGGTCGATCAGCTCGCGCAGCACCACCTTTTCGGTGGCGTTCATGCCGGCGGCGGGCTCGTCCAGCGCGATCAGCTTGGGGTCGGTGGCCAGGGCCCGGGCGATCTCCAGCCGGCGCTGGTCGCCATAGCTCAGCGTGCGTGCCTTGTAGTCGGCGTACTTGCCGATGCCCACGTAGTCGAGCAGTTCCTGCGCGCGTTGCGCGATCGCGGCCTCTTCGGCCTTGAAGCGGCCGGTGCGGAAGATGGCGCCGATTAGCCCCGACTGCGTGCGCACGTGGCGGCCCACCATCACGTTCTCCAGCGCCGTCATCTCGGCGAAGAGGCGGATGTTCTGAAAGGTGCGCGCGATGCCGGCCTTGGCCACCTCGTGCACGGCGCTGGGCTTGTAGGGCTTGCCACCCAGCTCAAAGCTGCCGCCGTCGGGCGTGTACAGCCCCGTGATGACGTTGAAGAAGGTGGTCTTGCCGGCGCCGTTGGGGCCGATCAGGCCGTACACCTGGCCGGGCAGGATGCTGATGCCGACGTCCGACAGCGCCTGCAGGCCGCCGAAGCGCTTGCTGACACCCTGGACCTTGAGGACGGGTTCGCTCATCTCGTCCTCCTCAGCGTGCGGCCGCGGCCGTGTCGCCGGTCGGCGCAGGGGCAGCCTTGCCATGCTCGCGGGGAGGCCACAGGCCGCGCGGGCGCAGCAGCATGATGCTGATCATGGCCAGCGCGATGAGCAGCTGTCGCAGGATGGAGGCGTCCAGCCGCCCCCCGGTCATCTGCTGCAGGGGGCCGGCCACGTAGCGCAGCACCTCCGGCAGCGCGGCCAGCATCACCGCGCCCAGGATGACCCCCGGAATGTGGCCGATGCCGCCCAGCACCACCATGGCCACGATCATCACGCTTTCCATCAGGCTGAACGACTCGGGTGAGACGAAGCCCTGGAACGACGCGAACATCGAGCCCGACACGCCGCCGAAGGTGGCGCCCATCGCGAAGGCCAGCAGCTTCATGTTGCGCGTGTTGATGCCCATCGCCTTGGCGGCGACCTCGTCTTCGCGGATGGCCATCCAGGCGCGGCCGATGCGGCTGGTCTCCAGCCGGTGGCAGATCACCACGCTGAACACCACCAGCGTGAGGAACAGGTAGTAGTACAGCGTCACCGAGGGGATGCGGAAGTCGCCGATCTCCAGCGCCTTGCCGAAGCTGAAGCCGAAGATGTTCATCGAGTCGATGCGGTCCAGCCCGCGCGGCCCGTTGGTGATGTTGACCGGATGCTCGAGGTTGTTCAGGAACACGCGGATGATCTCGCCGAAGCCCAGCGTCACGATGGCCAGGTAGTCGCCGCGCAGCTTGAGCACCGGCGTGCCCAGCAGCACGCCGGCGATGGCCGCCAGCCCGGCGGCCAGCGGTATGACGACCCAGATCGGCGTGTGCAGGCCGTCGGGCAGCGCCCGGGCGATCCACTCGAAGTTCTCGTACAGATGGGGCGATGCCAGCAGCGCGTACATGTACGCGCCCACCGCGTAGAAGGCCACGAAGCCGAGGTCGAGCAGGCCGGCATAGCCCACCACGATGTTCAGGCCCAGGGCCAGCAGCACGTAAAGCAGGGCCAGCGCCATGATGCGCACCCAACCCTGGCCGAACTGCTGCGCCACCAGCGGCAGCGCGAGGAGGGCCAGCGCGCAGATGGTGAAGACGACGAACTTGCTCTTCATGGCTGCACTCCCGTCAGGCGCGGTCGGCCACGCGCTCGCCCAGCAGCCCCTGCGGGCGCAGCGTGAGCACGAGGATCAGCGCGACGAAGGCGAAGATGTCGGCGTAATGGCTGCCCAGCACGCCGCCCGTCAGGGCGCCGAGGTAGCCGGCGCCCAGCGCCTCCACCAGGCCCAGCAGCAATCCACCCACCACGGCACCGCCCAGGTTGCCGATGCCGCCCAGCACCGCCGCCGTGAAGGCCTTCAGTCCGGGCAGGAATCCCATCGAGTGCTGCACGGTGCCGTAGTTGGCGGCCCACATCACGCCGGCCACGGCGGCCAGGGCCGCGCCGATGATGAAGGTCGCCGAGATCACCATGTCGGGCTTGACGCCCATCAGCGAGGCCACGCGCGGGTTCTCGGCCGTGGCGCGCATCGCACGGCCGAGCTTGGTGCGGTTCACCAGGTACATCAGCGCGGCCAGGATCACCGCCGTGAGGCCCAGGATGAGGCACTGCACCACGCTGATCACCGGCCCGCCCAGGTCGATGGGTTCGTTGGGCAGCAGGATGGGGTAGGGTTTGGGGTTGGGCTTCCAGATGATCATCGCCAGCGTCTGCAGCAGCAGGCTGATGCCCATCGCCGTGATCAGCGGTGCCAGGCGTGGTGCGCTGCGCAGCGGCCGGTAGGCGAGTTTCTCGATGGCGAAGTTCAGCACCGCACACACCACGATGGCGCACAGCAGCGACAGCAGCATCAGCAGCCAGCCGGGCAGGCCGGAGTCGGCAAAGGTGACGACGAAGGTCCAGCTCACCAGGGCCCCCACCATCAGCACCTCGCCGTGGGCGAAGTTGATGAGGTTGATGATGCCGTACACCATCGTGTAGCCCAGGGCCACGAGCGCGTACATGCTGCCCAGCACCAGACCATTGATGATCTGCTGGAGGAAGGTTTCCATGAAGGGAGGTCTCCTGGTTGTGACGCCGCGTGCCGACGCTTCTCGGCGGCAAGCAAGAAGCTCGCCGCGGGCTCGGCTGAGAGGTGTCCGCCTGTTCAGGCCCGGCGCATTGTAGGTGTCGGGTTTCAGCGAAAAGGGCCGGAGTTACCCCGCCGGCCGCCGAAGGATCGGCGGCTTTGGGCTCCTTTCAGCGAGCTTTCTTCGCCGCAGCGTTCAGGGCACGCAGTTCGGCCAGGCGCTCGCCGATGCGCAGTTCCAGCCCGCGCGGCACGGGCTCGTAGAAGCTGCGGCCTTCCATGCCCTCGGGCAGGTAGGTCTCGCCGGCCGCGAAGCCGCCGGCCTCGTCGTGCGCATAGCGGTAGCCCTGGCCGTGGCCCAGGTCCTTCATCAGACGGGTCGGTGCATTGCGCAGGTGGGGCGGCACCGGCCGGCTGCCTTCGCGCTTGACGGTGTCGCGAACGGCGTTCCAGGCCTTGTAGACGGCGTTGCTCTTGGGTGCCACGGCCAGGTAGACGACGGCCTGCGCCAGGGCCAGTTCCCCCTCGGGGCTGCCCAGGCGTTCGTAGACCTCGCTGGCGTCCAGCGTCAGGCGCAGCGCACGCGGGTCGGCCAGGCCGATGTCCTCGCTGGCCATGCGCACCAGGCGCCGCGCCACGTAGCGCGGGTCGACGCCGCCGTCCAGCATGCGCGCCAGCCAGTACAGCGAGGCGTCGGGGTCGGAGCCTCGCACGCTCTTGTGCAGTGCCGAGATGGCGTCGTAGAACTGGTCGCCGCTCTTGTCGTAGCGGCGCAGCATCTCGCCCAGCGTGCGTTCCAGCGCGGCTTCGTCGAGTTCGGCCGCACCGGGGTTCAGCGTGGCCAGGTTCTCGTAGGCGTTGAGCAGCCGCCGCGCATCGCCGTCGGCGTAGGCCACCAGTCGTTGCGCAGCCGACCCGGCCAGCGGCGGCGCGGCCATCAGCGCCTGGGCGCGCTGCAGCAACTCGCGCTGGTCGGCTTCCTCCAGCGCCTTCAGCACATGCACCGTGGCGCGCGAAAGCAGGGCCGAGTTCACTTCGAACGACGGGTTCTCGGTGGTGGCGCCGATGAAGGTGAACAGTCCCGACTCGACGTGCGGCAGGAAGGCGTCCTGCTGCGACTTGTTGAAGCGGTGCACCTCGTCGACGAAGACCACCGTGGCGCGCCCGCGACGGCGCTGCGCCTCGGCCTGCTCGACGGCCTCGCGGATGTCCTTCACGCCGGCCAGCACCGCCGACAGCACGACGAAGTGGGCGTCGACGGCGCCGGCCACGATGCGCGCCAGCGTCGTCTTGCCCACGCCCGGCGGCCCCCACAGGATCATCGAATGCAGCCGGCCGGCCTCGAAGGCCGCGCGCAGCGGCTTGCCGGGCCCCAGCAGGTGCTGCTGGCCGATGACCTCGTCCAGCGTGTGCGGGCGCAGCCGCTCGGCCAAGGGCGCCGTGGACGCCGGGCCTGAAGCCGCAGCGGTGGGCGCGACGCCTGGCGGATCGGGCGGGTCGGCGCCGAACAGGGTCTCCTGGGCCGTCATGCCGGCATTGTGCAGCGTGGCTGCAGCCGGGCTGCCGGGCTGCTCACGCTGCCGCGCGGCACAGATGGGCCGCGCCGACACCGCTTTTCGGCGCATGGGCGGCGTGCGGCTTGAAGACACTTCCCAACGCGCTCCAACGGGCGCCGTGCAACCCCCTCGACGGAGAATCGATTTGCAAGCGACCCAACAAGAAGCCGCCGCCCGAGCCGCGTCGGCGCCACCCGCCCACGCCGGCGTGCGCGAGTACCTGTCGTTCAAGCTGGGTGCCGAGGAATACGGCATCGACATCCTGCGCGTGCAGGAGATCCGCGGCTACGAGGCGCCCACCCGCATCGCGAATGCCCCGCACTTCATCAAGGGCGTGGTCAACCTGCGCGGCGTGATCGTGCCCATCGTCGACATGCGACTGCGCTTCGGCCTGGACGACGTGCAGTACAACGGCTTCACCGTGGCCATCATCCTGAACATCGCCGGACGCACGATGGGCATGGTGGTCGACTCCGTCAGCGACGTGCTCGAACTCGACGGCAGCCACATCAAGCCGGCGCCCGAGTTCAACGGCGCCATCGACGCCACCCACATCATGGGCCTGGGCACGGTGAAGACCGGCGATGTCGAACGCATGCTGATCCTGATGGACATCGAGCAGCTCATGACCAGCCCGGACATGGGCCTGACCGATTCGGTGCTGCAATGAGGGCCGCCCAGTCGTTCATGCCGCTGCTGTGCGGCGCTGCGCTGGCCGGTCTGGCCCTGTCGGCCCGCGCCGACCGCCCCATGGTCAGCGAAACGGCAGACGCCATCGAGGCCGGCGTCTGCCAGGTCGAAGCGGCTGCGGCGCGCACCCGCGCCTCGGGCAGCGCCAGCCTGGCGTCGGTGGGGGCCATCTTCTCCTGCGGCCTGAAGGGCGGCCACCAGTGGGCTCTGTCCTACGGCCGCGACAGCGGCGGGGGCGAGAAGTCGCAGTCGCTGGGCCTGGGCGGCAAGAGCAACCTGGTGCCGATGGAGGCCGGGCGCACCGGCTTCGGGGTGGCGTACTCGCTGGGCACGCTGAAGTCGGCCGGCAGCGGCCACCGCTTCGAGGACCTCACCGTGCTCGGCGTGGCCTCGCGCGAACTGGCCTCGGGCCTGCTCGGCCACGCCAACCTGGGCTGGACGCGCAGCCGCTCGGCGCGCCAGAGCACCACGCTGTGGTCGCTGGGCGCGGAGACGACCGGCGATGTGTTCTACGCCGCCGACGTCTTCGGCGACGACCGCAACAAGCCATCGCTGTCGGCCGGCGTCGGCTTCAACTTCGCCCCGGGCTTCAGCGGCAACGTGGCCTATGCGCTGCAGTTCGACAAGCCGCGCGCGAAGCAGATCTCGCTGGGTGTGAAGGCCGTCTTCTAGGCGACCGGCCGGGCCTACTGCTCGATGACGTCGGCGCCTGCCGGCGGCACGAA
>JALHMT010000147.1 GCA_022843905.1 Rubrivivax sp.
GCAGTGACGCATGCGGCCATGTCGGCTGGCGGTCAGCGGATGTACTCGGCGGATGACGTCCGCCGTCTGGCCCTGATAAGGCGGTTGACCGGGCTCGGGCATGCCATCAGCAGCCTGGCGGCCCTGGACATGACCCAACTGCAGGGTGTGTCGTCGGCCCACGCCGAAACGCGGGTGGGCGCTCAGGCGGCCGCTGACGTCGACGTGCCGCCGCAGCGGGCCTGGCGGCTTGTCGTGGTCGGCCAGGCCCTGGGTCGTCGGGTGACACGGCCGGCATTCCTGCGGCAGCTTCGTCGGCCTCTGGACTTGGTGGGGCCGTTCGACGACCTTGCCCAAGCTGCTGCGGCGCTGGGCGCTCCGCTCCTGCGGCAGCCCGTCGATGCCTGGCTGTTGCACGAGCCCCATTTGCATGCAGACTGGCGGGATGCCGTCGAAGCTGTGATGCCCGGGCTGATGCACCCGCGATCAACTTCTCGGTCACCGGGGTCCGTCGCCGTGCTGTACGGCTTCGCCGCCGACTCGGTGTGCGAGACCCTGGCGACCGACGGCGTGGCCTTGCTGCGCGAGCCCCAGGCCGACGTCACCTTGGCGCAGTGGTTGCGCCATTGGGTCGAGGCCGCGGCGGTGTCGGCATCACGAGTGGCCACGGACGCTGCAGAGGCTCGGGTCGCGGGCACTGCGCCCCCGCCGCGGCGCTGGGACGACGCGGCCCTGGCGGAGTTCGCATCCCGTTCGAACGCCGTCGCCTGCGACTGCCCGCGGCACGTGGCCGAATTGCTGATGCAGCTCTCGCGATTCGAGGCCTACAGCGCCTCGTGCGGGAACCGCAGCGAGGCCGATGCCGGTCTTCATGCCCTTCTCGGGCGCATGACGGCCGATGCGCGCAGAGGCTTCGAGACCGCTTTGGAGCAGGTTGCGATGCACCAGGGCCTGATCTTGCCCACCGACACACTGCCTGCCGGCGGCGCACTCTGAATCATGCGTTGATGCTTGAAGTGTCGTCGGCGCAGTGCGGCGGGCCGAACCGCAGGGAAGGAAGTCCCGCCGACCCGCCTCAGGACCTCGTGGCGTCGGCACCTTCTTCGGACGAGTCTTCCTCCGGCAAACGGCTCGCCAGCACCTTGTCGATCGTCTTTCCGTCCATGTCGACGATCTCGAAGTGCCAACCTTCCCAGTTGACCGCGTCGGCCACCTTGGGCAGGCGCCCGGTCAGCAACATCATCATGCCGCTGAGCGTCTGGTAGCGGCCGCGGTCTTCTTCCGGCACGGCCACGAGCGCCAGGCGGTCCTTGAGCTCCGGCACCGGAATGTGTCCGTCCAGCAGCCAGCTGCCGTCCGCTCGCTGCACGGCCCAGGAGGTCTGCGGGTCGCGCGGACGGAACTCGCCGGTGATGGCTTCCACCAGGTCCTGCAGCGTGACCAGGCCCTGCACCTCGCCGTACTCGTCGATGACGAAGGCCATGTGCACGTGCGACTCGCGGAAGTTGTCGAGCAGTTCCATGCCGGTCAGCGTCTCGGGAACGTACAGCGGCTGCTCCAGCGGTTGGTCCCTCAACTCACGTGCACCATCGCGCATGGCGCGGGACAGCCACTGTCGGGCGTTGACGACGCCTTGCAGGTTGTCCAGGCCTCCCTTGACCACGGGGAACCGTGCATGGTCGCTGGCTTCGACACGTGACAGATTGCTCTCGAAGGAGAGGTCGGTGTCCAGCACCACCATGTCGCTGCGCGGCACCATCAGCGAACCGATCTGCCGGTCGTCGAGTCGGAACACATTGCGCACCATGGCGTGCTCGTGCGACTCGATGATGCCGGCGGTCGTGCCTTCGGCCAGCATGGCGTGGATCTCTTCTTCGGTGACCGCGTTCCCGCCGGTGTCCTTCACGCCCAGCACGCGCAGCAGCGCATGGGTCGAGATGGACAACAGTTTGACGAAGGGCTTGGTGGCGATGGCCAGCCAGTTGATGGGACGGGCCACCAGCCGGGCCAGGGTCTCGGGATGGGTCTGGCCGAGCCGCTTGGGCACGAGTTCGCCGACGACGATGGAGAAGTAGGTGATGACCACCACCACCAGACCCGTGGCGGTGTAGCTGGCCCAGGTCTGGGGCATTCCCAGGGAAACCAGCCAGACGGCCAGCGGGCCCGCCAGCGCGGCTTCACCGACGATGCCGTTGAGAACGCCGATCGAGGTGATGCCGATCTGGATGGTTGACAGGAAGCGCGTCGGATCCTCTCCCAGCGTCACGGCAGCAGCAGCCGATCGGTCGCCGGCATCGACAAGCTTCTGCAGCCGAGCCTTGCGTGCCGTCACCAGCGCCAGCTCCGACATGGCGAACAGGCCGTTGAGCAGGATCAGCGCAATGAGAATGGCTATTTCCATGAGGAAGCGTTGGTTTGAGTGGCGGTGTTCATGTGTTCACTATGGCTGCAGGACGCCGGCCGAGAGCAGCGCGAGCACCACCAGTCCCAACACGATGCGGTAGGCGACGAAGGGCAGGTAGCTCCGTGTCGAGATGAACTTCATGAAGGCGACAATGACGACGTAGCCGACGCCGAAGGCCACGATGGTCGCGAGCAAGGTCGGCCCGGGGGCCACCGGGCTGCCCACCTCGGCGCTGCGCCAGAGCTGGTAGAAGCCCGATGCCAGCACGGCCGGCACCGCCAGCAGGAAGGAATAGCGGGCCGCAGCTTCCCGCGTGTAGCCCATCAACAGGCCGGCCGTGATGGTGCCGCCGGATCGTGAAACGCCTGGAATCAACGCCAGCGCCTGGGCCAGACCGAACAGCAAGCCGTGGCGCCAGCTCAGGTCCTTCAGCGTTCGGCGCTGCGAGCCGTAACGGTCGGCCGCCCAGAGAATCAGGGCGAAGAGGATCAGCATCGCTGCGGTGATGTACAGGTTGCGCAGAGAGGTCTCGATGGCGTCCTTGAAGATCAGGCCCAGAACTGCGATCGGCAGCGTACCGATCAGGATCAGCCAGCCCATGCGGGAATCAGCGTCGGCATGCTTTCCGACGCTGGCCAGCGATCGCCACCAGGACACAGCGATGGCCATCAGTTCGCGCCTGAAGTAGAGCAACACGGCGGCTTCGGTGCCGATCTGCGTGATCGCCGTGAATGCTGCGCCGGGATCGCCGCCCGAAGGCAACAGGGGCCCCACGATGCGCAAGTGAGCGCTGGAGGAAACCGGCAGGAACTCGGTCAGCCCTTGCAGCAGCCCCAGGAAAGCGGCTTCCGCCCACGCAGCGCCGTTCAAGCGGCCTCCGCAGGAGGCCAAAGACTCTCTGAATCGTTCATTCGTCGCTGCCGCCGGCCCAGCCCGGCAGGACGCTGCGATGCACATCGGCGCTGATGGCGCCGATGTGCCTCTGTTCGTAGGGGGTGGTCTGGATCATGAGTGACTTGTCGGTGGGGCTTGGTTGGTTCGGACCGCCAACTGCGCAAGAGCCTGGTGCGGCACCGATCACGCTGACGCATGAATCGGACCTGAGAACTGTCGAACTGGCAAGCTTGCGGGGCGCACGGCGCCGGGCGGGGCCGTCGAAGACGGCGCTGGTCAGGCCCTGTCAGGCCTGGATCGGGTCGTAGCAGGGTGGGCGCAACGGACCGGAGAGAAACGGCTGCTCCACTCTGGCCAGCCGGAACGCGCTCTGCATCGTCGGAGACGTCTTGCCCTTGGCGCGCATCATAAGTGGCAGCGGCAAGACCGGCGTGTCGGTGTGCGGGTCGCTCAGCGCCTGCGAAGGCTGGTCGTCGAGATGGTGGTGCTCCACCGACCCTTCTGGCTTCAACGGCGAGTTGCCGGGCTGGACCAAGCCCAGGGTGAGCTGAGACTGCGGCAGCACCGCTGGATCCCGCAACTCGATGGTGTTGAGGCCTGTCCAGAGCACGATGAAGGCGAGCAGAAGGGCGACGACCCGAATGACCATCGGGACATTGTAGCGAGCCTGTCGGCCCGAGCCTCCTGGATACCAGGCCGACAGAAGGAGCCGCGACCTCCAGAGTCATCCCGCGCTGGCTGGCGATGATGCGGCCGATCGATCGGTCATCGATGGAAGTCCCTGCACCCCGGTCGTCCATGAGTCGAACCAGGATCCCCGCATGGATTGCTCGTCGCTGTCGATGGATCACAGACTCTCGATGGATCACAGAACGCGCTGCTGGCGGTGCAGCATGTGCCGAGACTGCTGAACCCGTTGGCTAGAGGCAAGAAGCATCTTGACGACTGCGTCCCGCACGGTGGGGCCGTGGCCCACGAGCAGGTGGCCGCCTTCATCGAAGCCGAGGAATTTCGCCCCGGGGATACGGCTGGCTGTGTATTCGGCGGCAGCGTAGGTGCCGAAGCCGTCGTCACGTGCGCTGACCACCAGCGTCGGCGCCTTGATGGATTCCAGCGCATAGGCCTCGAGCGACTTGCCGAGCCGGGTGTCGTCGCGAAGTCCGGCCACGCGCAGGGACACCGGCAGGATGCGGTCTGCGAGATCGTCGACGCGAGCACGTTCGATGGCACTCGTGGCAGCAACCTGCTCTGGCGGAGTTGCCAGCACGTGGCGGACCACCGAGTCGCGGGCGACCTGCAAGCCCGCCCAGAACAGGAAGTCCGAACCCAACAGTCGCAGCAGCCAGGCATCCTTGTCGTCGGACACCGGTGGCGCCGAGTCCGCCACGGCCGGTGGCTTCCAGGCGATGGGAACGACGAGCACGAGGGCGCTGACCCGCTGCGGGTGGCGGATCGCCGTCTGCAGAGCCGAGGGGCCACCGGCGGAAACGCCCATCACTGCAGCCTGCTCGATGCCGAGCGCATCGAGCAGGCAGACGTGGGCGTCGGCCTGCGCCTCCGGGGAGGCATCAGCGGGCCGGGGCGTGCGCAGATAGCCGAAGCGAGACACAGCGATGACGCGAAGGCCTTGGTGCGTCAGAGGCCGGGCCCAGGCCATGCCCTGGTCATGGCCACCACCGCTGCCATGCACCACCAACAGGGCCTGGCCTTCCCCGGCCTGCTGCATCTCGATCGGGCCGCATTGTGTGTCGACCACCGCGCTGCCCTGCAACGCGCGCTCGGCGGCCACCGCCAGATCGCGCTCGAAGATCGACTTCACGCCCGCTGCTCCTGCCAGCGCCGCCAGGGCCATGACGGCCAGCAGGGTCAGCAAGGGCTGTCGACTCATGATGGGAGTTCCGACGCGGGATGGCCGGGCGTCGAGTCCCGATCGGCCTTTGCGCTAAGCCGACCTGGATGCCGCTGCCTCGGCGAACTCGTCGAAGGCGGCAACCGCATTGGCGGCGTACATCAGCGATGGCCCCCCGCCCATGTAGGTCGTGACACCCAGTGTCTCGTCCACTTCCTGCCGCGTGGCGCCGAGTTTGACCAGGGCCTTCGCATGAAATCCGATGCAGGGATCACACCGCGCCGCGACGCTGAGCGCCAGTGCAATCAACTCCTTGGTCTTGGCATCGAGCGCGCCATTGGCGGTGGCCGCCCGACCCAGGTCGCTGAAGCTCTTCATGACCTCGGGGGTACTGGCGCGCAACTGCGACAGCCCTGCGGTGATGGTCTGGGTCAGAGTGTTGTACTTGGTGGTCGGTTCGTTCATGCAAGGGACTCGGAAGTTGGACCAGGCAACCTACTCCCTGGCGATCGCCGTGCCCTTGCGCTGACTCAAGCAATGAGACGGTACTTTCGAGTTCGCATCAAGCCGAAGTCAGAGTCGCGTCGTCGGCGATTCGCTGTGCACGGGTAAGGCGCACCCGGGCGCGACAGATGGGTCGATACACGTCAAACTCACGTGATGCCGTGCTGGCGGCGCGCAGGTTCCGCCCGTCACCATCGGCTCTTCCGGCCCCATCACTTCCCGAGGTCTGACATGTACGGATTCACCACCACGCTCACGGGCCTGTCGTTCGACGATGCCCTGGCAAAGACAACAGCCGAGCTCAAGTCCGAAGGCTTCGGCGTGCTGAGCGACATCGATGTGCAGCGTGCGATGAAGGAGAAGCTCGGCGCCGACATGCTGCCTTACCGCATCCTGGGAGCCTGCAACCCGCCGCTGGCACACCAGGCGCTGCAGGCCGAGCCCGATATCGGCCTGCTGCTGCCCTGCAACGTGATCGTTCGGGAGACCGCGCCGGGCCGCGTCATCGTCGGGTTCCTGGATCCGCAGACCATGGTGGGCCTGGTAGGCAAGCCAGGTGTGAAGACGGTGGCGGACGAAGCCGAGAAGCGTCTGCGGCGCGTCTGCGCCGCGCTGGGGGGCGAAGCCAGTCTGACGGTGTGAGGGCGCCCGGCGGTTTCAGCGGCGCCGGGCGTTCGGGATCGCCCGTTCCACGCTGCTGCGGGATCCGTTCAGTAGTGGATGGTGCGCGGTGCACCGCCCCCGGCGGGGATCGCATCGCCGTTGATCGCCACCGAGCGCGGTGAACAGAGGAACACGACCACGCAGGCCACCTCGTCGGCGTCGACGATGCGGCGGATCGAGTTGCCCGCGGCCATCTGCGCCTCGACTTCGGCTTCGCTGACGCCCTGCGCCAGCGCCCGTGCAGCGACGGTCGGTCCGGTGCGTTCCGTTCGCGTCAGGCCCGGATGCACGACCGTCACGTTGATGCCATGCGGCCCCAGTTCATCGGCCAGGTTCTTCGTCAGCGCCGCGACGGAGACATTGCGCATGCTGCCTACGGCGTTGCCGGTCTGCCGCGCGGCCAAGCCGCTGACGTTGACGATGCGGCCCCAGCCTTGCGCTCGCATGCCGCTCGCCACTTCGCGGGCCGTTCGCACATAGCCCATCACCTTGGTGTTCATCTCGGCAGCGAAGAACTCGCTGGTGATCTCGGACAGCGCCGGGGGTTGCGCGAAGCCGGCGGGCTCGGCAGCAGCGTTGACCAGGATGTCGATCGAACCGCCCAGCCGTGCGGAGGCCGCCGCGACGGCGGCGCGCACCGACTCGTCCAGCGTCGTGTCGGCCACCACCGCGATCACACGTCGGCCGCTGCCAGCGGCGAGGTCGGCCGCGGCGGCCTCGAGCGCCTCGGCGCCGCGGGCCAGCAACGCGACATCGCAGCCTTCTGCTGCCAGCCCGCGCGCGATGGCTTTGCCGATGCCGCGGCTGCCGCCGGTCACGAGTGCTCTCTTGCCCTGAAGTTGGAGGTCCATCGTCGTCCTGGTGGTGGCCGGTCCGGCCGGAGGGGAACCCGTCCGCGATTGTGGCGCCAAGTCCCCGGAAGTCGTCACCAAACAGCCGTTTCAGCGTTTAGTGTCGAACTAGGATGGTCTGCGCCGTGGAGCAGGAACACGCTCTTCGCCGGATCGACGCCAATCTTCGTAATCTGCATGGACGGCACCCGTGCCGGTTCGAGTAGTTGCTGACACTCCCACTCAGGCACATCGATACCGTCGCCGGTCGGGGCGCCGATCCCACTGCATACGATCACATTCGCCAGGCATCGCAGCTCAGTCGAAGTGAAATGGATTTCCCAATGAGAAAAGGCCTCGATCCGCTGGATCGAGGCCTTTGCCGTTAAATAGCCTGACGATGTCCTACTTTCACACGGGAACCCGCACTATCATCGGCGCAAAGGCGTTTCACTTTCCT
>JALHMT010000148.1 GCA_022843905.1 Rubrivivax sp.
GCCAAGGACCTGGGCACCTACAAGGTGCTGGGCATGGTCGACACCTCGGCCAGCGACTGGAACATGTACTTCAACGTCGCGCACATCGCCGTGGTGGGCGTGAATGCCGACGCCCCGTTCCAGACCATGAAAGACCTGCTCGACGCGATGAAGGCCAGGCCGGGCGCGATCTCGGTGGCCACCGCGGGCGTGAACTCCAGCGGACACGCCGCCATCGAAGCCATCGCGCGCGCCACCGGCACCAGCTACAAGCACGTCACCTACGACGGCGGCAACCCGGCCGTGGTGGCCACGGTGGCCGGCGAGACCCAGGTCACCACGCAGCTGGCGGCCGAGCAGACGACCATGATCCGCTCGAAGAAGATCCGCCCGCTTGCCGTAGTGGGCGACAAGCCGCTGGAGATCGAAGGTTACGGCACCATCCCGCCGCTGTCGCAGTTCATCCCCGGCTTCAAGGATCCGGTCAACTACTTCGGCATCTTCGTGCCCAAGGGCGTGCCCGCCGAAGTGACGGCCACGCTGGACAAGCTGTGGGCCGGCCCGATGGGCAACAACGCCGAGTTGCGCAAGTACGCGCAGAGCCGCGGCGCCATGTACGCGCCCATGGCCGGCGATGCAGCACGCGCCGCGGCCTTCCCTGCCATCCAGGCCTATGCGTGGACGCAGCAGGCGGCGGGCAAGGCCAAGGTCTCTCCGGACACGGTGGGAATACCCAAGCCCTGACTCCATGGCCGACGCAAGGACAGCGCGCCCTGCCGACCGCCTCGGCGGCGCGCTCTGGATGGCCTTCGGCCTGGCCATCGCGGTCGGGGCCTGGCGCATGGACCGCTTCGAGTCCATGGGGGCGGCCATCTACACCGCGCCGGGCCTCGTGCCCGGGATCTACGGCGTGGTGATGATGGCGCTGGGCGGACTGCTGGCCTTGCGCAGCGGCCCTCCGCGGGGCGCCGAGGCCGATGCCCACGGCGGGCAACCGCTGATCAATCGCCGCATCCTCATCATGCTGGTGCTGGCGCTGGCCTATGCGGCACTGGCCGTCGGCCGGGTGCCTTTCGGCCCGGCCACCGCGGTCTTCGTGGCGGTGTTCTGCGGCGTCTTCAGCGACCAGCCCTCGATGGCGCGGCGTGTGCTCACGTCGCTGGCGGCCGGCGTGCTCACCGCCATCACGGTGGTGCTGGTCTTCGAACGCGTGTTCCTCGTTCGACTGCCCTGAGCCGATCGGACCCGCGGTGTTCGAAGGACTGATCGGCCTCGGCCACTCCATCGCCGGCTTCAGCACGCCTTCAACCATCGGCATGGCGCTGCTGTCGTCGCTGGTGGGCGTGATCATCGGCGCGCTGCCCGGCCTGACGGCCACCATGGGGCTGGCGCTGATGACCACGCTGACGCTCAAGCTGCCGGCCAGCCAGGCGCTGCTGATCCTCATCTGCACCTACGTCGGCGCCATCTACGGCGGCTCGCGCTCGGCCATCCTGCTGAACATCCCCGGCACGCCGGCCTCGGCCGCAGCCTGTCTCGACGGCTACGCGCTGGCCCGTCAGGGCATGGCCGGCCGCGCGATGGGCATCGCCACCACGGGCTCGGTGCTGGGCACGCTGATCGGCATGTTCTTCCTGGCCGCATTCACGCCGGTGCTGGGCGGTCTGGCGCTGAAGTTCGGCGCCTACGAGTTCTTCTGGCTGGCCTTGTTCGGCGTGCTCGTCGCCGGCACGCTGACGGGCAAGGACCCGCTGAAGGGCTGGATCGCCGGCCTGGCGGGCCTGTTCGTGGCCACCATCGGCCAGGAAGCGCAGTACGCCTACGACCGCTATGCCTTCGGTTTTCGCGATCTGGCCGGCGGCATCCAGCTGGTGCCGGCGCTGGTGGGGGCCTTCGGTTTCGCCGAGCTGCTGACGGCCATGAAGAACCGGCAGGCGCCGGTGAAGATCAGCCCCTTCGACACCGTCATCCCGCGGCTGCGCGACGTCACGCAGCACTGGCGCACCATCCTGCGCTCGGGCCTCATCGGCACCGGCGTGGGCATCGTGCCGGGCGTGGGCGAGGACGTGGCGGCGTGGTCGTCGTACGCCGCCGCCAAGCGCGCCAGCAAGGAGCCCGAGACCTTCGGCAAGGGCAGCATCGACGGCCTGATGGCCGCCGAGACCGGCGACAACGCCTGCGTGCCCGGCGCCGTGATCCCGGTGCTGACGCTGGCCATCCCCGGCTCGGCGCCCGCTGCGGTGCTGATGGCCGCGATGATCATCCACGGCGTCGAGCCCGGCCCGCTGATCATGACCACCCACCCGCAGTTCGTCTACGACGTGGTGGCCATGATGCTGTTCGCCACCATCGGCATCCTGATCTACGGCCTGACGCTGACCAAGGCGCTGGTGCAGGTGCTGCGCGTGCCGCAGCACCTCATCGTGCCCATCATCTTCGTGCTGTGCGCGGTGGGCAGCTTCGCCATCGCCGGGCGGCTGTTCGACGTCTACGTGATGCTGGCCTTCGGCCTCATCGGCTTCGTGCTGCGCCACCACGGCTACCCGATGGCGCCGCTGGTGCTGGGCATCGTGCTGGGCGACCTGCTGGAGAAGAACCTGCGCCGCGCGCTGGTGCTGTCCGACGGCAGCTGGGTGCCCTTCGTCACGCGGCCCATTTCAGCCGCCATCGTCACGCTGATCGTCGCCACCGTGTGCTGGAAGCTGTGGTCGCTGCACCGCGAGAGGAACCCCGCATGAAGCTCGCGTTGTGCAACGAGGTGCTGGCCGATCGGCCCTTCGATCTGCAGTGCGAAGCCGCCGCCGCCATCGGCTGCACCGGGCTGGAGCTGGCGCCGTTCACCCTGGCCGACGATCCGTTCACGCTGGACGAGACCGCCGCCGTGCGGCTGGCGGTCATCGCGCGCGGCCACGGCCTGGCCATCTCTTCGCTGCACTGGCTGCTGAAGGCGCCGGCGGGCCTGTCGATCTCCACGGCGGATGCAGCCGTGCGCGCCCGCACACTCGACCTGATGCGACGCCTGGTGGCCTTCGCTGCCGCCTGCGGCGCGCCGGTGCTGGTGCATGGCTCGCCGGCGCAGCGTTCCCCCGCGGCCGGGCAGATGCTGCAGGACGCGCTGGCGCGCAGTGAAGAGGCCTGGGCGCACATCGCGCCCGTCGCAGCGGCGCACGGCGTGGTGTACTGCATCGAGCCGCTGTCCCCCGCCGAGACGCCGGTGATCAACACGCTGGTCCAGGCGGCCACGGTGGTCGACCGCATCGGCTCGCCGGCGCTGCGCACGATGTTCGACCTCAGCGCCGCGTCGCAGTCGGAGAGCGAGCCGGTGCACGAGGTGCTGGCGCGCTTCATCGCCTCGGGCCACGTCGCCCACGTGCAGCTCAACGACCGCAACCGCTGCGGCCCCGGCCAGGGCGACACGCCGGTGGCCCCGGTGCTGCGCGTGCTGCAGCAGGCGGGCTATGCGGGCTGGATGGCGCTGGAACCCTTCGACTACCACCCCGATCCGATGAGCTGCGCCGCGCTGAGTGCGGCCTACGTTCGAGGCATCCTGGAAGCCCTGCGATGAACCACCCGACTCCCCGCGTGCGCGTGCGCCAGGCGATGCTCTTCGAGCGCCCGGTCACGCTGCGCCTGCCGTTCCGTTTCGGGGCCGCCACGGTCACGCAGTGCCCGCAGGCCTTCGTGCAGCTGAACGTCGAGGTCGACGGCCTGCCCGTGCAGGGCGCCACGGCCGAGCTGATGGTGCCCAAGTGGTTCGACAAGAACCCGGCGCTGACGCACGAGCAGAACTTCGAGCAACTTCGCTCGGCGCTGCGGCTCGCCGCAGCCGCCTATGCCGATGCGGGCGACTGCGCGTCGGCACACGAGCTGTCGATGCAGGCCGGCGAAGCCGCCATTCGCAAGGGCCTGGCCCAGGGCCTGCCGCGCCTGGCCGCGCAGTTCGGCCCGGCGCAGATGGACAAGGCCGTGGCCGACGCCGCGCTGCGCGCCAGCGGCACCGGCTGGTGCGAAGGCGTGCGGCGCGGCCTGCTGGGCGACCCCTGGAGCCGCCACCTGCCCTTGCCCGCGGTGAATGCGGTCGCGCTGCGCCACACCGTGGGCCTGGCCGACCGCCTGCGCAGCGACGAGCCCGGCCCCGACCCGCAGGACGGGCTGCCGACCACGCTGCAGGACGCCATCGCCGCGTACGGGCTGACGCACTTCAAGCTCAAGCTCTGCGGCGTGACCGAGCGCGACATCGAGCGCCTGACCGCCATCGCCGCGGTGCTGGCTGCGCACGCTGCCGACTGGCAGGTCACGCTGGACGGCAACGAGAGCTTCGCCGACGTCGACAGCCTGGGGCGCTTCTGGAGCGCGCTGCGCGAGGCGCCGGCGCTGCAGGCACTGCGCGCCCGCACGCTGCTGCTGGAGCAACCGCTGCCGCGCGCCATCACGCTGAGCACGTCGCTGGCGGGCCTGGGCATCGAGGTGCCGGTGATCATCGACGAGTCAGACGACCACGACGAAGCCTTCGACGAGGCCCTGGCGCTGGGCTACCGCGGCGTGTCCAGCAAGGCCTGCAAGGGCCTGTACCGCTCGCTGCGCAACGCCGCCGACATCGCGGCACGGCCGGACGCCGCGCTGCTGCTGTCGGGCGAAGACCTCACCTGCCAGGCCGGTCTGGCGGTGCAGCAGGACACGCTGCTGGCGGCCAGCCTGGGCGTCATGCACATCGAGCGCAACGGCCACCACTATGTCGACGGTTTCGGCATCGCGCCCCCCGAAGAAGCACGCGCCTTCGCGGCGGCGCACCCGGGCCTGTACACCGAGCATGGCGGTCGCGTGCACCTGGCGGTGCGCGACGGCCGCCTCGACCTGCGTTCCCTGCACGGGCCGGGCTTCGCCAGCGCCGTGCGTCCCTCCTGGCGCGACCTTCAGCCGATGTCGGCCTGAGCCACCGTCAGCCGCGGTCCGCCTCGATCATTCGCTTCCACAGACAGGAGACTCGTCCATGCACTCGCACCCCACCCTGCCCCGCCGTTTCGCCCTGACGTTCGTCGCCCTCGCGGCGCTGGCCCCGGCCATCGCGCTGGCCCAGGCGCCCTGGCCGAGCAAACCGATCCGCGTCATCGTGCCCTTCGCCGCCGGCAGCACCACCGACATCATCGCGCGCGCGATCACCGACAAGATGGCCGCCAGCCTGGGCCAGCAGCTGGTGGTGGAGAACAAGGCCGGCGCCAGCGGCACCATCGGCCAGGCGCAGGTGGCCAGCGCCGAAGCCGACGGCTACACCATCATGGTCCACTCGAGCTCGCACACGGTCAGCCCGAGCACCTTTGCCAAGCTGCCCTTCGACACGCTCACCGCCTTCGCCGGCGTGACGCCGATCTCGGCCACGCCCAACGTGCTGGTGATCGCACCGAGCAAGAACATCAAGACGGTGAGAGAACTCGTGGCCGCGGCCAAGAGCAACCCCGCGGGCCTGAATTTCGCATCGGCCGGCCAGGGCAGCGCGACGCACCTCAACGCCGAAAAGTTCAAGCTCGCCGCCGGAATCAACGCCACCAACATCCCCTTCAAGGGCTCGGCCGAGGCGGTCACCGAGGTCATCTCCGGGCGGGTGGACTACTACTTCTCGCCGATCGCGCCGGTGATCGGCCAGATCCGCGCGGGGGCCCTGGTGCCGCTGGCCGTGGGCAGTTCGCGCCGCGCCAGTGCCCTGCCCGACGTGCCCACCACGGCGGAAGCCGGCGTGCCGGGCAGCGAATTCAACTTCTGGATCGGCATGATGGTGCCGGCCAAGACCCCGCGCGACATCGTCAACCGGCTCAACGCCGAGGTGGTCAAGGCGCTGGCGCAGCCCGAGGTGAAGGAGCGCTTCCTGCAGCTCGGCGCCGACGCCTGGACGATGACCCCCGAGCAGTTCGACACCTACATCAAGGCCGAGGTGACGAGCAACGCGGCGCTGGTCAAGGCCGCCGGCCTCAGCCCGACGCAGTGACCCATCGAGACCAACAGGACAAGCAGCATGGCAACCAAGAACCTCGGCATCATCATGCACGGCGTGACCGGCCGCATGGGCATGAACCAGCACCTGATCCGCTCGATCGTCGCGATCCGCGCCCAGGGCGGCGTGACACTCGCCAACGGCGACAAGGTCATGCCCGACCCGATCCTGATCGGCCGCAATGCCGAGAAGATCGAGGCGTTGGCGCGCGCGCACGGCATCGCGCGCCACGGCAGCAACCTCGACGCGGCACTGGCCAACAAGTCGGACACCGTGTTCTTCGACGCCGGCACGACGCAGATGCGCCCCACCCTGCTGGCCCAGGCCATCCGCGCCGGCAAGCACGTGTACTGCGAGAAGCCGATCGCCACCAACCTGAACGAGGCGGTCGAGGTCTGCCGGCTGGCGCAGTCGTCCGGCCTGAAACACGGCGCGGTGCAGGACAAGCTGTTCCTGCCCGGCCTGCGCAAGCTCGACATGCTGCGCCGCGCCGGCTTCTTCGGCCGCATGCTGAACGTGCGCATCGACTTCGGCTACTGGGTGTTCGAGGGCGACCTGCAGCCCATCCAGCGTCCGAGCTGGAACTACCGCGCCGAAGACGGCGGCGGCATGATCCTGGACATGATGTGCCACTGGCGCTACGTGCTCGACAACCTGTTCGGCGAGGTGCAGTCCATCACCTGCCTGGGTGCGACCCATGTCGACCGGCGCTGGGACGAAGCCGGCCAGCCCTACGCCTGCACCGCCGACGACGCCGCCTACGCGACCGCGCAGCTCAAGGGCCACAACGGCGAGCCGGTAGTGGCGCAGATGACGATGAGCTGGGCCACGCGCGTGCGGCGCGACGACCTCGTCACCTTCCATGTCGACGGCACGCACGGCTCGGCCGTCGCCGGGCTGCAGGAATGCCGCGCGCAGAGCCGCGTGACGACGCCGCGGCCGGTCTGGAACCCGGACGTCAAGCAGACGATGAACTTCTTCGACCAGTGGCAGGTGGTGCCGGACAGCCAGAGCTACGACAACGGCTTCAAGATCCAGTGGGAGGCCTTCATCCGCCACGTCGCCGAAGACGCGCCGTACCGGTGGACGCTGCCCGAAGGCGCCAAGGGCGTGCAGCTGGTGGAAGCCGCGCTGCAGAGCTGGAAGGAACGGCGCTGGGTGGATGTGGCTCCGTTGACGCTGTGAGGAGACACCGATGAAGATCACCCTCCCTGCCGCCGACGGCACGCTGCAGCCCTACACGCTGCAAGGCCCCGGCAGCTTCACGCCTGCAGCACCCGGCACCGTGCTGCCGCGCATCGCGTTTTCCGCCGCGCACGTGGTGGCCGATGCGCGCGCCGCCATCGACCCCTGGTTGCAATGCGCCATCGACTGGGACGCCACCATCGCCTACCGCCAGCGCCTGTGGCGCCTGGGCCTGGGCGTGGCCGAGGCGATGGACACGGCGCAGCGTGGCATGGGGCTGGACTGGCCG
>JALHMT010000149.1 GCA_022843905.1 Rubrivivax sp.
CCGTGCCCCTTCACCACGACGACGAAGTCCTCGCCGATCACCAGGCGGTGGCCGGCCAGCTGGCCGCTGATGCCTGCGGCCCGCTCGCGGTAGCGACGGTAGGCCGCGGCGGCGAGCGCCACGAGGAAATCGGGGTCGTCGTGCGGCACGTCCTCGGCCCTGAAGCCCTGGCCGTAGTGCTCGGCGATGAAGCCGGTGTTGAAGTCGCCGGCCACGAACTTCGGGTGCGCCAGCAACGCCGCCTGGAAGGGAATGTTGCTCGACACGCCGCGGATCACGAAGCCGTTGAGCGCCTCGCGCATCTTCGCGATGGCGTCGTCGCGGTCCAGCCCGTGCACGATGAGCTTGGCGATCATCGAGTCGTAGTACATCGGGATCTCGCCGCCTTCGTAGACGCCGGTGTCCACGCGCACGCCGCCTCCATGGGGAACAGGGAGTGAGGCCTCCATCGTCTGCGGCGGCGGCTGGTAGCGCACCAGGCGGCCGGTGGACGGCAGGAAGTTGCGGAACGGGTCTTCGGCGTTGATCCGGCACTCCATCGCCCAGCCGCGGCGCGGAATGTCGGCCTGCGCAAAGGGCAGCTTCTCGCCAGCGGCCACGCGGATCATCTGCTCGACGAGGTCGATGCCGGTGATGCTCTCGGTGACCGGGTGCTCCACCTGCAGCCGCGTGTTCATCTCCAGGAAGTAGAAGCTCTGGTCCTTGCCGACCACGAACTCCACCGTGCCCGCGCTCTGGTACTTCACGGCCTGGGCCAGCGCCACGGCCTGCTCGCCCATGGCCTTTCGCGTGGCCTCGCTGATGAAGGGCGAAGGCGCCTCCTCGATCACCTTCTGGTGGCGGCGCTGGATGCTGCACTCGCGCTCGTGCAGGTAGACGACGTTGCCGTGCGCGTCGCCCAGCACCTGGATCTCGATGTGGCGCGGGCTCTCGACGAACTTCTCGATGAAGACGCGGTCGTCGCCGAAGCTGTTGCGCGCCTCGTTGCGACAGGCGCTGAAGCCTTCGAAGGCTTCCTTGTCGTTGAAGGCCACGCGCAGGCCCTTGCCGCCGCCGCCGGCGCTGGCCTTGATCATCACCGGGTAGCCGATGTCGCGCGCGATCTCCACCGCGCGCTCCGGCGACTCGATGGCCGCGTTCCAGCCCGGGATGGTGTTGACCTTCGCCTCGCCAGCCAGCTTCTTCGAGGCGATCTTGTCGCCCATCGCCGCGATGCTGTAGTGCTTGGGGCCGATGAAGACGATGCCTTCTTCTTCCACGCGGCGCGCGAAGTCCTCGTTCTCCGACAGGAAGCCGTAGCCGGGGTGCACGGCCTCGGCGCCGGTGGCCTTGCAGGCCGCGATGATCTTGTCGGCCACCAGGTAGCTCTCGCGGCTCGGCGCGGGGCCGATGAACACCGCCTCGTCGGCCAGTTCCACGTGCCGCGCGTCGCGGTCGGCCTCGGAATACACCGCCACCGTGCGGATGCCCATCTTCTTGGCCGTCTTCATCACGCGGCAGGCGATCTCACCGCGGTTGGCAATCAGGATCTTATTGAACATGTTCTGCCTCTTGGTTGTCCCCCTCTCCCGCTGGCGGGAGAGGGTTGGGGTGAGGGTCCGGGAACCGGGACCATCCCTCACCCCTGCCCTCTCCCTCGCGCGGGAGAGGGAGGAATGCATCACAGGGGGATGTTGCCGTGCTTGCGCCACGGGTTCTCGAGCTTCTTGTCCTTGAGCATCGCCAGCGACCGGCAGATGCGCTTGCGCGTCTCGTGCGGTTGGATCACGTCGTCGATGTAGCCGCGCGAGCCGGCGACGAAGGGGTTGGCGAAGCGGGCCTTGTATTCGGCCTCGCGCGCGGCGAGCTTGGCGGGGTCGCCCTTGTCCTCGCGGAAGATGATCTCCACCGCGCCCTTGGCCCCCATCACCGCGATCTCGGCGTTGGGCCAGGCGAAGTTGACGTCGCCGCGCAGGTGCTTGCTGCTCATCACGTCGTAGGCGCCGCCATAGGCCTTGCGCGTGATCACCGTCACCTTGGGCACCGTGCACTCGGCGTACGCGTACAGCAGCTTGGCGCCGTGCTTGATGATGCCGCCGTACTCCTGCGCGGTGCCGGGCATGAAGCCGGGCACGTCGACGAAGGTCACCACGGGGATGTTGAACGCATCGCAGAAGCGCACGAAGCGCGCCGCCTTGATGCTGCTCTTGATGTCCAGGCAGCCGGCCAGCACCTGCGGGTTGTTGGCCACGATGCCCACGCCCTGCCCGTCCAGCCTGCCGAAGCCGATGACGATGTTCTTCGCGTAATCGGGCTGCAGCTCGAAGAAGTCGCCGTCGTCCACCACCTTCAGGATCAGCTCCTTCATGTCGTAGGGCTTGTTGGGGTTGTCGGGCACCAGCGTGTCCAGCGACAGGTCCAGCCGCTCGGCAGGGTCGCCGCTCGGGCGCACGGGCGGCTTCTCGCGGTTGTTCAGCGGCAGGTAGTTGAAGAAGCGCCGCGTCATCAGGATGCACTCGACGTCGTTCTCGAAGGCCAGGTCGGCCACGCCGCTCTTGCTGTTGTGCGTGCCGGCGCCGCCCAGTTCCTCGGCCGTCACCTCTTCATGCGTCACGGTCTTCACCACCTCGGGGCCGGTGACGAACATGTAGCTGCTGTCCTTCACCATGAAGATGAAGTCGGTCATGGCCGGCGAGTACACCGCGCCACCGGCGCAGGGGCCCATGATCAGGCTCAGCTGCGGGATCACGCCGCTGGCCATCACGTTGCGCTGGAAGACCTCGGCATAGCCGCCCAGCGAGGCCACGCCTTCCTGGATGCGCGCGCCGCCGCTGTCGTTCAGGCCGATGACCGGCGCGCCGACCTTCATCGCCTGGTCCATCACCTTGCAGATCTTCTCGGCATGCGCTTCGCTCAGCGCACCGCCGAAGACGGTGAAGTCCTGGCTGAACACGAAGACCAGGCGGCCGTTGATCATGCCGTAGCCGGTCACCACGCCGTCGCCCGGGATCTTGTTGTCGGCCATGCCGAAGTCGGCACAGCGGTGCTCGACGAACATGTCCCACTCTTCGAAGGTGCCTTCGTCGAACAGCAGTTCCAGCCGCTCGCGCGCCGTGAGCTTGCCCTTCGCGTGCTGGCCGTCGATGCGCTTCTGGCCGCCACCCAGGCGCGCCGCGGCGCGCTTGTGTTCGAGCTGTTCGATGATGTCGTGCATGGGTTGTCTCCTCGTTCCTCGGGATCGGGTCGGGTTCAGTTCAGCTTGTCGAGCAGGCGGCGTGCGGCGACTGACGCCGCCAGGCGGCCGGCGCGCACGTCGTCGGTGATGGCCGGCAGCGCCTCGCGCACGGCCGGGTGGTCGCGGAAGCGCTGGCGCAAGCCGGCCTCGATGCGTTCCCACATCCAGGCCTGATCCTGCGCATGACGCCGGGAGGCCAGCCGCCCGTTGGCGGTCTGCAGCTCGCGAAAGCGCGTCACCGCGGCCCAAAAGTCGTCCAGGCCGGTGTTCTTCAGCGCGCTGAGCTGCAGCACCTGCGGGTGCCACACCGCCGTGTCGTGGTGCATGTGATCGGGGTTGCCGTGCAGCCCGAACAGTCGGAGCGCGCTCGTGATCTGCGCGCGGGCACGCGTGGCGGCGGCCTCGTCGAGGTCGGCCTTGTTGATGAGCACCAGGTCGGCCAGCTCCATCACGCCCTTCTTGATGGCCTGCAGGTCGTCGCCGGCGTTGGGCAGCTGCATCAGCACGAACATGTCGGTCATGCCCGAGACCGCCGTCTCGCTCTGGCCCACGCCCACGGTCTCGACGATCACCACGTCGTGTCCGGCGGCTTCGCAGACCAGCAGCGCCTCGCGCGTCTTCTCGGCCACGCCGCCCAGCGTGCCGCTGGCCGGGCTGGGGCGGATGAAGGCGCGCGGGTGCACCGACAGGTGTTCCATGCGCGTCTTGTCGCCCAGGATGGAGCCGCCACTGACGCTGGACGACGGGTCCACCGCCAGCACCGCCACGCGGTGACCGCGCCCGACCAGGAACAGGCCCAGCGCTTCGATGAAGGTGCTCTTGCCCACGCCCGGCACGCCGCTGATGCCCAGGCGGAACGACTGCCCCGTGTGCGGCAGCAAGGCATTGAGCAGTTCGTCGGCACGGGCTCGGTGGTCGGCGCGCGTGCTTTCCAGCAGGGTGATGCTCTTGGCGACGGCGCGGCGCTGCGCCGGGCCCTCGGGGCCGCGAACGTCGTTCCACAGCGCCTGGTCGGCCGCCGGCAGCGCCGTCACCATGTTCAGGCCTGGGCTCGCTTGATCTGTTCGAGCACGTCCTTGGCACTCGCCGGAATCGGCGTGCCGGGGCCGTAGATGCCCTTCACGCCCGCGGCGTAGAGGAAGTCGTAGTCCTGCTGCGGCACCACGCCGCCGACGAAGACGATGATGTCGTCTGCGCCCTGCTTCTTCAGCTCGGCGATGATGGCCGGCACCAGCGTCTTGTGGCCCGCGGCCAGCGTGCTGACGCCCACCGCGTGCACGTCGTTCTCGATGGCCTGTCGCGCACACTCCTCGGGCGTCTGGAAGAGCGGGCCCATGTCGACGTCGAAGCCGAGGTCGGCGAAGGCCGTGGCCACCACCTTGGCGCCGCGGTCGTGGCCATCCTGTCCGAGCTTGGCGATCATCACGCGCGGGCGACGGCCCTGCGCTTCGCCGAAAGCGGCGATCTCGGCCTTCAGCTTGTCCCAGCCTTCAGCGGAATCGTAGGCGGCTGCATACACACCGGTCACCTTCTGGATGTCGGCGCGGTGGCGCCCGAAGACCTTCTCCAGCGCATCGCTGACTTCGCCCACCGTGGCGCGCAGGCGGATGGCCTCGATGCTGAGCGCCAGCAGGTTGCCTTGCTTCGAATGCGCGGCCTCGGTCAACGCGTCGAGTGCAGCCTGCACCTTCGTGGCGTCCCGTACCGCGCGGATCTGCTTCAGGCGCGCGATCTGGCCTTCGCGCACCTTCACGTTGTCGACCTCGAGGATGTCCACCGGGTCCTGCTTGGCCAGCTTGTACTTGTTGACCGCGACGATGACGTCCTTGCCCGAGTCGATGCGCGCCTGCTTCTCGGCTGCGCTGGCCTCGATCTTCAGCTTGGCCCAGCCCGAGTCGACGGCCTTGGTCATCCCGCCCATCGCCTCGACTTCCTCGATGATGGCCCAGGCCGCGTCGGCCATCTGCTGCGTCAGCGTCTCCATCATGTAGCTGCCGGCCCAGGGGTCGACGACGCTGGTGATGTGCGTCTCTTCCTGGATGATGAGCTGCGTGTTGCGCGCGATGCGAGAGCTCGTCTCGGTGGGCAGTGCGATGGCCTCGTCGAAGCTGTTGGTGTGCAGGCTCTGCGTGCCGCCGAACACCGCCGCCATGGCCTCGATGGTGGTGCGCACCACGTTGTTGTAGGGGTCCTGCTCGGTCAGGCTCCAGCCCGAGGTCTGGCTGTGCGTGCGCAGCATCAGGCTCTTGGCACTCTTGGCGCCGAAGCCTTTCATGATGCGCGTCCACAGCAGCCGCGCTGCGCGCATCTTGGCGATCTCGAGATAGAAGTTCATCCCGACGGCCCAGAAGAAGCTCAGGCGGCCAGCGAAGTGATCGACGTCCAGGCCCTTGGCCAGCGCGGTCTTCACGTACTCCTGGCCGTCGGCCAGCGTGAAGGCGAGTTCCAGCGCTTGATTGGCCCCGGCCTCCTGCATGTGGTAACCCGAGATGCTGATCGAGTTGAAGCGCGGCATATGCTTCGACGTGTACTCGATGATGTCGCCGATGATGCGCATGCTCGGCTCGGGCGGGTAGATGTAGGTGTTGCGGACCATGAACTCCTTGAGGATGTCGTTCTGGATGGTGCCGCTCAACTGGTCCTGCGATACGCCCTGCTCTTCGGCGGCCACGACATAGCCGGCCAGCACCGGCAGCACGGCGCCGTTCATCGTCATGCTCACGCTGACCTTGTCGAGCGGGATGCCGTCGAAGAGGATCTTCATGTCCTCCACCGAGTCGATGGCCACGCCGGCCTTGCCGACGTCGCCGGTCACGCGCGGGTGGTCGCTGTCGTAGCCGCGGTGCGTGGCGAGGTCGAAGGCCACGCTCACGCCCTGGCCGCCGGCGGCCAGGGCCTGGCGGTAGAAGGCGTTGCTGTCCTCGGCGGTGGAGAAGCCCGCATACTGCCGGATGGTCCAGGGCCGCACCGCGTACATCGTGGCTTGCGGGCCGCGGATGAAGGGCTCGAAACCCGGCAGCGTGTCGACGTGCGGCAGATGGGCCGTGTCGGCCGCGGTGTACAGCGGCTTGACGACGATGCCCTCGGGCGTGGTCCAGTTCAGTGCGCCAACATCGCCGCCCGGCGCCGACTTGGCCGCAGCCTGCATCCACTGGTCGAGCGTGCTCTTCTTGAAGGTGGGGGTGTCGCTCATGCGTATCTCCAGGGGCGCTGTGTCGTACTGCCGAGTCTTGTCGGACGGCGCCGATTATGCATAATTATGAATTCAAAACCAACAGCGGGCTGACGATCCCGCCCCGCCGTGTCCGCCCTCGCCGAAGCTCCGCCGCAACCGCTGTCGCGCCGCGCCCTGTACCAGGACGTGGCCGAGCGCCTGCGCCAGCAGATCTTCGACCGCGAGTTGGAGCCCGGCAGCTGGATCGACGAGATGAAGCTCTGCGCCGAGTACGGCATCAGCCGCACGCCGATGCGCGAGGCGCTGAAGGTGCTGGCCGTCGAAGGCCTGGTGACGATGAAGTTGCGGCGCGGCGCCTACGTCACCGAGATGTCGCGCGACGACGTGGCGCAGGTCTTCCACCTGATGGCGCTGCTGGAGAGCGACGCCGCCGGCGAGGTCGCGGCGCGCGCTACCGCGGCCGAACGCCAGGAGTTGCGCGCGCTGCACGAGCGGCTGGAAAAACAGGCGCGCCAGCGCGACGCCTTCTTCGTCACCAACGAGCAGTTCCACATGAAGCTGCTCGACGTGGCCGGCAATCGCTGGCGAGCGCAGATCGTGGCCGACCTGCGCAAGGTGATGAAGCTCAACCGCCATCATTCGCTGTTCAAGCGCGGACGGCTGGCCGACTCGCTGGCCGAGCACCGTGCGTTGATGGCCGCCATCGACGCCGGCGACGCCGTCCTGGCCACGCGCTTGATGAAGGCGCACTTCGACAACGGGCTGGAAGCGGCGGCTTGACGCCGAGTGCGGGCCCGGCAGAAAGTCTGCGGTCAGACGACCGCGCTACCGTCGCTGCCTGCAGCGCATCACACGGAACGAGGAATCATCGATGAAGATCCACGAATACCAGGCCAAGGAACTGCTAAAGGCGCACGGCGTGCCGGTGCCGCGGGGCTATGCGGCCTTCAGCGTGCGCGAAGCCGAAGAAGCCGCGCAGAAGCTCGGC
>JALHMT010000150.1 GCA_022843905.1 Rubrivivax sp.
GCTCATTCGTAGCGCAGCGCCTCGGCGGGGTTGACGCGGCTGGCGCGCCAGCTCGGGTACAGCGTGGCCACGAAGGCCAGCATCAGCGAGACGGCGACGATGGGTACCACGTCGCTCATGAGCGGCTGGCTGGGCATGCGGCTGATGACGTAGATGCTGGCCGGCAGGAAGCTCGTGCCCAGCAGGCGCTCGATGGCCGGCACGATGACGTCGATGTTCCAGGCGATGGCCAGGCCGATGGCCGCGCCGCTGAAGGTGCCGATGATGCCGGCCGCCGCGCCCTGCACGACGAAGATGCCCATGATGGAGCGCGGGCTGGCGCCCAGCGTGCGCAGGATGGCGATGTCGGCACGCTTGTCGGTCACCGTCATCACCAGCGTGGAGACGAGGTTGAAGGCCGCCACCGCGACGATCAGCGTGAGGATGATGCCGATCATGCGCTTCTGGATCTGCACCGACTCGAACCAGTTGCGGTTGGTGCGCGTCCAGTCGCGCACCACCACCTCGGGGCCGATCTCGTAGGCCAGCTGCCGCGCCACGGGGTAGGCCTGGTGCAGGTCGACCAGGCGCAGCTGCAGGCCGGCCGCGCCGCCGGTGCCGAAGACTTCGGCGGCGTCCTGCAGGTGCACCAGGGCCAGGCCGCTGTCGTACTCGAAGTGCCCGGCGTCGAAGGTGCCGGCTACCGTGAAGCCGACGAAGCGGGGCGCGCCGTTCAGGCTCTCCGACGGGCGCAGGATGGCGATGCGGTCGCCGGCCTTGGCTTCCAGCAGCCGCGCCAGTTCGCGGCCCAGGATGATCTGCTTGGAGCCCGGCTGCAGCCGCTGCAGCATGTCGGCCGGCAGCGCCTGCACCATCGGCGTGACCTGCGCCTCTTCGGCGGGCTCGATGCCGCGCACCAGGGCGCCGCGCATCAGCTCGCCACGCGCCAGCATCGAAGGCACGGCGATGAAGGGCGCCACGCCGGCCACTTGCGGATGGCGCCTGACCTGGGCCGTGAGCGCCGCCGGGTCGGGCAGGGCGCGGCCGCCGCTGTCGATGACCTCGACGTGCGCGATGGCGCCCAGCATGCGGTCGCGCACCTCGCGCTGGAAGCCGTTCATCACGCTCAGCACGATGATCAGCGCCGCCACACCCAGCGCGATGCCGGCCATCGAGGCCGCGGCGATGAAGGAGACGAAGGCGTTGCGCTGCATGCCGCGTGCGTTGCGGACGTAGCGCCAGCCCACCGTCCATTCGTAGGGCAGCTTCATGGTCAGCGCTGCAGTTGCAGCGTGCTGCCGCAGCGCGCGGCCAGGGCGTTGTCGTGCGTGACGACGACGAAGGCGGTGCCGTTCTCGCGCGCCAGCTCCATCATCAGCTCGAAGACCTGCTCGGCCGTGCCGCGGTCGAGGTTGCCGGTGGGCTCGTCGGCCAGCACGCAGGCCGGCTGGGTGACCAGCGCCCGCGCGATGGCCACACGCTGGCGCTCGCCGCCCGACAGCTGGGCCGGGTGGTGCGCCAGGCGTGACGCCAGCCCCACGCGTGCCAGCATGGCCTGCGCGGCCTGGCGCGCTTCGGCCACGCCTTCGCGGCGAATGCGCAGCGGCATCGCCACGTTGTCCAGCGCACTGAACTCGGGCAGCAGGTGATGGAACTGGTAGACGAAGCCCAGGTGCCGGTTGCGCCACTGGCCCTGTTCGGCCGCCGACAGCGTGGCCAGGTCGCGGCCCATCAGCATGACGCGGCCGGAGGTGGGGGCGTCCAGGCCGCCCAGCAGGTGCAGCAGCGTGCTCTTGCCCGAGCCCGAGGCGCCCACGACGGCCAGCGTCTGTCCGCGCCGCACCTGCAGGCTCACGCCGCGCAGCACCGTGACGTCGAGCGCGTCGGCGCCGTGGCCTTCCTGGAAGCGCTTGTGCAGGTCCTGCGCTTCGAGAACGACGTCGCTGTCACTCATATCGCAGGGCCTCGGCCGGGTTGACGCGGCTGGCGCGCCAGCTCGGGTAGATCGTGGCCACGAAGGCCAGCAGCAGGGAGATGACGGTGATGGGCAGCACGTCGCTCATCAGGGGCTGGCTGGGCATGCGGCTGATGACGTAGATGCTGCCCGGCAGGAAGGCCACGCCCAGCAGGCGTTCGATGGCGGGCACGATGGTGTCGATGTGGTGGGCCACCAGCAGGCCGAGCGTGACGCCCGACAGCGTGCCGATGATGCCGGCCGCCGCGCCCTGCACCACGAAGATGCCCATCACCGAACGCGGGCTGGCGCCCAGCGTGCGCAGGATGGCGATGTCGGCGCGCTTGTCGGTCACCGTCATCACCAGCGTGGAGACGAGGTTGAAGGCGGCCACCGCGACGATCAGCGTGAGGATGATGAACATCAACCGCTTCTCGATCTGCACGGCGTCGAACCAGTTGCGGTTGCTGCGCGTCCAGTCGCGCACGCTCACCGTGGTGCCCAGGCTCGTGCCGAGCTGCTCGGCCACGCCGCGCGCCCGCTGCACGTCGGTCAGCCGCAACTGCACGCCGCTGGGACCTTCCAGGCGGAACAGCCGCGCGGCGTCGTCGACGTGGATGAGTGCCAGCGCGCTGTCGTACTCGTAGTGGCCCGATTCGAAGGCACCGGCCACCGTGAACTGCTTCAGCCGCGGCACCACGCCGGCCGGTGTCACCTGGCCGCCCGGCGCCACCAGCGTGACCTTGTCGCCCACGCGCACACGCAGCAGGCGCGCCAGTTCACCGCCCAGCACGATGTTCCAGGCGCCGGGGGTCAGCGCGGCCAGCGTGTCGCCCGGCAACTGGCGCGCCAGGTCGGTCACCTTGACCTCTTCGGCAGGGTCGATGCCGCGCACGGCCGTGCCCTGCATCGTATTGCCGTAGGACAGCAGGGCCTGCGTGGCGATGAAGGGTGCTGCGGCCACCACCTCGGGGTTCTTCATTGCGGCGGCGGCCGTGGCGCGCCAGTCGGGCAGTGCGTTGCCGGCGGCGTCGAACACCTCGACGTGGGCGACGATGCTCAGCATGCGGTCGCGCACCTCGCGCTGGAAGCCGTTCATCACGCTCAGCACGACGATCAGCGCCGCCACGCCCAGCGCGATGCCCAGGATGGACACGCCGCTGATGAAGGAGATGAAGCGATTGCGCCGCCCTGCGCGGCCGGCGCGCGTGTAGCGCCAGCCGATGTGCCATTCATAGGGCAGGGTGAAGGGGGAGGACATCGGGGCGGGATGCTAACCGAGGGGGTTGTTGCGCGAGCGGTGTGACCGGGATCACCTTGTGATGGCGCGCCCGGGCGCACGATGGAGGCAGCCTGCGCTCAGCGTGCGAGTACGGGCATCCCGATTGCTCCGAAAGCTTCACATGTCCCTCTGGCTTCCCGCCTTTTGTGCACGACTCCGCCAGGTCCTGGCAGCCATGGTGTTGGTCAGCCTGTGCGCGTGCGGCGGTGGTGGGTCGGACGAGGTGGTGGTCCCGCCCGACCCCGGGCCCAACTTGCTCGGCCTCTCGTGCAGCGCCGGTGATGGCGCGGGCTGGTGCTGGCAACGCCCGCAGCCCTTCGGCGTGCAGGTGGCCGACGTGGTCTTCGTCGATGCGCTGCAAGGCTGGGCCGCCGGCGACGCCGGCCGCGTGCTGCGCACGGTGGACGGCGGGCGCAGCTGGACGGTGCACGACACCGGCAAGGGCAGCGGCTTCGCCCTCTCGTCGATGGCCTTCGCCGATGCCAGGCAGGGCTGGGCCGCCGGTTCGGGCTGGCCCGACGTGCTGCGCACGGACGATGGCGGCGTGACCTGGGCGCCCCAGTCGACGGCGCCGATGCAGGTGGCCACCTCGATGCGCTGGCTGGGCGAGCGCCGGCTGCTGGTACAGGGGTTCAGCGGCTACCGGATGAACGTGCCGGCGGCCGCCCTCAGCGAAGACGGCGGTCTCACCTGGTCCGAGGCCAAGGTCGACTTCGTGCAGGCCGACGGCACCCTGTGGTCGGGCGCGACCTTGTCGACCGACTTCGGCCGCAGCTTTGCGCGCGCGCCGGGCTGGCCGGAAGATCTCGCCGGCGTCATCGTCGGCGGCAATGCCGAGGCGGTCTGGGCACGGGCCACGGCGACGGCTACCGCCACGACCCTGCCGCCCGGCAGCAGGGCCCTCGGCGTCAGCACCGACCGAGGCCAGACCTTCCGCTGGACCGCAGACGAGCTGCCGCTGTCGTTCGGTGCCGCGTACATCGACCAGCCCGTCTTCTTCGCCGGCGGACGCGGCTGGGCCTTGGCCCGGCCCTCGGCCGGCGTCGCGCCGCCGGTGCCGATCACCACCGCCGACTTCGGACAGGTGTGGCAGCGGCTGCCCCTGCCCGCCGACGTCGATCCGGCATCGTTTCCGACCCTGTTCTTCATCGACGGCGTCACCGCCCTGGCCTCCGGCGAGACACGCTCATGGATCACGCGCGATGCCGGCGCGACCTGGGCCGATCCCGGACTGCCGGTGGAAGCCGGGCGGATCCAGCGCGCCCGGCGCGATGGCGGGGGCGGGATGCTGGTGAACGACCACGACGATCGCTGGTATCGCGCGGGCGCGGGATCCGCCGGCTGGCTGCCCGTGACGCCCGTGCTGACGGCGGCGCCAGCCCAGCGCAGCCTGTGGTTCTTCGACGGCCAGAACGGCCTGGCGCTGTCCGACGATGGCGCGCTCTACGGCACGCTCGATGGCGGCCGCAGCTGGACCTTGCGGACGCAGCTGGGCGGCAGCCTGCCGCAGCCGGCCTGGCTGGGCTTCCTGCAAGGCACGGCGGGCTGGCTGCACTTCCGCGGCGGCACCGGCTGGCTGGTCGACGGCGAGCGCCGGCTGCGCCGTTCCACCGACGGCGGCGCGACCTGGGTGGCGGTCGGCGTCGGCGACAACCCCGACCCGTTCGTGCGCAGCGTGCAGTTCATCGACGCACAACAGGGTTTTGCCACCACGCTGCAGTGCGTGGAGGGGGAGCCCGCGAGCTGCCTGCACTGGCTGCACTTCACCAGCAACGCCGGCGGCTCATGGCAGCGCCTGCCGCTGCCGCTGGGCGGCGCCACGTCGTTGATGGCCTTCGCCGATGCGCAGCGCGGCGTGCGCATGGACGAGCGCGTCGGCACCATGTTCTTCACCACCGACGGCGGTCGCCAATGGCAGCCGGCCACCGACGAGGCCGACCGCGGCGGCACGCCCAACCGCGTGCTGCTGGCCAGCGACGGCACAGGTTGGCTGCTGGGGAACGACGGTGTGCGCCGCACGCGGGACTTCGGCCGCAGCTGGCAGGAGGTGAGGATCGATCTTCCGCCGGTCAACTCGGTGGGGATCTACTTCCCGCTGCCGAATGACATCGCCTTCGCCGATGCGCAGCACGGCTGGCTGGTGGCGGACAACGGCGTCGTGATGGCCACCAGTGATGGCGGCAGCAGCTGGCGGCGCCAGCTGGTGTCGACCCAGGTGCCGCTGTACAGCGTGTTCGCGCTCGACGCGGAGCGTGCCTGGATCGGCGGCGAACGCGGGATCATCCTGGGCACGGTGACAGCCGGGCAGTAGGCCCGCGGCCGCCCCCGCGGCCAGGGTGCCTGCCCGGCGGGGTGCAGGCCGGATAATGCCCAGACATGCACCTGGTGATCCCCTTCGCGGCGCCGCTCTCCGATGCCGGCCGCCAGGCCCTCGCCTCGCTGGCCCTGCCGCAGCTCGCACGCCGTCTGGCCGGCATGATCGAACTGTCGCGCGACGAGGGCGACGAGTGGAGCCTGTCGACGCCGCACGAACGCGCCATCGCCCGTGCGTCGGGCTGGGCCGGGCCCGACGGCGGGCTGCCCTGGGCCGCGCGCGAACTGGCCGCCCTGGGCCACGACCCCGGCGCGCTGGCCTGGGGCCTGCTGACACCGGTGCACTGGCACCTGGGCACCGACCAGGTGAGCATGGGCGACCCGACGGCGCTGATGCTGGGCGACGACGAATCCCGCGCCTTTTTCGCCGCCGTCGAGGAGCTCTACACCAGTGAGGGCTTCGTGGTGCTGTGGGGCGCTCCCCTGGCCTGGTTCGTGGCCCACGAAAGCCTGGGCGCCATGCCCTGCGCCTCGCTGGACCGCGTCATCGGCCGCAACGTCGACCGCTGGCTGGCCGCCACCCCCGAGGCACGCCTGGTGCGGCGCCTGCAGAACGAGGTGCAGATGCGCCTGTACGAGCATCCCCTGAACGAAGCGCGCCGGGCCCGCGGGCTGCTGCCGGTCAATTCCGTCTGGCTCAGCGGCTGCGGCGTGGCCCAGCCCACGCACGATGGCAGCTTGCGCGTGGACGACCGTCTGCGCCCTCACGCGCTGGCCGAGGACTGGGCCGGCTGGTGCAAGGCCTGGGACGTCATCGACGGCAGCCTGGCCGATGCTTCGGTGGAACAGATCACGCTGTGCGGCGAACGCTCGTCGCTGACCTGTGGCGCCGCGCCGCGGGGCCTGTGGCAGCGCATGGCGGCCAACTTCCGCCGCGTCGACACCTCGCGCCTGCTGGAGCCCCTGTGACCGCACCGGCCCTGCAGCCCCGCGACGTGCCGCCGCGCGTGAGTTTCGCGCTCGAACAGGCGGGCGTGCACCCGCTGCTGGCACGCCTGCTGGCCTCGCGCGGCGTGCGCACGCCGGCCGAGCTGGACGACGGCCTGCAGCACCTGCTGCCGCCCGAGGGTCTGCTGGGCACTGCCGAGGCGGGCGTGCTGCTGGCCGATGCCATCGCCGCCGACCAGCGTCTGGTGATCGTGGCCGACTACGACTGCGACGGTGCCACCGCCTGCGCCGTCGCCCTGCTCGGCCTGCGCATGCTGGGCGCGGCGCCCGACCACGTCGGCTACGTCGTGCCCGACCGCGCCGTGCACGGCTACGGCCTCACGCCGGCCATCGTCGACCTGGCGCTGCCGCAGCGTCCCGACGTGCTGGTGACGGTGGACAACGGCATCGCCAGCCATGCCGGCGTGGCCCACGCGCGCGCCCTGGGCCTGCAGGTGCTGGTGACCGATCACCACCTGCCGGCGCTGTCGCCCGACGGCCAGGTCACGCTGCCCGAGGCGCACGTCATCGTCAACCCCAACCAGCCGGGCTGCGACTTCGAGAGCAAGGCGCTGGCCGGTGTGGGCGTGATGTTCTACGTGCTGCTGGCCGCGCGCGCCGAACTGCGGCGGCGCGGCGTGTTCGACGCCGCCACGCAGCCGCGGCTGGACGCGCTGCTCGACCTGGTGGCCCTGGGCACGGTGGCCGACGTCGTCAAGCTCGACGCCAACAACCGCCGCCTGGTCGCGCAGGGGCTGCGACGCATCCGCGCCGGGCGCATGCAGCCCGGCGTGGCCGCGCTGTTCCGCGCCGCCGGCCGCGA
>JALHMT010000151.1 GCA_022843905.1 Rubrivivax sp.
ACGGCGGGCTTCGACGAGAAGATCGATGTGCGCTACGTCTGGACCTTCGAGCTGGACCTGATGGGCAGCAACGGATGGCGTCGCGACGACATCGAGACCTTGCTCGAGATGGCGCGCAGCGGTCGCATGCGGCCCGTCATCGATGAAGTGCTGCCTCTGGACAGGATCCATGATGCCGAGCGGCGCATGGAGCAGCGCGAGGTCTTCGGCAAGCTCGTCGTGGCACCTTGATGGAGCAATCTCCATGTCCGTGACCCTTACGGCCCCGATGTCGCTGGACGCGTTGCAGGCCTTGTGCGACTCGTCCCCCTTCATCCGCTTCGCCGGAATTCGACCGGTGACCGTCGACGCGCAGGCCCAGACCAGCACCTGGCACATGCCGTGGCGGCCTGAGTTCGAACGCGCCGACGGCACGGGCCAATGGCAGGGTGGCCCGATCGCCTCGCTCATCGATACGGCCGGGTGCATGGGCTTGATCGCGATCATCGGTCGCTACGCCGGAACGGTGGACTTCCGCACCGACTATCTCCGTCCCGCCGCCGGGCCGCACTTGAAGGCGGTGGCGAAGGTCCGACGGGCAGGCCGCACGACAGGTGTCGTCGACGTCGATGTGCTGGATTCACAGGAGCGACTCGTGGCCGCAGGCCGCGGGAACTTCTTCGTCGAGCAGCCGCGATGATCCCGGTGACCTGGCCTCGCAACCTGGGCTGCACCTTTGCACCCGAAGCAGCGGCGGACGCCGTCGCAGTCATCGATCTCTCTGACCCGGGCGCTGAGCGCGTCTGGACTTATGGCGAGTTGCAGGCGCGCTGCAACGCGGTGGCCCGCGGGCTGCTGCGCCGAGGACTGCAGCGCGGCGATCGTGTCGGCCTCATGTGCGCCAACTCGACGGACGCCCTGGCCGTCATGCTGGGCGCCATGCGCGCCGGCTGCGTGGCGGTGCCATTGAACCCGCGGGCTGGCTCGCAGACGCTGGCCTACATGTGCAAGGACGCCTCGTTGACGTGCCTTTTCGTCGATGCTGCGTTTGCCGCGACGGTGCCTGCCGGCGTGCCGGCCATCGAACTGCAGGGAGCTGCCTTCGAGGCGTTCCTGGATCCCGGGCTGTTTGAGCCCGTGATGCCGGAAGACGGCGAAACCGGGCTGATCCTCTACACCTCGGGGTCCACAGGGCAGCCCAAGGGCGTGCTGCTGTCGCACGCCAGTCAGGTGCTCATCGCGCGGGGCTACTGCACGCCCGCCATGGACGACTGCCTGGCCAGCGGGCCGAACATCGTGGCGGCACCGCTGTTCCACATGAACGCCACGGTCAACGTGACGATGACGCTGCTGCTGGGTGGCGGGTTCGTGCTGATGGCGCGCTTCGACGCCCTGCGTTTCATCGACGCGATCCACCGCTGGCGGGTCAGCGTGATCTCCGGCGTGCCGACCATGGCGGCCATGATCGCGCTCGAGAGCGAGGCCTTGAGCAAGGCCGACCTGTCGTGCGTGCGCCTGGCCGTCATCGGCTCCGCGCCACTGTCGCAGACCGTCCTGTCACAGGTCCAGCGGCTGCTGCCGGGCGCTGCGGTGATCAACAGCTATGGCACCACGGAGACCGGCGCGGGCTACTTCGGCGCACACCCTGCGGGCTTGCCGCGCCCACCGATGGCGGTCGGTCACCCGCAGCCCCATGCGCAACTGCGCCTGGTGGGCGAGAGTGCGCCCGACGAGGGCGTCTTGCAGGTGCACTGCGCCACACGCATGACGGGCTACCTGAACCGCCCGGAGCTGACGGCCGAAAAGCTGCGCGACGGCTGGATCGACACCGGCGACATCATGCGGCGCGACGCTGAAGGCTGGCACTACTTCATCGGCCGCGCCGACGACATGTTCGTTTGTGCGGGCGAGAACGTCTACCCCGGGCAGGTCGAACGCTTGCTGGAACGGCATCCCGACGTTCTCGAAGTCTGCGTGCTGCCTCTGGCGGACGAACTGCGCGGCCACGTGCCCGTCGCCTTCGTCGTGCCCAGGCCTGGTGCGCAGCCAACGGCGCAGGCGCTCAAGGACCATGTGCTGGCCCACGCTGCGCCGCACCTGTACCCACGACGGGTGTGGTTCATCGAGCGCATGCCGCTGGCCGGCACGAACAAGATCGACCGTCACGCCTTGAAGCAGCAACTCCATCAACTTGTGTCAGGAGAAGGCGAATGACCCTGCCCCTCGATCATCTCGTCGTCGCCGTGCCCGACGTCGCCGCGGCGCAACGTGCGGTGGCCGACGCGCTCGGCGTATCGCCAGAGTTCGGCGGCGCGCATCCGGATGTCGGCACCTGCAATGCGCTGCTGTCGCTGGGTGGCGATCAGTACCTCGAACTGATCGGACCTGACCCCAAGGCCGTGACCACTGGAGAACTCGCCCGACGCGTGGCGTCGCTGGAGTCTGCCGACATCTGGGGCTTTGCGGTGGTCTGCCAAGACTTGGACAGCCTTGCCGAGCGCGCGCGGGGCCTGGGTCTGCGAACCGTCGGTCCGACCGCAGGCTCTCGCCGGACTCCTGCGGGAAAGGTGCTGCGCTGGCGCGCTCTGGGTTTGTCATCACTCGAGTTTGGCGGTCTGGTCCCCTTCGCGATCGATTGGTTGGACACACCGCACCCGGCTCGCACGTCGCCGCAGGGCCCGCATCTAGAAGCCTGGCATGTGGCCCACCCGCGGCCTGGCGACTTGCAAGCGCTGTATGCGGAGCTGGGCGTGGCATTGAATGTGCATGCCGGTCTGAGGAGCGCCATCGTGGCCACCATCGTGCACGGTGATCGCCGGCTGACGCTGACCGGCGCCGCCCCAGGTCTGTTCTGATCGAATCGATTGTCCCAATGCCCACTCGAACCTATCCCACCCGGAGGTCTCTCATGACGAAGTTCCGCCCGACCAGTGTCCTCGCCGCGGCCGCCATCGCGTTGTCCGCACTGACGGGCGCCGGCTCCGCTGTCGCACAGGAAAAGGCTGTGTTCGGCTTCCCGTCACCGCCCAACGTGCAGTTCGCCTACCTTTGGTTCGGCGACAAGCTCGGGTTTTTCAAGGAAGAAGGCTTGCAGCTCGACGTGATCTCGGTCACCGGCTCGGCTGTCCTGTTGCCGCAGGTTGCCAGCGGCCAGGTACACATCGGCTATGCCAATCCCGACCTCGCGGTGATCGCGTTGGCCAAGGGGGAGCCGCTGCCCGTGCGATTCGTCGCCAACTGGCTGCGCAGCCAGACCTTCGAGTTCGTCGTGCTCGAGAACAGTCCCGTGAAGACCTTGGCCGATCTCAAGGGCAAGAAAATGGGCGTCGGTGCCCTGACCTGGGGCAACCTGCCCCTGTCCAAGGCGATGCTGTCGACCGTTGGCGTCACCTGGAACAAGGATGTTCAGGTCCTGCCTGTGGGACTGGGCGCCGCCGCATGGCGCCGGCTCCAATCGGGCGAGGTCGACGCTCTGAACCTCTTCGTCGGCGAGCATGGCCGCATGGAACTGGCCGGCGTTCCCATCCGTCGGGTGCCTATGCCCGAGGAGTTCCGAACGATTTTCAGCAACGGCTTCGTGGCATCAGAGAAGATGATCAATGAGAAGCCGAAGTTGGTCTCGGGCATGGTGCGTGCGATCAACAAGAGCTGGACCGCCTGCAAGGCCAACACCGAGGCTTGCGTTCGCGCCTATTGGGAGGCGGTGCCCACCTCGCGCCCCCCGTCGGGCAAGGAAGCGGAGCAGTTGAAGACCGACATGCGGCAGGCGATGTTCGATCGCAACCAGCTCGATGACTTCAGCGGCACCTCCGTTCGCAAGTACGGCCACTTTCCCGAAGAGGCATGGCGCCGGCTGGTCAAGGTCATGGGCGACGAAGGCCTGATCTCTCGCACCGATCTCGACCTGACGAAGCTCTACACGGGACGGTTCGTCGATGAATTCAATGCCTTCGACCCCTTGGTTGTCGAACGCGTTGCGCGAGCGGCCAAGTAGGGGGCCGGATGCAACTCGAGGTCGATCGCGTCGCCCTGACGTACGAGACCTCGCGCGGCCCGCTCCCGGCGCTGCGCGAACTGTCGTTTGCGCTGGAAGAAGGCGAATTCGTCTCCGTGCTCGGGCCCTCGGGTTGCGGCAAGTCCAGCCTGCTGCGGCTCGTCACCGGGTTGCTTCGGCCGACGGCAGGCCGCATCGCGCTGGCGGGTGTGCCGGTGAGCGGCCCTCGCAACGATGTCGGCATCGTCTTCCAAAGTGCCACGTTGCTGCCCTGGAAGAACGTGCTGGACAACGTGCTGGTTCCCGTTCGCGCACGCGGTCGTGTGACGCCCGCGGACACCGAGCGAGCGATGGAAGGGCTGCGCACCGTCGGGTTGGAGCGCTTCTCGAAGCACTATCCCGATGAGCTGTCCGGCGGCATGCAGCAGCGTGTAGGTATCGCACGGGCGATGCTGACCGACCCGCGGCTGTTGCTGATGGACGAGCCCTTCGCGGCGCTCGACGCGATGACGCGCGAGACGATGATGGACGAGTTGCTTCGCGTGTGGAGCGGAACCGGCAAGTCGGTCCTGTTCATCACCCATTCGATTCCGGAGGCGGTTTACCTGTCGGACCGGGTGCTCGTCATGGGACCGCGACCGGGGCACATCGTCGAGGAACTGCGCATCGATCTGCCGCGCCCGCGCAGTCCGGCGACGATGGCGGACCCACGTTTCGGCGAGCTCGGGGCGCGGTTGCGCGACCGCTTCCGATCGATGGCCGGCCCGGCTGAGGCATCGGCGTGAGTCGCAGGACGGACCGATTCAACTGGGCGTGGCCGGTCGGAACGGTTCTGATGCTGGTCGGAGTTTGGCAGGCCCTGTCGGCCGCCGGTCTGGTCGCCGACTACCTGCTGCCCGGACCAGGCAAGGTCGTGTCGGCACTCTGGCGCATATCGCTGGATGGCACCTTGGTAACCCATCTGACGCCGACACTCTTTGCCAGCGCAGCGGGCTGGGTCTGTGGCGGCCTGCTGGCAACGGCGCTGGCGGCCCTGGTGGCCGAGTTCCGTTGGGTCGAGCGCTCGATGCTCGTGCACTTGTTGGCGTTGCAGGCGATCCCGAAAGTCTCGCTCGCGCCGTTGGTTTTCCTGTGGGCGGGATTCGACATCGGCGGCAAGGTCATCCTGGTGACGTTGATCTGCTTCTTCCCGGTGTTTGCCAACGCATTGGCCGGTTTCCGATCGGTCGATGCAGGTCTGATGGACCTGATGCGCGCCAGCGGCGCCAGCCGCTGGCACACCTGGCTCCATGTCAAGCTGCCAGCGACTCTTCCATCGCTCTTCGCCGGGTTGGAGGTGTCGGTCGCCTTCGCATTGATCGGGTGCGTCGTCATGGAGTTTGTCGGCGCTACGCGAGGCCTGGGCTTCGTCATCCAGGACGCTTCGAGCACCTATGACCTGCCGCTGTCGTTCGCGGCCATCATCGTGCTCGGCCTCATCGGTGTGGCGGGTAACGCCTTGCTGCGGCGGGCCCGCGGACGCCTGCTGCCGTGGGAGAGCCGCGGGCGGCGCGCCAGCTCGCAAGGAGCGACAGGTGGCTAGTCACTCGGGAACTGCAGAGGCTGCCCGCACTGCCGCAGCCTCGACCGTCACGCTGGTCCTGATGCTGGCCGGCTGGGAAGCCATCGTCCGTGGCCTGGGCTTGTCGGAGCAGGTCCTGCCTGGCCCGCTCCTGGTGGCGCAGGCACTCTGGCAAGGCTGGGTCGGAGGGGCGTTCTGGCCGCACGCGTCGGCCACCTTGCAGGGGGCGCTGGGTGGCTGCGTGATTGGTGGCGCGGCTGGCGTTGCGCTCGGCATTGCGGTGGCCCTGAACGAACGCTTGCGGCTGGCGCTGTATCCGGTGGTGATTGCGATCCAGTCGATGCCCACCGTGGCGGTCGCGCCGCTGATCGTCGTGTACTTCGGTGTTGGACTGCCGAGCAAGCTGGTCACGGTGTCGCTGCTGTGCTTCTTCCCGCTGTTCGTCAACACGGTCGCCGGCGTGCTGGCGGCCGATCCGCGTCTGCTCGATCTCTACCGTGCTGCGTCGGCGTCTCGCTGGCGCATGCTGGTGGACGTGCAACTGCCGGGCTGCATGCCATCGCTCCTCGCCGGACTGCAGGTCGCTGTGGTGCTGTCCTTCATTGGCTGTGTGGTGTCGGAGTTCGTCGCATCACGTGCTGGCTTGGGGCACCTCATCAAGATCTACGCGAACGACCTGAACGTGGCGGTGATGTTCGCCTGCATCCTGTCCTTGGCTTTCCTCGGGGGCGCAACCGGCTATGGCCTCAGCCGGCTTCGGGATGCGATGCGCGTGCGCTGGCGACTCTGACGGCTGCGTCACGAGATAATCCGTGCGGTCCCTTGACGGGCTGCGAAAGGATGCCATGAGTGAGCGTTGGGCTGTACAGCCTTACCGGGCCCGCGTGCGGTACGCGGAGTGCGATGCCTGGGGCGAACTTCAACCCTTTGCCCTGTACGCGCTGTTCGACGCTGCCGTGGCGCATGCCTTCGGCCAGCTGGGAGTCGACTGGAGGGAGATGACCAAGCCCGGCCACGCTCTGCGAGCGGGCGGCGTCCAGATGAACGTGTCCATGCCGATGACGTACGACGACGAAGTCGACTTCATCGTGACCGACGTTCGCATGGAAAACACTTCGTTGGACATCGACGTCCACGCGCAACAAGCAAGCAGAGCCTTCGGTACGGCGTCGGCCGTGTTGTCGTTCGTGTCTCGCAGCGAGGGCGGAACGCTGCAATCGTTGCCCCCTGAACTGACGGCGGCGCTCGACCGGATCCGGGCGCCGGCTGTCGCCGGCTGAGAGCGCTGTTTGGCGCCATGGCAGGCAACGGATCTTCTTTCTGGGGAACCTGGCCCCGGCTGTCGGTGAACCTGTTTGCGGCCATCGAGGTTCGATGCTCTGGGCCTTGGCCGCATGGGACTGCCTGCAGCCATTCTTGATTCGTGCGCCAGTGACGGCGGCGTCCGGAAGCTGCACTCAAGGCGAGGCGCGCTGCCGCGGCTGCTCTTATCGGTCGGCCGCCAGCTGCCGCTTCGAAGGTACTCGATCAGACGAACAGGCATGACCGCTGTTGCGCCAGCCGTCCGGGGCATTGACCAGGATCAAGTCCATCGCGTGCGGTAAGGCTGGACCGGACGTGGGTTCCTGGCCACTTCCGGCTATG
>JALHMT010000152.1 GCA_022843905.1 Rubrivivax sp.
GAAGGCTGGACGCTGCACCTGACCGACGGCCGCACGGCACGCGCCGCCACCGTGGTGAACGCCGCCGGCGCCTGGGCCGACGAGGTCGCCGCCCGCGCCGGCCTGCCGCGCCGTGGCCTGCAGCCCAAGCGCCGCAGCGCCTTCACCTTCGACCCGCCGGCCGGCAGCCCGCACCGCAGCTGGCCGGCCGTCTGCGCCATCGACGAGACCTGGTACATCAAGCCCGACGCCGGCCAGATGCTGGGCTCGCCGGCCAACGCCGACCCCGTGGCCGCGCAGGACGTGCAGCCCGAAGAGATGGACATCGCGATGGCGATGGCGCGCATCGAAGAGCGCACCACGCTGCCCCTGGGCCGCCCGCGCCGCACCTGGGCGGGGCTGCGCACCTTCGCGCCCGACGGCGACCTGGTGATCGGCCCCGACCCGGGCCACCCCGGCTTCTTCTGGCTGGCCGGCCAGGGGGGTTACGGCATCCAGAGTGCGGCGGGTGTCTCGCTGCTGGCGGCCAGCCTGCTGCTGAAGCAGCCGCTGCCGGCCGAGCTGCAGGCTCAGGGCGTGGACCCGGCGCTGCTGCGCCCGGGCCGCTTGCCCGCGCTCGACGCGCAGGGCCAGCCCCTGCCGCCGCCGGTCCCCTTGTCGCGCAACCAGCGCCTGCTGGCCATGCTCGACGTGCAGGGCCTGGGCCTGGAGATCGGCCCCGGCTTCAACCCGCTGGTGCCCAAGGCCGCGGGCTACCGTGTCGAGACGCTGGACCACGCCACGCAGGCCGACCTGGTGAAGAAGTACACCGGCGCGTCGGGCGTGGACACCTCGCGCATCGAGCCGGTGGACTACGTGTCGACGGGGGCCTCGGTCTACGCCGCGATCGGCCAGCCGGGCCGTTTCCGCTGGATCGTGGCCTCGCACGTCATCGAGCACACCACCGACCTGCTGGGCTTTCTGCAGGACTGCGAACGCCTGCTCGAGCCCGAGGGCGTGCTGGCCCTGGCCGTGCCCGACAAGCGCTTCAGCTTCGACGTGCTGCGCCCGCTCACCAGCACCGGCGACGTGCTGCAGGCGCATGCCGAAGGCCGCACGATGCACACGGCGGGACGCATCTTCGACGAGGTGGCCTACAACTGCCTGCGTGGCGGCGCGCTGGCCTGGGGCCCCGACAACCCCGAGGCGCTGGCCTTCTTCCGCCCCTTGGCCGATGCGAAGGCGATCTTCGAGCACGCGCAGCGCAGCAGCGACTACATCGACATCCACGCCTGGCAGTTCACGCCCTCGAGCTTCCGGCTGATGGTGAACGACCTCTTCGAGATCGGCAGCATCGGGCTGCGCGAGGCCGACTTCGACGGCGAACGCGGTGGTGAGTTCTTCATCGGCCTGTCCCGCCGCGGCGCCGGCCCGGGCGTGCCGCGCATCGAGCTGGCGCAGCGGGCGCTGCAGGAGCAGGCGGTGATCAAGCTGGGGCTGGCGCCACAGGCTTAGCCCGCGCTACGGGAAGCGCTGCTCGATCTTGATCTTGCTGGCCGCCTGCACCGGCGGGTCGGCCGACGAAGGCGTGTAGGTGGCCGTCGGGCACTGGCCGTTGGGCCGGTTGGCGCGGATGGTGCCACCCACGCGTTTGCGCACGGTCTGGCCGCCCTGCGTGAACGTGGCGATGGCATCGATGTTGAGCGTGTTGTAGTCCTTATCGGGCGCCGAGAAGGTCACGTCGATGTGGCAGACCTTGCTGTTGACGCTCCACACGCCCTTCTTCGAGGTCGGTTGGCCGATGCGCTCCCAGGCGCCCGCCGTGCACGCCTCGTTGTCGCAACGGTAGCCCCAGCCTGCGGCCGCGATGCGGGCCGAACTGCAGGTGGCCTGTGTCAGCGGGGCTTCGACCCAGCGTGCGACCAGGTAACGCCGCTTCCAGTTGCGCTTGAAGTCGCCCATCGGGCCGAAGGCCGTGGTGAAGCCGCCGCACGAGCCGCCGTAGCTGGCGTTCGACGACTCGGCCTTGAACTCCTGCGATCTCTCGCACTCGCCATTCACCACCGGCACCGGGTTCGACGGGAACGCATCGGCGTTGCCGGGCCCGCTGCACAGGCCGTAGGTGACCTTCAGCGGCGGCGTCTGCTGCGACACCACCGGGCGCTCGCCCGCCAGCATCGGGGCCCGGTCCTGGGGCGCGGCTGCGGCGGTGCACAGGACCGCGGGCAGCGCGATCAGCAGCATGGCGGCAGACGTCTTCATCGCGGGGCTCCTGCAATCAGCGCAGCCCGGATGCTAGGCCGGAATCTGCAGGCCGCCGACTGCCAAGCAAGGTCTTGACAGCGCGCGCGGAACGACCTTCATCCGATGCGCGGGCACTCGCACGGTTCAGGCTGCCCCAGGCGCACCCGCAGGCGGCCAACGGTCCCAGGCGCGTGCGGCCACGGGCTGGCCCCACAGGTCGATGGCCACCGACGACCCGGTGTGCACCGCGTTCGCCGCCTCGCCGCGCACGTAGCCCAGTGCCACGCAGGCGCCGGCGCGCGGGCTCCAGCCCACCGACGAGAGTTCGCCCACCGTCTGCCCGGCGATGACGATGGCTTCCCCGCCCCAGGCGTAGACCGCGGGGTCCTCGAAGACGAAGCTCAGCAGCTTCTTGCGCAGCGGCTGACCTTGCGCGGCCAGCAGCGCTTCGCGGCCGATGAAGGGCTCGGGCTTGTCGAGCTTCACGCTGAAGGCCAGGCCGGCTTCCCAGGGCGTCTCATCCGGGCCCAGCTCGGCGCCCCAGGCGCGGCGGCCCATCTCGATGCGCAGGGCGTCCAGCGCGTAGTAGCCGGCGTCCCGAAGGCCGAGGTCGCGGCCCGCCTCCTTCAGAGCGAGGTACACGTGGCGCGCCATTTCCACCGGCACGTAGAGCTCGAAGCCGGGGCCGCCCACGTAGCTCATGCGGGCTGCGCGCACGCGGGCGTGGCCGAGGTCGATCTCCTTGGTGTGCGAGAAGGGCAGCGCGGCCGGCGACACGTCGTCCGGGCTCACGCGCGCCAGCAGTTCGCGCGCGTTTGGGCCCATCACCGAAAGCACGCTCCACATCGTGCTGACGTCGGTGAGCACGGCATGCGCCTCGGGCGCGATGTGCCGCGAGATCCAGTCGGCGTCACGCACCGGCTGCGCCGAGCCGGTGACGATCAGGAAGCGCTCGGCCGCCAGCCGCAGCACCGTGAGGTCGCTCTCGAAGCCGCCGCGCTCGTTCAGCAGGGCGGTGTAGACCATGCGGCCGATGGGCACGTCGATCTGGTTGGCGCACAGGCGCTGCAGCACGGCCAGCGCATCGCGGCCCTGCAGCAGCAGCTTGCCGAAGCTGGTCTGGTCGTACAGCGCCACGGCCTCGCGCGTGGCGCGCTGCTCCTCGATCACCCAGTCCAGCCAGCCCGGCCGGCCCAGGCCGAAGGCCGGGCGCGGCGCGCCGTCGCGCCGGAAGTAGTTGGCGCGCTCCCAGCCATTCTTGCTGCCGAACTCGGCGCCCTGCGCGGCCAGCAGGTCGTACAGCGGCGAGGTGCGCAGCGGGCGTGCGGTCTCCAGTTCCTGCCGCGGCCAGCGCATCGCGTAGTGCAGGCCCAGCGTCTCGCCGGTGCGCTCGGCCAGCGCCTTGCGGTTGGCGGTGAAGGGCGCGAAGCGGCGGATGTCGACGTCCCACAGGTCGGACGGTGCCTCGCCACCGACGATCCACTCGGCGATGAGCCGCCCGGCCCCGCCGCTGTTGGCGATGCCGGCGCTGTTGAAGCCGGCGCACACGAAGTAGCCGCGCAGCTCGGGCGCTTCGCCCAGGATGAAGTTGCCGTCGGGCGTGAAGCTCTCTGGGCCGTTGAGCAGCATCTTCACCGGCGCGGTTTCCAGGCAGGGCGTGCGGTGGATGGCGTTGGTCATCAGCACCTCGAATTGCTCCCAGTCCTCGCCCAGCAGCTGGAACTGGAAGGTGCTGGGGATGGGGTCCATGCGCCAGGGCTTGGCCACCGGCTCGAAGCCGCCCATCACCAGACCGCCGACTTCTTCCTTGTAGTAGATGAAGCCGTCGGGGTCGCGCATCACGGGCAGCATGGGGTGCACGCCCTCGATGCGGTCGGTCACGATGTAGAAGTGCTCGGCCGGGAACAGCGGCACGTTGACGCCGGCCAGCACGCCGAACTGGCGCGACCACTGGCCGGCGCAGTTGACCAGCGTCTCGCAGCGCACCTCGCCCTGGGTGGTGCGCACGCCCGCCACGCGTCCGTGCTCGACGATGACGCCGGTGACCTCGATGTCCTCGACGATCTTCGCGCCGCGGTTGCGCGCGCCCTTGGCCAGCGACATCGTCAGGTCGGCCGGGTTGGCCTTGCCGTCGCCGGGGATCCAGATGGCGCCCTGCAGGTCGTCGGTGCGCATGATGGGGTAGAGGTCACCCGCCTCCTTCGGCGTGATGAGCTGCACCTCGACGCCGAAGCTGCGCGCCAGCGCCGCCTGCTTGCGCAGCACCATCATGCGTTCTGGCGTGCGCGCCACGTTGACGCTGCCGCATTGCTTCCAGCCGGTGGCCAGGCCGGTCTCGGCTTCGAGCGTGCTGTACAGCTCGATGCCGTACTTGCTCATGCGCGTCATGTTGCGGTTGGGCCGCATCTGCCCCACCAGCCCGGCGGCGTGCCAGGTGGTGCCGCAGGTCAGCTTGCCCTGCTCCAGCAGCAGCACGTCGGTGTGGCCGAGCTTCGTGAGGTGGTAGGCGGTGGAACAGCCGGCGATGCCGCCGCCGACGATGATGGTTTGCGCGTGGGTGGGGAGCGTCATGCGCGCAGCCTAGCCGATGGGTGATGGGACTGGCAATGCGGCTGGAACTGCGGCGGCAATGCGGCTGGCATCGGGGTCCGGACGGCGTCGCACCAAGGCGGAAGGGCAGCAACTGCTGGCAATCGCGTCCGGCGAGATCGATTGAAGCCGGCAGTTCCGCGCCCGCAGGCGCTGCGCGATCAGCAGGGCGAGGTCAGGTGTCGACGTACGGAAGTTGGCATCCGCGTGGCTGTGAAGATGGCAGAAGCCCCCAACGCCGTGCCTGACCAGATCGAACTCCACCCACGGTTCGGCTCACCGACGCTCGGCGCGCTCCATGGCGTTGCGGGGCTTCGGACCTGGCGAGTGGGGAAGCTCCCGCTGCTGTGGTGCTTCTTCGACCGCGCAGACCACCTCGACGTGGTCAGGCTGCTGGGCGCGCGCCAGGACTACGCTGCGAGCCTGGGCGACGACTTGGCCTCGAACTGACGGCACTCGGGTCGCGGCGCGCGACGCGCCGCGCACGATCGCAACACTTCGAAGGCCGTCCACTTCGCTAACGGCCGACGGCCTCCGTCGGCAACACACTGGCAAGGTTCACACACCTGAAAGCACCTGCGAAGGTCAGGTCTTGCCCCTTGCCTTCCCCGACCGGACATGACGGTGCACGTCGAGAACGGGGTGGCAAGCTTGTCGCGTCATCACACGTGCACGCTGAGCCGAGGCAAAAGGCGAGACCTGACCCTGAATGCTCCCTGACCCTGAATGCTCCTGAATGCCTGCTGCTGAATGAATGCCTGAATGCACTCCGACGGATGCTCATGGCCCAGGCACCAGCCGGGCGAACTTTAAGCGCGGGTGTCGGCACGGTTTACACCTACCCGACGTTTTTGCGGGAGGCACTGTTGCAACCCTGTGTCACAGAAAACATTTTGTCGTCTGGCCCGGGGCTTGCAAACCCGCCGACGAGCCGCTGTCGAACCGATGGGGCACCGGAGAACTTCATGCTCGCCTTTCGAGTTCGCGCTGCCGTAATGCCCCTGTTCCTCGCTGGTACCGCCTTGACCTTGGCCTCGGCCTCGGCAACCGCTGCCCCAATCGTAACGTTCGCAAAGGGACTTCCGAACGCAACTCACCCGTGCGCGCTGGAGTCGGCACCGGGCCTGAACAACCAGCAGGGCCTGTGCCAGGTACCGACGGCGGTCAGTCAGACACGCGCGACTTGGCTGACCAACGTTGTGGACCCGAGCTTCGAGGAATTCGAAAGCTCCGCCAGCCGGCAGCTCGGCCCAGCTGGCCCTTTTGGGGGCGAAGCGAGCATCACCCTGGACAGCGGCGCGGTCGGGTCGGGTTTCTACAGCAACCCGCTGGTCGGGACGACCTTCCTGGGTCGCTTCAACACAACGAATGGCGGCGGCTCTACTGGCTGGTGGTTCGAGTTCGCTAACGGCAGCGTGACCATTCGATTCCAGTCGTTGATTGAAGCCTTCGGCTTCTACCTGACCGACCTGGGGGACGACGCTGGTGGGGGTGCCGCAGCTTCGGTAAGCCTGTTCAACGGTCAGGCGGTGGTCGACGGTGGATCCAATCTGGCGGTGGCGGGCAACCAGGCGCCGCTGACCGCCAATGGATCGGTCCTGTTTTTTGGCGTCACTTCCGACGGAAACCCGTTCGACCGTGTGACCCTCACAGTCAGCCTTTCCAGCACCGGATCAAACGACTTTGTGGGGCTGGACAGCCTTATCGTCGGCAACGTGAACACGGCCACGGCTGTACCCACCCCCGGCACCCTGGCGCTGATCAGTCTGGCCCTGCTGGGGCTGTTGCGCCGATCGCACGCCAAACGCTGAGTCCGCGGCCTCCTCGCGCAGCTTGGAGCGCGGTTGCGGCTCCTGCACCCGGTCAATCAAGATTTGCTTGATCACCAGCCGCGCGGGACATGGCCCCAACGCTATTGAGGCCACCGCCGCCCGAGTTGAGCCCAGGACCCTCGTTTCGGGGTTCACTTCGGCCCAGCTTGACTATCGGTAGACCGCTTTGTGGCGGTCAATCTCACTGGCTGGATGTCCGCATTGGGTCGGGGCGGGTCTTCGATCCATGCGCTTGAGCAACCGCTTCGCTGCATCGAGCTGACGTTCAGTCGCAAGCGTCCCGGGTTGCGTCAGCAGCTCATGTCTGCGCCCGTCGCCCAACAGCCCACCTTTGGGGCTGACCGCCGGACTGGCTGCGGGCGACACCACGGGCGGGCCCGGGGCTGGATCAGCCCCAGACTTCCTGGGCCGTCTCGACCACCAGGCGCAGCTTGTCGCGCTGCGCCTGCACGGCGATGTTGTTGCCGTGCACCGTGCTGCTGAAGCCGCACTGCGGGCTGAGGCACAGCTGCTCGATCGGCGCGTACTTCGCGGCTTCGTCGATGCGGCG
>JALHMT010000153.1 GCA_022843905.1 Rubrivivax sp.
ACCCTGGTGGACCTGTTCGGCGAACAGAAGTCAGCGGACTACGAGACCGCGCTGCTCATCGCCGGGCCGCTGCGCGTCACCTGCCGCCTCTGGCCAGGTCAGCCTCTGTCGCAGCATCGGCCGGGCGACCTCATCGCGATCAAGGGCGGGTCGGAGTGGGTGGTGATGGTGGCCGGCGACACGCCGACACCACAGGCCTGCACCGTGCGACGGCTCATCATCGAGCCGAAGCCGGATCGGCCGAGGCGCTTTGCGATCCTCGACGACGACATCGACGTTGCCCGCAGCCTGGCGGCTGGGCTGGTCGAGTTGGGCTTCGAGGCCGCCGCTTTTGCGGCTGAGGCCCAGCTAGAGGCCGCGCTTCAGTTCGACAGCTTCGACGCGTACGTGATCGACTGGGTTCTGCCGAATGGCACTGCCGAGGCGCTTGTTGCCAAGCTACGAAGCCAAAGCGCCACTTGTCCCATTGCGCTGCTGACCGGCAAGGCCGGCACAGAAGACGTCGACGAGAAGGACCTCGTTGCGGCCATCGAACAACACGGGCTGCTGTTCCTGCAGAAGCCAGTAACCGCGTCGATCGCCGCAAGTCAGTTCAGTGCGGCATTTGCGAACCGGTAAATCGCCCGGAGCGCCCTTTCACGACAGCCCAGGAGGCTGCCGCTTTGCAGTATGAAGAGCCGATCGCGGGCGACGGGCCAGTTCACGGCAAAGGGCTATGGAGCCGACCTTTGGTTCGGTAGGCATCCGCTGGCGCAACGGCACGTGAATCAAGAGCTCACTCGGCTTCGTTAGCCCGGGCGAGTACAGCAAGACCCTGGGGCTCGCTGCACAACCAGTCCAAGTTTCTGCCCGCATGTTCGGTGGCTCAGCTTCGGATCGGCACCGACATCGCTACCGCCCCTGGGGCAGAAATGCGAGCTGCTAAGCTGCCCGGAAGGACATCAACATCTGAGGTCGAACCTTGAGTTTGCGAGCGATGGGGACCGTGCCTGAGGTGCATGACTATCTGAATGATCTGATTGAGCGGTGCGCAGCGCAGGTCGAATCCCGACAAGCCATGCTCGACCTGGTGCGCGAAGTCGTTGTTGAACAGGCACGGTTTCAGCCGCAAGATCGCCTTCCCTTTCTCTTTGGGCAGTTCGTAGTCGCCACGGCCGCGATCAGCGAAGCCCTGGAAGCCGGCGATCTCAGCGCTTGCGGCGACTGGATCGGGTGGTCCCTGTCTCCGACGATCGATCTAGGGCACGAGGTCACGATGGAGATCCAGCGGCTCAGTGTCTTCTGGTCATCAGACGTGCTTGCTGCCTGGCCCGGGTTCGGTCCAACGCTGATCACCTACTTCGACGCGTTCTACTACTACGCGCGGCTGCGATCCGCAATGCGCCACGAGGCGATAGGTATGTGGCCTGTCGCCATCCAGGTGGTCTCGGCTGTGATGGCGCGAGCACCGCGCCACATTCAAGCCTCAGATGTAGCGCTTGGCTGCAGCATGCTGGCCTGGGCCGCCATCCAAGCGCGTCCATGGGCGCGTCGACTCACCGCCCGCGTAGAGACATGGGTCGATGATCCAGCGCTTTCTGCCGAAACGCGCGCGGCGTGTTGCGTGACGCTGGCCACGAGAGCCGGTCGCTTTTCCAATCAACCGCAAGTCCACTGGGCACACAAGGCGCTGCATGAATTCGGGGCTCATCTGGTAGGCACACACAGGGTGTTGATGCTGACGACGGTGTTCGATCCAGACAGCGAACAGCACATTGACGCCATCCTAGCTGCGATGGACGAACACCAGGGTCCGCTGAGACAAGCACTCTCGCCAATGGCGTTCATGATTGAAGCTGGAAACAAGGCCGATATCACCCTGGCGTTTGTATCTCGCTGTATGAACGCCGGGCGAGCCGACGTTGCGGTGCGCGGCATTGCTCGCTGGTACCAAGGACCGACCGGGAACGAGGCCGTCGATCCTGAATCCGTGCTGCTGACGAGCCCCTTCAGCGAGCTCGGATACATCGCTGCCTGCCACCGCTGGTCGCAGCAGCTGGAGCGGGACAGCCAGGCCTTGCTTGTGCGGCAGACTCAAGAGGCCAACGCCTTCCTCGGCGCTGCGCTTACCGTGGCTCATGCAGACAACTCGAACCTGCGGCTTCCGGAAAGACCAGGTGTACCAGCCATGGCTGGTGGACAAGAATGGTTCGCCACCCTGGCTGAGATCTACTGTCCAGCAAGCCCGTTGCAGGACGCGGCGCCAAGCAGTCAACTGACGCTTCTTGCGATGGCACATCCGGTGCAGGCTATACAGCAGGCGTCGTGGGGCGTGACTTGGCCCATCACTGCATCTCTCTCCGCTCCGGCGGCCGATCGGCCGCCGCACACCGTGGCTTTGTGGAGTGGCGGCGGCAGCATGACGGAGGCGATGGAAGTCGACATGGTGCGTGCGGCCTTCGAAGCTGCCGGAGGAACGGTCGAGGTGTTCGATCCGGCCAACGGCAACAGAGAAGCGTTCCTGGCCGCCTACCAGGATCCGAGGTTCGATGTCTTCTGGGTCGCCTCGCACGGAGAGTTCGATCACTGGTCGCCGCGCCATGTGCAGCTGCAGGTCGCGGCGGACAGGACCACGGTGACGCTGGAGGACCTGCTGGGCAGAGCGCCAGCGCATGAAGGGCGCCGCCTGCTCGTTCTCAACGTCTGTGACGGCGCGAGATTCGACGAAACAGGGATGGTGCCGCGCATCGGCCTGGCGCCTGGCCTGGCGACTTCCCGGCAAGCAACGATTTCGCATCTATGGCCGGTGGAGGGATTTCCATCAGCGGCATTTGGCGCGTACCTGGCCTGCTTCCTCGCAGCCGGTACACCCTTCTTCGAAGCCTATGTGCAGGCGTTGGTCGCGCTACGGAACACTGGCTCTTCAATTGCCGATGGGCTGCAGGCGCTCTTCGGGGGGAACTTCGAACTGCTTGACCGCCTGAGGGCCCGCAATGAAGACTACAGGCCATTGAAGTTTTCAGGATCGCCGGCCTTCTTCCAATGACAACGTGAGCGGGGCAGGCACGCCTCAGCGATTCGCTGATCCGATCAGTCGGGCCAAGACCTGACCGTCAATCGGCTTCTGGAGAAACCCATCGAAGGGCCATCCATGTCCTGTGGCCTGGTTCTCTGCGGCACTGATAAGGATCAGCATCGCAGCGGTATTCGGGCCGCCGGTTTCACGGATTTCCGTGGCCAGGGCCAGACCATCCGTATCCGGCATCTCCAGATCGATCAGCGCAACATCGAAGTGCGTGCTGGCGAGCAGAGGACGGGCTTCAGCCGCAGACCCAACTGCACGGCAAGCGTGACCCAGCCTGCGTGTCACTTCGACGAGCGAATCTCGCACATCGGACAGGTCATCCACGACCAGCACACTGAGCACTTCGCTGCCCTCGAAGAGGTCGTTTTCCGCCGAAATGCGCTTCACCTGTATCGCCGGGATGCTCACGGTGAACGCGGTGCCCTGCCCTTCAGGCTCCGCGGCATCGCGAGTTTGCACTTCAAGGCGCCCGCCCAGCTGTTGCAGTACATCCCGGATCACGAAGAGGCCGATCCCGGTGCCGTCATCACTCGACGCAAACGGCACAGTTGCACTTCTCAGCCGCTCCAGCGCAGCAGGAGACAGACCTGGCCCAGTGTCATGAACGACAAAGCGGACCGCGCCGTCGGCTGCCGTGGAGTCAGAAGCGCCCGCGAGAGAAGTCTCCGGCGTCGATGCTGCATCGCCAGCAACACTTGCCTGACTCACGAAGGGTTCAACGCGAACTCGAACACGGCCCGCGCTTGTGTAGCGCACGGAGTTCTCGACGAGGTTTCGCAACACCTGCGCAATGCGAATCGGATCGGCGCTGACCGTCACCGGCGACGGCGGAAACTCGACCTGAAACGCGAGCCCCTTGGCAATGGCTGCTTCTCCCAGGCCAGCGCAGACATCTTGAACCAGCTCGCCGAGCTCGAAGGTCTCGACCTGCGTGGGTAGCTGCGCTGCATCACCGCGTGCGATGGTGAGAAGGTCGCGCAGCTGTCCCTGCAGGACGGTCACAGCATGTCTGATGCGGCGGATCGCACCGGCGCTGTCTGGCCGGCTGTCCTTCATGGCGAGAAACTCCGCCGAGGCAACGATGCTCTGCAGCGGCGATCGAACTTCGTGGTTCACCATGCTCAGGAACTTGCGCTTGGAGGCGTTGGCTTGTTCCATCGCCTCGACTGCCCGCTTGCGATCATGCGCCGCCGTACGGTAGCGGCGGCGGGACCGGATCGCGTAGAACAGCCAGAGCGCCAACGCGAACCAGCAGAACGCAAAGCCACCCCATGCCCACCAGATGCGCCTGGTCAGAGTCTGGGTCATCTCGTCCTTGGCCGTGATCTCGGCCAGGCGCACGTCGCTGGCGAGCTGGCTCAGAAGCTCTTCGTCGCCAGCGGCTTGGAACAAGCCAAGCACCGCGATCGCGTCCGCCTGGCCAAACGGGCTCTTCTCAAGGATCGGCCCGACACGGCTCTGAAGCTCGGCGACGCGGTGCGTCGCTTCGGCGTAGCCAGGCACGCCATTGAGGAGGCTCTTAATCTCGGAGGGCTCGCTGAGGATGCTGACCCTTGAGGCAACCACGGCTGCGCGCCGGCTGAGTTCCTGGGCGTTCACCGCATCGCCGGCTGCAACAGCACGCAGCTCCTGCTTCAGCCTGTGGTGCGCGATCTGGTACTGGGCAACGGACCAGTAGAAGCCTTCGTTCGGCACGGCATTGGCCGCGCGGGAGAGCGTCAGTTGCTGGCTCAACAGCGCCGTCGTGGCCGCGACAGCGGACAGCACCACCAACACCAGCAAGGGCCACCAGCCCATGCCCTTCGGAGACTGACGGTCGCCCGATCGCCGATCAAGCCGCACAGGTTCGACAGAGGGCTGCGCCGCGCCCCGGCGCTCCGCCCCTTCACTCAACCGCCCGCTTCGATCCTGTCGACTTGCCAGATGAACCTCGATTCCGCGATGGGACCCTTCAGCGCGGCCGGATTCTGGTCGCGAGGGTAGATTGTCCACAACGGGCCCCAGCGCTTGTTGCTCAAGCGCTGACCGTCCTGGCTGTGCGCCAGGATCACGCCATAGCGGACGAGGTCGTCCCAGGGTATCGGGGCCGAGTAGTCATCGAGGGTCTTGAGCACCAGCTTGCCGGACGTGACGCCGGCGGCTCGCATGACATCGAGCAGCAGGGGCCCGACAAACACCGAGGTCGGCGTCCACGGTGTGCCTGTCGTAATGCTGGTCGTGCCCAGCTTCAGAAATTCGGCTTCGGTGAAGTCGAAGGTGTCCGTTGCGTCGTTGTTGATCCGACCGATGCGGCCACTCACCGTGAGGAGCACCTTGGGTTGAGGTGCCGATGCCATGCTCGGAAGGGCGGCGAGGGCCATCGAACCGAGCAGCGCTCTACGTTTCATTTATTTCCCTGGGGTATGGCGAGTTGAGATCACCCCGTTCTACCCCCTGCAGGGCCTCGATCCCGCCGGGCGGCGTAACACTTTGCGCGCGTGGTCGCGGCCCAGTTCGACGACAAATCGGCCTGCGAGCCGCCCAGGCTATGCAATACCAAAGTGAGTGGTGAATGCCGGCCACACTTCTTTACGCCAAATGTCGTCGAGCGCGGCGATCACGCGAGGGTCCGGGTACCGGTAGAACCCGATCCATTCGCTCACCGGCATGCCTCGATCGAAAGCCTCCACGACCAGCAAACCGAAGGGACTGACGGGCGAAACCGCGCCGAAGTTGAGCGGTCGCGTTCGCCGGCCTTGCAGGACCAGGTCCAGGATGTCCATCGTCGGCACGGCGGGGTGCGACGCGCGAACCTTCAACGCATCGTCGATGACAGCAGCCGCGACGAAATCTACATCGCGAGACGGAACGACTGGGGCGGCTGGCTTGTTGGGCATGGCGACAGCACTTTACCCACGGGCGCATGCCTGACGCAACGGCCGACAACAACGCCGACGACCCGGCATTGAAGTGCGCCGCGGTGCGGCGATAGATCGCTCAGCTGGGAAGCTTCGCGCGTGTCGTTGATGGGGTGGTGAGCCGGCCTGTGCGTTCGGTGGCTCGGGGTGGCTGATCTGCCTGTCGGTTCGCCTCTTTCCGACGCATAGCGGCATCCAGTCACGACCCAAGGGTGAAGGCTGGCGCCCACGGTCCTCACCCGGTCTCTGCACTTCGCGTTGCTTCGCTTCGAGCTGCGGCTTGCGGCCGTGCCCTTGTGTCCTGCCTGGCTTCCGCTGTTCATGCGTCGAGGCGAAACCGACGGGCAGATTTCCAACCACCACACGAGGCCACCAGCATGAACGCACAGTCCAACCACCCCAGCAACGACACCACCGATCCGCTGTTCCTCGGCCCCGAGGCTGGCCAACAGGCAGGGGGGGAGACCCACACGCGGAGCGAACTGGATGCCAACGGCTCGGAGCTGCATCGCTACTTCTCAGTTGCGCGCGGCGCCTTGATCTCGGTGAGGTCGAACGGCGTGACTCTCTGTCGTCAGGTCGATGACGAGTGGAAAGTGCTGTCGCGCAAGAAGGGCGACGTACCGCTCGCTCAATGGGTGGTCAACAAGCATGCCGCGTTCAGCGACCTGGCCCGGTGGCAACTCGATGTTGACGAGTTGCCCAGCATGAAAGACCTGATGGCATGGAACGAAGACGGCATCTGCGAAACGCCGACAGGCCACCGTGTCGAGCCCGATGGCACCGGGCCCGATGGCGTGCCCTCCTGGCTTCGCGCACTGCGTTTGATC
>JALHMT010000154.1 GCA_022843905.1 Rubrivivax sp.
CGTGCAGAGGTCTGGCAGGAGCTGAGCCAGCGCCTGGGGATGCAGCGCCCGGCCGACGGTCCCGCCGCGCCCGCCCGGCCGGCCAGCCCGGCCAGCCCGGCCGGGAGCGGCGGCGGTCGCAGCCGCGCTGGGCAGTGGCTGCTGTCAGGCGGCGCCTGGGCGGCGTTGCTGGCCGGGCTCCTGGTCGGGCTGGTGCTGGGCACCTTCGTTCTGCAGACCCGGCCCGCGGGCCCGGCCCTCGAACTGCTGCGCGACGAACTGCCCGCCAGCTACGTCGGTCTGCTGTCGGATGCCGGCGGCAAGCCGGCCGCACTGCTCAGTTCGCTGCGCCACGGGCGCGCGCTCACCGCCAAGATGCTGATGCCCGTGTCGCCACCGGCCGGGCAGGTCGGCCTGCTGTGGGCCTTTCCCCGGAATGGAGCTGCGCCTTTCCTGGTCGGCGCGCTGCCGGTGCAGGGCAGCGGCCAGCTGCCGCTGGGCGACAGCGCCGAGAAGCTGTTCTTCAACGTCGATCGGCTGGGTGTCAGCTTCGAAGCTGCCGGCAGCGCGCCGGCTGGGCCGACGGGCCCGCTGGTGGTGTCGGGCCCCTGCGTCAAGCTCTGGTGAGCCCGCGACGCGGCCTTGCATGGCTGGCGCGACGCGACCGGCTGCATCCAGACGGCGCGCTGCCCTCGTAGGTGCATGCGAGGCGGCCGACACCTGTCGGCCGCCCGCAAACCACCTTTGCAGCGCCAACCTTCTTCGGAGAACACACCATGCATCGCAAGACCTTCCTGTGGGCCGCCCCGCTGTGCCTGTCGGTCCTGGCCTCGCTCGCCCTTCCGCTTCCGGCACGTGCCGCCGACCCCGTGCCGGCAGCCGGGCCGGCCCGCGGCGACCCGCTGACGCCGGCGCGCGCCCTGATCGCCGAGGGCCGGTGGCGCGACGCCATCGCGGCACTCCAGCAGGTCAACGACACCAGCAGCGCCGACTGGAACAACCTGATGGGCTACAGCCACCGCAAGGCCAGGACGCCCGACCTCGCCGCGGCCGAGCGCTACTACACGGAAGCCCTGCGCATCGACCCCCGGCATCGCGGCGCGCTGGAGTACAGCGGAGAGCTCTACCTCATGATGGGCGACCTGGGACGGGCCGAAGCGCGTCTGGCCGCACTGGACCAGGCCTGCACCTTCGGCTGCGACGAGTACAAGGACCTGAAGTCGGCCATCGCCCGGTTCAAGAGCAACGGCAACCGGCACGTCGCGGCGCCCTGAAGCGGGTCTGCGGGGCCGTCGTTCCGACCATCCCCAGGCTCAGGGCCTCAGGGGATGGCGCCTGACCAGCCACACCAGCAGCGCCGCGCCGGCCAGCAGCGCCGCGGTGGCCACCTGCAGCGACAGCGTGAAGCCCTGCGCCGCGCTGCCGCTGCGCGCCAGCAGCAGCGCCACCAGCGGCGGGCCCAGGATCTGCCCCAGCGCGTAGGCGGTGGTCAGCGCGCCGATGAAGGCCGACGCGCCGCGCGGCATCAGGCGGCGTGCCTCCTGCATCACGAACAGCGTGATGGCGGTGAAGGGCAGTCCCAGCAGCAGGCTGCCCAGCGCGAAGCCGGCCAGGCTCGGCCAGGCCACGCTCAGCAGCACGCCGACGGCCTGCATGGCGTAGCAGGCGATCAGCAGCCGGCGGCGGTCCCAGTGCACCGGCAGCCGCACGGTGATCAGCGCGCCGAGGGCCACCGCCAGCCCGAACAGCGGCCAGAACAGGTCGAGCCAGACCGAGCCGGGCAAGGCCTGGCGTGCGATCACCGGCAGGAAGGTGGCGGTCACGATGTAGCCCAGCCCGGCCAGGCCATAGACCAGCGTGAAGACCGCCAGCACGCCGTTCGACGCCAAGGGCGCCGCCGTCGCGGCGGCTGCCGGGGCCTGCACCTGGCCTTGCAGGTGCGGCCAGGCCAGCGCCGTCAGCAGCGCGGCCAGCACGCCGAAGGCCAGCCAGCCGGCGGCCGCGCTCCAGCCGCCGGCCACCATGGCGCTGGCCGCCAGGCCGCTGACCGCGATGCCCAGGCCCGGCCCGACGAAGATGAGGCCGGCCAGTGCCGGAGCGCCCAGTGTCGTCAGGCGTGACAGGCACCAGCCCGCCGTGTAGACGAAGACCAGCGCGCTGGCCACGCCGGCCAGGAACCGCCACAGCGGCCAGGCGGCCGCCGCCGGCGTGACCATCACCAGGGTAAGCAGCACGGTCGTCACCAGCCCGAAGCGCACCACGGCCGTGTGCCGGGGCGCCCGTTCGACCCGCAGCCGGGCCCACAGCCAGGGCTGCAGGGTGCAGGCCAGCGCGCCGACCCAGTAGCCCAGGTAGTTGGCGGTGGCCAGCCAGGTGCCGGCGGCGAGGTCGATCACGCCGTCGGACAGCATCATGGGCAGCAGCGGCGTGAAGGCGAAGCGGCCGATGCCCATGGCCACGGCCAGCGACAGCAGGCCGGCCAGGGCGATGGCGCGGGGGCGGGGTTCGAACATCGGGGGGCGGGCGGCGGCGGGCGTCGGTGGGCGGTGTCTGCGCCCGGAGGCCCCCGAGTATTCCAGGCCCGCGGCGAGTCGCCGCGGCCGGGGGCGGGCCAGCCGTTCGGGGGTTTCGCCCACGTTCGCATCCGGCCCCGCCAACCGTAGACTCGGACCTGCACCTGCATCGCCGACAAGAACGCAGGGCAAGGAGACAAGCAGTGCAACTGACCCACAGTGCCGGGGCGGCCTATTTCCACCAGGTCGTCGATTGTCAATGGGCCTGTCCGGCCCATACGCCCGTGCCGGAGTACATCCGGCTCATCGGCCAGGGACGCTACAGCGACGCCTACATGGTGAACTGGGTGTCCAACGTCTTCCCCGGCGTGCTCGGACGCACCTGCGACCGGCCCTGCGAACCGGCCTGCCGCCGCGGGCGGGTGGAAGAGGGCAACGGCGAGGCGCCCGAACCGGTGGCCATCTGCCGCTTGAAGCGCGTGGCCGCCGACCACAAGGACGACGTGCGCAGCCGCATGCCCACGGTCGCAGCGCCCAACGGCAAGCGCGTGGCCTGCGTGGGCGCGGGACCGTCGTCGCTGACGGTGGCGCGCGACCTCGCGCCGCTGGGTTACGAGGTCACGGTGTTCGACGGCGAAGCCAAGGCCGGCGGCTTCATCCGCACGCAGATCCCGCGTTTCAGGCTGCCCGAATCGGTGATCGACGAAGAAACCGGCTACGTGCTGGACCTCGGCGTGCAGTTCCAGGGCGGACAGCGCATCGACTCGATGAGCTGGCTGCTGGCCCAGGGCTACGACGCGATCTTCGTCGGCTGCGGCGCGCCGCGCGGGCGCGACCTGCACATTCCCGGCCGCCAGGAAGCCGCGGCCAACATCCACATCGGCATCGACTGGCTGGCCTCGGTCTCCTTCGGCCACGTCGACAGCGTCGGCAAGCGCGTCATCGTGCTGGGCGGCGGCAACACGGCGATGGACTGCTGCCGCTCGGCGCGCCGGCTGGGCGGCGAGCAGGTCTCGGTCATCGTGCGCAGCGGCTTCCACGAGATGAAGGCCTCGCCCTGGGAGAAGGAAGACGCGCTGCACGAAGGCATCCCCATCCTCGACTTCCACGTGCCCAAGACCTTCGAGCACGAGAACGGGCGCCTGACCGGCATGAGCTTCGAGATCGTGCGCGCCGAATACGATGCCCAGGGCCGGCGCAGCCTGGTGCCCACCGGCGACCCCGACGTCTTCGTGCCCTGCGACACCGTGCTGGTGGCCGTCGGCCAGGAGAACGCCTTCCCCTGGATCGAGGCCGACTGCGGCATCCGCTTCGACCGCTGGGGCCTGCCCGAGTTGAAGGAAGGCAGCTTCCAGTCGTCGCTGCCGCAGGTCTTCTTCGGCGGCGACGCCGCCTACGGCCCGAAGAACATCATCACCGCGGTGGCGCACGGCCACGAGGCGGCGGTGTCGATCGACCGCTTCCTGCACCACGAGGACGTGAGCGTGCGACCGCCGCCGACGGCCAACCTGATGTCGCAGAAGATGGGCATCCACGAGTGGAGCTACGACAACGACATCTCCAACGACACGCGCTACAAGGTGCCCTGGGCCGCCGCCGAGAAGGCGCTGGCCAACATCCGCGTCGAGGTCGAACTCGGCTTCGACGCCGCCACCGCCTTCAAGGAAGCCAGCCGCTGCCTGAACTGCGACGTGCAGACGGTGTTCAACCGCGACACCTGCATCGAGTGCGACGCCTGCGTCGACATCTGCCCGATGGACTGCATCAGCTTCACCGAGCCCGGCGAGGAAGCCGACCTGCGCACGCGCCTGCAGGCGCCGGCGCGAAACCTCGAGCAGCCGCTGTACGTCTCCACCGCGCTGAAGAGCAGCCGCGTGATGGTCAAGGACGAAGACGTCTGCCTGCATTGCGGCCTGTGCGCCGAGCGCTGCCCGACCGGCGCCTGGGACATGCAGAAGCTGCTGCTGACCACCACCCCGGCGGGCCCGGCCTGCCGCGACCCCCGACCCGCCAACCGCCGCGTGGGAGCGCCTGCATGAAGCGCATCGAAGCCGTCAACGATTTCGTCATCAAGTTCGCCAACGTCAACGGTTCCGGCTCGGCCTCGGCCAACGAACTCTTCGCCAAGGCGGTGCTGCGCATGGGCGTGCCGGTGAGCCCGCGCAACATCTTCCCCAGCAACATCCAGGGCCTGCCCACCTGGTACGAGGCCCGCGTGTGCGAGAAGGGCTACCACGGCCGGCGCGGCGGCGTCGACATGATGGTGGCGATGAACCCGCAGACCTGGCATGCCGACGTCGCCGAGATCGAGCCCGGCGGCTACCTGTTCTACGACAGCACGCGCCCGATGCCGCCCAGCGCCTTCCGCGACGACGTCAACGTCATCGGCGTGCCGCTGACGGCGATCGCCAACAACGCCTACGCCGACCCGCGGCAGCGCCAGCTGTTCAAGAACATCATCTACGTCGGCGCGCTGTCGGTGCTGCTGGACGTCGACGTCGAGGTCTTCGAGAAGCTCTTCGCCGAACAGTACAAGGGCAAGGAAAGACTGCTCGACTCCAACATCCAGGCGTTGAACCTGGGCCGCGACCACGTCAAGGCCCACCTGCCCTTCCCGCTGGGCATCCGCGTGCGTCGCGCCGACAAGGTGGGCGACCAGATCTTCACCGACGGCAACAGCGCCGCCGCGCTGGGCTGCCTGTATGGCGGTGCGACCGTGGCGGCCTGGTACCCGATCACGCCTTCGTCGTCGGTGCCCGAGGCCTTCCAGAAGTACTGCGAGAAGTTCCGCGTCGACCCCGCCACCGGCCAGCACCGCTTCGCCATCGTGCAGGCCGAGGACGAACTGGCGTCGATCGGCATGGTGGTGGGCGCCGGCTGGAACGGCGCGCGCGCCTTCACCGCCACCTCGGGGCCCGGCATCTCGCTGATGCAGGAGTTCATCGGCCTGGCCTACTTCGCCGAGATCCCGGTGACCATCATCGACGTGCAGCGCGGCGGGCCGTCCACCGGCATGCCCACGCGCACGCAGCAGAGCGACCTGACCCTCTGCGCCTACGCCTCGCATGGCGACACCAAGCACGTGCTGCTGCTGCCGCAGGACCCGCACGAGTGCTTCGAACAGGCCGCTGCCGCGCTCGACCTGGCCGACCGGCTGCAGACGCCGGTGTTCCTGATGACCGACCTCGACATCGGCATGAACCAGCGCCTGTGCCAGCCCTTCGAGTGGGACGACTCGCGCAGCTACGACCGCGGCAAGGTGATGACGGCCGAGGAACTCGAAGCCGGCAAGGACTTCGGCCGCTACAAGGACGTCGACGGCGACGGCATCCCCTGGCGCACGCTGCCCGGCACCCACCCCAGCAAGGGCGCCTTCTTCACGCGCGGCACCACGCGCAACCCCTACGCGCAGTACTCCGAGCGCGGGCCCGACTACATCTACAACATGGAGCGGCTGCTGAAGAAGTTCCAGACCGCCGCCACGCTGGTGCCGCAGCCGGTGCTGCGCCCCGCCGCGCTGCCCACGCGGCTGGGCGTCATCTACTTCGGCAGCACCAGCCCGGCGATGCGCGAGGCGCTGGACGTGCTGCAGGAAGAAGAGATCCACCTCGACGCGCTGCGCCTGCGCGCCTTCCCGTTCCCGGCCTCGGTGCCCGAGTTCATCGCCGCGCACGACGTCGTCTTCGTCGTCGAGCAGAACCGCGACGGCCAGATGCAGCAGATGCTGGT
>JALHMT010000155.1:0-1223 GCA_022843905.1 Rubrivivax sp.
GAGCTGTTCGGTGGTGTAGTGGCGCATGCCCGTCAGAAGGACGACGAACCTGTTGCAACGATGGGTGAGCATGGCGGCCCCCTAGTCCAGGGCACGCCGGATGGTCATCGCATCCGGGTGGTCGCCGATGAATTCCAGAAGCAGCTCGTATTGCGTGTTCAGGCTGTCCCAGCCTTGCCAGAGCATGCCGTTCAGCGCGAACGCGGTGGCGATGATGCCCGCGACCTCGGCACTGACGGTGCCGTGGAAGCCGTTGCCATCGACCGTGAACTCGAACGCGTCGACGCCAGCCGGGTACATGAACGCGCCGCCGTTGGACAACTCGACGTAGTTCCAGAATCCGCCGCGATAGGTCGGGCAGAGGCTGCCCATCCAGTCGTACACGGACATCTCGAACTTGATCATCGCGCGCGCGCCGAAGTGATTCGGGAGAAAGTCCATGCGCTGCTCGGCGGGCACGATGCTCGCCGTGATGCGCGCGTCGCCGTCGTCGGCCTGGCTGGGCGCCAAAGCGAAGGGGAGGGAATCGTGGGTCATGTCGCTTTCCTTTCAAGCGCATGAGCACGAGCGAACCCGACTCGGGGTGTCGCCCGAGCTCGGGTTGGGAATGTGCGGGGAGACCCCGCGGAGAACTGCCTACAACCCGTTGAAGGCGCCACCGCTGGGCGGCAGGCGCTGAGTTGTCTGCTGAGCCGGCAGTTGCCGGCGAAGGATGCGGGTGGCCTGCGGGCGCAGGCAGATTGAAGTGCGGGTCACGACCGCTAACGCCGGCCAGGCCGGAACGCTGGTGACAGCGGCAATGGCACGTATGCCGATAGCGCACTCAGTATGAATCAACGATGCGACGCCGGAAAGGGGGTCGCATGGCGCGTGCCCATCTGTCACTCGGTCGCCGGCGCCCAGCGGCGGCTCGCTGGGCGAGCCAGCCCGTGCGACGGCCGAATTCCGGGGGGACTTCGAGCCGCCTTTCCGGTTGAAGGCGGCCGGCAAGTTCGGGACGATCGGCAGCACGGCAACTCAACCGATCGTGGCGTTGTCGTTCGTTCCGTCAACCGGTCGAGATCAGTCCATGGGGCGCCTACCCGAAGAATCACTGAGCCTGCTCATCAGCGTGGTCGAAGGTGGCCGGAGCTACAGGGAAGTGGCGTCCGATCTGGGCGTTGCGAGCTCGACGGTCGAGCGTCGGATCAAGGGCCTGCTGCGTCGGCTTCAGCAGGCTGGTG
>JALHMT010000155.1:1323-6156 GCA_022843905.1 Rubrivivax sp.
ATCACACGTCGCTCCAGGACCGACTCGCGGCTCACCTCCAAGTACCTGCAGGCGACGCTGCGGCTTGCGTTCGCGCGTGCCGGATGGGTGGGCATGACGGCACAGCAGGCCCGTAGGCAAGTGGCCCTTTCGCTGGATCGGCAGGGGGCCGACAGAGCCCAGCTTCAGGAACTGCTGGGATTGCGGTCACCACGCCAAGTGCGGCGGCTGCTCAGACAACCACCCATGCCGCTCGAGGTCATCTCTCACGAGATCGTCTAGGCCAGATGCTGTCCCCAGACGCCCAGGAGGTCGCAATGGATTTGGCAAAGTATTTCATCAGGGGCGTCACGCTGCTGGCGACCGACCCCGGGCTGCAAGAGGCGCTGTCGAAGGTGTACGAGACATCGGAACGTCCGCGCTGCATGTGTGTGCGTGGCGGCGTGGAGATGTACATCGCCAAGCATGGCGAGTACGTCATCAAGCGCATGCCCGGCACCGGAGACATGCACCATCCAACGTGCCAGTCGTTCGAGCCCGAGCCGGGAATATCGGGCCTGGGTGAACTCGTCGGCGAGGCCATCGTGGAGCACAACGCCGACCATGTGGAGATCCGGACGGACTTTCCGTTCTCCCGGGTATCCGGCAAGGCGTTGCCGAGAGGCGAACCTAATGGCGAGCCGCCTGCCGTGAACGCGCCGCGCAAGCGCATGAGTCTGCGGGCGGTACTGCACTTTCTCTACCATCGAGCCGGTCTCAATCGTTGGTATCCGGCGATGGAGGGCAAGCGCTCCCAGGGCGTGATCAAGAAGTACCTCGAGCTTGCGGCAGCCGGCGTGACACTCAAGGGCGAGACCTTGGACAAGCGCATGTACGTGCCGGAGCCCTTCCGGGTCGCCGACAAGGAAGAGATCGGTGAGCGAAGGCGGCGCAAGCTGGCCATGCTGCTTTCGCCTGGTGACGACGTGGCCTACAAGATGGCGATCGTCATCGGGCAGTTCAACGGTGCTGAGCAAAGCGCCTACGGGCGCAAGCTGTTGATCAAGCACATGCCGGACGTGCCGCTGTACATGGAGAACAAGGCCTGGGAACGCGCCGAGCGCGCCTATGCGGCCACCCTGCAGGCCCGTGACGCTGATCTTGAGCGCAAGCCGATGGTCGTGATGGCCGCGCTGATCTACGCCAAGCGCGAGCACCTCTATCAGGTGGACTCGCTTTCGATGACCCTGGTTTCAGACCAGTGGATACCGCTCGAAGGCCTGCATGAACTACCGCTGGTGGTGGAACTGCAGCGGCAGGGCCGCGCCTTCTTGAAACCGCTGCGCTTCGATGCCAAGAGTGGTGCCTGTTTCCCGAACGCACTGCTGCTTGACACCGAGACTGGGCCGTTCCCGTTGCACGTGATGAGCGCCTTCCTTGACCCGAAGGAGCAGAGCGCGAAGGAGAAGGCGGTTCTGGCCGCGGGCGGCGACGCATGGGTGTGGCGGACCGACCAGGCGCTCCCGGCACTGCCCCCGCGTGCGGGCGCTCGGACGCCGAGTGCTGGGTCCGACCCGACGCGAGGGCAGCGCATCCCTGAAGTCGGATAGCCGAGACGAGCTCCGGGGTTGATTGCCCTAGAGGCGGGTCCCACCTGTTCGTCAGGCCGGCGTATCGCATGCCCACAACGCGACTCACCTGCGGATGCTGAGCGGCCAGCAGTAGCTTGCTGCGAACATGCTTGAGTCTGAAGGTGCGGCCCGTAGGCTGGCCGCATGGTCCGCGATGAAGAGAAGCAACTGATCCGCCAGTGCGTCGAGGCGCTGCGCGAAGGCATTCCGGGCTTCAGGTCGCGCCGGCCGCAGATGGAGATGATCGCGGCCGTGGCCAACACGTTGTCGCGGTGCCGCGCCGAGGACGAGCAGGCGGGCAACGGCGACCACCTCGCGATCGTCGAGGCCGGCACCGGTACAGGCAAGTCGTTTGGTGCGCTGGTGCCGGCGCTGGTGATGGCGAAGTCCCGGAACAAGCGCCTGGTGGTGAGCAGTTCGACGGTGGCGCTTCAGCACCAGTACGCGGAGAAGGACGCGCCCAGCTTGCAGCGCTTGCTCCCGATCCCTTTCACCTTTGCCGTCGCCAAGGGCCGACGCCGCTACGCCTGTACTGTCAAGCTGCAGGCCGAAGGCAAGCTCGCGGGACAGGCAGGCCTCGACCTGGTGGGGGAGGGAGCTCCGGAGGGTACCGTCGACGCACCCCGGCGGGTGGCCGCGATGCGGGAGTTGCTGGTCACCTTCGACACCGGTCGTTGGAGCGGGGATCGCGACGAGCTGCCGCTGCCCGTGGTCGATGAGGTTTGGGAGCGAATCACCACGGATCGCCAGGGGTGCGCCGGCTCCAAGTGTCCGGAGTTCGCACGCTGTCCGTTCCAGGCCGCGCGGCAGAGGGTCAAGGAGGCAGACCTCGTGATCGCCAACCACGATCTGGTGTTGTCGGCGATCGACATGGACGGAGCAAGCGTTTTGCCGTCGCCCCACGAAACCATCTATGTGTTCGACGAGGCCCACAGCCTGGCCGCCAAGGCTGTAGAGCACTTCTCGGCGAGACACGCCCTGAGAGGGGCGATGGAATGGCTGGAGGGGGCGTGCAACGCGGTGCGTGACGCCGTACTGGGTTTGAGGCTGGACGAACAGCTGATTCGCGACAGTCGGGCCAGCGCTGAGCGCATGGAGCGGGCGCTGCGCGATCTTCATTCCCGAATTCACGGCACCAACGGATTCGAGGAAAAGCGGGCGCGCCGCTTCAGGTCCGGGCCGTTGCCGGACTGGTGCAAGTCGGCCGGTGGGCAGGTCCTGGCTGCTGGCGAAGAGTTGCAGAAGACCTTTGCTTCGCTCAGGGAGCATGTTCTGGAGAAGGCGCCCAGCGTGGGCGCGCTGGCCACGCAGGTGCTGTCGGTGTTGGGCTTCTACGTGGTCCGGCTGGACAATCTGGTGGACACCTGGCAGCTGATGCTGACCGAGCAACCCGAAGGCTCGCCGCCAATCGCGCGCTGGATAGAGCAGCATGACGAAGGCGGCAGGCCGGATGACTACCAGGTCTGCGCGTCGCCGATCAGCGGCAGCGACAAGCTGCGCAAGCTGCTGTGGAATCGCGCCAGCGGTGCCGTGGTCATGTCCGCCACCCTCACGTCGTGCGGCACCTTCGACCTGTTCCTGCGCCAGTCGGGTCTTGGCTACTTCGACAGCCCCGCATTCCTGCGGGTCGAGTCCCCCTTCGACTTCCGCAACAACGCGCGGCTCGTGGTGCCGGCAATGCGCACGGAGCCGACCTCCGCGGAGCAGCACACGCTGGAGGTCAGTGCCCGGCTGCCGGCCCTCGTGGAGACGCTGGGCACTTTGGTGCTCTTCACGTCTGCACGGCAAATGCGGGAGGTCTACGCCCAGTTGCCTGAGGACCTGAGGCGGATCACCTTGGTCCAGGGCTCAATGCCCAAGGGCGAGATGCTCGCGCGGCACCGTGCCGCCGTCGACCGAGTCGATCGGTCAGTGCTGTTCGGGCTGAGCTCGTTCGCAGAAGGCGTTGACCTGCCAGGGGAGTACTGCACCCACGTGGTGATCGCCAAGCTCCCGTTCTCGGTGCCGGACTCACCGCTCGAAGAGGCGCGACGCGAGTGGGTCGAGTCGCGTGGTGGATCGCCATTCATCGAGATCACTGTGCCGGAGGCCGCGGTGCGGCTGAAGCAAGGCCTGGGGAGACTGCTGCGAACGATCCATGACCGAGGCCGAGTGACCATCCTGGACAGGCGGATCGTGACCAAGCGCTGGGGTGGGCTCCTCATGCGCGGCATGCCAGATTTCGAGGTGGTGATCGAGCGTGGTCGCGCGCCCCGCGCAGTGGCGCCAAGCGCGGCGGGCTTGAAAAAGCCAAGGCCGGCGGGAGCATGAGCTTCCACATTCACCAACTTGCGAAGGAGAGCTGAATGGTCGCAATGGCACAGAGCAAGGCGAACGGACAAGGCGGCAGCCTGGTCCCGAGCGCGGGCGGCGCGGTGGCGATCCCCACGCTGCTCGGGCGTTCGGCGCAACGAATCCCGGTGGGCGGTCGCATCCGTGCCGGCATCAAGGTGCTGACTCGGCGCGCGGCCGAATCCGGACGTGCCCGCGAAATCTACGACGCCGGCGTGGCGCAGGGCAAAGGGTTCGACGCCATCGAGCGCGAACTGGCGGCGACGCTGCCTGACCTCAAGAACCCGCTCACCCCGAAGAACGTGCCGTACTTCACCGTGCGCGGCGAGGACTTTCCGAACCCCGAGCTTGCGCGCCAGATCATGGACCTGTACGCCGAGGACCGGGGAGACGGTGTCCAGCGTCTGTATCGCTTCCCGGTGGTGTTTCCTGCCGATGCCTGGCAGAACGTGATGCCGCACGAGCTGGTGACCTGGACGTCGAGCGAGCGCCGCTTCTGGTCCGAGTACTCCGAGGACGGGCAGACGCGGTACTGCAAGACCTACGAGCAGCCGCCGGCGCCCGGCGAGGGCCGTCGCGTGGTGCGCATCTTCGGCGGCCGCAAGGTGACGCTGCGGGCCGAGAACAACGGGCTCTGCGATCCCGAAAGCTGCGCCGAGTACCAGGGCAAGAAGTGCAACCTGTCGGGCCGGTTCATCTTCTTCGTTCCCGGCATCAAGTCGATCAGTGCCTTCGAACTGCCAACGAACAGCTTCTACGCCATGCAGGCGGCGATCGAGAAGTTCCAGACCATCGGCTTCATGCGCGGCGGCCGCATCTCCGGGTTCCTCGATGGCCAGCGCACGCCGTTCTTCATCAGCAAGCGCCTGGTGGAGGTCTCGCGGATCGATGAGGAAGGCCGTCCGACCCGTGT
>JALHMT010000156.1 GCA_022843905.1 Rubrivivax sp.
AGGATCATCGCGGCGGCAAAGCCGGTGCGGTCCTTGCCCGCGGTGCAGTGGAAGACCGCCGGCGCGTCGTGGTCGAGCAGGTGCTCGAAGAGCTCGGCGAAGCGGTGCGACTGGTCGTTCACGAGGCCGCGGTACAGCTCGTTCATCAGCTCCACCACCACCGGCACCGTGAGCGCCTCGCCACGTGCCACCACGGCCTGCATGGTCTGCACCACGGTGGGCTCGATGGACAGCGGGTGCTGCACCAGGCCCGGCAGGCTGTAGGGCACGGCGGCCCGCTCGTGCACGCCGCGAAAGTCGAAGGCGCGGCTCACGCCCAGGCCGGCCAGCAGTTGCTGGTCGGCCTCGGTCAGGCCGCCCAGGTGGTCGGAACGGAACAGGCGGCGCCAGCGCAGCGGACGCCCGCCTTCGCCCGGGTAGCCGCCCAGGTCGCGGAAGTTGGAGGCGCCCTGCAGCGGCAGCACGCGGTCGGGATGTTCAGGCATGACGCCATTGTGGCGCCTCCCCCGGGGGACGCCGCCGGTCACTCGCGCAGGAAGCTCCGCACGGCCTTCACCGATGCCTCGGGCGCTTCTTCCTGCGGCAGGTGCCCCACGCCGGGCAGGGCCACCAGCTGCGAGCGCGGCAGCTCGCGCCGGTAGTCGGCGGCGTTGGACAGCGGGATCATCGGGTCCTTCTCGCCCCACAGCAGCAGCACCGGCGCCTGGATGCGGCGCAGCCAGGGCCCGGGTTCCTGCAGCACGATCTGCTCCATGCGCTCGATCAGCGCTCGCCGCACGCCCGGAGCGCGCATCAGGTCGTGGTAACGGTCGACGGTGGCGTCGCTCAGCGCCGCGGGGTCGGCCCAGGCCGGCGCCAGCCCCATGCGCAGCACAGGTCGCGGCAACGCCCAGGGCATCAGCCGCACGGCCAGGGGCACGGCAGGCGCCTGGCCGTACTCGAAGCCGGGGCTGGCGAAGCCGTCGGGCGCCACCAGCACCAGCTTGTCGACGCGGGCAGGCTGCTCGGCGGCGAAGCGCCAGGCCAGGCGGCCGCCCATCGAATGACCCACCAGATGGGCGCGCGACACGGACAGCGTGTCCATCAGCGCGGCGATGACCTCGACCGAACGGGCATCGCTGTAGTCGCCGCTCGCATCGGGCCCGGTGAGGCCGGCGGCCGGCAGGTCGAAACGGATGACGCGGTAGTCGACTTCCAGTGCCGCCGCCCAGTCGTCCCAGGTGTGCAGGCTGGCGCCGAAGCCGTGCAGCAGCAGCACGGCGGGCGCGTCACGCGGACCGGTATCGCGCACATGCAGGCGCAAGCCGGCGGCCGACACGAAGCGGCTGGGCGGGCCGGCGTAGCGGGCTTCCAGCGTGGCGCGATCGAGGTCGGGCGTCCAGGCCAGGCCCGCGCCCAGCAGCAGGGCCATCAGCAGCAGCGAGATCATCTGGCGTTCGTCCACTCGGGCATCGAGATCGGCGACAGGGGCGTGTCGCTCCCCGGCAAGCCACCGGCCTGCATGGTCGCACGCCGGGCCCGGCGCCCCTTGATGCTGTGGCAACAGACCCCACCTGCCGTCTGCCGGCTGGCGCCAGCCTCCAGGCCGGCCCCTCGTTGGTGCCACCGATCCATCCCCCGGCCCCTCAAGAAGCCCAGGAAGACCATGAAGAGCCCGCTCCACCCCTCCACCCCCGGCCTGTGGGCCGGGCTGGGCGCTGCCTTGCTGGCAGCCGCCGCCGCCGTGCTCGGCCTGCCCAGCGGCGCCGAAAGCCAGCCCCAGGCCACCCCGCGCGCGGTGGCGCCGCGGCCGGCGCTGTCGGTCGACGAGGTCAACAACGTCGACGTCTTCCGGAAGACTTCGCCCTCGGTGGTGCACATCACCACGCTGGAATCGCAGCGCGACTTCTTTTCGGTCAACGTGCAGCAGGTGCCGCGCGGCACCGGCACCGGGTTCGTGTGGGACGAGAACGGCCACATCGTCACCAACTTCCACGTCATCCAGGGCGGCAGCGGCGCGCGCGTGACACTGGCCGACCAGAGCACCTGGAAGGCCTCGCTGGTGGGCGCCTTCCCGGACCGGGACCTGGCCGTGCTGAAGATCGACGCGCCCAAGGACAAGCTGCCGCCCATCCTGGTGGGCAGCAGCCGCGACCTGGTGGTGGGCCAGCGCGTCTACGCCATCGGCAACCCCTTCGGCCTGGACCAGACGCTGACCACCGGCATCGTCAGCGCGCTCAACCGCGAGATCGAATCCTTCAACGCCCGCACCATCCGCGGCGTGGTGCAGACCGACGCGGCGATCAACCCGGGCAACTCGGGCGGCCCGCTGCTCGACTCGGCCGGCCGGCTGATCGGCGTCAACACGCAGATCGCCAGCCCCAGCGGCGCCAGCGCCGGCATCGGTTTCGCGATTCCTGTCGACGAGGTCAACCGCATCGTGCCCCGCATCATTCGCGACGGTCGTTTCACGCGGCCGGCTCTGGGCGTTACCGCAGGCCCGCCGGCACTGCACCGCACACTGAACCTGCCCAAGGGCGTGGCGCTGGTGCAGGTGGCACCCGGCAGCCCGGCGGCCAAGGCCGGCCTGCAGGCCTTCCGGCGCGGGCCTGACGGCAGCGTGATCGCCGGCGACGTCATCACCGCCGTCAACGACGAGGCGGTGGCCGACCTCGACGACATGCTGATGCAGCTCGAGCGGCGCCAGCCGGGCGAGAACGTGATGCTGAGCCTGTGGCGAAACGGCCAGACGCGCAAGAAGAGCGTGGCCCTGGGCGCCTCCGACTGATCGCGGCCGGGGCCGACCGCTGCCGGATCTGACCGGCGGCAGCGGTGCTGTTCCGGGGGTCGCGCGCGGGTCGGGGCCCCAAACTCCCTGCCCACGAGAACCGGCGGAAAGCGCCGGCTCGCTCCGAGGAGCCCGCCGATGCCCCTGACGCCGCCCCATCCCTTGCGACTGATGGTGTCGCTGATGCGCCGCCTGCGCATTCCCGTCAAGCTGGCCCTGATGGGCCTGCTGCTGGTGGCGCCGCTGCTGTTGCTGTCGTCCTGGCAGTACAGGACGCTGGCGGCAGACCGTGCGATGGCCCTGTCGGAGCTGGAGGGCGCGCGCAGGGTGGCGGCGCTGAGCGAGCTGATCGCCGAGCTGCAGACGCACCGCGACCTGACGCATCGCGCGCTGTCGGGCGACGCCGCCGCCGACGACGCACGCCGCGCCACACGGCTGCGGCTGGCCCGTGCGCTCGAGCACGCCGACGCCATGGGCCTGGCCGCCGGCGATGAAGTCGTGGCCAAGGACTGGACCGGCCTGCGCGAGGTGGCCAGCGCGCTGGCGGCGGGCCGCCATGCCGCCCAGCGCAATGCGGCCTTCGCCGAACACGTGCGCAGCATCGAACAGGCTCGCCGGCTGGTGTTCCTGGTGGCCGAGAGCTCGCGACTGCTGCTCGACCCCTACGCCGACAGCTACTTCCTGATGGACCTTGCCACGCAGCGCCTGCTGCCGCTGCTGGAGGCGATGGGCGTGGCGCGCGGCGAGGGGGCCGCGCTGCTGACGCGGGGAGACGCCAGCAACAGCGACCGCGCCCGGCTGCTGGGCCACGCGGCCAACGTGCTGGCCGAGGTCGACGAGGTGTCGCTGCGCATGGCCGCCCTGGAGCGGGCCGGCAGCCGCCCGCCTGCCGGCTGGCCGGCGGCACGGGACGCCGCGCGCAGCCTGGCCGCGCGCACCCGCGAAGTCTTCGAGGCCGAGGCCATCAGCGCCGAGCCCGGCCCGTTCTACGCCGAGAGCACGCGCGCCCTGCTGGCCGGCGCCGCGGTCCAGAAGGAAGTCATCGAGCGCCTGGTGACACAGCTCGACCAGCGCGCCCAGGCCAACCTCGCGGCGCTGTGGTGGAAGATGCTGCTGCTGGGCGCCGGCATCGGCCTGGTGCTGCTGCTGGGCTGGGCCTTCTACCGCAGCTTCTACGGTTCGCTGCGCCGGTTGCACCAGGGTGTCGACGCAGTGGCCGGCGGCAACCTGGCGCACCGCGTGGAGATCGACGGCAGCGACGAGATGGCCGACATCGGGCAGATGATCGAGCGCATGAACGACCGGCTGTCGTCGATGGTGGCCGAGATCCGCAGCAGCGCCACGCGCGTGGGCATGGCCGGCCGCCTCGTCGCCGAGGGCAGTGCCTCGCTGGCCCAGCGCACCGACGAGCAGGCGGCCAGCCTGCGCCAGACGCTGGCCACCACCCAGGTGCTGAGCCAGGCGGTGGCCGTCAACGCCACGGCCGCCGGCGAACTCGACCGCCTGACCGACCGCCTGCGCCACGACGCCGAGGCCGGCCTGCAGGCCATGCAGCTGACCGTCGGCTCGATGAGCCAGCTGGAAAGCAGCTCGCGCCGCGTCGCCGAGATCATCGGCACCATCGACGGCATCGCCTTCAAGACCAACATCCTGGCCCTCAACGCGGCCGTCGAAGCGGCACGCGCCGGTGAGTCGGGCCGTGGCTTCGCGGTGGTGGCCGCCGAGGTGCGGCAACTGGCGCAGCGCAGCGCCGCGGCGGCCGGCGAGATCCGCGGACTGATCAGCCAGTCGACCGGCCAGGTGGGCACCTCCGTCGGCCACATCGAACACGTCGGGCGCGTGCTCGACACCCTGGTCAAGGGCGTGCGCAGCGCATCGGACTCGCTGCGCGGCATCGCCAGCGCCAGCGCGCAGCAGAGCGCCGACCTCCAGCAGGTGGCGCAAAGCGTCGGCAGCCTGGACGAGATCACGCGGCAGAACGCCGAGATGGTGACGCAGTCCACCAGCGCGTCGCAGGACCTGGTGGCCCGCGCCGGGGCCTTGAGCCAGGCGGTGGCCTCCATCCGGCTGCGCCAGGGCAGCGCCGACGAAGCCACCACGCTCGTCGAGCGCGCACTGACGCTGCTGCGCCAGCGCGGCTTGCACGGCGCTGCGACGGAGCTGCACTCGCGCGAGCTGGGCTTCGTCGACCGCGATCTCTACGTCTTCGTCATCGACCGCCAGGGTGTCTACCGTCTGCATGGCGCCAAGCCGGCGATGGAAGGCAAGCGCGTGCACGACGTGCCGGGCATCGACGGCGAGCGCTTCGTGCGCGACGCCTGGGCCGCGGCCGAGGCCGGCAGCGGCTGGATCGACTACGACATCGTCAACCCCGAGAGCGGTGCCGTGCAGCCCAAGACCTCCTTCATCGCCGGGCTCGACGGCCAGCTGTTCGTGGGCTGCGGCGTCTACCGGCGCACCGACTCGGTGGCCGCCCAGGCCGCGGCGAACAGCTCGGCCGCCACCGCCACCGCGGCTGCACCGTCGCCCGGACGGTACAAGGCCGAGCCGATGCCGAAGCCGCTGGCGCCCGCCGCGCGGTAGTCGGTCATGCGCTCGGGCGTGATGCCGCCCACCGGCAGCAGGCGCACAGCGGGGTCGAGCACGGCGCGCAGTGCCTTCAGCGCAGCCGGCGGCACCATCTCGGCGGGGAAGATCTTCAAGGCGGCTGCACCGCACTGCAGCGCGCCGAAGGCCTCGCTGGGCGTCATCACGCCGGGCACGCAGACGCAGCCCAGGTCCACCGCCGCCTTCACCACCGCCGGGTCGAAGTTCGGCGACACGATCAACCGGCCGCCGGCCGCATGCACTTCACGCACCTGGGCCGCGCGCAGCACGGTGCCGGCGCCGACCACCGCCTGCGGGCAGGCCTGCACCAGGCGCTCGATGCTGCGCAACGGCTGCGGGGAATTCAGCGGCACCTCGATCAGCGTCCAGCCCGCGTCGACCAGCGCGGCACCGACGGCCGGCGCGTCGTCGGGCGGCAGGCCGCGCAGGATGGCCACCAGCGGCAGCACCTTCAGCGCGGCGTCGAAGCGCGCGTGTTCTCGAGTCATCGGGTGGCCTTCCAGATCGCGTGATGGCCCTGCCAGGTGGCCTCGGGCCCGATGGCCAGCGCGGGCACGCCCAGCACGCCCAGGGCGCGCACATAACGTTCGGTGAGCAGTTCGCTGCCGATGACCCAGACCTCGCGGCCGGCGCGTGCAAGCCCGTCCCGCAGGCCTTCGCCGC
>JALHMT010000157.1 GCA_022843905.1 Rubrivivax sp.
CAAAACGGCCGCAGAAGGCCGAAATCCGCCTTCAAAAACCATCGGTATCCGCCTTCCATGTCGTCATCTGAAAATCGACGACTCAGCTCACGCTGCGGCGGGGGTTATGCAGACCTTCCTTAGCTTCATTCCGCTTGGCGAGCAAGAGAAGAGAACTCGCCGCTCCGGCAGGAAGCGTTTTCCGCACCACTCCAAAATAGGGTTCGGGAGCGAGCGCTGGGGCACTGTACGGCGCTCGGCGTGTCCGATAGTCCGGAATACATCTCCTATCGTCGCCGCGAGGGATGTGGCTCGCGCAGTTCCCCAGCGAAAAGCCGTCCAGGCGCACTAAGGATTGATCGGCACAGTGATGTGGTACCGACCGTCGCTGGGTTGCTGTGGCTGCATTGGTCCGGTACTCCGAGGCTTTCCCCAAATGACAGGCCCTCAACGACTTCAAAGGTCAAGCTCTTCAAACTTGGAGGGATCGGCGTAACGTTTCACGTAAACGCAGCATGGAAGTGGCCTCGGCGCCGCCTGATTCCATCCCCGCGGACGCACCGAATTCATTCTTTGCAAAACAACTATCCAGAAGCTGACGCCAAAACGTTGAGCATGTCTGCGCGATGGCGTGTAAGCTGGCCACGACTGGCACTGCGCTGCGACAGGAAACCTTTCGCAATCAGACCGTCATGCCTACTCAACGTCTCTTTGCGAACGACTCTCACTTGACTTCGATGCCGCTGCACTGCTCTGCTGCTGGTCGTCTTGACGCACTTCTGAGTGAGATTCAAGCATGCCGCGTCTGCGAGGCGCATCTCCCGCTGGGTCCTCGACCCATTGTGAGAATCTCACCGTCCGCTCGCATCCTGATGGTTGGTCAAGCACCAGGCCTTAAGGTTCACGAAAGTGGGATTCCGTGGCACGACGCAAGCGGGAAACGGTTGAGGGAGTGGTTGGGGGTCGAGGAATCGGTGTTCTATGACGCGCGCCGGTTCGCGATCGTGCCGATGGGCCTGTGCTATCCCGGTCGAGGCCGCAGCGGAGACTTGCCGCCACGTCCCGAGTGCGCGCCTCTTTGGCATGAACGCATCCTCTCCTCTCTGCCTCACATTCGACTGACTATCCTCATCGGGCAGTACGCTCAGGCGAAATACCTCGGTGAACGCAGGCAGGCGACCCTCACTGAGACAGTCGCAGCATGGAAGTCGTATGCGCCACAGTTCATCACCCTGCCCCACCCCTCGCCGCGCAACCAGAACTGGCTGAAGCAGAATCCGTGGTTCGACAGGGACATTGTTCCGATGCTTCGCAACCACGTGGCGGATGCGCTGGCATAGCCCGATTGCGGCTGCTATCGGTCTTAGCGCCTGGACTTACCACCAGTTTTCGCATTGGCTCCAAGTTCCTCCGCCTGCAAGGACTGCGGCGACCCTGCCCGAGTCGTTCAGCGCTATCCCTTGGGATCAGCAGGCGGAACTCGGTGCCCCATGGCGTGCCCCGCCTCTGTTTCAGCCTGGCATCAACACTCCATGTCCCGCGCGAGGCGCAGCCCACTGAATTGCCACCTGGTCGCGGGTGGAAAGAAATTGCGATAGGTGAGGCGCGTGTGGCCGCGTGGGGTGGCCACGCTTCCACCGCGGAGAACAATTTGGCCGACCATGAACTTCCCGTTGTACTCACCGATAGCTCCTGGCCATGGCCTGAATCCTGGATACGGATCAAAAGAAGAGCGTGTCCACTGCCAGACATGACCTGTTAGCTGTCGAATCTCCGGCAACCGTGCCGCCGATTCCCATTCAGCCTCTGTGGGCAGTCGCGCACCGCTCCATAGAGCAAAGGCAGCAGCCTCATAGAAGCTCAGCTGGCTCACTGGAGCTCCAAGATCCATCGGCTGGACTCCGGCAAGCCCGAACACCTGCCACCCCTCGGCCGGCGCGCTGGAGTCTCTTGGCGCAATCCAGTAGGCGGGCATTTGCCAGCCATTAGACTGAACCACCGCCCAGCCCTCGGACAGCCACAAGGCGGGAGTTTTATAGCCACCGTCGGCGATGAAGTCGACATACTCTGAGCAAGTGACCAAGCGGTCGGCAATTTGGAATGGCGCCAGCCAACAACGATGTCGCGGGGTTTCGTTGTCGAACGCAAAGGTTCCGCCTGGGTGACCGACCTCTACCAATCCGCTCGGTCCATCCAGCCATTTAACCTGTGAAGGAGTTTGAAGGCGAAGTGGCCCCTCTCCAGAGGCTCGAAGTGCCGGGAGCATCGGATTGCACGAGAGCAGGTGTAGGGCGTCCGTGACAATGAGCTCTTGATGCTGCTGCTCATGCTGCAGACCAAGAATAATCAGCGGCCCCACAGACTCGAGGGTTTCGTTGTCGGCCTCCTCTATGAGCCGAATGACAGCGGCGTCGACGTGCTCACGATACCGGTGCACTTCCCGCAGTGCTGGACGTGTGAGAAGCCCTCGCTGGGCCCTCGGATGGCGGCTACCCAGGGACTCGTAGTACGAATTGAACAGGTGCAGATAGGACGCGTTGAAGGGCTCGCATGATGTGTGAGACATCAGGACCACGGCCTCGAAGAACCACGTGGTATGCGCCAGGTGCCACTTCGTCGGACTCGCGTCTGCCATTGACTGTGCGCACTGGTCCTCCACGCTCAGGGGACTCGCCGCACTCAGAGTGGCTGCGCGAACCAGTGCAAAACGGTTCGCAAGAGCTGCGCGATCTGTCGCGTCAGGAATGAGAAAACTCGCGGGAGAACACGCGCGAAGTAAATTCCTGGTCATGAGCCCCGGGGTCCTTTTTTTTATGAGCGTGCCCGGCGTTCAGAGCAGCCAGGTGATTGACAAAACATGGACATATCGACGTCTTCGTCCATTGTTCTGACCGCACATTGGCCGCAGTCGCTATGAGCAGGCCCCCTCGTGTGAATAGGTGGCTTCGTCGTCGCAGGAGGGAGAGGGAGTGGGAGTGGGTTAGCCAATGCTGATGCGCAGAATGTAGGCGGCGCGCATATCAGTCGGCGCTGTATTCTTGGTCGCTGCCAATCGGGACACGTTGCGCGGACAAAACTGCAAAGTATCCGTCCGGGTCAGTCCAAAAGCCGGTCGTATTCCATCCTCCCGCCCTGAGCAGCAAGCGAATGTCCCGTACGGTGTACTTGTAGCTGTTCTCGGTATGAATGGTTTCGCCCTCCCGCATGGAGAAGCTGCAATCGGCTACGCGAAACTGCACGTCGTATCGCGCGCGAAGATGCATCTCTATCCGGGATAGCCCTTCATTCCACCGCACCTCGTGCTTGAAGGCAGACACCGGGATGTCGCCGCCGAGTTCCCGGTTGATGCGGTGCAGCAGATTGAGGTTGAACCTGGCGGTGACTCCCTGCGGGTCGTCATATGCCGGCAGGAGGATCGCCTCGTCCTTCAGCAGATCGACCCCCAGGAGCAGGATGGAATCATGGCCAAGGGCGTCGCCAAACGTCCGCAGGAGGTTGACTGCGGCCGCTTCGCTGAGGTTGCCGAGGGTAGATCCCGGGAAAAAGCCGATGCCACCTCGCTGCAGGACCGTATGCGGCAGCTCCATCGGACGCAGAAAGTCCGCCTCGACAGGCCGCATGGGAATATGCGGGAACTGGGCCTGCAAAGACGCAATGGATTCGCGCAGGAATTCGCCGGAGATGTCGATGGCGATGTACTCCGAGACCAAGGCGTTACCAAGCAGCACGGAAGTCTTGGTGGCGGAGCCCGCACCGAACTCAACGAGCACCTTGTTGTGCCCCAGGAGTGGGACGATCTCACGGATGTACGTCGACAGAATCGTACGCTCGCAACGGGTTGGGTAGTACTGCGGCAGCCGAGTAATGTCCTCGAACAGCTTTGAGCCTTCTTGGTCATAGAACCAGCGCGGAGGAATGGCCTTGTTAAGGCTTCCCATTCCACTAAGCACATCACGCAGAAGCCCGAGATAGGAGTTGGCGGCGGGCGCTACTGTGGGCGCAGGGAAGGAGGGGTTTCTCATCAAACGGAAAGGCAAATACTGACTCACACCATCATCCAGTCGATACGTCTGACGATGCTTGAATGGCTCCATACCCGGAGAAAAAGCGAAGGCTACAGCTACTGTGTCTCCATAACTATTCTTCTCCGATGACCCCACACGGGTCAACATGCCAATGTGTCCGGACGTCCGACAAAATGAGCCAGGGAACCTGAAGTGGTCATTCAGTGGGAGGCAGGACTGATTGACGGCTGGCCTTGATCGTCGATACGTACTGAGTTCACGGCCAGCGTCCGATAGTCCGGAAAACGTTCCCCATCGTCTACGCAAGGCCCGTAGTTCGCGCACTTCCCAACAAAAAAGCCATTCCAGGCACTACATTGGAACGACTCTGACGTAGAGAGGAGTCACTTTCAGTGACCCCTCCAAGAAATTTGAACTGAGATGCCGATCGAAGTTGATTTGATTGCCGTCAAAGAATATGCCTGCACGCGTGTGCCGACCCAGAATGGCGCAGTGGCGCTGATCTGAACATCTGCTTGAATTCACACTGGAGACATTGACATGAAAGCCACATGGAACGGCGCGGTGATTGCGCAGAGCGACGACACGGTGGTCGTTGAGGGGAACCACTACTTTCCCGACAGTTCGCTGAACCGCGAATATGTCACCTTGAGCGACCACAAGAGCAGTTGCCCTTGGAAGGGCCTAGCCAGCTACTACTCACTCAAAGTGAATGGCGAGACCAATCCGGATGCGGTCTGGTACTACCCCAACCCAAAGCCTGGTGCCGAAATGGTGAAAGATCGAGTCGCCTTCTGGAAAGGCGTGAAGGTCGAAGCGTAGGACAAGCTGGACGAGGCCATGGATGCATCGTGTCAGTGATGGCACGGATGCAGTTTCCATTTCCTGCTTTCACAAACGGCAGACAAGCTCCACGTTGCTCGCTCACGGTATGTTTTTTTGCAGTTACTCACGCCCCTTTTGGTAGTCCGGCTGCATGTGGTGGCGAACTCGCATCACCACCGGTTGCAAACATCGCAGCGTTGTCAGGAGTGGATGCAGGTCAGTAGCGACTACGAGTTGGTTTCCACCGCTACCGGGCCAGATCACTCTGATCCTGACTAGCTTGCACCGCGCGTGGTCGGATTACACGGCAGCAGTGGCCTCGGGCAGCTTGGCAATCACTTTGATCTCGAACTGGAATCCATACAACCAGGTTACGCCAATGGCTGTGAGCGTGGGGTGCGGAGCCTCACCCCAGTACTCCCCCACCACCTCCCAAATGGTTTCGAACTTTGGCTCAGGATCAACGATGAACACGGTCACGTCGACCACGTCTTTGAACGTGCAGCCTGCGGCCGAGAGGATCGCGTTGAGGTTGTCGAAAGCGAGCCTTACCTGGGCTTGCAATTCGGGTTCTGGCGAGCCATCGGGCCTACTGCCCACCTGCCCTGAGACGAATAGAAAGCCGTTGGACCGGATCGCAGGTGAGTAACGGTTCTTGTCATAGAGCGCCTGACGGCCGGCGGGGAAAACAACATCACGTGCAGACATGAGATACCTATTTGTTGGTGGGGATGGGTGGACTCTAGGCGATCACGGTCTTCAGATAAACAAGCAAGTCGCACAATGACTTTTTGCCATTTCCAAACAATAACCCCTGACATCAGGATCTCCGATGGACCGATTCGATGCAATGCAGGCCTTTACCCGCGTAGTGGAAGCCGGTAGCTTCACTAAGGCGGCACAGACGCTGCACATGAGCAAGACCACTGTGACGCAGCTCGTGCAGCAGCTGGAGGCGCGGCTGCGCGTGAAGCTGCTGAACCGCACCACGCGGCAGGTGAAGATCACGCCCGACGGCGCCGCGTGGGTATTTCGGACCAACGTGACCGCTGGTTTCGGTATCGTGACCGAGGATTTCGGCCCATCGTGACCGACTCCGTTGTCGGTTCATCGTGACCGGCCGTTTCGGCAACGTGACCGATC
>JALHMT010000158.1 GCA_022843905.1 Rubrivivax sp.
AGGACCGCTGCGCAGGGGTACAGGCGCACGAACTCGGCCGTGTACTGCTCCAGCATGTGGTTCGGCACGATGTGGGCCGGCTTGGCCGCCAGGCCCAGCCGCCGCAGTTCCATGCTGGCGGCCACCATCACGGCAGTCTTGCCCGCACCCACCGCGTGGAACAGCCCGGTGTTGCCGGACTGCACGATGCGCCAGATGGCGTTGCGCTGGTGGCCATGCAGTTCGAAGCAGCGGGAGAACCCCGGCAGCTTCAGGTGCGAGCCGTCGAACTCCCGCTGGCGCGAGCAGTTGAACAGGTCGTTGTAGATCCTGCACAGTCTCTCGCGGCGCTCCGGGCCCTCGTAGGCCCAGGTCGCAAAGCGTTCCTTCAGCAGGCCCAGTTTCTCGCGCGCCGCCACCGTCTCCGGCTTGTTGACGACGTAGGTGTCGCGGTCGGGATGCGGGTCGCGGACCGTCGGCGTCTGCACGTTGAGTGCACACAGCACCAGCTCGATCGCGTTCATGCGGGCCGTGCCGAACTCCTGCGAGCAGGTCACGTTGCCCTGGGCTTCGTACTTGTTGACCTGGACCGACCAGGTGCCGGCCTTGGCCAGGTACTGCACGGCGGCGCCGCGCAGTTTCAGGACCTCACGGATGAAGCCCTCGACCGTCTCGGCCGGGATCCACACTGCGCCGAGCCTGGGCTCGATGGACGCGGGGGGCAGGTCTTCCGGGATGACCTTCTCAAGGGCTCGCACGTTCGACTCGTAGGCCGCGCCCGCCGCCAGCGCCGCGTGCAGCTTGCGCTTCACGTTGCCCGACAGGTAGGCGTCGGCGGTCTCGTGGTCGCCGGTTTCGGGATTCCGGTAGATCAGGCCGCGATCCTCCAGATCGCGGGCCACTGCATGCGCATCGGCCTGCAGCAGTTCGGCCATGTAGGCCAGATCGACGCGCCCCCGCCATTGCGTGGAGTGCGCCAGCGCTTCGTCGGGCTCAGCGGCCCGTACCGGTTCGACGACACGGCTGACCGTGCGCCGGTGAAAGATGTCGGCCTTGGTCGCCGCTTCCTCCTCTTCGTCGTAGTGCTCCAGCGACAGCACGAGCGGATAGTCGGGATCCCGCCGGAAGGCGAGGGCGTTGGCTCGGCTCGTGAGACAGCCGTGCCTGGCGACGAACCTGTCGTAGCTGCCGTTGAGGCCGCGCCGCAGGTCCGCCAGCGCGTTGTCGCTGACGTCGTCCAGTTGGGCGGCCAGCAGCTTGCGCGCGCGGTCGCGGATGTCGCACATGCCGGCGATGCGCTGGCGCAAGGTGGCGTTCGTCCTGTCGTGGACGTCGACGAGTTCACCCTGCTGTGCAATGTGGATGCGCGCGCCGAGCAGCACGTGGCTGCCCGGGCGTGCGCCTTCGGGTGCGGCGACCGTGGTCGCCGGAGCGCTCGGTGCTGCTGAAGCCACCGGCAGCGGCACATACACACCGCTGGGGATCAGGCCGGCGGCCTGCTGCAGTGCTGCGCCGAGGTCGCCGTCGAGGATGGCGGTGGGCACCGGCGTGTAGCCCCGGGTCACCTTGTCGATGAGGCCGAGCACATTGCGCGGGTTGGCCGCGTACCAGGCGTTGAACTGCATGTACTTGTCCTGGCAGCGCGGATCGCGCAACTCGTCGGGGACGAAGTCGAGGTCGACCCACTCCACGCCGCTGGTTTCGCCAGGCTGGCTCCTGCGCAGCATCACGATGTCGGACTGCACGTCGGTGCTCGCCAGCCGCATGAACGCTCCTTGAGGCAGGCGGACAGCGCTGACCAGGTCGGCCTGCGACGCCGCATGGGCCCGGGCCGATTCGTCGCGCTGGTCGAGGAACCATGCTGATGTGATGAGACATACCAGCCCGCCCGGCCGCACGAGGTCGAGCGCCTTGCCGACGAACCAGTTGTGGATGCTGAACCGGCTGTACGGCCGGTTGCGGCCATCGCTGACCTGGTAGTTGCCGAACGGGACGTTCGAGACCACCAGATCGAAGGAGCCGTCGGCCAGCGTCGCGGCTTCCAGCCCCTGGATGCGAATGTCGACGCCCACGGGGCCGTACAGCGCCCTGAGGATGCGCCCGGCCAGGTCGTCCAGTTCAACCGCGGTGATGCGGCTTCGCGTGGCAATGTCGGCCGGCATGCAGCCCAGGAAGTGGCCGATGCCGCTGCTGGGGTCCAGGATGCGCCCGCCCTCGAAACCCAGGCGGCGCAGTGCTGTCCAGATCCAGCGGACGATGAAGGGCTCGGTGTAGTGGCTGTTGTTGACCGAAGCCCTGGCCGACTCGTACTCCGCGGGCTGGAGCAGTGCCGACAACTGCATGGCGCGCTGCTTCCACGTGGCGTCGGTGCCGTCGAGGTTGAAGCTCGCCGGAATGCCGCCCCATCCGGTGAAGCGCAGCAGCGCGACGCGTTCATCGGGAGCGGGCGAACGTGCTTCCCGCTCGATGGCGCGCAGCACGGCGATGGCTTCGATGTTGGCGTTGAACTTCGTCGCCTGGCCTTCGAGGCCATCAAGCACCGAGTCCGTCCACTGCGGCCAGTTGATCGCCGGGTTGTCGGCAGTGTGCTGGGTGGCCTGGGCCGTGGCGGGCCGCCAGGGTCTTGGCAGATCGCCGGCTGTATCCGCGGTCGCGGACTCGCCTGAGTCTGCCGATAGGTCTGCTGCCGGAGCTGCAGCTTCGTCGTTCGAACTGAAGAGGTCGGGATAGGCTGGGGCATCGATCTCGAAGCCCGGCAGCCAGAGGGATGCGTGCGTGGCTTTGCTTGCCATGGGGTTTCTCCAGGGAATGGAGAGCGCACGTCCCCCAGGGGGAGCGTGTGCTCCCCGGTTGGGAGGATTCGGTCGATGCAGGCTTGTGGGTTCAAGCGCGGCTGATCGACCGCGAGGGATCTGTTGGAGGCCGGCCATGCCGCTGGCCGCGCCGGTGATGGGTGCGGCTGGCGTTCGGAGGCTGGACTCGGCTGGGGATGTGCCCGGCGTTCAGGGCGCGTCGCAGGGGAGCGCTCTGGCGGGTCGTGCGTGCCGTGGATTCACGGCGTACGCGTTCGATGAAAGGTCATGGGCGGGTCACGACCGCTAACGCCGACTTGCGTCGGTGCGCCCGGGAGGGCGGCACGGGCTGATGCCTGAAGTGCGACGCCAGTATGGCGAAAGGCTGGCGGCGGCGAAAGGGTGCGAGCGCGACCGTCGCATGCTCAACTGCTCATACCTCGGACGGGTGCGCACGGTCTGGTGACCCTGCGCTGGCCAAGGGGTGAGGGTGCACGCGGCTACAGCATCGTCCCGCGCCGGTGTCGAGAGCCTGAATGCTCATCCGGGCACCACCCATGACACCGGAAAGCGGGCCATTTGCGGCGGGATTTCCGCTGGTGCGAGGTGGATCGCAGGGGAACACTGGGCCCTAACGACAGCCGGCCTGCGCGACCGGCTTGGAGCCGACCCGGACGAGAAAGCACGCGATGAAGCCGGAGACGATCGCCAAGGCCAGGACGATGCTTTCCAGCGTCCTGCTCGACGGCCTGAGCTACCGCGAGGCCGGCGCCCCCTTCGGCGTGGGGCGATCGACCGTCGAGCGCTCGATCAAGAGCCTGGTTCTGGAGGTCGCCCGCGAGCACGGCATACCCGAACTGGACGAGGACGGCCTGTCCTGCCTGCCGCGCCTGCGGCAGTTCCGTGAGCCCGTCCTGCGCGCCGTCGCCGCATACACACCGGTCCATCCGCGCCGCAAGCGCCTCACCTTGCTGGAGCCCGACGAAATCGCTGCGGGTGCCAACCGCGTCCGCCTGCGCAGCGAGAACGCCAACCGGGACGTCGCGCTGATCTACGTGCTCTTCTGCACCGGCGCCAAGCCGATCGAGATCGCACGGTTCGAGGTGCGCGACTACCTGAACAGCGACGGGTCGATCCGTGAGCGCTCTGAGATGCGACCCGAGACAGCCGTCAACGGGCGGAGTCGACCGCTGTTCTTCACTTCGTCGCGAGCCTGCGCAGCGGTCGATGCCTACCTCGTCGAGCGCCGCCGCCGCAAACTCGGCGTAGCGGTGCCTGCGTCCTGTTTCGACGCCTACAGAGGACTCGATCCTTCAAGTGCGTTGTTCCTGACCGAAGGTGGCTGGCCCTTCGAGATCGGTGGACGGGGTCCGAACGATCAGCGTGAGACCTGCCGACTCATGATCGCGACCCTGCGCTCCATATTCAAGCGGGCAGGGTGGACTGGCGTGACTGCACAGTCCGCCCGGCGCGTGGTGGCGCGGAGGCTCGCGGACAAGGGCGCCGACGGAGCGCAGGTCGGGGAGATCCTGGGTCTCTCGAGCTCAAGGGCGGTGCGCCGGCTGCTGGGCAGCAACCGCAGGCCTCTTGAGAACCTGGCCCGCGAACTGGTTTGAGCAGCCGCGAACGCCGGACCGGACGAAAGTGCAGGGCGAGGACACGTTGGAGCCGACGCGCTACTTCATCAAGGGGCGGACCTACCCAGCGGCCGATCCGGGGCTGCAGGACGCGCTCGCACAGGTCTACGGGTCGCTGGAACGGCCGCGTTGCCTGTGCGTGTCCTGCGGCATTGAGATGTACATCGCCAGGCACGCCGAATACGTCGTCAAGCGCATGCCCGACACCGGGCACCGTCACCATCCGACCTGCCCGTCGTTCGAACCGGAACCGGGCATGTCGGGGCTGGGCGAACTGGTCGGCGAAGCGATCATCGAGCACTCGCCCGATCAGGTCGAGGTGCGGACGGACTTCGCGATGTCGCGGTTGCCGGGCAAGGCGGTGCCGCGTGGTGACGCGGTGATCGACCCTACCGAGGTGCGCGCACCGCGCAAGCGCATGAGCCTGCGCGCGTTGCTGCACTTCCTGTTCGAGCGGGCAGGATTCAACCGCTGGTATCCGGCGATGGAAGGCCGCCGCAACCAGGGCGTTATTCATAAGTACCTGTGCGAGGCCGCCAGAGGTGTGATGGTCAAGGGTGCATCACTGGACGAACGGCTGTATGTGCCGGAGCCGTTCAGGGTCGAACTCAAGGACGAGATCGGCGAGCGCAGGCGCAAGAAGCTCGCGCTTCTGCTGTCGCCTGAATATGCAGTCCAGTACAAGATGGCCATCATCGTCGGCGAGTACAGCAGTTCGGAGGCGACGGCCTTCGGCCGCAGGATTGTCGTCAAGCACATGCCGGATGTGCCTCTGTACATCGAGACCAAGGCATGGGAGCGCGTCGAACGCAGCTATGCAGCCATCCTGCAGGCCCGTGACGCGGATGTGCCGAAGAAGCCGCGCGTGATAATGGCCGCCCTGGTCTTCGCCAAGCGCGAGTGCGTCTACCAGGTAGACACAGTGAGCATGATGCTGACCACTGATCAGTGGATTCCCCTGGACGGGTTGCATGAGCTGCCGCTGATCGAGTTGCTCCAGCGCGAGCAGCGTGCGTTCATGAAGCCGATGCGGTACGACGCCAGATCGGCGGCGGGCTATCCCAACGTCTTGCTGCTGGACAGTGGAACTGTGCCGATGCCGCTGCATGTGATGAGTCCCCTCATGGAGGCGAAAGAGCGGTCGGCGAAGGAGAAGGTGCTGGCCGGTCTGCCTGCTGCGTGGGTATGGATGACCGCCAAGAGCATGCCAGCGCTGCCTGCCCATCGATGAGGAGGTCCGACCCCTGAATCTTTCGCGACGTTTCCTGACGCACGTCGCCTGGGCCTGCTTCTGACGCCCTGAAAAGTGTTCTTATCAGGACGTC
>JALHMT010000159.1 GCA_022843905.1 Rubrivivax sp.
ACGACATCGGCGACATCGACCTGCACATCAGCGGCTGCATCAACAGCTGCGGCCACCACCACAGCGGCCACATCGGCATCCTGGGCGTCGACAAGGACGGCAGCGAGTGGTACCAGGTGACGCTGGGCGGCTCCGACGGCTCCACGCTCAGCGGCGCCGCCGTGCCGGGCAAGGTCATCGGCCCCTCCTTCGCGGCCGACGAGGTGCCCGACGTGATCGAGGCCCTGATCGACGTGTACCGCAAAGAGCGTCGGGCCGACGAGCGCTTCATCGACACCGTGCAGCGCATTGGCACCCAGCCCTTCCGCGTCGAAGCCGACGCCATGCGCCGCAGCACGGCAGCCGTCAACACGCGACCGGCCCAAGAGGAGCCCGCATGAACTTCTTCGATACCGACGCTTCCCTGCCCGACGCGACGCTGCGGCTGGACAACACGGTCAACGTACAGTCGCTGGCCGGGGACTTGCAGGCCGCCGGTGCCGTGGCGCTGCACTTCCCCAAGTGGACCGATGGCCGCGCCTACTCGCAGGCGCGGCTGCTTCGCAGCCGGCTTCGCTACAACGGTCCCTTGATCGCCACCGGCGAGGTGCTGGTCGACATGCTGCCGCTGCTGCAGCGCAGCGGATTCGATGCCGTGCAGCTGCGCGCCGGCCAGGACCGCGCCGCCGCAGAACGTGCATTGAACTTCTTCCCCGGCCACTACCAGGCCGACCTCGTCAGCAAGCTGCCGCTGTACCAGCGCGCGGCGGGCTGAGCGCGGAAGCTCGCTGCCGGCATGACCGCCAAGGTGATCTTCATCGGCGCCGGGCCGGGCTCGGCCGACCTCATCACACTGAGGGGCGCGCAACGCCTGGCGCTGGCCGACGTGGTGTTGTTCGACGCGCTCACCGACCCCGCGCTGCGGGCTTTCGCACCCCAGGCCCGCTGGATCGATGTGGGCAAGCGGGGCTTCTGCGACTCCGCCGGACAGGCCACCATCGACGCCTTGCTGGTGCGCCATGCACGCGAAGGCAGTGTGGTGGTGCGCCTGAAGGGCGGCGACCCCAGTGTCTTCGGCCGCCTGGAAGAAGAACTGGAAGCGCTTGGCCGCCACGGCATCGCCTGCGAGGTGGTGCCCGGGGTGACTGCCGCCGCTGCCGCCGCTGCAGACACCCAGCGGCCGCTGACCCGTCGCGGCAGCGGTCGCAGCGTGGCGCTGAGCACGGCCATGACTCGCGAAGGCGACCTCGTGGCGGGGCAGCGTGCCGACACCGAGGTGTTCTACATGGCGGGCAAACAGCTGGCGAAGCTGGCCCGTCGACTTCAGGACGCCGGCTGGCCGGCGGACACGCCCGTGTCGGTGGTGTCGCGTGCTGGCTGGCCCGACCGCATGAGCAGCGAGCACCGCCTGGCCGATCTGCCCTGCGCCGCCGTTCTGCATGCCGGTCGCCCGACGGTCGTGACGGTCGGCATGGGCGCGATGCCTGTGGCGCATGCGCCGCAGTCGGCTTCGCTTGATCACCATCAAGCCTTGGTGCAAACCCGCGCATCGTAAAATCGCTGCTCGAACAAGGTCGATCCTGGCTGCTGCGCGCTCGTCGCCGGCTCTCGGTGCTGCGGCCGGTTCGTGCCGCCTTCCCACACCCGAGCTCTCACATGACCCACGTCGTTCTCGAATCGTGCATCCGCTGCAAGTACACGGATTGCGTCGATGTCTGTCCCGTCGACTGCTTTCGCGAAGGCCCCAACTTCCTGACCATCGACCCCGACGAGTGCATCGACTGTGCGGTGTGCATCCCCGAATGCCCGGTGAACGCGATCCTGCCCGAGGAAGACGTGCCCACGCATCAGTTGCACTTCATCAAGCTCAACGCCGAGCTGGCCCGGAAGTGGCCGAGCATCACCAAGCGCAAGACGCCGCTGCCCGATGCCGACGAGTGGAAAGACCGCACCGAAAAGCTCAACGAACTGATCCGTTGATTCCCTCATGGAACCGAAACTGAACCCCGAAGTGGTCGACACCGCACGCTCCCACGACGGCCCCATCGAAACGGACGCCGTCATCGTCGGCGCCGGTCCCGTGGGCTTGTTTCAGGTGTTCGAACTGGGTCTGCTCGAGATCAAGGCGCACATCATCGACTCGCTGGCCTACCCCGGCGGCCAGTGCATCGAGCTCTACCCCGACAAGCCCATCTACGACATTCCCGCCGTGCCCGTGTGCACCGGCAAGGAACTCACCGACAGCCTGCTCAAGCAGATCGAGCCCTTCGGCGCAAGCTTCCACTTCGGCCAGGAAGTCAGCGTGGTGCAGAAGCAGGACGACGGCCGCTTCTACGTCGAGACGTCCAAGGGCACGCGCTTCCTGACCAAGACGATCTTCATCGCCGGTGGCGTCGGCTCGTTTCAGCCGCGCACGCTGAAGGTCGACGGCATCGAGAAGTTCGAGGACACGCAGCTCTTCTACCGTGTGCGGAACCCGGCGCAGTTCAGCGGCAGGAACCTCGTCGTCATCGGTGGCGGCGACTCGGCCCTCGACTGGACGATGAACTTCGTGCAGGAAGGCCCGCACAAGGCGGAAAGCGTCATCCTGATCCATCGCCGCGACGGCTTCCGTGCCGCGCCGGCCAACGTGGCCAAGATGAAGGCGCTGTGCGATGCCTACGAAATGCAGTTCATCGTCGGCCAGGTGACCGGATTCGAAGAGAGCGACGGCCGCCTGACCCAGCTGAAGGTGACGGGGCCTGACGCCGTGACGCGGGTGGTGCCGGTGGACATGCTGCTGGTCTTCTTCGGACTTAGTCCCAAGCTGGGCCCCATCGCCGAATGGGGGCTGAACATCGACCGCAAGCAGATCGTCGTCGACACCGAAAAATTCCAGACCTCGATACCCGGCATCTTCGCCGTGGGCGACATCAACACCTATCCCGGCAAGAAGAAGCTGATCCTGTCGGGCTTCCACGAAGCGGCGCTGGCCGCCTTCGGCGCGTCGCCCATCGTGTTTCCCGACAAGCGTGTGCTGCTGCAGTACACCACCACCAGCCCCAAGCTGCACAAGGTGCTGGGCGTCGAGTCACCGGTCTTCGACTGACGCCCCCCGCGCCATCACCCACAGCCCGCACAACGCGGGCTGTGTCGCTCATGCACCTCGCTGCCGCAGAGGCTTCGCGCCCTGCTGGCGCCGTGGGCTCCGTGAGCGCGTCATAATCTGGTCCGCTGCGCGTCAAACGCGTGGCACTTCGCTAGGGGTGTTGTCGCCTGTCACAGGGCGCCGACTGAGAAAGTCCCTTTGAACCTGATTGAGGTAATCCTCGCGCAGGGAAGCAGTCTCCAGACGGCCACGTTCGTGGCCTGTCCCTTCGACGCGCCGACCTGCCATCAACTGCAACACAGGATGGCAATGCAATTCCGACGATCCCGAATCCCCCTCGCTGCCGCGGCCCTGTGCCTGGTCGCGACGCAGGCCGGCGCGCAGACCGGCAACGTGGTCACCATCACCGGCAAGGGCACGGCCCCGCTGGGCGTGGGTGGCTTCGGCGACGTGCCGCTGGCACGCTCGCCGCTGCAGGCCAGCGTCTTCGGCTCAGAAGCCCTGGCCGACGCAGGCGTCGGCAGCCTGGCGGACCTTACCCGCCTGGACGCCAGCGTCAGCGACGCCTACAACACCGAGGGCTACTGGAGCTACTTCACGGTGCGCGGCTTCGTTCTGGACAACCGCAGCAATTTCCGACGCGACGGGCTGCCCATCAATGCCGAGACGGCGCTGGCGCTGGGCAACAAGGACCGCATCGAGGTGCTGAAGGGCACCAGCGGCATCCAGGCCGGTACCAGCGCGCCAGGCGGACTGGTGAACCTGGTGGTCAAGCGTCCCACGGGCACGGTGAGACAGGCCGGCCTGGCCTGGCGCGAGAACGGCACACTGGCCGGCACGCTGGACATCGGCGACCGCTTCGGCACCGACGGCCGTCTGGGCTTGCGCATCAACGCCGCCTGGACCACGCTGCGCCCGCAGACACGGGCCGCCGATGGCCGGGCCAGCCTGTTTGCACTGGCCAGCGACTGGCAGGTCACGCCGGATGCCCGAATCGAATTCGAGTTCGAGCGCAGCCGCCACTCGCAACCCAGCACACCGGGCTTCAGTTTGCTGGGCGACCGCGTGCCGGACGCCAGCAGCATCGATCCCCGCACCAGCCTGAACAACCAGCCCTGGAGCCTGCCTGTTGCATTGGACGGCGACACCGCGTCGCTGCGCTGGGTGCAGCGCCTGTCGGTGGACTGGCGCGCCAGTGCGCACGCCGCCACTCAGCAACTGCACAGCGACGACCGCGTGGCCTTTCCCTTTGGCTGCTACGACGCCGTTGCCGACATCTACTACGCCGACCGCTACTGTCCCGACGGCAGCTTCGACCTGTACGACTTCCGCAGCGAGGGTGAGCGAAGGCGCGTCGATGCCATCGAGCTGCGCCTGGACGGCAGCCTGCGCACGGGCGGCCTGACGCATGTCCTGACCGCAGGGGTGCTGCAGACGCGCGGCAAGGACCGCTTCAATCGACAAGCCTTCAACTACAGCGGTACCGGCAACATCGCGGCCACCCTCTTCACGCCGGCTGCGCCCGATCTGACCGACGAGAACACGCAGCGCGACGAACGCAGCACCGAGGCCTACCTGCGCGACCACCTGCGACTGGGGGCAGGCTGGGAGGCCTGGGTGGGCCTGCGCCACACGCGTCTGGAGCGCAGCAGCATACGCACCGACGGCTCGCGCCAGACCTCTTACGGGCAGTCGTTCACCACGCCATGGCTGGCGCTGTCGCGCAGCCTGGGCCCGTCGACCATCGCCTATGCGAGCTGGGGCCAGGGCGTGGAAACCGAGGTGGTGCCGAACCGTTCGCGCTACGTCAACCGCGGCGAAGCCCTGCCTGCCTTGAAGAGCCGCCAGATCGAGGTCGGAGTCAAGCACGACGACGGCCGCATGAACTGGGCCGTCACCGCATTCGAAGTGGAGCGCCCGCTGGCCCAGGACTTCTGCCGGGGACCCGACACGACCGAGTGCACTCGGCGCATCGACGGTGCCGCACGCCACCGCGGTCTGGAAGGGAGCTGGGGCTTGCGTGAAGGCGCCTGGACCACGCAGTGGAGCGGCCTGTTGCTGGACGCGACACGCGTGGGTGCCACCGACGCTGCAAGCAACGGCCTGCGGCCGACCAACGTGCCGCGCTACAGCGTGCGCGGACAGGTGGGGCACGACCTGTCCGCCCTGCCCGGCCTGACGCTGCTGGGCTACTGGACGCGGGAAGGCGAGCGCGAGGTCCTGCCCGACAACACGCTGAAGATCCCCGCCTGGGACCGCATCGACCTGGCAGCGCGCTATGCGCACAAGGTCAATGGCAGGCCACTGACCTGGCGCCTGGCCGTGGAGAACATCACCAACCAGCGAGCGTGGCGGGAGTCGCCCTACCAGTTCAGCCATTCCTACCTGTTCCCCTTGGCGCCTCGCACGTGGCGCGGCTCGGTGGACCTGTCGTTCTGAGGCAGCGCCGTATCGGGGCCGACACTTTCCGGGCTATACTCCAAGGCTCTGTTCCCCGATAGCTCAGTCGGTAGAGCGCCGGACTGTTAATCCGTAGGTCCCTGGTTCGAGCCCAGGTCGGGGAGCCAATCAAGACAAGGCCTTGCACGTGAGTGCAGGGCCTTTTGTCTTTCAGGCGTGACGAAAACGTGGCAACTCCGTC
>JALHMT010000160.1 GCA_022843905.1 Rubrivivax sp.
AAAACGGGTTAGCAACTTTCGTTGCTAACCCGTTGATTTTATTGGCGGAGTGGACGGGACTCGAACCCGCGACCCCCGGCGTGACAGGCCGGTATTCTAACCAACTGAACTACCACTCCGCAGCGGTGGCAACGTGCGGCCCGAGGGCCCAAGTGCTGCCAGACTTGGCCAACCGAAGTTGGCGTCCCCTAGGGGATTCGAACCCCTGTTACAACCGTGAAAGGGTCGTGTCCTAGGCCTCTAGACGAAGGGGACGTTGAACCTTGCCTCGTTTGCTTCGTGCGCCTCTTTCGAAACGCCCTCACGTGAACAACGCTTGTCTGGTGGAGGTAAGCGGGATCGAACCGCTGACCTCTTGCATGCCATGCAAGCGCTCTCCCAGCTGAGCTATACCCCCGTGGTTGTCTGCTTTCGGCCTTCGGTGCAGTGACTGCATCGAACGCTTTTCAGCTCGCATCCAGCGCTGTTCAAGCGAGTCCATGACTATAACCCGATTCTCAGACCGCTCGCAACCGCAGCAGGACGACCTCGCGTGAAAACAGCGACAGCACGGCGTCGATCGAGGGCGTGTCCCTGCGGCCGCACACCAGCACGCGAACGGCCGGTGCCAGCTGCGGCATCTTCAGCTGGTGCTCGGCGAGCACCTGCTTCATGGCGGCGGCGATGCTGGCCTTGTCCCAATCGATCTCGGTGAGCCGCTCGCGCAGCGAACGCAGCGCCGGCCGCAGAGTCTCGCCGACGTGGGCCTCGAGATCGTCCTGCTTCGGTGCGACATCGACGAACATCGTCTCGATCCAGTCGGCCAGTTCGACCACGGTCGTGCAGCGGTCCTTGTACAGCGCGCAGGCCGGCACCAGCGACGAGGTCGGCTCGACCACCACGTTGCGCGAGGCGAGCTGCGCCGCGGTGAGTTCGGCCAGGCGCGCATCGTCGGCCTTCTTCAGGTACTGCGCGTTGACCCAGGCCAGCTTGGCCGGGTCCCACTGCGCAGGGCTCCTGGCCAGGTGGCTGCCGTCGAACCACGCCACCATCTGCTCCCGCGTGAAGAGCTCTTCGTCGCCGTGGCTCCAGCCCAGTCGAGCCAGGTAATTCAGCATGGCCTCCGGCAGGTAGCCCGCGTCGCGGTAGGCCGTGACGCTCACGGCGCCACGGCGCTTGGACAGCTTCTGGCCGTCGTCGCCGAGGATCACCGGGCAATGGCCGAACTCGGGCAGCGGCGCTCCGAGTGCGCGAAAGATGTTGATCTGCCAGGGTGTGTTGTTGACGTGCTCGTCACCGCGGAAGACGTGCGTGATGCCCATGTCCCAGTCGTCGACCACCACGGCGAAGTTGTAGGTCGGAACGCCCAGCGCCGAGGCACCTGCAGGCGCACCTTCGGGCGCCGGCCGCAGGATGATGAGGTCGTCTATCTCGGCGTTGCCGATGCTGATGGGGCCCTTGACCAGATCGTCCCAGTTCACGAAGCCGTCGGGCGGGTTGCGGAATCGCACCACCGGCTGCACGTCGGCAGGCGCCGGGGGCAGCGTCTTGCCGGGCTCGGGCCGCCAACGACCGTCGTAGTGCGTCTTCTGGCCCCGCGCGCGCTGCGCCTCGCGCATGGCATCCAGCTCTTCGGGTGTGCACCAGCAGCGGTAGGCGTGGCCGCTGGCGATGAGCTGCTCGGCCACCGCGTGGTATCGCTCCAGGCGCTGCATCTGGAAGAAGGGCCCCTCGTCATAGTCCAGGCCCAGCCAGCGCATGGCCTCGAGGATCTGCTCGACGGCGTCCTGCGTCGAACGCGCGACGTCGGTGTCCTCGATGCGCATCACGAACTGGCCGCCATGATGGCGGGCGTAGGCCCAGGAATACAGCGCGGTGCGCGCGGTGCCCAGGTGCAGGAAGCCCGTCGGCGACGGAGCGATGCGTGTTCTGATGGTCATGCGAGTGCGCTCAGGCCGCGAAGCAGGTCGGCCTTGATGTCCTCGACGTCTTCCAGGCCCATGGCCACGCGCAGCAGGCCCTGGGGGATGCCCGCCGCCAGGCGCTGCGCTTCGCTCAGGCGCCCGTGCGAAGTCGTCGAAGGATGGGTGATGGTGGTCTTGGTGTCGCCCAGGTTGGCGGTGATGCTGCAGATCTTCGTCGCGTCGACCACCGCCCAGGCACCGGCGCGCTCGCCCTTCACGGTGAAGGACACCACGGCGCCGCCCACCCCCGACTGCTGCCGCATGGCCAGGGCATGCTGGGGGTGCGAGTCGAGTCCCGGGTGGTGCACGCGCTCGACGGCGGGCTGCGCTTCGAGCCAGCGCGCCAGCTCCAGCGCACGTTCGCTCTGCGCCTTCAAACGGATCGACAGCGTCTCCATGCCCTTGAGCACGATCCAGGCGTTGAAGGGCGACAGGCTGATGCCGGCGCTGCGCATGGTCGGCACGAACTTGGATTCGATGAGATCGGTGGGGCCGCACAGGGCACCGGCGATGACACGTCCCTGACCGTCCAGGTACTTGGTACCGGAGTGCATGACGAGATCGGCACCGAACTTCACCGGCTGCTGCAGCGCCGGCGAACAGAAGCAGTTGTCGACCAGCAGCAGGGCGCCGCGCGCGTGCGCGATCTCGGCCAGCGCGGCGATGTCGCAGACCTCGGTGAGCGGGTTGTTGGGCGTCTCGGCGAACAGCAGCTTCGTGTTCGGCCGCATCGCGTCACGCCACTCCGTGGGATCGGTCTGCGACACGAAGCTGCACTCGATGCCGTACTTCGAGAAGTCCTGGAACAGCTTGATCGTGGAACCGAAGACGCCACGCGAGCACACCACGTGATCGCCTGACTTGAGCAGCGACAGGATGGTGATCAGGATGGCCGCCATGCCGCTGGACGTGGCGATGCACGAGCCCGTGCCTTCCATCGCGGCCAGGCGCCGCTCCATCATCATCACCGTGGGATTGGTGAAGCGGCTGTAGACGAAGGCCTCTTCCTCGTTGGCGAAGCGCCGTGCTGCGGTGGCCGCGTCGGGGTGCACGAACGAGCTCGTGAGGTACAGCGCCTCGGAGTTCTCGCCATACGGCGAGGGCGGCAGGCCCTCGCGCACGGCCAGGGTATCGATGCGCGCGTCGGCGGGCAGGTCGACCTTCGGAATCATGGGCGCTCCTCCGCGCTTTGCAGTGCCAGCCGCGAACGGCCGTTGTCGTCTTCTTCCTGGGCCTGGCCACGGCGCTGCTTCTCGAGCACGGCGAAGTCCTCGAGGCTGACGTCGCCGGTGATGTAGCGGCCGTCGAAACAACTCGCCTCGAAGCCGGCGAGCTTCGGGTTCAGCGCCCCCACCGTGCGCTTCATGGCGTCGACGTCCTGGTAGATCAGCGCGTCGGCGCCGATGAAGGCGCGGATCTCCTCGGACGTGCGGCCGTGGGCGATGAGCTCCTCGGGCGTGGGCATGTCGATGCCGTAGACGTTGGGGAAGCGCACCGGCGGCGCAGCCGAGGCCATGTAGACCTTGCGTGCACCGGCCTCGCGCGCCATCTGGACGATCTCCTTGCTGGTGGTGCCGCGCACGATGGAGTCGTCCACCAGCAGCACGTTGCGGCCGCGGAACTCCACGCCGATGGCGTTGAGCTTCTGGCGCACGCTCTTCTTGCGCACCGCCTGCCCGGGCATGATGAAGGTGCGGCCCACGTAGCGGTTCTTCACGAAGCCTTCCCGGTACGGCTTGCCGATGCGATGGGCCAGCTGCATCGCCGACGGCCGGCTGGATTCGGGAATCGGGATGACGACGTCGATCTCGTTGGGCGGCATGGTGGAGATGAGCCGCTGAGCCAGCGTCTCGCCCAGGTTCAGGCGCGCCTGGTAGACCGAGATGCCGTCCATCACCGAATCGGGCCGGGCCAGATAGACGAACTCGAACATGCAGGGGTTGAGCGTCGGGTTCTCGGCGCATTGCCGGGTGTGCATGCGCCCTTCGAGATCGACGAAGACCGCTTCGCCCGGCGCCACGTCGCGCAGCAGGCGGTGCCCGGTGCCTTCGATGGCCACCGACTCGCTGGCCAGCATCACCTCGCGTCCGTGTTCCGTTTCTCCTTCGCCGATGCACAGCGGGCGGATGCCGAAGGGATCGCGGAACGCCAGCAGACCGTGGCCGGCGATCAGCGCGATCACGGCATAGGAGCCCTTCACGCGGCGGTGCACGGCGGCCACGGCCTTGAAGATCTCGTCGGTGGTCAGCGGCAGGTCGCGCGCGGCCATCTCGATCTCGTGCGCCAGGATGTTGATCAGCACCTCGGTATCGCTCTCGGTGTTGATGTGGCGGCGGTCGATCTCGAACAACTCCTGCTTCAGCGCATGGGCGTTGGTGAGGTTGCCGTTGTGCACCAGCACGATGCCGAAAGGCGCGTTGACGTAGAAAGGCTGGGCTTCTTCTTCGCTGTAGGCGTTGCCCGCGGTCGGGTAGCGCACCTGGCCCAGGCCCACGGTGCCCGGCAGTGCGCGCATGTTGCGGGTGCGGAAGACGTCGCGAACCATGCCCCGGGCCTTGTGCATGAAACACTTCGTGCCCTGCATCGTGACGATGCCCGCGGCGTCCTGGCCGCGGTGCTGCAGCAGCAGCAAGGCGTCGTAGATCAGCTGGTTGGCGGGCGCCTTCGAGATGACGCCGACGATGCCGCACATGGTGTGGGTCCTAGGTAGTGGATCAGGCCGGCAACAGGTCGGCCATGGAAGGGGGCAGCAGCGGCTTGAGCCCGCGCAGCGCGATCATCAGCCAGCTCGCCCCATGCGAGCTGCGCCACTCCTGCGCCTGCGCGGCGGGTGTCATGGCCACCACGGTGGCCACGGCCAGGAGCAGCATCATGCCCCGAACCAGGCCGAAGCCGCCGCCCAGTGCGCGATCGGCCAAGGACAGCGGTGTGGCATGCACCAGCAGGCGCACCAGTCGCGACAGCAGCGACCACGCCAGCAAGGCCCCCAGGAAGCAGATGAGGAAGGCCGCCGCCAGATTCAAGGGCGAAGCGGGCGTGCCGATGGGCAGGTGCAGGCCGAGCGACGGCGCACCCCACTGCGCGGCAAACCAGGCCACGACCCAGCCGGCCAGCGACATCATCTCGAAGACGAAGCCGCGCGCGAGGCCGATGATCACCGAAGCACCCAGCACGGCCAGCAGCGTCCAATCGATCCAGCCGAGCTGCGGCATCAGAGCGTCAGCAGGTTGGCCGGCAGCCCGCCACTCTTCAGGCGCGCACCGGCACGCTCGGCTTCCTCGCGGGTGTCGAAGGGGCCCACCCGGACGCGTGTTCGCGCGCCGGCCGCCGTTTCCACCACCTGGGTGTAGCTCTTGAAGCCGAGCTTCTCGACCCGCTGGCGCGCATCGCGCAGCGCGCCGGGATCGGTGAAGGCGCCGACCTGAAGGACATAGCGGGCGGCCTTGGGCGCCGACGCCGCGACGTCGGGCCGGGCAGAGGCCACGGACGCTGCGGGTTTGGGCTTGTCGGCGGCCGTGACCGTCGAGCGCGGGGCGTCGGCCGTCGCCGGCCGGGCCGAAGCTGCCGCGGCCGAGGCCTTCGGAGCTGCCGTGGCGACGGGCTTCGGCGCTTCGGAGGGGGCCGCCTGGGCATCCGCCACCACGGGCCTGGCCGGGGCCGACGCCGCGGCGACGCGCGCAGCTTCCGCGACAGGGGCCGAGGCGACTGCCGTGGTGGGCGACGCGGAGGTCGCTGCGGCGCCGGG
>JALHMT010000161.1 GCA_022843905.1 Rubrivivax sp.
CTGGGCACGCGCCATCCACTGCGCAAGCCTACGCTGGGACGGGATCCGGTACGTGTCGCGGCAGATGAACAAGGGGTTCGCCTACGCCGTATTCGAGCGCAGCGGGCTCCGCAAGCTGCTCGCCGAGAAGCTCAAGGCACGGCAGGTGGATGACCTCTGCGATCGTTTCAACGTCACCGCAGTCTGACGGCGCCGCGGTCCTGACCCGAAGGTCGGCAACCTGATGTATACCGGCCGTTCGCCGGCGAAAACCGGTCGGCTCCACTCGGCCAGGAGCCGCCAGTCGCGGGCGGCAGCTTCCTGGTGAGTTGGCATGGCGCGGTGTTGGCGACCTTGGCGGCCGGAGCCCACTGATGAGGTGCACATGCGCGACTGGAACGTCGACGTGCGCGGCAAGGGGGAAGCACTGCACGAGACCTGCCGGAACTTCAGCGATGTTCACCAGCTCGTTCGATCGGACTGGCAAGGTCGTTGTCGTCCGCTCCTACAAGGGCTGAGCAGCGCCGCACCCGGGCCTGCCCGACGGCAGCACCGCTGTGTCATCGCCCAGCGGCGTGGCTGGCCACCCTCGCCAGCACGGCACTCAACGCCGCGCTCGGGTGGAGAGGATCGTCTGCAACATGGACGTCCGGCGTCAGCCAGACCGGCGACAGGAGACCGGACGGCCGTACAAGGATGAACCGGGGCGACCACACCACGAGGCCGGCGTGAGGCAGTTCGATTTTCTGCACGCCGCCGGTCTGCACGCTCCTGACGCTCGATCCCTCGCCCGCCAGCGTCCCAAAGCGAAAGTCCTGGACCGTGTTCGCAAAGAGCACAGCCGACGAATACGTTCCCGGGCCGACCAGTACCACCACCTTTCCGGCGAACCGCTGGCTCTCGTCGGCCAGCGGCGACGCCCAGGTGTCGATGTCTCCGCTGAGCACCTCGCCCGCCCTTTCCTGCCGGGCGGGGTTGTCCTTGAGCACGCGCTTGGTGTAACACGAGGCCCAGCGATAGGGACGGTTCGCGATGTAGGGCATGAGGCCCTTCAGCCACATCGCGTCGTCGCCACCGCCATTGCGCCGAACGTCGATGACGAGCAGGCGTACCCGGGCGGCCTTCATCTGCTGGAACGCTCGGCGCGTGAAGCCGAAGAAGGCTTCGGGGTCGTGCCAGGCGAAGGTGTGCACGCTCATGACCGCTGCGCCATCGGGCCGCAGCTCCAGGGAGAACTGCCGTTCGAAGTCCTGCTCTCCGGCCAGCACGGCGGGGCGCTCGCGACGACCGGACTCACGCACGGGGCCCCTGGACGTGCCGTCGAACACCAGGTCGAACGCGTCGGGTGCGCCGTAGACCTTCCAGAAGAAGAACCACCAGCGGCTGGACAGCAAGTGGGCGCGGAAGCGCGGGCTGTCGCCATGCACACGCGCCAGCAGGGCCTGGGTGACTTCCGCGATTGCATGACCGTTGATCGACCGGAGGTAGGCACCGGTGTGGACCGAGCGTGCACCACCCAGTTCGCCGACGACGCGCACGCGCCCGTCGACACCGACGTCTACCTCGAAGGGAAACAAGGTGCCGCCCTTCTCGAGGTGGCGCACGGTGTCGCCCCGCCAGTCCGCGTAGCCGACGAACAGGTGGCCGTCGGCCAGCAACGGGTTCAGCGTCGCGAGCTCGCGCCAAACGGCGTCACGGTCGAGTCCGTCGCGGGCTCTCTCGCGCAGCGCTTCCAGTGCACGCGCGAATCGCGCAGGGTCCACGGAATGGCCGATGCCCGGATGGGTGGCTGCGATCCCTGATGCCAGCGCATCGACATCCGCCCGCACCTGTTCGGCGGTGAAGCGTTCGGTTGCCCAGGAGGCGGTGGCGCAGGACAAGGCCGCGAGGAAGACCCCGACCCGGACGCAGAGCAGTCGCAGCATGTGGACAACACCATTTCCTTGAATCCTCAAGCTTGAAAATATACTATGTATTTTCAAACCATGATCAAGCAGCACGCCCCTCCCAAGGTCGACACCAGGGCCATCAAGGATCCAGCCCATATCCGGTTGTTGGCGTCGCCGGTCCGACACGAGCTCGCGGACACACTCGCGTCGCTGGGTGGCGAGGCCACCGTCGCCGCCCTTGCCGAGCAACTGCGACGGCCGGCCGACGGTCTCTACTACCACCTGCAGTTGCTGGTCGACGGCGGGCTCGTACACGAGCGGCAGGGCGACCATGGCGAGCGCATCTTTGCGCTCGCCGGGGACGCAAGGGCGCCGCTGCGGCTGAGCTACGACCTCGCCAGCGACGAGGCCCGCGAGGCCCTGGCGTCCTACCTGAAGGGGCTGCTGCACGTGGCTCGGAGCGACTTCCTCACCGGTCTGACACTCGGCGCAATCGACGTTAAGGGTAGCCGCCGACGCCTCTGGGCTGCGCGAAACAAGGGATGGCTCTGCCCGGCTGAACTCGAGGAGGCCAACGCCCTCCTTGAGCGACTCTGCGAACTGCTGAGCCATCCACGCGACGCGTCCCGCGTTCTGCCGATGTCGCTCGCCTTCGTGCTGGCGCCCACCGCCATCCGCCAGCGTCGCCGCCCATCGGGGAAGAGCGACGCCGACTGAGGAGGATCGATGTCCGCGCCCGGCCGCCATCGATCGCCGGTTGCGCGAAGCGGTCCCGCTCAACGTGGGCAGCCGGATTGATGGGGAGCCACGCACCGGGCCCGCGGCACCGAGACCGGCCACGCCGCGGTGGTGACCCACTGGCGCCAGGACTGCCCGCGAATGCTCGACGGCTCAATGAGCGCCAGTCGATGGCGGAAGGTGAGCGCACAGGTCCCGGCCCCGAGGTCTTCGAGCCAGCTTCCGCACAGGGCGTCAGCCCGCGCTGGGGTACCAGCCATCATGGCGCCCGCGTATGCGTCGGCGCGTTTGCGGTGATCGAGCTACCGCTTGTTCAGTTACCGAACGTCAGGTGACGGGCGATCTGGCGGCCTATGGGAGTAGTCGCAACGGGTCGGCATGGTGAGGTCAGTGCCTCGAGGACCGGCCGTTCACCCCCGAGCAGACCGAGCGGCTGCTGTCGGCGTCGACGGTGAACTGGCAGTCCCGGCCAGCAGGAGTCGGTCGCGGCAGGCGGCTCTCAGGCGACCTGAAGAGATGGTTGCGGCGATCCTGGAGCAGGCGGTGTTCGAGGAGATCCTCGCGCACCTGGGTCTGCAGGCCCGGGCACCCCCTCGGGCGCCTGCTCGTGGCCAAGCCTTGCAAGTGGCCTGAGCGAAGTCAACCACCATTGATCGAGCTGCCCGATGCCACGGGTCGTGGGGATGGGCTGCGCCCGGGGTCTGCGGGACCGAAGGAATCGGCCTGATGACAAGGGATAACCCGCGGACGACGCCCAAGGGAGACGAATCTCGGCTGCACTGTCAACATTCAACGGATCGCAGCCACCCTCAAACTCCGAGTCAAGCGCGTCGGGCGCCGCGTTCGGGGTGACACGGGGAAGGAAAAATGGGCGTTTGAAAACACCATCCGCCGCCGTCCCGGATCAATCGATGCCGAGCTTCATGTCGAAGCGGACGAGCCTGGACGCGTCGAGCTGGGCAAGGTCTTCGGAGCGGTAGGCGAATCGGACCTGGCGCTCCGGATTGGCGTTGACCTTGCGGAGGAACTCGATGCGCAGTTGGGTGAGCGCGGGCTCCAGCGTCGCCAGCTCCGCCTTGATGCGCCCCTCTTCCGCCAGGGCCTCCCGCAAGCGCTTGGCCACTTCGGCAGCGACCGTGCGAACCAGCGCCTTGCTCGCGAAGCTCATGCGCCGCGTGCGCACGACATGGTCGGCCACCTGCTCGGCCACTTGCTGGCGCTGCAGCGGCGACAGCGACTCGGGCAGCAAGCGGAACAGCTGGGTGGCCGTTAGGTAGACGGCCTGCTGCTTCGGCGACGCCACATCGACGAGGGCCAGCGGCAGGGACACTGTGGCCTCTGTGATGCGGATGCGGCTGGGGGAAAACTCCCGAAGCAAGGCGTTGCTCTCGTAGGCCTGCCGCCAGTGCTCTCGGCTCACGTCGGCCGCCACGCTGGCGCTCTCGAATTCCTTGACCAGCGAAGCCAGGATCTCCCGCAGGGGTAGTGCATCCATCGGCAGGCCCTCGGTGAGTTGCCGGAATTAGGGCCCGGGGGGCGGTGCGGGAGCGGGTGCAGGAGGCGGTACCGGCTCGGAGCGGGCCGCGTTCTCGGCAATGCTCAGTAGGGTTTCGATGCCTTTGGGCAGTGGGGCGGCGTTGCCCCGCACCGAGATCTGCAGGTTGTACTCCTGCTCGCGCCCTGACTTGAACCTCGATTCGAAATCGGTCTTGGTCGTCGACTCTACCTTCATCGTCGAGCCCAGCTTTACGAGGCCCTTGATGTCGATGCCCAACTCCTTCTTCAGAGAGGTCGTCGTCGTGGTGGAGGCGCCGAACTTCGCAGAAAACGACTGCATGCTCTTGAGCTTGACGTTGAACGACCAGTCGAAGTTGCTGATCTCGAAGTTCGGTACGTTCACCAACGAGATGAACGGGATATCGACGCGGGTCTTGCGGCCGTTGGCATCGATTTCGAGCTTGGCAACGCGCACGTCGTAGTCGTTGTCGCCCTCATTGTCGGGCGTGTCGAAGAGCGACTCGTCGTCGTCGCGCTTGAAGCCGATTTCCTCGATGAACTTCACAGTGGTCATCGCGGCGTTCGCCTGTGCGGCGATGACTGCGTTGAGCGGCGCAGAGATCAGGTGCTCGAGTGGGAGTTCACGAAGTTCGGTGATGTCGGCTTGCATGAATCGATCTCCTCATAAAAAGTGGATTGAAGGGTGATCGCCCGATGTGACGAACGTATGCTAGGCGTTTCCAGCCGGGGCGGCCATCCCTAGAAGCCGCCGCATCCCGCGCCTTGTGGAGGTACGCTGCGCAGCACTCGCTTCCATGCCGCTCGGCTGGTGCCGCGCCGCCGCTGGGTTTGGCGAAGGGTGCGCGGTTCGGGGCTTCCGAGTACATACCGCATTGCCTTCGGCCCTCGCGCCGGCCAGAGGGTGCTGACGGTGCAGGGCGCCATGCCCAGGGAGACGGACTCAAGCAATCGCTGGGCACCGGCATCAACGGCTTCAGCCTACACGCTGCCGCGCGCAGCGCGGGCCGACGACTGGCAGGCGCTGGATCAACTGTGCCGCTACATCACCGGCCCCGCTCTGACCAATGAGCGTGTTCAGACCACCGCCGCGCAACAGGCGGTACTCAAGCGCCAGACCCCGAGGCGCGACGGCACTACGCAACTGGTGATGTCGCCGCTGAAGTTCATGCAGCGGCTGTTTGACGGGCTACGGCTGCACCGCCAAGGACTGCTTCGTGGCTGTCAGTTTCACACACTGGATGCCCGGTCTGGGTCGTTGGCAGCCGGCGAGCAGTCGCGGGTGACGGTCAGCTGACTGCCACCTTGCCGACATTCGGTCCACGACCGCACAATCGGCAGGCATCACTGGGCCGACTTGGCCGTGGCTT
>JALHMT010000162.1:0-4175 GCA_022843905.1 Rubrivivax sp.
GCACAAGTTCTGCGCCGACTCCGACCTGAAGAAGCGCGAAGCCCTGTCTGCACTGGCGAGCCTTGCGCCGCAGCTTCAGGCGCTGCTCAAAGAGGCAGGCATCAAGGCATGAAGCGCGCCGCCCGTTTCCTCCGTTACTGGTTCTACACCCGCTCGTTCAGCAGCGCCGTGTGGTTGGACCAGTACGACAACACCAAACCCACACACGGCAAATGAAACAACTTCGCAACTATGTCGTCTGGTATCCCCGGACCAATCGCATCAAGGTGGGCGTTACCTCCAATTTCAAGGACCGCCTTCAGTACTACCGGCAGGAGTCGGCGCGTCATGACTTGGGGTATGTCACCGGTAGGGCGTTGGACCCGCTGCCTGCTGGCTTGGCCCGAGGCATCGAGAACGACATATGCCGAGCGCTCAAGTCCTGCGTGATCCCTGGCCATCGTGAGTGGTTTCTTGGCAATCAGGAGACATACGACGCGTTTGTTGAGATGACGAAGCGCATGCATGCGGAGTTGACTGCAGTGATGAACGGAGATGTGGAACATGCTTGACGTTGACAACATCCGCATTGACGGCGGCACGCAGGCCCGCAGCGAACTCAATGAAGCCGTGGTGGCTCAATACGCCGAAGCCATTGCAGCCGGCGAAAAGTTGCCCCCCGTGGTGACGTTCTTTGACGGCACGGATCACTGGCTTGCAGATGGTTTTCACCGCCTGTTCGCGCACAAGAAGCTGGAGATCATCGAGATCGATGCGGAGATTCATCGGGGCACGCGCCGCGATGCCGTGCTGTATTCGGTCGGCGCGAACCGCAAACACGGTTTGCCCCCATCCAACGCCGACAAGCGCAAGGCCGTCGAGTTGCTGCTGAACGACGCCGAGTGGTCGAAGTGGTCACAGCAGAAGATTGCCAGCACCTGCGGCGTGTCTGCCGGGTTCGTTTCCAAGCTGGTCGGTGAACTCGCATCTATTCACGGTGAAGAGATAAAGCCCAAGGTCCGCACGGTCGAGCGCGCCGGAAAGACCTACGAGCAGAACACCGCCAAGATCGGCAAGAGCGCTCCGGTTGAGGCGGCACCAGCACCCAAGCAGCCCAAGAAGGAAGCCGAGGAAGTCCAGTATTTCGGGCCATCGCCTGATGAGCTGGACGAAGCCATGAAGGCCGCCGAGGCTGACACGACCGCCTTGGAAATGCTCATGGCCGCCGACGACAAGCTGGCCGCAGCCGTGGCCGAGATCAAGCGCCTGAAGATGCAACTGGCCGCCGTGGAGTCAGCGCGCGACGGCTACATGAACCGCTCGAACGAGTTGATCTCGCGCATCAACTCGCTGAAAAAGAAGATCGCCAAGTTGGAGGCCGTCAGTGTCTGATGCCGCCTACTACGGCAGCGCTCGATTCCCCGAGCCGCGCCCATTCCAGCAAAGCGCGCATGACTCGCTTCGTCAGGGCGTGCGCGACGGTCACAAGAATCAGATCCTGATGAGCCCCACCGGCTCCGGGAAAACCTACCTGGGCTTGCGCATTGCCCATGAGGCGCTGACCAAAGGCAAGCGGGCCATCTTCGTTTGCGACCGCACGACGCTGATCGACCAAACCAGCGCGACCGCCGACCGTTACGGCCTGAGTGCCCACGGCGTGATTCAGGCCAACCATTGGCGCACCGACTACAGCAAGCCATTCCAGATCGCCAGCGCTCAGACCTTGGCCCGCCGTCAATGGCCGGATGCCGATGTCATCATCGTGGACGAAGCGCACACGAAGCTGAAGGCTTGGACCGACCACATCCCGACATGCCGCGCCGTGGTCATTGGTCTGTCGGCCACGCCGTTTTCTCCCGGCTTGGGAAAGCTGTTCACGAACCTTGTGAACGCCACCACCATGCACGAACTCACGCAATCCGGTGTTCTGGTGCCCATGCGCGTTTTCTCATGCACCACCGCCAACATGGAAGGCGCAGAGACTGCCGGTGGTGAGTGGACCGACACCGCAGCCGCCAAGCGCGGCATGGAAATCGTTGGCGACGTGGTTTCCGAGTGGGTCAAGTACGGCGAGAACCGCAAGACCATCGTCTTCGGCGCGACCATTGCCCACTGCGAAGAACTCTGCCGACAGTTCGTGAGCGCTGGTGTCATGGCGTCGGTGTTCACATCGGAGACCACGCCCGCCGAGCGTCAGGACTTGCTGAAGGAATACCGCAAGCCTGATTCCACCCTGCGCGTGCTCATCAGCGTGGAAGCCTTGGCAAAGGGCTTCGACGTGCCGGACGTGGGTTGTGTGGTTGACTGCCGCCCGTTGCGCAAGTCGCTGTCCACCGCGATCCAGATGTGGGGCCGTGGGCTTCGCTCATCGCCTGAGACTGGCAAGACCGATTGCATCCTGCTCGATCACTCCGGGAACATCCTGCGGTTCGCCGAGGACTACACCCGCGTTTTCTTTGATGGCCTGGACGCGCTGGACATGGGCGAGAGCCTGGACAAAGCCGTGCGCAAGGAACCCGAGGACGGCGACAAGAAGGGTTGCCCCGCCTGTGGCTACAAGCCCTTCGTGAAGCGGTGCATGTCTTGCGGGTTCGAGATCGTGAAGCAGTCGATGGTGGAGGCTGTGCCCGGCCACATGCGCGAGGTGGTAATTGGCAAGACCAAGGCCGCCGACAACCATCAGCACCTGTGGCAACAGGCTTGCGCCTACGCCCGCGCTCATGGCAATCCAGACAAGCAACAGGGCAGGGCTGCGCACATCTTCAAGGACATTGTGGGCACCTGGCCGCCGCGCCACTGGAACATTGAATCGACGCCCGGCTGCGAGATCACGCGCCCGGTGCTCAACAAGATCAGGGCCAAAAACATTGCGTTCGTGAAGGCGCGTCAGAAAGAGGCCGCATGAGCTTCATTGACTTCGCCCGCGCCCACGGTGTCGAGATCGACCCCGGCAAGCTGTTCGCATCCGATCGCATCCGGCGCTGCCCCACCACCGACAAGCCGCGCAGCACAAACGGCGCGTACTTCTGGGATGGTGAGCGCGGTTGGGTATTCAACTGGTCCGGTGAAGCCCGTGTGCAGTGGTTTGAAGACCCGAACGCCAAGGCATGGACCGAAGAGGAAAAGCGGGCCTGGGCTATGAAGCGCCAGACCGCCAACGCCGATATTCAGCGCAAGCACGAGGCCGCTGCACTGCACGCCGCGATGTTGCTGCGCTCCACCAAGCCCGGCCCGCACGACTACCTTGAGCGCAAGGGACTCACGCGCAGCGAGGGCCTGTCATTGCCTGACGGCGCGTTGCTGGTGCCCATGCGCAACCTGTTCACGAACGAGCTGCAAGGCGCTCAAGTCATCCGCTGGGATGGCGAGGCCATGAAGTGGGACAAAAAGATGATCCCCGGCATGAAGGCCAAGGGCGCAGTGCTTCGACTGGGCTCCAAAACGGCCCCAGAGACGATTTTGTGCGAGGGGTATGCCACTGGCCTATCCATCGAGCTTGCAGCGCGCCAGCTTCGCCTGAATGCGTCTGTGCTGATCTGCTTCAGCGACTCAAACATGGTGCATGTGGCCGGCCTGCTGACCAAGGGCAAGCGCATCGTGTTCGCGGACAACGACAAGTCAGGCGCAGGGGAGAAAGCAGCGCGTGAAACCGGCCTGCCGTACTGCATGAGCGAGATCGAAGGCGAGGACGCAAACGACCTGCACAAGCGCGGCGGCCTGATGCCGGTGTGCTTGTTGCTGATGAAGGCACGCAACCAAGAGGCTGCGATGGCATAGGCCGAACACACAAAGCACCTTGCCGGTCGGAATAGCAATAACGGCAGCAGCAAGGGAAGAGCGGGGGACTGTGAGGAAGTTCTGAAACACCCCGGCAGGCGGCGAAGGCAGCACCTGTGAACGACAAGGCTACCGGGTCTACGCGGCTCCAAGGGTCAGTAGTGAAGGGCTCAGCAAGGAAGGCTGGGTCCGCCCACCAAAGGTCAGAGCAGACAGAGGGGGAGTTATGCAGCAGGAGTTAGAGAGCGAATTTCAAACGGCACTGGAGCATTTGGTGATGTTGGCAAAGAACGATGGATCGAAACACCACGCCTGGCACCGAGCGCAGGAGTTGGACAAACAGGAGCACGGCATGTATCGAGGAATCAAGGACGCGCTGGTTGAGCGCATGAAGGAGCCGGAATGACTTTGAGCAAATC
>JALHMT010000162.1:4275-5437 GCA_022843905.1 Rubrivivax sp.
CAGTACGTCGCCGGCTGGCACGTCTGCAAGCAATGGAAGGCTAAATCGTGACGATCAAAACCAACGTGAACGCGATCCGCAGGATTCTGGCCAAGAACTCGGACGGCATGACTGTTCGCCAGATGGCCAAGGCCACGGGGAAAACCATCCAGTGCATTCAAAACGCCTTGCCCTACGTTGACGACATCTACGTGGACAGGTGGGCTGTGAACGAGCTGGGCACGCTGTGGGTGAAGGTGTATTGCCTGCTGGAGAGGCCGCCGATTCCGGTGAAGCCGACGATCAAGGCGGCGAAGTACCTCAAGGGGTTGGCGGCATGAAGCGCATCTACATCGCCGGCCCAATGACCGGATACCCCGAACTGAACTTTCCAGCGTTTCATCGTGAGGCCGATTACTGGCGCTCGGTGGGTGTTGAGGCCATCAACCCTGCCGAAATCAACTCGGACCCGTCCGCAGGCTGGCATGAGTGCATGCGCGCCGACATCCGCGAGCTGGTGACGTGTGATGCCATCGCCATGCTGCCGGGCTGGGAAAAGAGCAAGGGCGCTAGCCTGGAGCATCACATTGCCCGCGAGCTGGGCCTGACGGTTGTTCACGTACCGCAGAAAGTGGCTCATGTCTGACCGCATAGAAATCGTCCTGCACAACCGTCAGCAGACGTGGGCGGCCATCAACGCCCAGCTATTCCCGTTCCTGCGCGACGTGTTGCAAGGCGGCGCAACCTGGGTGCTGACCGTCACCCGCAAAAAGCGCAGCCCTGCCCAGAATCGCCGGTACTGGGGGCGCGGTGTGCTGGCTCAGATCGCCGAGCAGGCCGCAGTCAACGGCAAGCTGTACCCCGCCGATGTGTGGCATGAGCAGTTCAAGCGCCAGTTTATCGGCGTCATTGAGTTGCCCAACGGGCAGTTGATCGGCAAGAGCAGCACGAAGCTGACCACGAAGGAGTTTTGCGACTTCTGCGATGAGGTGGAAGCGTGGGCGGCAACTGAGCTGGGTGTGCGGTTCGTTGATCTGGAGCCGCACAAATGAAGACCTGCAAGCACTGCGGCACGCCGTTCAACTCACCACGTCCATTGCAAGCCGTGTGTAGCCCCGTCTGTGCATATCGGCACGTCAAAGCCGCAAAGAAAGCCGAGGCGGTGCAGACCAGAGAGCGCAAG
>JALHMT010000163.1 GCA_022843905.1 Rubrivivax sp.
CTTCTGGCTCGGCGGCATCCTGCAGCACGGCAAGATCCTGCTGCCGCTCGGCCAGGCCCGGGGCAGCTTCATCGACGCGCGCGACATCGCCGCCGTGGCGGCTGCGCTGCTGACGCGGGACGATCTGTCGAACCGCGACTTCGACCTCACCGGCAGCGACGTGCTCGACCACGACGAGGTGGCGGCGCTGCTGTCGCGCGAGACCGGCAAGGCCATCACCTACCAGGAGATCCCGCCGGAGGCCCTGCGCGCCGGGCTGCTGCAGGCCGGCCTGCCGGCGGACTATGCCGACTTCCTGCTGACCATCCTGGGCTACTTCAAGGCCGGTTACGCCGAGCGCAGCACCGATGCGGTGGCGACGATCACCGGCCGGCCGCCCCGGCGCTTCGAGGAGTACGCGCGCGACTACCGGCAGGTCTGGCTGGGGTGAGGGGTCGGACGCGGCTCAATCAGCCGCTTCCCCCACGTCCATGTACCGCCAGTAATCCCGTATGAACGGATGCGGCACGTAGCCCTGCACGTGCCGGTGCGTGAGCCAGCTGTTGATGGGGTGGGCGGTGGCCTTCATGGGCATGTAGGCCAGGCTCAGCTTCAGCGCCTGCTGCACCAGCGCGGCGCGCTCGGGGCCGTCGGCCATCACGCGCTGGCGGCGGTGCAGCTCGTTGACGGCCGGCAGGTCGAATCGGGCGTGGTTGGACATGCCCTTGTTGGGGCCGTACATCACGTCCAGGAAGTAGCTGGCGTCGGGCAGGGCAGCGACCCAGCCCGTGCCCCACATCATCAGCTTGCCGGCGCGGCTGGCCTTGATGTTCTCCTGCCAGGCGCGCGTGGTGAAGCTGATGCGCACGCCCAGCGCCGTCATGGCCTTGTGCCACAGGCCCTGCACCTCGCGCGCCAGCTGCGAGGGCTCGGACGTGTACTGCAGCACCAGCGGCTGGCCGTCGGGCTGGTCGCGCCAGCCGTCGCCGTCGCGGTCGACGTAGCCGAAGAGGTCGAGCAGCGCCTTGGCGCGCGGCAGCGAGAACTCGCTCATCTCCGACTTCAGCGTCGGGTCGTAGCCGGGGATGCCGGGCGGCAGGATGCTCTGCGGCTGCAGCGCCTGGCCGCGCCGCACGAGGTCGATCTCGCGCTGGCCGTCGTAGGCCAGCGCGATGGCCCGGCGCAGCGCCACGCGGTGCGGCTCGTAGCCGCCGACCACCGGGTCTTCCATGCCGAAGTAGGTGTACCAGGTGCTGGCGGCCACGGCCTGGTGCAGGCGCACGTCGCGCCGGGCCAGGTTGGGCGCCACCTGGCCCAGCGGCGCGGCGAGGTTCACGAACTCGTTGGGCACCGCCACCATGTCGATCTGCTCGTTCAGGAAGGCCAGCCAGCGTGGCTGGGCTTCTTCGACGATGCTGATCTCGACGCGGTCGAGCATGGGCAGCGGGCGGCCCTTGAAGCGGCGCAGCAAGGCCTGGCCGGCGACGTCCCTGGCCTCGGGCTGCGCGTCGTAGACGGCGTGCTTGTGCGCCGGGTTGCGCTCCAGCACGATGCGTGCGCCGCGGGTCCAGGCGCCCAGCCGGAAGGGGCCGGTGCCGACGGGGCGCTCGCCGATGGTGTCGGGCTGCTGCTCGACCACCTCGCGCGCCAGCGCGCCGGCCAGCGCCGGGCTGGCCAGCACATAGGGCAGGCGCGGCGCGGGCCGTGCCACGCGCAGCTCGAAGCTGTAGCGGTCCAGCGTGCGCAGACCCGCCACCTCGGTGTCGTAGTCGAACGGCGTCTTGCGCTCCAGCGCCTGCTTGCGCAGTTCGCTCAGGCCGAGCAGGCCCGCGCCTTCGTAGTGGAACAGCGTGGGGCTGCGCGTGGCCGGGTCGTAGTAGCGCTTGATGGAATAAACGTAGTCGGCCGCCACCAGTTCGCGCGGCTTGCCGCCGAAGGCCGGGTGGTCGGGGAAGAAGATGCCGGGCCTGATGCGGAAGACGAAGTGCGTGTGGTCGGCGTTCACCTCGGGCAGCGCGACGGCGGTCTGCGGCTTCAGCTTGGCCGGGCTGGCCAGGTGGTCGTAAGTCAGCGGTGCATCGAACAGGCTGGCCACCAGCGCCGCCGAGACGACGTCGGAGATCTGGGCCGGATCGAAGTTGTTCTCGCGGCTGGGCATGGCCAGGCGCAGCACCTTGGGCGGCGCGGCAGCGGCCGATGGACCTGGCGAGGGGGCTGCGGGCTGCGCCGTGGCCGGGCCCGGCAGGCCCCAGCCGAGTGCCACGGCGCAAAGGAGCGCCACGCCACGGCTCCACTCGCGCTGCAGGAAAGCGCGGCGTGCTCCCGACAGGAGCAGGGTGAGGTGATCGAGCATCGTTGCTGGCCGTTGAAGCCGGTCGGGTGGGAGCGCCGCAGTCTAGGGCAAGCCTGCCGCCGGCGCAGCCCTTCCCGGGCTTCGAGGCGGCTCAGCGGGCGGCGGCTGGCCGGCGGCGCCCGGCGGTGACCAAGGCCGCGAGGGCCAGCCCGGCCAGCGCCAGGCTGCCGGGCTCGGGGACCCGGTCGGCCTCGAAGGCCTGCACCTCTGACAGCGAGTAGTAGCCGTCGCCGCCTTGCGCACGGATGCGCAGCCGGTCGGTCGTGATGGCGGGCAGCAGGCCGGAATCGCGCGTTTCCATGCCGAAGCTGAAGACGGCGGCGGCGTTGTAGGCCAGCTGCCACGCAGCGCCGTCCCACCAGTCGACCAGGTAGTTCTCGTTGTCGTCGCCCTGCACGACGAAGCGTTCGAGCGTCCGGGGGGCATTCAGCTGCAGCTCGATGGTGAGCGGGTTGCCCTGGCCGAGCAGCTCGTCCCACCAGAAGGTTCCGTTGGTCCAGGTGGTGCCCGTGGGCAGGAAGCTGCCGTCGAACAGCGTGCCCACCGCGGTGGCCGCGGGCGCCGGCGCCCAGATCGACCCCGCGCGCAGCACGCCCGGCGTGCCGGAGACGTTGATCGATGCGATGTCGGACAGCAGCACGTTGCCGGCCGAAGCCATCAGCGGCAGGCAGGTGGCCGCTGCCGCGAGCAGGCGGGACATCGAACGAAGCTTCATCTTGGCCTCCCTGGGTTCATGTGGGGCGCAATCTTAGGGAGGCGGGCGGCGCTTGTCGCCCCCTAAGGCTTGGGACAGGGTGCTGACCGCGTTTTTCGACCCGGCATGGCTGCAGTCATCAGGGTCGCGTCCGGACGGCTTCAGCGACCGGGCTCCAGCCGCCAGATCTCGTCGCCCCCGGTCTTGCCGTCCGTCAGCACCCACAAAGCCCCATCGGGGCCGGGGGTGACGAGACGGATGCGCTCGTTCAAGGTGTCCAGGAGGCGGGTGTTGGTGGCGCTCGTGCCGTCGGCGTTCAGGCGCAGGATCTCCACGCGCCGGCCCGACAGCAGCGCCACCGCGAGCGCGCCGTTCCAGTCCCGCCAGGCCGGGCCCTGCACGAAGCCGCAGCCGGACATGCCCTGGCTCGCGCTGCCGGTGGTCCAGGCCGGGCGCAGCGCGTTGGGGAAGCGCGCCGTGTCCGTCATGTTCGAGCCGTTGTAGCCGCAGTAGCCGTTGGCCGATCCATCGGGGCAGCGCGCCGGGCTGCCGGTGGGGCGCGGGTCCCAGCCGCCGTTGCCGCCGGCGGCCAGCGGCGTGACCTCGTCGTGGTTGCCCGGGCCGTGTTCGCACAGGTAGGGCCGCCCCGGCGTGGCCGTGCCCTCGGGCCTGAAGGCCAGGCCCTGCGGGTTGCGGTGGCCGAGCGTGAAGACACGCGCATCCACGCCGACCGGCGCGTTGTTGCCGCCGGCGGCTGCGCCGTCGCGCGTGACGCGCAGCACCTTGCCGCCGAGCACGCCCGGGGCCTGCGGCACGCTGCCGGTGCGGTTGTCGCCGGTGGTGATGTACAGCAGGCCGCCGGGGCCGAAACGGATGCGGCCGCCGCTGTGCGCACCGCCGGCGTAGGCGATGCCGGTGACGATGTCGAGGCGGCTGCCGGTGGCCGTGTAGTCGGCGTTGACGACGAGGCGCACGATGCGGTTGTCGGTGGCGCCGCCGGCCTGGCTGGCCATGAAGACGTACAGCGTGCGGTTGCTGGCGAACTCGGGGTCGAATGCCAGGCCGAGCATGCCGCTCTGGTCCTGCGCCACGAAGTCGGCAGGGCGGAACAAGGGACGCGTCGTGCCGGCGGCCGTGCGCACGCTGAGGCCCCGGCTGCGCTCGGTGTAGAGCACCGCGCCATCGGGCGCGAAGGCGATGTCCCAGGGCGCAGCCAGGCCGCCGAGCCAGACGCTGCGTGTGAAGGTGGGCGCGCCGCTGGCCAGGGCCGTGGCGCTGAAGACGGTGGGTGCGAAGCCGCTGGCGCTGGCCTGCATCGTGTGCGTGCCGGCGGCGCTGCCCAGCGTCCAGCGGCCGGCGCTGGCCAGGCCGGTGGTGTCGCTCACGGCGCTGGCGTTCTGCACGCTGCCGGCGCCGGCCGTGACGGCGAAGTTCACCGTCACGCCGGCCAGCGGGGCGCCGGCGGCATCGCGCACCCGCACGGCCGGCACCACGGCCACGGCGCTGCCGATGGTGGCGCTCTGGCCTTCGCTGCCGGCGCTGCGCTCGAGCACGCCGGTGCCGGGTGCAGGCGCGGCCATGGCGCTGAAGCTCACCTCGGGCAGGCCGGGTGATCGGGCCGACAGGCGCTGCTCGCCCACCGTGTTGCCCAGCGTCCAGCCGCCCACCGTGGCCACGCCCGCGGCGTTGGTGGTGGTGGTGGTGGAGGTGCTGGCGCCGCCGACGCTGCCGCCCCCGCTGACGACGGCGAAGGTGATGGCGATGCCGGGCACGGGCGCGCCGTCGCGCGTGCTCACGCGCACCGCGGGCGCGGCGGCCACGGCGGTGTTCACCGTGCCGGGCTGGCTGGCGCCGGCCTGGGCGGTGATGGCGGTGGGCGTCAGATCGGGCGGCGGCGTGCCGTCGCCACCGCCGCCGCAGGCAGCCAGCAGTGCCGAGGCGGCCAGCAGCAGGGCCGCGGGGCGCAGCGGGAACGACATCGACGGCAGTGCAAGGCAGGTCAGGGGCATGGCGGGGCTTTCCGGAACCTGAGGCGGATGTTCGCTGCACCGCGGCGTGGCCGCTGTGTCCGATCGTGAACAGGCGCCATCGGGCGCCTGCGCGTGCGCCAGCCGTCAGCCGTCAGCCGTCAGCGTGACGGTGTCCCGCCATCGACCCTGGTGGCCGACCGGTCCCGGATCCTGGGACAGGGCTCATCAAGGCTGCACCCTGCCCGCGAAGACCACCGGCCCGGTCGGGGCGCCCGTGGGTGAGCCGCCCGGAGGCTCCACGCTGACCGCGAGGGCCGCTGTCTTGTCGGCATCCAGCACGTCGGGCAGCAGGCGCTCGCGCCGGATCACCGTGACCCCTTGCGCAGAGATCAAGCCCAGCGAGCGCGGTGCACCCTGCGGCGGCACCGC
>JALHMT010000164.1 GCA_022843905.1 Rubrivivax sp.
CTGCGCCAGGGCCGCCGTTCGTGGGGCGGCCTGCTGCTGGGCCTGATGCTGGCCCTGCTGCCCTTGCGCGGCTGGGCTGAAACCGCCATGCACCTGCCGGCGCCCGCGCCACAGTCGGCCGCCGGCGAGGCATCGATGCCGCCCTGCCACGCCGCGATGGCCGAGCACGACGGCACCACGCCCGACGAGTCCGCCAGCGGCTGCTCGCTGTGCTCGCTGTGCCACGGCTCTGCACTTTGCATGGGTGAAGCCGGACTCGCGCACGACGCAGCCGCCAGCAGCGCCCCTTCGGCCGTGCCACAAGGCCACGGCCCGCCCGCCCTGCCGCTGCCCGAGCGTCCGCCGCGGGCCTGACGAAGCACCTGGGTCGCCGACGGTGGGGCTTGGCCCCCCGCCGGCGTGATCTGCCATTTGCCTTCGTCAGGAACTCGATGAACCGATCCCTCCCCCGGGCGCCAGCGGGCCCCGGCCTGCCGGCGCTGCTGGCCGCTGCCACGATGGCCTTGCACGCAACGGCCTCGGCCCTGCCGATGGGCCACTACGAGAGCTGGATGCTGATGCTCGACAGCACGCCGTCCACGCGCAGCCTGGCCGCCAACTACGCGCTGGCGCAGACCTGGGCCCCCGGCGCCGTGCTGCGCCGCTGGGACGAGCCCGCGGCCCACGGCGTCAGCCTGTTGCGCGAAAGCGCGGGCCTGAGCCTCACGCACCGCCTGCACCGCTGGAACCTGCCGCATGCGCAGGCCAACCTGTGGCTGGTCGGCGATGCCGGGCACCTGCGCCGCGCCGGCGGCCACGGCCGGACAGCCGGCGACGGCGGCTATGGCGCTGCGGCCTTCATGGCCGACTACGAGACCACGCGCGTCTACCTCGGCGGCAGCGTCAAGATGCTGCGCGGCGAGGACAGCCTGCGCCACGACGTGGCCCGCGTGCGCACCGGCTTCTCGTTCTGGGAGGCCGAGTACGAAGGCATCCAGCCCTGGCTGCTGATCGAGGCCGAGCGCACGCGCTACAGCGCCGGCTCGATGCAGGAAGGCAGCCTGCTGACGCCGATGCTGCGCTTCATTCACCGCCGCTGGTTCGTCGAGCTCGGCGTCAACCGCGACGGCGGCATGTTCAACCTGATGTTCAACCACTGAACCCGATCCCAACTCCAAGGAGATCCCCCATGAAGAAAGTCCTCACCGCGCTCGCCTTCGGCGCCGCCAGCCTGGCCGCACTGGCCCAGACCCCCGCACCGGCGTCAGCCACCGGCGACGCCGGCACCGTCAAGTTCGCGGTCAACGGCATGGTCTGCGCGTTCTGCGCGCAGGGCATCGAGAAGCGCCTGACCAAGATGAGCGAGACCGGGCCGCTCTACATCAATCTGGCGCAGAAGGTCGTGGCCGTGCAGCCCAAGCCGGGCAAGAGCATCGACGTCGCCAGGGTCAGGGCCGAGATCGTCGAGGCCGGCTACGAGGTCACGTCCACGCAGCCGGTGCCGCAGACGGTGGCGGCGATCCGCGCCGAGATGAAGTCCAAGTGAAGGGCTCGTCGAGTGCGGGCCGCATGGCGCCGCTCGCGGACTCCGGCGACGGGCGCGCCGAGCTGCGGCAATCGGCGCTCTCGGCCTGGCTGTCGCTGCTGGCGAGCTCCGGCACGCTGGTGTGCTGCGCCCTGCCGGCGCTGCTGGTGATGCTGGGCGCGGGAGCGGCGCTGTCGGGGCTGGTGTCGGCGGTGCCGCAGATCGTGTGGCTCAGCGAGCACAAGGGCTGGTTGTTCGGTACGGCCAGCGTGCTGATGCTGGCCAGCGGTGTGCTGCAGTGGCGCAACCGCACGGCGCCCTGCCCGCTGGACCCGCAGTTGCGCGCCGCCTGCCTGCGCACGCGGCGCTGGTCGCTGGTGGTCTACGGGGTCTCCTTGCTGCTGCTGGCCATTGGTGCGGCCTTCGCGTTCGTGTTGCCTGCGCTGATGAGCAGCGGCGGGGGCTGACCCGGCGGCGGGCAGGTCCGCATCAACGCGCCGCCTTCAACGGCGCGGGGCGTGGTGTCCGCGTTCGGATGCCGCGCTCCTCGATGCTGGCCTCGACGTGGGTCATCGTCATGCCGGCGACCTGCCTCAGGAGTTTCATCCCCGGATCCAGGACCGCTCGGTGGTCCGTTGAAGCGTCGTTGCGGATCCTTGGCGTCTCCTGCAACGAGTCGGGACCTGCCCTGCGGCAGGCGTGCCGGGTCCCGAGCGCCACGCCAAGCTCGTGTCGACGGCGGCGCCTCATCGGTCGTGCGAACCTTCTGCAGAAGGCCATTGGCCTGCAGGTGCTGGAGGGTTCGGGCGGGGATCCTGGCGCTCAGTTCCAGCGCCAGGTCCAGATGGCGTCGATGGCGTTTTCGCTGCCGGTGCGCGCGCGCAGCGTGATGCGACCGGCGATGCGGTAGATGAGCTGCACCGTGCCGCCGGCCGCGCCCAGGGCCTGTTCGTAGCCGATGTACAGGCGCTGGCTGATCTGCTTGCCCAGGCTGACGATGGTCTGGTCCACACCGCCGCTGTCGCCGCGGCGCAGCGAGAGCTCGTCCAGCCCCAGGCGCTCGATGAGGCCGCTGCCGCCGCGTTCGCCGGCCAGCAGGGCCAGTGCCGCGCGCTGCAGCAGCGCGGTGTCGTCGCGGCCCAGGCCTTCGGGCGCGCGGCCCAGCAGCAGCCAGGTCAGCGTGTCGAGCTCGCCCAGGTCGGGCTCGCTGTACAGCCGCACACGCGGATTGGCCACGCTGCCGGTGACGACCACGCCCACGCGCGTGTCGATGTCGGCGCGCAGCGCCAGGATGTCCAGCACCGGTGTGGCCACGTTGCCGCTGAAGACCAGGCCGCCGCGCTCGATGCGCAGGTTCTGCCCGTAGGCGGTGTAGGTGCCTCCCGAGGCGTCGATCTCGCCGTGGATGGCGAGCAGCCCCTGCGGCGTCGTCACGCGCAGCTGGCCGCGCAGCGTGGTGTCCAGCCCGCGCCCGCGCAGGCGCAGCGCCTGGCCCAGGTCGACGCGCAGGTCGACGTCGGCCGCAGCCAGCGGCCTGCGCGCCGCGCCCGGCGGCCGGGCTGCCGGCGACGCGGCCGCCACGCGGGCATTGCTCGGGCGCAACGGAGCCCGGTTGACCACCAGCACGTCGCTGTCGACCGACGGGGCATCGGCCTGCGTGATGTCGACCAGGCCTTCGTCGACGGTGAAGGCGCCCGACACCTTGAGGCGTTCGCCCTGCAGCGCGACATCGGCCGAGCCGCTCAGCGTGATCCGTCGGTCGATGCGGTCGAGCGCGCGCAGCTGCGTGGCCACGGCGCGCAGTTGCGCCTGCGGCGTCTGGCCGAAGCTGGCGCCGCCGCTGAGCGTGAGCCGGCCTTCGCCCGGCCCGTCGCGGAACTCGAAGCGTTCGATGCGCGCCTCGGTGCCCGTCAATGCCACGGCCAGCGCGCCCTGGCGCAGGTGGATGCCTTCGAAGAGGTTGCGCACCGTCATGTCCTCGGCGGTGATCTCGCCGCGGTATTCGGGTGCCGAGAAGCGTCCGCCGAAGGACGCCGCAGCACGCAGCTGCCCGCCCAGCCGCCAGCCCGGCGGCAGCCAGGGCGCCCACACGCCCAGCTCTGGCACGATGAGGCTGAGGCCACCGCTCAGCGGCGCGCTGTCCTCCGGCCAGGCCGCCTGCGGCGTGGTGCGCATGCTTTGCAGGCCACCCACCACGCCCACCGTGCGGCCGACCAGGGCCTGGGTGAACTCCCACAGCCCGTCGTGCGCCGCCAGGCCCACGCGCACGTCGCTCAGTTCGAGCGCACGGCGCACGCCTTCGATGGTCAGGCTGAGGTCGCCGCCGCTGCGCTCGAAGACCACGTCGGCATCGAAGCGGCCGGCGCTGCGCACGTCGATGCGTCCGCCCACGGCGAGGTCGCCCTGCCATCCCAGCTGCGGCTGGAAACGCGCCAGCCAGGGCGCCACGGCGATGGGTTCGACGGTGGCCTGCAGCGACAGGCGCGGCGGGGCCTGCGGTGTTGCGCCGGCCCGCCACGAAGCGTCCTGCCAGACCAGGGCGCCGCCGAAGGCCTCGACGCGGCCGGGCGCGAGCATCGCGCTGCGCGGCTGCCGGTCGGGCCCGATCACGACCGTGGCCTGCAGGTTGCGAGCGGCCAGCCAGGCCGGGCCGGCGGCGGTGCCCGAGGTGCCCGAGGTGCCGATCGTGGGCGTGGTCACGACATTCGGCGCCCGGGCCGGTTCTGCTCCCCGCGGCAAGGCCCGCAGGTCGGCCAGCGTGCCGCGCCAGGTGCCGCCGCCGGCCGCCGCAGGCGACCAGCTGCCGCTGCCCTGCAGCAGCAGCCGGCTGCCGGTGGCGGCCGTCACGCCGGCCGCGGCCTCGGCCCAGGCCGGCGGGCGCAACGGGCTGCTGGCACGCAGGTCCAGGCGGTGCGACCGCAGGCTGCCTTCCAGCGTGGCAGCCAGGCTCTCCAGTCGCTGTTCACCCGACTGCAGGCCGCTGGCCGTCAGCTGCAGCGACAAGGGCGCATCGGCCCCGTTCAGCGACAGGTTCCATCGCGCGTCGGCCTGCGCGAGCGACAGCGACGGACTGCGCAGCCCCTGGGCCCGCAGGCTGCCTTCGCTGCGCAGCGAAGGCCAGATGCCGTCGGCTCGCGCCTGCAGGTTCAGCGACCCGGCACCGGGCCACCAGGCAGCCGCGCCGGCCGGCAGCAAGGCGGCCAGGGGCGCGAAGGCGGCCAGTTGCGGGGCCTGCAGGTCGATGTCGGCGCGCAGCGGCGCCGACGCCCACCCCGACGTTGACGACGACCCCGGCCCCTTTGCGCCCTGCGCGCGGCGCTGCAGGCTGCCGCTGCCTTGCAGGCGGTTGGGCCCGGCCTGCAGGTCGGCGCTGCCTTGCAGGGTTCGTGCATCGGCCTGCAGTTCGGCCCGGCCGCGCCAGGGCAGGCCGGCCCAGAGGCTGTCGGCCAAGTTGAAACGGGCGCTGCCGCGCAGCGCGTCGATCAGCGGCACGCCGCGGCTGCCGTCCCAGGCCAGGTCGGCCAACCAGCGGCCGTTGAGCGAGTGCGGCCCGCGGCCCGGAGCGGCGGCAGGCCACCAGGGCGTGGGGTCGAAGCGCTGCAGTTCGCCTTCGGTCGTCACCTTCCACAGGCCGGCCGCACTGCGCGCGGCGGTGCCTGTCGCGGTGGCGCGCGCCTGCGGGCCGGCGCGTGCCGTGGCGGTCTCCAGCGTGAGCTGCAGGCTGCCATCCCCCGCCTGCGCGAACCGCGCCTGGCCCTGCAGCGCCAGCGGCGGTGCGCCAGCACG
>JALHMT010000165.1 GCA_022843905.1 Rubrivivax sp.
TATGCCTATGGCAATCAGCCGGCGATTGCGCAGTGGAACTTGGCACGCTTGGCCGACGCTTTGCTGCCCCTGATCGACGCCGATGCCGAGTCTGCGGCCCAACGCGCCGGCGCGGCTGTAGAGGCATTTGCCGAACGCTTCGACTTTCATTGGACGTCCGTCCTGCGGCTCAAGCTGGGCTTGGACGGCAGCGGTGGGGACGACCGCGCGCTGGCCGACGACTACCTGACGCTGCTGAGCCAGTACCGCATCGATTTCACGCTCGCGTTTGCCCGCCTGGCCGACGCGGCCCAAGGCAACGACACGCCGCTTCGCGCGCTGTTCGGAGGGGCGGACGCAGCGCTGGAACTTTGGCTGAAGCGCTGGCGCGAGCGCACCCACGCGGTAGGCACAGACCTGGACGAACTCGCGGCGGCCCTGCGGAGCGCCAATCCGATCTACATCCCGCGTAACCATCACGTCGAAGCGGCGCTAGCGGCGGCCGTGGAGCGCGATGACTTGGCACCTTTCGAGCGCCTGCTGCGGGTGCTGGAACACCCTTTCGACGAGCATCCGGCGGACAGCTCGTTAGCCGAGCCCGCACCGGCAGAGCAGACGGAGAACTACCGTACCTTCTGCGGCACCTGAACGGCGGATTCCCGAGCGCAACTACTCAACCGCACCTGGAGGAACAACCATGCAAGAAGACAGCGTACAAGCAGGCATCACGGGGGAACCCGCGCCCGAACTGGGCGTGACGCAATGGATCGACGCAGCCGGCCAACCCCTGGCCGACTATGGTCTGGACAAGATGCGCGGGGCATTCAAGCTGATCTTCTGTTTCCAGGACGCCTGCCCAGGCTGCCACGTGACCGGCTTTCCCTCGCTGGTCCGTGTGGTCGAGGCGTTTCGCGGTTCGCCCTTCGTCAGCTTTGTGGCGGTGCAAACGGTTTTCGAGGACTTTGAATCCAACACCGTAGATCGGGTGGCAGCGAACCAACGCAAATACGCACTGCCAATACCGTTCGGCCACGACGCCGGCGCCGGCCGCGTGGGCGCCAGTTCGGTGCTGATGCAGCGCTACCGCAACGGCGGCACACCCTGGTTCATCCTTGTCGATCCCAGTGGCGCGGTGGTTTACAACTACTTCCGCATCGACGTCGAAAAACTCATTGCCGAGCTCAAACGCGCCGAGTCGGCGCCACCTGTGCCCACGCCAGATGCAGGAACCATCACCTGGCGAGAGGTCATCCAGCACGCGCAAGGCAACAATCCACCGCCGCCACGGCGGCTCGAGCTCGACGACGAGCAGTGGCGTCAACGCCTGACGCCCGAGCAGTACCGCGTCACGCGACAGAGGGGAACCGAACCTGCGCACAGCTCGGCCATGTGTACCTTGTTCGAACCCGGTGTTTATGGATGCGTGTGCTGCGGTACCGAACTGTTCGACGCTTCTAGCAAGTTCCGAAGCAAGAGTGGTTGGCCCAGCTTCAGGCAGGCGCTGGCGCCCGGGCTGATCGCGCACCACTACGATTCGAGCCATGGTATGACGCGCATCGAGACCACCTGCAATGTGTGCGACGCGCACCTGGGCCATGTTTTCCCCGATGGGCCCGAACCCAGCGGCCTGCGCTACTGCATGAACGCTGCGGCGTTGGTCAAGTCATGATGAACTTCGACACTATCGTTATCGGTGCTGGGCAGGCAGGGCCGTTTCTGGCGGCCAAGCTCGTGGATCGCGGCCGCAATGTCGCGCTGGTGGAAGCCCGCGACCTTGGCGGCACCTGCGTCAACCGAGGCTGCACACCCACCAAGACTTTGCGCAAATCGGCGCGAGTGGCCTACCTGGCCCGTCGCGCTGCCGAGTTCGGAGTGAATGTGGGCACGGTGAACGTCGACTTCGCCGTCGCCATGCAACGCATGCAAGATAGGGTCGACCAGGCGCGATCCGGACTCGAGAGCTGGCTCGGCGGGTTGCAGGGCCTGCGCATCATTAAGGCCCACGGCCGGCTGACGGGTCGCGATGGTGGCGAGTTCCTGGTGCGGGCGGGCGAACACATTTTGCGCGCGCCTCAAATCATCCTGAACACGGGTACGCGCCCCTCCGTGCCGCCAATTCCGGGTCTGGCAGAAAACCCGTACCTTGATAGCGAGGGACTGTTGGCGTTGCGCGAGCTGCCCCGCAAGTTGGTGATCATCGGAGGCGGGTACATAAGCCTTGAGATGGCGCAGATCTTTCGCCGCCTCGGCAGCAAGGTCGCCATCATCGAGACGGGGCCGCGCTTGACGGGACGGGAAGACGTCGACGTGTCCGCTGCAGTCACCGAGATGCTGCAGGCCGAGGACATCGACGTTTACATCGGCGTGTCTATTGCGGCAGTCAAACCGGGGGAAACCGAGGGCGGCACCTGTGTTCAACTGGCCGACGGCCGCATCATTGGCGGCAGCCACCTGCTGGTGGCTACCGGCCGCGCGCCCAACACCGACGATCTGGGGCTGGATAGTGTGGGGTTGAGGGCCAACATGCGTGGCTACATCGCCACCAACGATCGGCTCGAGACCGACGTACCAGGCATCTGGGCGCTGGGAGACATCAACCAGCGCGGGGCCTTCACCCACACCAGCTACCACGATCAGGAGGTTCTGGCCGAGAACCTCGCGGGCGGGCAGCGTAGCGCCGACGCGCGCAACAGCATCTATGCCATGTTCACCGATCCACCACTGGCACACGTGGGGTTGTACGAAGCCGAGGCCAAGCGCCTAGTGGAAAAAGAGGGTCGACGTATTTCGCAGGCCGTGCACGCGATGAAGGACGTGAGCCGGGCGAAGGAAGAGAGTGAAACCGTGGGCGTGATCAAGCTGCTGATCGATGAAGACAGCGGCCTGTTCCTGGGTGCCACGATGCTGGGCATACAGGCCGACGAGATCATTCAATCCATTGGCCTGGTGATGGCCAGCCAGGGCACCTGGCGCACGGTGCGTGAGGCACTGCCAGTGCACCCCACCGTCACGGAATTCCTGCCCACCATCATCGACCGCCGCAAGCTCTTGGTGGTGAACTAAATAGAGGGAGCGAAGATGCCGATCAATCGATCTTTTCTTGGCCGAAACCGCGGCGTCGACAACCACGGGGGTCGTTTGCCGCCGGGACAGTCTCTGACTGAAGGTTTCCCAGTCCTGACCCATGGGCCTTCACCGCGCCCGCGCAGCGATGACGAATGGGTGCTGACCATGAAAGTCGGCCCGCGACTGGTGGCCCAATGGACTCTGGCCGAATTCAAGGCTCTGCCGCAGAGCGAGCAGGTGGTCGACATTCACTGCGTGACCACCTGGTCCAAGTTCGACACGCGATGGCGTGGCGTCACAGTGGACGACCTTCTCGCCGCAGCCGGCGTGCAAGCACCCACCCCCTGGGTGCTTGCACATTCGCAGGACGGCTACAGCACCAACCTGCCGCTGGCGGACTTGACGCAAGGGCGCGCCATGGTCGCCACCCACTTCGACGACAAACCCCTGACGCACGAGCACGGCGGACCTGCACGCCTGTTGGTGCCGCACTTGTATTTCTGGAAATCAGCCAAGTGGCTGAGTAGCCTTGAGTTCACGACTGAGGAAGAAGCGGGGTTCTGGGAGCTGCACGGCTACCACATGCGCGGTGACCCGTTCAGGGAAGAGCGTTATGGCTGAGCTTGCCAGTGGCGCAAGCGGGCGGTTGGATCTGGTAGGACGCGCAATTGACCTTCGCTACGCCGCGCAACGTTTGGAACACCCCTTTTGTGCGCCGATGGCATCCATCTACAGACCGTGCTTTCCACATTCAGCTCGCACGCGGGTATGAGAGTGATGAATTCGATACCACCGCGAAGGCGTTCACCTTCTCCTTAGGCTGAGATGCCAAGGCTTATTCTTAAACATTGATTATCGGAGATGCAATATGAAACCTGATGTACTGCTCTACACGACGGGTTGGTGCCCGTACTGCCGACGGGCCAGGACGCTCCTAAAGGAAAAAGGAGTGCAATGGAAGGAACTTGACATTGATGCTAACCCAGCTCACCGACAGGCCATGACCGAAGCGTCGGGCCGAGACACCGTGCCGCAGATATTCATCAATGGTACGCATGTCGGTGGCTCCGACGACCTTGCTGACCTCGAAGCCAATGGAGAGCTTGACCAACTTCTCGCGACCAATCCGCCTTCGAGTTGAGCGGTTATTGCTCGGACACGTCGGCCCGAGCACCAAGTGTTCGTTGATTGGACGCCTTGGATCCGGCTATTTCGAAGCACCGCTTCCTCCCCAGGCAGGCCGCTCTCACAGAGAGCGAGCACTCCCCGCTCTCAAACGGGATCGCTCCGGCTAAGGGTAAGTTCGCGACAGACCCGCTATGACGGCCCCCTGCTCATTCATTGGTGGGACCCTTCCACCTCGTTGCGAGTAGCATGCTGCCAAAAGTGCAACGCTTTGAGGAGACTCGGCCATGAGCGACTACAAACCTATCAGTTGCGAGTTCCACGATGTGCTGGAATCTCTAGCGACTAGGCATACGAATGCCGAGGTGGAATACCTCAATACCGAAGGCGAATCACGCAGGATCAACGCAGAAATTCGGGACGTGTACGCGCGCGGCGGCGTTGAGTTTCTGGCCTTGAGTTCGGGTGATACGCTGCGGCTGGACCAGCTTGTATCGGTGAATGGAGTCAGACTCTCGGACTTTTAGCCAACCAGCCACTCGCAACACCAATTTGGTTGTTCAAGCGTCGGGGCAAGCCCTTCACCTGACTCAATCTCGGACGGAGCGCAAGCGTTTTGCGTTTCTTCAGGCCGGCGCTCTGATGGCTTAGCGTGAGCATGTCAGGAGCCCGACGCGTCCGCTACCAAGCGAAAGTTCCTATGGACAAGCCATCGCGAACTCACAAGAATGAGTTGCCCGCTGGCCTTGGCTTCCTTATTTGTAGCGTGGCACCACCATCCGCCAGCGCTATCGTCAAAACTGACGGCCATGGCGATTCGAGACAGGCCGGGTGCACGGCCCTCCTGGAACTCCGGCATCCCATCTTCCTATGAACCAAGCCGTCAGGTACCTCACTAAGTCCCGCTTCAAGCTGGCCGCCGAATGTCCAAGAAAGCTCTACTACACGGGCAAGAAGGACTACCTCGACCGATCGCTTGATGACAGTTTTCTGGCCGCCTTGGCCGAGGGTGGCTACCAGGTTGGTGAATTGGCCTGCCTAATTCATCCCGGTGGCGTCCGTGTAGACGAACTCGACCACC
>JALHMT010000166.1 GCA_022843905.1 Rubrivivax sp.
CGCGGTGGCCGAACGCGGCATCCGCAACAGCCATCTGCTGTCGATCGCGCCCACAGGCACGATCGCACTGGCCTTCGCGGACAACGCGTCGAACGGCATCGAGCCGGCGTTCGCCTGGAGCTACACGCGCAGGAAGCGCATGCCCGACGGTTCGACCCGGGAGTACGCGGTCGAGGATCACGCCTACCGGCTATTGCGGGAGCGTGGGGGTGACACGAAGTCCCTGCCCGAAGCCTTCGTGTCCGCGCTGGACATGACGGCCGAACAGCACCTGCAGATGCTGGTGGCGGTGCAGCCGTCAATCGACTCGTCGATCTCCAAGACCGTGAACGTGCCCGCCGACTATCCGTTCGAGTCGTTCAGGGGTCTGTACATGCAGGCCTGGAAGGCCGGGCTCAAGGGCCTGGCGACCTACCGGCCAAACTCAGTCACGGGCGCGGTGCTGTCGGTCGAGGCACCGGCGGCAGCTGATGCCGCGCCCGATGACGATCCGCTGTGCAGGCAGTTCGCCAGCCGCCCGGCCGGCGAACTCGAAGGCCTGACCTCCAAGGTCGAGTTCTGGACCGTGGAAGGCAAGAAGTCGGTCTACCTGACGGTCAACTTCGTGCGGGTGTCCGGCATCGTGAGCGGCCAACTGGTCGTGATCGAGCGTCCGGTCGAGTTCTTCGTGCCGGCCGGCCAGCGTGACGAGGGCCAGCAATGGATCTCGTCGAACATGCGGCTGCTGTCGATGGTCGCGCGCTCCGGTGCGTCGATCTCCAAGGCACTGGCCAACATGTGCGAAGTGGTCTGGGACAAGGGCCCCGTGCGTTGCGGCTTCGTGACCAGGGAGGACGGCGCGCAGGCGCCGCGCTTCCATGACTCCGAAGTCGCAGCCATTGGACATGCGCTGCAGCAGATCCTCGCGCGACGCGGTTTCCTGGACAGCCTGGGCAACCAGGTGCCGGTGGCCGCGCTGGCGCGTCGGTTGGCGGCGCGGGATCAAGCATCGACGGAAGCAACAGTTCCGGGCGGGTTGGCAGCCGCTACTGCGCAAGCCGGGGTCGAGAACTCGAACCTGGCGAACGTCGTGAATTTGAGCAGCGGCAAGAAGTGCCCCGAGTGCGGCGCGCACGCGCAGCACAAGGTCGACGGCTGCCTGCGATGCGCGAACTGCCACCACATCGGCAGCTGCGGCTGACACCCATGCGGCATCCATGCGGGCTGCAGCAGCACGGGCTCGGCGACGACACCGTCGCCGGGCCAGTGGCAGCACCGCAGCGGTGTGACATCAACATCGAAGCGAGGACATCATGAACGATGATTTCGAATCGCGCGTCAGGGACCTCAAGACCCGCGCGCATGGTCACTGGACCCCATTGCTCGGGGCGCTGGGCGTCGACGAGCGCATCCTCAACGGCAAGAACCAGCCGTGCCCGCTGTGTGGCGGCACCGACCGCTTCCAGTACACCGACAAGTTCGGCGAAGGCAACTACCACTGCCGCTCGTGCGGTGCCGGTGGCGGCCTGAAGCTCGCTCAAGGCGTGCTGGGGCTGAAGTTCGGCGAACTGCTCGGCCGACTGGAAAGGCAGCTGGGCGCCGTGCGCGCCACGGCGGCGCAGTTGCCCGGTGGCCCGTCCCCGGAGAAGATGAAGCGTCTGTGCCAGCACATCTGGCACGAAGCCAAGCCCGTCACCCAGGGCGACGAGGTGGACCGCTACCTGCGCAACCGCGGGCTGCATTTGTCCACCTACCCGCGCACGCTTCGCTTCCATCCGGCGCTGGGCTATTTCGAGAAGCCGGCGGGCCAGCAACGGTCGAAGAAGATCGCCGAGTACCCGGCGATGCTGGCCGTTGTGCAGGGCAGCGACGGACATGCCGTCACCCTGCACCGAACCTACCTGCGGGACGGCCGCAAGGCAATGGGCGCGCAGTCGCGCAAGGTGCTGTCGTCCGGCATCAACGGCGCGGCCGTCAGGCTCTTCGAGGCAGGCGAAGAACTTGCCGTGGCCGAAGGCATCGAGACGGCGCTGGCGGTGCACCTGAGCACCGGCAAGCCGGTCTGGGCCGCGCTGAATTGCGGGAACCTGGAGAAGCTCTGGATCCCCGACCCGGTCGCTCGCGTCTGCATCTACGCGGACAACGACGCCAACGCCGAGTTCGACGGCCAGGCCTCGGCCTATGCCCTGGCGCACCGCCTGAAACGCGACACCAGGAAGCTAGGGGGCGCCAATCCGGATCAACCGGATCGCCCGACCCGCGAGGTCCAGGTGTTCGTCCCCAGACAGGACGGCACCGACTGGGCCGACATCTGGCTCGCCCGCCTCGCCACCTCGAGGCGAGCGGCATAGGCATTTCCAGGGCGGCGTGGGGTTCCTGTCGTAGCAGACAGCCCACGCCGCCCCTCTTCAGTGGGCCTGCCCCGGCGGACCCAGCGACGAGGGTTCCCGATTTCCCGACTGGCAGCTGCCGCACCAGGCCGCACACGCGGCGCAAGCAGCACACGAATCCCGACGGCGACCCTGGCGTCGCCGTACATCCCGGCCCGGCCTGTCCTTGCGGACATCCCGGTCCACCACCCCGCGGGGACGCAGCCCCCGCAGGGGCGAAGGCGTCACCGCTTTTCATCTGGAGCATTTCCATGAAGAACGGACGTTCCCTGGTTGCCCTGGCAACCGAACTCGAGCGCCAACTGGCCAGCAAGCGCGACATGATCGTGCCCACCGGCCTGATGCACCACGAGACCGCTGCTGACGGCAGCACCCGCATCCGCGTCGAGACACCCGACGGCATGAAGACGTATCCCACCACGGAACTCTTCCGCCGCCAGGTGGCCGACAAGCTGAAGATCCCGTTCGCCTACTTCGAGCGCATGCGCAACGAGCAGGCGCCGCTGCTCGACCGCAATGTCGATACCTGGCTGCACCACGAGCCGGAACTGCGCATGGTGCGCACCCTGGACGGCCAGGCGCGCGCCTTCCTGTCGGACCGCTACCGCCGGCTCGACAACTACGACCTGTGCGAGCACGTGCTGCCGATGCTGCAGCGCCTGCCCGACGCCAGGTTCGAATCCACCGAACTCACGCCGACGCGCCTGTACCTCAAGGTGGTCACGCCACGTGTGCAGATCGAGATCCAGCCCGGCGACATCGTCCAGGCCGGCGTGGTGATCAGCAACTCCGAGGTGGGCCAGGGCACGCTCTCGGTCCAGCCGCTGGTCTACCGCCTGATCTGCCGCAACGGCCTGATCGCGGCCGACCGCGCGATGCGCAAGACGCACGTGGGCCGCATGAGCGACGCGTCCTCGGACGAGGTCACGGTGTTCAGGGACGACACGCTGCAGGCCGAGGACAAGGCCTTCTTCCTCAAGGTTCGCGACGTGGTCGAGGCCGCCGTCTCGGAAGCGACCTTCCAGCAGATCGCCGAGAAGATGCGCCGCACGATGGGCATCCGCCTGAAAGGCGACCCGGTGCGGACCATCGAGGTCGTCGGGACCCGCTACCTCCTCAACGAGGGCGAGCGGTCCGGCCTGCTGCGCCACCTGATCGAAGGCGGCGACCTGTCGGCCTACGGCTTGGTCAATGCCGTGACGCACTTCGCCCAGGACGTGGACGACTACGACCGCGCCACCGAGTTCGAGGCGCTGGGCGGCAGGCTGCTCGAGCAATCGAAGGCCGAATGGGACACGCTCGCGGAAGCGGCGTGAGCCCCGGATGTGCCGGTCCTGCGTGACCGGCGCACCGAAGTCAGAACCTCGCGGGACGCCAGCCCATCAAAGGGTTGGTGTCCCGTACTTTTACATTTTTCGTTAACAAGTGATCATGCGACGCCTCAAGTATTTGGACGCTTCTTGTCGTTACATTACTGATACAAGACACTCGCCGGCAGTCGGTTTCGGGTTAGTGCAGCCATGCTCGCCGTACACTCGCCGACGGTTTCCCGACCTCCAGGACCAGCACAAGAGTCCAACACATGGATCAAGATTCCGGTTCCAGCGAGCCCAGACTGCCCATCTCGAAGGCGATCCTCGCCGTCCTCGACAGGCATGCGGTTCCCGAGAGGCAGCGGCTGGCGACGCTCCAGGCCGCCGTTGAAATGTCCTACCAGCAGGTACGCCGACGGATGACGGGTGAAAGCCCGTGGAACGTCGACGAGATCAAGCGACTCGCCTCGCACTTCGGCGAACCGCTGTTCGGGCTGCTTGCAACGCTCGTCGACGACGTGGGCCATCAGGCGACGCTGCATCTCGGTGGCGTCGCGCTCCCCTGTTCGATCTGGCTCGGCCCGCAGGCGCCACCCAAGACACGCATCGGCCCCCTCGTCGCCGTCGCTGGGGAGTCGGCCGACCACTGGAACGTCGTGCCGCTCGCGGAGGCCGGCGAGCGCCAGGCCCACGAGATCAAGCGCCTCATCTTCGAGGCGGCGCCACCCCGGCGCGTGGCCATCGTTGACGACGACGACGACTTGGCAGCCAGCATCGTCCAGTTCCTGCGCGAGAAGGGGCTCGACGCGATCTCGTACCGGACAGGCGAGAACCTCCTGGCTGCCCTTGAGACCTCGCGTTTTGACGGCTTCATCCTCGACTGGATGCTGGGTGAGGGCAACATCAGGGATCTGCTGCCCGCGGTGCGGACTAGAAGTCCGGGTGCGCCCATCATCATCCTGACCGGCCAGATCAAGGCGGGAGGCGCCCAGGAAGACGAACTGGAATCGACGCTCGCCGCCTACCGCGCGCAGCTCTACGAGAAGCCGACCCGCATGCTGAGCCTCTTCACCGCACTCGACCTGGGCTTCGAACCCGCCCCGCGCGCCAGCTGAGTCGGTACTGCGCGACTCGACTTGGCCAACCACGCCAAGCACCCCCTGCCGGGCCCTGCCGGCCTGCCCGGTTCGCTGCAGGGCGCCTACGTCCAGCGATCTAGTTTTTGACAGTGTGTAAGCTAATCATTGACATTTTACGGTCTACATGATTACGCTATTCGTCAAGTCGGCAACGTACAGCGAACGCCGGCCTGACGCGGTGGCCATCCCGCTCCCGCGTCGACCCGCCAGTCGGCAGACCGGGAGTGAGCACCATGGCTTCATCACCTCTCAATGACGTCCAGCACGCCAACTTCATCATCCTCAGCCTGATCCGCGATGCCGCGCGGGCGGACCCCGGCACGGCCTGCTGCCGCTTCGGGATGACGCTCGCGCAGTT
>JALHMT010000167.1 GCA_022843905.1 Rubrivivax sp.
CACCGCTTTGCCATCCAAACGTTGCTGCGCTGGTACCGATCCGGCCAGGATGTCGAGCGCCACCTGCCGACCTTGTCAACCTTTCTGGGTCACGTGCGCATCGAGCACACCTACTGGTACCTCAGCACGTGCCCCGAGTTGATGGGCCACGCGCTCGCCCGGTTCGAGCGTCACTGGGAGAAGCTGTCATGACGGCCGCGACTGGCAATCTCGCTGTGCTGCTGGAGGGGTTCTTCACCCGAAGACTCATGCAGCAGCGGCAGGCGAGCGCGCATACGATCGCTTCCTATCGTGACACCTTCCGCCTCTTCCTCCGGTTCGCCGAGAAGCGCCTCAAGGTTGCACCGAGCGCGCTGGCGTTGGAGCAACTCGACGCGCCGCTGATCGCGGCGTTCCTTGCCGACCTGGAGCACGAACGCGGCGTAGGTGCCAGAAGCCGGAACCTGCGGCAGAGCGCTATTCGGTCCTTCTTTCGGTACGCCGCCTTTGAATCGCCTGGACATGCGGGCCTGATCCAGCGCGTCCTGGCGATTCCCAGCAAGCGATGCACCCGCAAGCAGGTCTGCCACCTGACGCGCGAAGAGGTCGAAGCCCTACTTGCGGCACCCGATCGGACCACATGGTCGGGACGGCGTGACCATGTCCTGTTGTTGCTTGCGGTCCAGACCGGGCTGCGTCTGTCCGAGATAACCGGCCTACGAGCCGCCGATGTCAGGTTCGGCACGGGCGCCCACGTCCACGTGCTCGGCAAAGGACGCAAAGAGCGCTGCACGCCGCTGGCCAACCAGACACAGGTCGTGTTGCGGTCATGGATGAGCAGGGACTTAGGACCCGAGCCCGTCACACTGTTCCCGAGTGCCAGAGGCAGCCGCCTCAGCGCTGACGGCGTCCAGTACCTCGTGGCCAAGCACGTTGCCACAGCCGGCCGGGCCTGCCCATCCTTGACGCGCAAGCGCGTGACGCCACATGTGTTGCGTCACACCACGGCGATGGAACTCCTTCAGGCTGGAGTCGACCGGTCGGTGATCGCGCTGTGGCTTGGCCACGAATCGCTGGAGACCACCCAGATTTACCTCGATGCCGATCTGACGTTGAAGGAGCGTGTGCTGGACAAGGTCGCGCCTCCCGGTGTGCAGGCCAGGCGCTATCGGCCGGAGGACAAGTTGATGGCGTTTCTCAGCGCGCTTTGAACCGGCGGCTTTCCGTCATCGGCTTGCCAGTGTTGCCGGCCGCCGCCGTATATGCAGGCGGCGGCCGTGCCGGCGGACCTCGACGAACCGTCCATGAGGGTTCCGGAGCAACCTTCTGGGATCGCTGGGACCGCAGGGCCCCGGCCTCGGCGATGGCCACGAAGGGCGTTGGCCGAACCCGCGCGAAGGACTGGTGTGTTCAGATCGCGATCGTTCGAGCGGCCACCCTGGCTGTACGAGCTCGACCCACTGCTGCCCTTCGAGCTTCTCTAACCGGCCAGTCAATCCGGCTCGGGTTCACTGTGACGGGTGGGATCGTCCTCGCAGCGATCTTTGACGCCTGCCCAAAGCTTCAGCAGAATCGTCCGAGCATTAGCGTGCGCGACGGTAGCTCCAAAGCAGGTGCGGAGGATCGTCCGTGGGTCCGACGAGCGAGGAGTAGCGATGTTCCGAAAGATCAGGCCCCAGCGGTGGGCGGCTCGGGTTGTCCTGTCGTTCTCCGCCGCGACGCTCATGGCATGCGGTGAGACGGATTTGTTCTCGAAACCCGCAAGGAGTGCCGGTACAGCCCCGCCGTTGCCGATTCGGGAGTCGATCATTGGTGCACGTGTCGCAGTGCAGCTGGAGGCCATACAAGCAGCCCTTGAGAACACCACTCCAAGGATTTACACGGTAGTTGCAAGACCAAAGCCAGAGGACCGCCCGTGCGCGCCTGGACTCTTTAACGCCAGGCATTGCGTCGACGTCGAAGCAGAGTTCACGGTAACGCGCGACGCGTTCACCGTTGTCCAAAGCGACTCAGCATCAATCAGACTGGTCGTGCCGGTGAAGGTCAAAGGGGAAGGCAAGATCAAGGGGAGTGGCGAAATCGACAAACTGGTCATAAAGGCTTTGTCCTTGAAGGCCAAGGACGTCAAGGGGGCGGGAACGCTCACGGCCGACATCGGTATTGGTGTGTCTGAAGACTGGTGCCTCAAGCCAAGCGTGCGTCTAGACATGTCCTGGGGCAGTAATCCGGAGCTCGAGATAGCTGGCGGCGTGTGGATCGATGTCGGCGGAGTTGTGAAGCCGGAAGTCGACAAGAGCCTGGGAGGCATTCGCGACGAACTTGCCAAAAGCCTTCCATGTGAGCTGGTTCGAACGGAAGTGGCGAAACTCCTCGCGCCGAGCAGTGTTCCGGTTGTTCTTCCAGATGGGCTGGGCAGCATGTTTGTCAATGTGCGGCCGAAGACAGTAGGTTTCTCCGGTGTCTCTGTAGCTAACGGAGCCGCGGCAATTGCGCTGCAGGTGGCTGCGGAGACGGACATCGCTCCATCGGCTATGTTGGTGCCGCCAGCGCCGCTGCCGCCGCTGAAGACGATCGAGCAGTCTGCGCCGCGAATCAGACTGGCGGTGCCAATGCGCGTTCGATACGACGTGCTGACGAAGGCAGCTGAGGCGCAACTGGCAGGCAAGACGTTCGAAGTGGAGACGCCCGCGGGAAAGGCTAGAGCGAATGTGGCAAAGGTGGAGGTTTATCCGTCGGGCAGTCGTGTCGCAGTGGGCATCGCGGCCAAGCTGGATGTGCCAGGAAGATGGGCCGACGTCAAAGGAGAGATCTTTATGCTTGGCACGCCACAGGTGGCGGGCTCCGTCTTAGGCCTCAAGGACTTCGCATTCGCCCAAGTGGTCGACAACAAGGCTTGGGACTTGGTCGCACTAGTTCTGCGCGATCGAATCGTCGCTGAGGTCGACAAAGCCGTTCGCTACGATGTTGCGCAGGAATCCGCTCGCGTCCAGACCTCCCTCCAGGAGGCGGTGGCGAAGGCCTCGAAAGGTGGCCTTGTGCTTAAGCCATTGACCGCAAGTTTCGGCCTCGGAGCCGTCGCAGTTGCCGCTGAGACTCTTGAGGTTGAGGGCACGTTCGAAACAACCCTGGATGCGACTGCGACGCAGTTGGTGATGAAGTGAGGGCACCTACCTCACTTCGTTGATGTTGTGCCTCTGCCTCGGTGCATTGGGTTGCGGCGAAAAACCAAGCGCTGATGGCTGCAGCGCGGCAATCACACCGCAAGGAAAGACCGTGCGCATGCCACACCCCAGCAAGCACTTTCCTGCGGAACAGGCCTGCAGAGTGCCAACTACTGCGAGTACGACGCGGAGGGCAAGTTGAAGGGCGTATTGCAGGAGGTCATCGGAGTGTGCCTCACCGCGAGCGCGCCGTAACCAATCGTCCCTGGGGTAGGGTGTCTGAACGGATGCGCTGCCTCTGTCGTCGTCACTTGTTGGCCTGCAGTTTCTTCGCCACTGTTACAGCCGCATTCCATCCTTCGATCGACCGCAACAGCGGGAGGTGGAGCGTCGTTTGGGCGGCTTCTTTCTCGCGCTTGAACGCGGCTATCCGCTCTTCGCGCTTCGCGTTGCACTTCTGTTCTGCTAGTCCTCTGTTGTTGTCGCCAGCACCGTCTCGGCCGCCTCTGAAGGTAAAGCCGCAGTCCCAATTGGGGATGAAGCGGGGCTGATTCGTGTACACAGGGGGGCCGACGCTTGCAACTCCCTCGTCCAGCCAGGTGTTGTTCTCCGAAATCATGGCTCTAAGGTGGCTGCTACCTTCCTCCGCTGTCGCCTCCAGTCTCTCGATATACGCCCTTTCGCCATGATCTTTCACGAATGCAGATAGGACCAACATCTTCAAGCTGACGGCATTTGCATAGATCATGACGCTAGGAAGGCCGAAACGCTTCGTCACGGCAATCCAGGTATTCATGTTTGACCCGAATTGCTGCAGCAAGATTCGTTGGTCCTTAGACGCACCGTAGTCCAGCAGATCGAGTCGCATTCCTTCAATGCGATCGATGGTTTCGTTGATGTACTGATCTGTTATCTGCCTCTGAAGCTCCGCTGCAATGAACGATTTGATTTCTTCGATAGCGGCACGAATCCACTTCTTGACATCACGAATAGAGGGGTCGCCCATGATGGAAGCCATTGCTTGGCCGCCCATGTAGTTCACGGCACCTTCTGCCAGCCACAACGACACCGTTCCTGCGGTCACGGTGACCGGTTCCACGGCGCGGGCGAGCGGAGCGCTGCAAACGGCTGCGAGTAGCCATCTTCGACGCACAGGTGCCTCCTTGAAACTTGGTGATGGGTGGGCGAAGAGTTCGAGCAACGCGCTCACAACCAGTGCTGCCCCGCCAACAGTCGTCTGGGAGCGCTGCTAGCGTACTGAGTCAGAGCTGACCAAGCAAGCTGGCAACGGCCCATTAGCCGCTTCAGTAACGATGCGCGATTGCTAGCGGTCGGAGCGGTGTAAGCCGACCACCCTCGCGGTGGTTGTCCCTCGCCGCTAGGCCACGCAGAGATTTCCGAGGGCTACGGCTAGGACCGCTTATGGCCGGGCACTGACGTACGGCCTTCGCATCCGAGTGTTCGCTTTACGCGCATCGTGTGCGTTCGGAGCGCAGCGTGAGGAGTGCCTGTGTGGTACGCGTCGAAGTTCGAGGTGCATCGACTGAACCCATCTACCTACGAGCTTCTTCAGCAACCAGAGCAACATCTGAATGCACATCGACCCGCATGGCGTCGAGGTCGATGATTGCATCTGCCATCGCCGCGAGGTGCGGGGTCTGGGTGATGAAGAACTCCTGCCGGTAGCCGCCGAGCCGAAGGACTTCGCGCTTCATCGCCATGAACATGCGCTTGTGTTCTGGATCGAGTGGCCCATCGGCCTCGTCGGAGAAGAGCGTATCGAATCGCCGTCCCGTGTTCTGGGCCAAGTACAGGGCAATCGCGCGCGTCAGGCAGGCGTCGATGAAAGTTCGCTCACCGCCGCTCATCAGGCTGAGGCTCTTGCCACCGCGCGCGTCGGGGCTCATCGTCCCCGATCCGCACGTGTTATGCCGCATCGCTTCGCAGGTACCTGCGGCGCAGTTGCAGGGGCCGGGACGCCTGCCGGATCGCGCACTCGGCATATCCGGGTTCTCGGCATAGTGGATC
>JALHMT010000168.1 GCA_022843905.1 Rubrivivax sp.
CCACTTCGGGTGTGTCCTTGCACTCCGTGGCCGCGCGACAAGGTGTTGGCGGTGCGGGATGTGCGCGGCCATTGATCAGGCCCCGTGCAGCGAGACACCACATCCGACGGGATGCTCGCGCTAGGGCACAGCCGAAGTGGACTCAGACAAGCCCTCGTAGCTCAGCTGGCAGAGCAGCCGCCTTGTAAGCGGCAGGCCGCGCGTTCGAACCGTCGCCGAGGGCACCAGACATGTCGCGTGCGCATTGACGACCCAAGACAGCAGCGTGGGCTTTGCCGCTGCTCCGCAGCGCAAGCTGAGAGGCGCGGCTTCGTATCCCGCACGCGACGTCAAAGGAACAGGAAGCCCATTGAGCTCACGCTTTGGGGCGGAAATCGGCCGCAAGGATAGGGCGGCGCCGGAACCCGTGACCGGATGGTTCTCCCGCGGGGTGTAGATCAACACCTGGAACCGCAACCGCCCCGCGAGCGACAGGTTCCACGGTCGAGCCCGCACGAGTCGCCAGAACAGATTGCCGAGATAGCTCAGCAGGTAGAGCGGCGCGTTGAACGCGCGTGCGTCGGGGGTTCGAAGCCCTCTCTCGGCACCAGCAAGACAGAACCTCGTTAGCTCAGTTGGATTTCAGAGCGCCGGCCTCCGAAGCCGGAGGTCGCACGTTTGATTCGTGCACGAGGTACCAGCACAGCCGGACCAGTTCGGTTTGCAGAGCAGCGGCTTACGCACGCACGCACGCCAGCGAACGCACGTGTCGCGAAGCGCAGCAACGCTCAAGCCAATGCAGAAGGCGGTGAATCGAACCCGTGGTCCGATGTCAGACATCTCGACGTAGCCAAGTGGTCGAAGGCGACGGCCTGCAAAGCCGAAGGCGCAAGCCCGCGTCCGCTCGAATCGGACCGTCGAGTCCATGCCTCGTTAGCTCAGTGGACAAGAGCGGCCGGCTTCTACCCGGCGGGTCGGCCGTTCGAATCGGTCACGAGGTACCAGTTCGCTTCCCCGGTAGCGCAGATGGCAGAGCGCCTGGCTGTTAACCAGGAGGTCCGTGGTTCGAAGCCACGTCGGGGAGCCAGCTTCATCTCGGTGTGGCGCAGATGGCAGCGCGCGTGATTTGGGATCACGAGGCCGCAGGTTCGAGACCTGCCACCGAGACCAGTTTCAAGCGTGTGCTTGGGTGTGGCCGTAGCTCAATGGCAGAGCCGTGGGCCGTGAACCCGCTGGTGCCGGTTCGACTCCGGCCGGTCACCCCCAAGCGCATGCGATCTTCATGCGTCCCGAACTCGCGCGGCAGAGTACCGGACTCACCTGGCGGGTCAGGGTTCGAACCCCCGGCGACGCACCAGTTTGCCGCCCTCATGTCGGAATAGGCAGGCGCCACGGCCTCAGGCGCAGAAGCCTTCGCGAACAAGTTCGGTCTGCTCGGATCGAGGGCACCAATTTCCAGTCCGGCGGTGATGCGGCGCCCTCACAAGGCGAACGCCGGCGAAGCTTCCCAACCCCGGACGAGCAGTCCACCTGCAGTAGGAAGGTTGCCAGAGAGGCCAGCACGTGGCCCCACTCCAGCCAAGACCGGCGATCGCTGGCGCGGGCGCGATCGACCAACCTTCCGCCATGCAGCCCAGCGGGCGTAGCTCAGGGGCAGAGCAGCCGGCTTCCAACCGGCAGGTCGGGGTTCGACCCCCCGCGCCCGCTCCACACTCAAAAGCGCGGCACAGACGAGTGGCCCCACGCACCGGCCGTTGAAGCCCGGGGGGGCCGGTCCAAGTCCAAACGCTGCCGCCATCAGTCTCCAGACGTCCGTAGCTCAGCGGCAAGAGCGCGACCCTCCGAAGGTCGAGGCCGGTGGTTAGAGCCCACCCGGACGTTCCATCCATCCGCTTCCCACGAAAGGCCGCGAAAGGAGGCCGCCCATGCACCACCCACATCCCAATCAAGTGCTGCAACTCGACATCCAGGGCACGCCGCAGGCGTGGATCTCGCTCGAGCACGCGGCCACGCACGTGGCCACGGGCTCGGTAGCGTGGGTGGACGGCGACGGACCGCTCGCCACGCTGCGCGGCGGCTTCAATGTCGCGCGCGGCCGGCAGTCGGTCATCGACTTGCATCCCATCATTGCGCTGCACGGCGCACCCAGGGTCAACCTGTTCGAAGTGGTGCCGTCCTTCAGCAGGAACAAGCTGTTCCGGCGCGACCGTATGACTTGCGCCTACTGCGGGCAGCGCTTCCACGAGCGCGAGCTGCAGTGCGAGCACATCGTGCCGCATTCGCGCGGCGGCGGCTGGACCTGGATGAACCTGGTCACTGCCTGCGGCCTGTGCAATGGCCGCAAGGCCTGTCGCACGCCCGAGGAGGCCGGTATGCCACTGATGTACCTGCCGTATGTGCCCAGCCGCTTCGAGGACTTTCTGCTCGAAGGTCGGCACATCCGCGCCGACGTGCACGAGTGGCTGGCCGCGCGTCTTCCCCGATCGTCGCGTGCAGGAACGCGCTTGAGCTGAATGAGCGCCGGCCTCGATGGTGCCACCGGTACCGCCAGGGCACTCACAATGGAGATTCATCATGGAAACCAACTACGTCCACGAAGACGTCCCCGGCGGTGTGCCGCTGAAGATGTGGACCCGCGGCCTGCCCGTGGAAGAACAAGCCAAGCGCCAGCTGACCAACGCCGCGCGTCTGCCCATCGTGCACCACCACATCGCGGCCATGCCCGACGTGCATTTCGGCATCGGCGCCACCGTGGGCTCGGTGATCCCCACGCTGCGCGCCATCATCCCAGCAGCGGTAGGCGTGGACATCGGCTGCGGCATGATGGCCTGCAAGACCACGCTGACGGCCGAAGACCTGCCGGACAACCTGGCGCCGCTGCGCGCGGCCATCGAACGCGCCGTGCCGCACGGCCGCCAGCCGGGCTCACGCGACCCGGGCGCCTGGAGCAAGGCCCCGGGCGCGGTGAACACGGCCTGGGCCGAACTGGAGCCCGGGTTCACCGAACTGTGCCGCGACTACCCCAAGCTGGCCAAGACCAACCACATCCAGCACCTGGGAACCCTGGGCACGGGCAACCACTTCATCGAGGTCTGCCTGGACGAGGCCGGCTTCGTGTGGTTCATGCTGCACTCGGGCTCGCGCGGCGTGGGCAATGCCATCGGCACGATGTTCATCGAACTGGCCAAGCAGGACGCGCTGCGCCACCAGGCCAACCTGCCCGACGTCGACCTGGCCTACTTCGAGGAAGGCAGCCGCTATTTCGGCGACTACGTGCGCGCCGTGGGCTGGGCGCAGAGGTTCGCTGCCATCAACCGCGAGGTGATGATGAAGCGCGTGATCGAAGCCGCCAAAGCCGTGATCCACAAGAACTTCCAGAGCCACATCGAGGCCGTGAACTGCCACCACAACTACGTCAGCCGCGAGCACCACTTCGGCGAAGACGTCCATGTCACGCGCAAGGGCGCGGTGAGTGCCAAGACCGGGCAGCTGGGCATCATCCCCGGCAGCATGGGCGCGCGCAGCTACATCGTGCGCGGCAAGGGCAACCCCGATTCCTTCGAGAGCTGCAGCCACGGCGCCGGCCGTGTGATGAGCCGGGGCGAGGCCAAGCGCCGCTTCACGCTGGCCGACCACCGCGCCGCCACCGAAGGCGTGGAGTGCCGCAAGGACAAGGACGTCATCGACGAGACGCCCGCGGCCTACAAGGACATTGAAGCCGTGATGGCGGCGCAGGCTGACCTGGTGGACGTGGTGCACACGCTCAAGCAGGTGGTGTGCGTGAAGGGCTGAAGGGCCCGGTCAGGACTTGCGGGGCGTTCGACGGGAGTCGGCCGGCCCGCTTTCCTGGGGCCTCGCTGGGAGGGTGGCCCGGTGGGCAGCTTTCGGGCGGGCCACTCGCTGCCTCGAATTTCTCTTTGCGACCCATAGGAGTCGGCGGCGGTTTTCTAAGCGGGCGACCGGTCTACCCCGGAACTTGACCTTCGCCGACGACGCCGAGAAGGTCACGCGCAGCGACAGCGGTCATTCGCAAGTGGCAATCACGGACCTGGGCAAGGTGCCGGCTGAACGACTGCATCCGAAGGCCGCGTACTCACGTTGCCGACCCCTATGCATAGTAGGTATCGTCGCGCACAGCAGTGAACGCCGGGGCGCGCCGATGGGCGGGTCCGGTCGCAGCGTCGAACTCGTAACGGAGCCGGATGACCCGATGGACGACTTCAAGCTTCTGATTGACCTTCACATCACGGCGGACCGCCAAGGACCTGGAGGCGAGGCGGAAACGCGTCGCGCCATCGAACTGTCGGGGCTTTCGAAGCGGCGGAACCTGAAGGTTGCCGACATCGGCTGCGGCACGGGTGCGTCGACACTGGTTCTCGCCAAGGACCTCGATGTGCACATCGTCGCCGTCGACTTCCTGCCCGACTTCCTCGACGTACTGAGATCGCGCGCTGCACGTGCAGGTGTTGCCGATCGCATCGAAGCCGTGAACGCATCGATGGACGCGCTGCCCATCGAGCCCGGCAGCCTGGATGCGATCTGGTCGGAGGGCGCGATCTACAACATGGGATTCGAGAACGGTGTCAGGCAGTGGCGCCGGCTCCTGAAGCCAGGTGGCATCCTTGCCGCCTCGGAGCTGACTTGGCTGACGGCCAGCCGGCCTGCCGAGCTCGAGGAGCACTGGCACGCGCAGTACGCGGAAGTCCGGACGGCCTCATCCAAACTGGCCGTGCTTGAGCGCAACGGCTATGCGCCGATGGGGTACTTCACGCTGGCTGAGCATTGCTGGCTCGACGCCTACTACCTTCCGATGCAGCAACGATTTCCGGCCTTCCTGGCAAGGCATGAATCAAGCGCTGCTGCCAAGGCTGTGGTGGCCGCGGAGGAATTGGAAATCGCCCTGTACGCGCGGCATCGGGCCTTTGTCAGCTACGGGTACTACATCGCCCGCAGGACCGACGACACCCTGTGAGCGCGGATTGGCCGGGGCCAACTGCCCATCGGGCTCAGGGCGAGTTGTCGAACTCGCCGATCAACTCACTGGCAAGCCGGCTGCGGGCAGGCCGAGTGACCGCTGCTCGGCGCAGCTGCGAACTTGCGGTCCCGGCCA
>JALHMT010000169.1 GCA_022843905.1 Rubrivivax sp.
CTGTTAATCCGTAGGTCCCTGGTTCGAGCCCAGGTCGGGGAGCCAATCAAGACAAGGCCTTGCACGTGAGTGCAGGGCCTTTTGTCTTTCAGGCGTGACGAAAACGTGGCAACTCCGTCACGCCCCGCCCTCCCCCGCTCTCGACGAGGAAAGCTGCGGACAACAGGTTCTCGGTCGCAAACTTGGCGTAGCGGTCCACCCTCTGCAGCGACTTCCGTCCGCCCAGGTCCTTGAGCTCGTCGCAGGACGTTCCCGCCTGCCGATGCCATGAAGCCCAGGTATGCCGCAAGTCGTGAAAGCGGAAGTCGTTGACACCCCTGGGTCAGTTGTCGGTCGGCGTCAACCGTCCATCCTCAGAGGCGACGGGCCATGACGACTGCAGCTGCCGATCCGGCGCCGACAAGTGCGCACCAGCTGCGCAGAGGCCACGGCATGCTGGTGCCAAGAAGCGCGGTCGACTCGTCGCGGTGGTGGCGTTCGTCTGCCTGGCAGCGTTGCAGCAAACGCAGCAGATCGTCTGGGCCACCGTGGTGCTGCAGGTGATCGATCTGCTGCTGATAGTGTCGATCGACGAAGGTTTCGACCGCGGCTACAGTGGCGTACACGGCGCGCTTGCCCGCCAGCGCCGGCAGTGCACCGGTCAACCAGCCTGCCAGCCGCCACGCCCCAAGCAAACGACTGCGACGCTGAAGTGGCAGCCAGGTCTCGATGAGACGCAGATGGTCGGACTCGATATCGCCGTGTCGCTGCGCGAACCCGAGCAGTTCGGTGTCGCGGCGCCTTGCTGCAACGCAGGCAATGCCGCGGTAGATGTGAACGGCCCCCGTCTCGCCGGCATGGTCTGAACGCAGCTCTCGCTCCATGTGAATCGACAGGCCTGCAGTGGGCTCCCAACGACGTGCCAGGGCTTGCAGCTGCGGTCGCACACGCAGGAAGCCGTTGTAGGCCGCCTCCAGCAGCGTCAACGCGCCAGGCAGACGGCCCATGCGGGCCAACCAACGCCAGCCGGGGAGTCGCGCCCACATGGCCAGGAAGGCGGCGGCTCCTTGCAGGCGAGACCCATCGGCACGTTGGACGTGGAAACGCGCGAGCAAGGTGGCTCGTTCCGCGTCCAAGGCCCCGTCGCCCTCAGCTCGACCGATGTCGACAAAGCACAGGGCATTGTCGCCCTGGCGTTTCGACAGTCCTTGTGCATGGGCGATCTCTCGGCGGCACAACGGACATCCGCCGTCGTACAAGACCGTGAGCTTGTCGCTTGGGTCGGTCGGGCTCAAATCAACTCCTCGGCGCTGTGCAACCCGCGCGTGGCACTGGACCACCACCGCGAGAAGCTCTCGCAGCGACGCTGCACAGGCGGAAACAGGGCGGGCGCCGGGTCCAGGCGAGCCACGCGGCGCAGCCAGCGTGCGAGGTGCGGGTCGTCGGCGCTGCGCACCCGCGATGCGCCGGCCAGCGCATGGCCAAGGGCATCGGCATCGACGATCCAGCGCTCTGCGGCCAAGGCCGACATGGCGGCGTCAACCCAGCGCCATCGCGCTTCCGGCCAAGGCCATGCCTCGTGATGCTCACGCACATAGACGCCGATGACCACCGCGCTCTCGTGCAGATCGGCAGGCGGCGCTCTCATGGCCCAGGGGTGCAGCAGCCAGACTTCCCGACCGCGGAGCCTGTCGTCGCTGCCGGCGGCGGGCGCACGCACTGCCAGGTCGGCGGGCGGCGTTGAACGCAAAGCAGGCTCGGTCGTGCCGACGCACTCAACCTGTGCTGGCGAGATGCTGGACCAGCGCTGACGGACCGCCTCGGGCCGGCTTCGGGCGATCTGATCCAGTGTTTCGTAGGGCAGGTCGACCGCCGAGCCGGGGCTGTGCCAGCGTGCGGGCGCATAGCGGGCGACGTTCTCGGCGTTGAAGAGATAGGGCTTGTGGCTGTTCGTGCCCGCCACCCATTGCCAGCTGAGATGATTGCTGCCGAGATCACCGTCCAGCAGGTGGGCCACCAGCCAGTCGGCACCGGCGCGCCAATGCACGTGGCGCAGGTGCACCACGTAGCTGGCCAGCCACATGCGCGCGTGGTTGTGCAGTGTCCCGGTCGCATAGAGCGTGCGAACGGCCTCGTCGATGACCGGCACGCCGGTGCGACCCTGGCGGATGTCGGCGGGCAAGACCGGGTCATAGGCCGCGTCAGGTCGCGGGCCCGGATGCAAGGAGCGCAGGATGCCATCACCCGCGTGCGCCCAGACGTGACGAAAGAACTCTCGCCATCCCAGTTCGAACACCAGCTTGTGCTGGATGTCCAGCGACTCCCGTTGCAACACGCCTGCCAGCACCTCGGGCAGCGTCACCAACCCGTGCGTCAGGTAGGGCGACAGCCCCGTCACCGCACCTTCCAGGTGATTCCGCGTGCGCACATAGGCGCCGGGCCGCACGCGGTCGATTCGCGACAGCGCTGCGCTGCGCGAAGGGGGCATGGTGTCGGCCCAGGCTGCGGTGACGCCTTCCAGCAGATCTTGCAGCGGTTCCGCCATGGTCAGTTCACCTCGCCGCGACGGATGGCACCTGCCCGTTCGTGAATCGCGTGCCTCTGCTTGCCGTCCAGCCTGATCACGTTCCTGACTTGCAACGCCATGCGCGGGTTGCCGGCCAGCGCAGCCTCGTGTTTCAGCAGAAAGTCCCAGTACAAGGTGGTGAAAGGGCAGGCCCTTTCGCCGACTCGTTGGGCAGGGTCGTAGCGGCAGCCCAGGCAGTGCGGGCTCATGCGCTGGATGTACCGGCCAGTGGCGACGTAGGGCTTGCTGGCCATCAGGCCGCCATCGGCGTACTGGCTCATTCCCAGCGTGTTGGGCAGTTCCACCCATTCGACCGCATCGACGTAGACAGCCAGGTACCAGGCATGCACCTGCCGCGGCTGCACGCCGTACATGAGTGCAAACAGACCGGTGACCATCAGTCTCTGGATGTGGTGGGCATAACCATGCTCCAGCGTCTGTGCCAACGCATCGCGCAGACAGGCCATGTCGGTCGCGCCGGTCCAGTACCAGGCGGGCAGGTTCTCCTGGGCGTCAAGGGCGTTCAGCTCGGCGTAGTCGGGCATCCGGGTCCAGTAGATGCCGCGGACGTACTCCCGCCAGCCGAGAATCTGGCGCACGAAACCTTCCACGCTGGCCAATCGCACCGCCCCGGCGCGCCACGCCGCCACTGCTGCGTCGACCACCTCGCGCGGGTTCAGCAGCTTGAGGTTCAGCGCGGCCGACAGGTGTGCGTGGTACAGCCAGGGCTCGCCGGGCCACATCGCATCCTGATAGCGACCGAACAAGGGCAGGCGGTCTGCGATGAAGCGCTGCAGGGCCTCGAGTGCCTGTTCGCGAGTGACCGGCCAGGCAAAGCTGTCCAGCCGGCCCGGGTGGTCGGCGAATCGTTGCTCGACCAGTGCGATCACCTCTCGCGTCAGGGCATCCGGCTCGAAGGCGGCTCGAGGGGGCACCACGCCGGGTCCCGCTGCGTCGAAGGCGTGCCGATTGTCTTCGTCGAAGTTCCATTGAGCGCCTTGCGGCGAATTCCCTTGCATCAGCACCCGATGACGCTTGCGCATCTCGCGGTAGAAGTGCTCCATGCGCAGCGACTTCCGGCCGCGCGCGTGCTCGGCGAACTCGCCCACGCTGCAGAAGAAGTGACGGTCCTCGCGAATGTCGAGCGGCAGGCCGTTCGCCTTGGCGACACCTTGGATCGCCTGCAGCACACGCCAGTCGCCCGGCGCAGTCATCACCAGACTCGCCGGTCTGAGTCGTTCGATGTCGGCGTGCAGTTGGGCCTGCAGGCTGCCCTGGTTGCCGGGCTCATCCAGACGCGTGTAATGCAAGGGCCGGCCAGCGGCGCGCAGCGCCTGCGCAAAGTGGCGCATCGCTGCCAGGAACATCACCGTTCGGGGTTTGCTCGACCACACATGCGTGGCTTCCTCGGCGACTTCGGCCAGCCAGACCGCGTCACGCGCGGGATCGAAGCCGTCGAACCCGGCGGCGGCCAGATCGAGCTGATCGCCCAGCACGAGCACCAGGTGGCGCATTTCAGCCACGCCCGTCTTTCCTGCGCCGGCAGGCCTCTGAGCAAAATTTGACGGCGTCCCAGCTGCGCGCCCAGCGCCGACGCCAGACCATCGGACGACCACAGGCCGAACATGGTTTTACGGGCAGCGCGGACTTGTTGCCGCGAAAGGACATTGCTGGTAACGGCACGGAGCGGGCGATGTGGGAAGCGGTACTTGGGCGGTCTGAATCCTATCGTTATGTATTCAACAACGCGTCAATAGTGGAATAAGGTCGAACATCGCTGTAACATACGAGTCAAACACGAGTCATCTCCTGTTCAGGCTGCCCTGTCAAGGCCATGATCAAAGCTAGAAGCGCCACAGGCCCCAGGTCCAGGCCCGGGTCCGCCCCCCAACCTTCGCTTCACCGAAGCGGTGTCGTGGCGCGCATGCTGGGCATGCCCGTCGCCACCCTGCGCGTCTGGGAGCGGCGCTACGCAGTGACGCATGCGGCCATGTCGGCTGGCGGTCAGCGGATGTACTCGGCGGATGACGTCCGCCGTCTGGCCCTGATAAGGCGGTTGACCGGGCTCGGGCATGCCATCAGCAGCCTGGC
>JALHMT010000170.1 GCA_022843905.1 Rubrivivax sp.
CTCGTCGTCCAGCCGAAGCAGCCGGGTGTCGACGAAGCCCGCGGCCTGCAGCCGTCGATGCTGGTCTGCTTCGGGCAGCAACTCGGCGAGCGACAGCCCGCACAGCCCGGCCGCGGCGTGCAGCAGCGGCCGCGGCCGGGCCGCGGGTTGGCGCACCAGGTCGCTGAAGGCCAGCCGCCCGCCGGGGTGCAGCAGGGCGGCGGCGCGCTGCAGGAACACGGCGCGCGGTGCGAAGTGATAAGCCGCGTCGACGCACAGCACCGCGTCGAAACGGCCGAGCGCGACGGGGTCGAGCGCCATGGCATCGGCGGTCAGCACGCGGCAGTCGGGGCCGTGCCCGGCGGCTGCCAGCCGCCGGCGCGCGGCCTCGGCGGCCGCCGGGTCGCGCTCGATGCCCACCACCCCGGACACGCCGAAGGCGTCCCGCCACAGCAGCAGCTCCACGCCGGCGCCGCAGGACAGGCTCAGCACGCGCTGGCCGGGGCCCAGGCCGGCGGCGCGGCCGACCGCCAGGGCCAGCGCGCGCGCCGCGCTGGGATGGTTCGGGGCGTCCGGCCACAGGCCGAGGCTGGCCCAGCCTGCGCGAAGGGGGCCTTGGCTGGTGCCGGTGCTGCCGTGGTGCAGCAGCTCGGCCTGCGAGGCGCGGGGCCAGTCGGGCAAGGTCATGCGCAGGTGGGTGGGCATCGGGCAGGCCGTCGGTGGCGCGATTCTGGGTCAGCGCGGAGCGCCCGGCGCGCCGCCATGCGCTGGCGCCCCGTGCAGGAAGCCGCGTGAATTTCGCACGGGCGGCCTGCGTCCTGTGGCGGCGCGGCGGGCCGGGCGACTGCCTACATTGGCTTCCAAGGTGCCGCACCGCGGTGCCGACGAATCGCGGAGCCCGGAGACCCCCATGCCTGACACCACGTACCGCATCCACCGCTATCCCACGCGCTTCATCGAGAGCCTGGTGCTGGCCAATGGCCGTCGCGTCACGCTGCGCCCGGTGCTGCCGCAGGACGATGCGCTGGAACAGCAGTTCGTCTCGCGCCTGTCGCCGGCCACCCGGCGCATGCGCTTCCACGGCAGCATCAGCGGGCTGGCCGCGGCGCAGGCTGCCCGCATGTCCAGCATCGACTACCGGCAGGAGCTGGCCCTGGTGGTCACGGCGCTCGAAGACGACGACGCGAGTGGTGGCGACAGCGACGGCGGCATCGAGGCCGGCGATGGCGCCAGCGAGCGGCTGGTGGCCGATGCGCGCTACGTGCGCTGTGCCGACGGCTGCAGTGCCGAGTTCGCCATCGTGGTGGCCGACGACTGGGCCGGCCTCGGCCTGGCGCACCGCCTGCTGGCCGCGCTGTGCGACGGCGCCCGCCGCGGCGGCCTGCGCTGGCTGCGCGGCGAGGTTCTGGCCGACAACTCCCGCATGCTGAGCCTCATGCAGGCCTGCGGCTTCTGCCTGCGCACCCATCCGGACGATACGGGCCTGGTGATCGCCGAACGCCAGGTCGGCGATACGCGAAGCCTGCGCTGCCCGGACCGCGACCCGCACGCAGCGGCCTCCTTCGCACGCCGCGGTCGGGAGTGGCTGAGATCGTTGCGCTGGCTGTTGGCCGGCCCGCACGCCGACACACGTTGAAACGGGGTGCCGGCGAAGCGGCGGCGCGGCCTCAGGCCGCGCGCGTGGACAGCGGCGTCAACGTCGGCTCTTCGGGTTCGGGCAGGGCCACGCCGGCGGTGCCGAGTTCGGTCAGGCGTGCCGCCGCGTATTCGTGGCCCTGGCGCACGATGCTGTCGAACTTGTGCCACTGCAGCATGCCCACGCGCTCCAGCGGCGGGTTGAAGTAGAGGTCGGTCAGGCGCTTCGACTCGGCCTGGCGCGAGACGCTGTAAAGAATGGTCACGCGCATCAGGTAGGCCACCAGCGAGGGCAGCCTGAAGCGCCTGCGGCGGCGCGGCCGCAGCAGGTCCAGCGCCAGGGCCCAGGGCCCGGGCACTTCGGTGAACCTGAAGCGCCGCACGCCCTGCCAGCTCAGGTCGACGCCGATGACCTGCCCGACGCCGCGCCGCGTGCGCATCAGGTCGACCGGGAAGTTGTTGAAGGTGCCGCCGTCGCACAGCAGCTCGCCGTCGGCGAGCACCGGCGGCAGCGCACCCGGGATGGCGGCGCTGGCGCGCATGCTGGCGTTCAGCGGCCCCTGCCTGATCACCTGCTCGCGGCCCTTCGAGTAGTTGCTGGCCACCAGGTAGGTGTTCTTCCAGAGGTCTTCCACCTGCACGTCGAAGCCGAACAGCTCGTCCACGGCGCTGGTGACCACGCGCTTCAGGCGGCGCCCGGCGACCAGCGACAGCAGCGGCAGCAGGTTGTAGTCGCCGGTGGGGTTCTGCCTGAAGGCGCGCCGCGCCACGTCGATCACCCGGCCCACCGGCTCGTCGGCGGCCAGTATCGACGCCATGATGCCGCCCAGGCTGGTGCCGCCGAGGAAGTCGACCTCGATGCCGCGTTCCTGCAGCGCCTGGTAGACGCCCAGGTGCGCCAGCCCGCGTGCTCCGCCGCCGGCCAGCACCAGGCCCACGGCCGTGCGGCTCTGCACGCGGGCCAGTCGCGCCATGTCGCGGTCGACGGCGGGGCGCACGTGCAGGTGGTCCTGCACCGGGCGGCGCTCGAGCCAGGCGCGTGTGCCGCGCGGATGCCGCGTGTCGGCCGGGTGCAGCAGCACCAGCACTTCGAGCGCGGCGGCGCGGTCGGGCGGCGACTGGGCGTCCTGCGGTTCGTTGGGGTGCAGCACGGGCGGCTGCGTCGCGTCGGCCAGCAGCAGCACCTCGTCGCTGCTGCGTCTGCAGCGTTGTGTCCAGGGCGTGGGCTGATCGTCGGCCACCAGCAGCACGAAGTCATGCGTCGCTTCGAGCCGGTCGAGCAGCAGCATGATGCGGCGCTGCATCGCCGTGTCGCCGTCGGGCGCCTGCGCCGCGCCGGGGCTGCCCAGTTCGCGATCGATGGTCCCGGCGTCCACCACGCAGGCGCGCCCGGCGGGCTTCAGCGCCTGGGCCAGGCGCTGGGCGAACGGGCCGATCGACACGCCCGCGCTGATCGGCACCAGGGCCATCGTCACCGGACGCGACAGGCCCGACCGCGTGAGCGGATGCTGCAGGCGCTGGATGATCTGGCGCGTCAGGGCCACCGAGACGCGCGAGTCCTGGGCCAGCAGGCGATGGAAGGCCTGCTTGCCCAGGCGCACCAGCACCGAGTCGCGCACCGCCACCACGGTGGCCGAGCGGGGGGCGTCGGTGTACAGGCTCAGCTCGCCCACCACCTGCCCGCGTGCCATCTCGCGCACCATGCGTTCGACGCCGTCGTCGCCGCGAACATAGGCGCGAAGACGGCCGCTGATGGACAGGTACATCGAATCGCCTGGCTCGCCCTGCGCCATCAGCACCTGGCCGGCCGGCACTTCGACCCACTCCAGAAACGATCCCAACAGCGCCATCGTGGCGTCGTCGATGTCCCCGAACAAGGCTTGCAGGTGGTGGACGAGCAATTCGTCCTGGTAGCTCTGGCGCATCGTCGGGCCCTCCGGGGCCGTGGCAGGTGTGGCGATCTGGGGGTTCGGGGTCGTGAAGCCCGGCAATGTAACCGAGGCCCGGCCGGGCGCGGGCGGCGCGGCGGGCGGTCGGCGATACTCCGGCACCTCCTCTGTCTTCGAAGCTCCTGAAGCCGGCTTCGCCCACGATGTCCGGCTACCTCACGAAGCAAGAGCACATCGCCGTGCGCGGTGTGGACGACATGATCATCCGGTCGCTGCTCGACCGCCAGCAGTTCTCCGACGACGATGGCGAAGCCCGGCTGCTGGGCATCTCGTCGGCGTCCTGGCCCCTGTTCGGCCTGCTCTGGCCCTCGGGCGCGCACCTGGCGGCGCGGCTGGCAGCACGGCCGGTGCGTGCCGGCGAGCGCATCCTGGAAGTGGGTTGCGGACTGGCCCTGGCCAGCCTGGTGGGCCACCGCCGCGGCGCCGACGTCACGGCCAGCGACTGCCATCCACTGGCCGAGCGCTTCTTGCTGCACAACCTCGAGCTCAACGAGCTCGGTCCGTTGAAGTACCGCCACGGCCATTGGGCGGCGCCGGCGCCGCAGGTCGACAGCGTGGACCAGCCCGGCGAACGGGCTTGCGTGCGCGGCCTGTACGACCTCATCATCGGCAGCGACGTGCTCTACGAACGCGACGCCGACGCGGCGCTGGCGGGTTTCATCGGCCGCCACGCCGCGCCGGTGGCCGAGGTGTGGATCGTCGATCCCGACCGCGGCAACCGCCCGCAGTTCAATCGCCAGATGGCGGCGCTGCGCTTCCGCCTCGGCGAAGAGCGCCTGGATAGTGTGCCCTCGGCCTGGGCGGCGGCCTACAAGGGCCGACTGCTGAGTTACCGGCGCGGGTTGGACGACGGGCCCTGAAGGGCCCCTGCACTGCCGGGACCTTCAGCGCGGCCCGGGCCCGGGCCGCGGGCCGCGGCCGTCGCGACGCGGCCCGCCAGGG
>JALHMT010000171.1 GCA_022843905.1 Rubrivivax sp.
CTCCTGTTGCCGCGACAGTCTACTTTGGCGAAGGCAAGGCTCGGGCGCGCGAGGGCGAGCCATCCACAGGGCCGAGTGAGTCTCGATTTCGATGCATTCCTGCCAGGGCGGGCGGGGCGGTGCAGAGCATTGGACATGGACGGCTCCCGGCTCAAGCGGCAGGGGGCGCCACGGCCTCGTCGCCCGCTGCCGGCGCAGTCGCCCGCGCATGGGCCAGGCTCTTGCCCAAGTAGCCCATATGTGCAGCTACACATATGGGCTATTTAGGTTCGTCCGCGGTTATGCGCAGCAATCGAACTGACCGCAGGCCTACCGTCGATGGCGCCGTACCGGACTCCGCATAAGGCCAGAGGTGCGCTGGCCACCAGGTGCGGGGACTTGCCGCAGCCGGCTGGTTTCCAGGGCCCCTTCTACGGACTCGAGTACGTGGCGCGTAGGCTCAGCGTTTCGCACTGCTGGCGCGCGACTTCGGCGGTAGCCTTCAACCTGGCCAACGTTGCGGGATCGTCCTGACCGCCCACTGCGATCCGGTTTGTCTCGCTCAGGAGTGCGGCCAGCGCGGCCTGCCATTCAGCCGACGCCGCCCGAACTTCCCGGCTGGGAACGCTGCGTGAACTAGCCATATGGAAATGATCCCATCGGGCAGTTGGCGGCTCTGTGCGGTGGACCACATACAGATCGTGGATCGCTCTATCCCTTCGGCCGCTAGGGCTTGCAGGCTGCTTCCCGAAGCGCATCGGGCGGCCGAGCAGGTGGCCGCCCGATGCAACTACAGCGAGCGCAACCAGTCCAGCAGCGATTTGCTCTGCTGCCAGGACGGTAGTGCCGCAGTCGGTGAGTCGCCGGCCACCTTCTCCAACGCACGCCGCTTCATCTCAAGGTTCGCCCGGGCGTAGATCTGCGTCGTCTTCACGTCCACGTGCCCCAGGAAGTCTCGGATCATGTCCAGCGACACGCCGCTCTGCAGAAGGTGCATTCCCTTGGTGTGACGCATGCTGTGGGGGCTGATCTTCTGCGTGAAGCCCGGTACCGCCGACCTGGCGGCCTGCACGTGGCAATGCAGCAGATACCTCAGGCCCGACCTCGACAAGCGCCCGCCCTGGCGGTTCTGGAACAGCGGCAGGTGGCTGCGTTCGGGTCGATCGAGGTCGTTCTCCCGCAGGTGGTCGCGCAGCAGCCGGGCCGTGGCGTCCATCAGTGGCACCACACGCACCTTGCGCCCCTTGCCCAGCAGCCTGACCTGGGCTGGTGTCGTCAGGCGCACATCGTGGGCGTTCAGATCGATCAACTCCTGCGCTCGGGCGCCGGTGTCATACAGCACGCTGAGCATCACCGCGTCGCGCCGGCCGGCCGACGTGGTCGGATCGGGATGCGCCAGCACCTGGGTCAGCTCGTCCTTGGACATGTAGGCCACCGGCATCTGAACATGGCGCCGCAGCGGCATCGCCATGATCTTCTGGCACTGCAGCATCCGCTCGGGCACCTCCGACTGCACGTAGCGGAAGAACGCGTGCAGCACGGCCAGCCGCTGGTTCTGGGTGCGGATTGAACACTTCCGCTCCTGCGACAGGTGATCGAGGAAGGCCTCGACGAAGGTCACGTCGATGTCGGCCAGGCAGAGGCGCTCGACGGCAATGCCGCGTCCGTCGCGGCCAAAGCGCAGGAGCAGCGTGAACACATCGCGGTAGGCCTTGATCGTGTTCGGGCTCAGGTTGCGCTGGCCGGCGAGGTAGCGCGTGAGGTAGTTCGTCACGTGCAGGGAGAGGTCGGTCGGCTTCATGACGACCTCCAGGGCCTGAGTGGAATGACGTCGCTGAAGGCCGCGTCCGATCGCGAGACGATCTCCGGATGCAGCTCGGCGGTCATCTGCAGGTAGTCCTGGGTGCCGTCGATTGAGGCGTGCCCGAGGTAGGTCGCCAGCACCGGCATCCTGGCCTGCAGATCGGCACCCTCGCGGTACCAGCGCAGCAGGGTATGCACCGCGAAGGTGTGGCGCAGGTCGTGAAGTCGAGGCCCTTCGCCGCGGCCGCCGTGGCCGATGCCGCATCGGTGCAGCAGTTCCCTGAAATTGCGGTACACGCCACCGCCGTCCAGCCGGCCGCCGCGAGGCGATGGGAAGAAGTACTCGTCGTCCGAGCGGGGCCCCAACGCGGCCGCGTACTTCTGCAGACGAACGACCAGGGGCCGGGCCGGCGGCACCAGGCGGTCCTTGCGGAACTTGGTGTCGCTGATGCGCAGCACCCCCTGGACCAGGTCGACGTCGCGCATGCGCAGGCGCAGAGCCTCTTCGAGACGCAGGCCGCATCCATACAGCACACGCAGCAGCTCCGGCAGCACGATGTGGCGCAGGTGAGTCGACGCCATCGGCTCGATCCGGTCGGTGGCTTCGAGCAAGCGGCGCACTTCCCCGTGCGTCAAAACACGCGCCAGGAACGGCCTCGAATCCTTGGCGCCCACGGCGTGATCAGGCACGTCGGCAGGAAGGTCCAGTCGGCGCATGAACAAGGCGAAGTTGCGAACGAGGTTGACCCGTGCGCGCTGGGTCTTGCCGGTCTCGTGCGGCTGCTTGGCCAGCCAGGATGCGGTCGCGGCCTTGGGCAACTCGACTCGCAGCAAGCCTTGGCTGCACAGGTGGGCGTCGAGTCGGCGCAGGCTGGATGCGGCGGGGTTGAAGCGATAGCCACAGGCTCGCTTCTCCTGCACGAATTGCGCCATCAGCGGGGCCAAGGGGCTGCTGCCGGCGAATGCCACGGGCTTACGAGGCGAGACCATGGAACACCTCCTCCGGATCGATGGCCGCGATGCGCAAGGTCTCCACGTCGGCCTTGGCATAGATGAAGGTCGTTGCCGTCGAGGCATGCCCCAGCACGGCCGAGATGACGGGAAACGGCGTCTGCGCCCCAAGCAGCCGGGTGGCCAACGTATGGCGCAGCGAGTGCAGTCCCTGCCGCTGCGGCGTCTTGAACTTGATCCCGGCCAGTTCCCGCCAGTACGCCACGACGCGGTGGAGCCGGTCGTTCTGGCAGATCGGCGCGAACGGTGGCGTCAGGTTGGTGAACAGATGCCGATGCTCGACCGGCGGTCGCCCAGCTCGCAGGTAGTCGATGAGCGCAGCACCGACCTCCTCGATCAGCGGCAGCACCAGCGGCTCCCCCGTCTTGTTCTGCACGATCTCGATGGTGGACGTGGTCCAGTGCAGTTCATCGAGCGTGAGGCGCTTGATGTCGCCCAGGCGAAGACCCAGGCGCGAGGCGAGCATCAAGATGGCGTAGTCACGCCTGCCCTTCGGCGAACTGCGATCTACGGCGGCAAGCAGCCGCTCGACCAGTTCCGGCTCCCACGCCGACGGCACCTTGGCATTGCTGGCCAGTCGAACGGTTGGGATGGCGGCGCTGAGGTCACGCGGCAGGGCGCCGCGCATGAAGAGAAACTGCAGAAACAGCCTCACGCTGGACGAGACGCACGCGACGGTCCTCGGCTTCCAGTCCGTACGGGTCTGAACGAAGGCGCTGAGGTGTTCGGCCTGCAGGGTGTCCAGCGTCTCCAGGCCGCGAGTGCGCAGGAAGTCCAGGAAGACCGCGATGTTGTGCATCCGCTCGGCCAGGCTGGTGGGCCGAAGATGCCGCCGCTCCCTGGCGTACTGCTCGTACTCCCGCAGGGACTTGTGCATGCCCACTGGTACCCGAAGCCCGGTGGTCTCGACCACGAAGCGGCTGATGGTGCCTGTGCGCGCGAAGTCGTCGAGCACCCTGATGCCGAAGACCAGGTGCCGCCGCCACTGTTGGCCGAGCTTGAGCACCTCCCCGTCGCGAACGCCGTACGCCTGCTCGAAACGCAGGGCAAGTTCACGCGTGTACTCGGCAGGCAGGCACTGAGCTCTGGCGAAGTCGGCCAGCTGCTCCCACACCCGCTTGTAGCGATTGACGGTGCGGATGGTGTAGCTGCGCATCAGCAGTTCCTGCGCAGCGCCTTGGCAAAGCGGCTCCAGCGCCAGCGCGCCGGGCCCATTGGAGTTGAGCGAATCCATGATCGTCTCCTCGTTGACGGCGGCCACAGCGGCCTCCGGGGGGACGATCTTGGAAGCGTTATGCGCAGTCGGGATGGGCCTACGTCATAGGTGGCTCGCTCCGCTTGCCGGCCTTGCTGCGCATAACCGCGGACGAACCTAAATACGCATCCGAAATAGCGATGCGCCCGTGGCCCAGTTCGGAAGCGATGGCCAGGCGCGCGGTGGCGTCCTCGCCACCATCACCGGAACCGCCGCGCACCGGAGAGGGCTCGCCGGTCAATTCCTCATAGCGGTCGTTGGCATGCTGGTGGCGCA
>JALHMT010000172.1 GCA_022843905.1 Rubrivivax sp.
ATGCTGGGCGACGCGCAGAGCTCGCCGCAGGCCGGCACGGCCGAGATCGAGAAGATGAACGAGGCCGGCTGCTCGGCCGTGGTGGGCGCCTTCGCCAGCGCCATCTGCCTGGCCACCACGCAGGCCGCGGCCAAGTACAACCTGCCCCACGTGGTGGACATCGGCGTGGCCGACCAGATCGTGCAGCGTGGCCTGAAGAACACCTTCCGCTTCGGCCCCGGCTATGCCACCTGCGCGCAGGTGGCGGTGAGCAACCTGCACGTGCTGAACACGCTGGCCGGCAAGACCGCCAAGACGGTGATGATCATCCACGAGGAAAGCCTCTTCGGCACCGGCACGGCCAACCTGCTGTCGCGCGAGCTGCCGGGCTTCGGCTTCGAGGTCAAGGAAGTCATCAAGCACGCCAACCCGACGCGCGACTTCAACAACATCGTGCTGCGCATGAAGGCCCTGAACCCGGACATCGTGATCCCGGCCAACTACTACAACGAGTACGCGCTGCTGGTGCGCACCATGCAGCAGCAGAAGGTGGTGCCCAAGGCCATCTACTCGGTGCTGGGCGGCGCCGCGTCGAGCTACAAGTTCCTGAAGGAGTTCCCCGACGCCGCCAACGGCATCATCGACTGCAACCACTGGTTCAACCCCAAGGACAAGCGCAGCGGCGAGTTGCGCAAGCGCGCCGAGGCCAAGGGCCTGTTCTTCACCTACGAACTCTTCAACACCTATACCGCCGTACGCCTGCTCGCCGACGCCATCGACCGCGCCAAGAGCGCCGACCGCGCCGCCATCATCGACGCGCTCACGAAGAGCACCTTCAGCGACCACTTCATGCCCTACGGCGCCACGCGCTTCGAGAACGGCCAGAACATGGGCGCGCAGCCGCTGATGACGCAGGTCATCAAGGGCGACATCAAGGTGATCGTGCCGCGCGACTATCGCGAAGCGGATCCTGTGTTCCCTCTGCGGGCCTGAGCGTTTCTCTACTCATGCATCCGCGCGAGATCGGGCTGACGGGGTGCCCTGCTCCGCTCATGTCCTCCGAGGCCCTTCGGGCCTCTCCCCCTCTTACTTCGCTACGCAGGGCACCCCGCCAGCCCGATCAGGCACCACCGCGGCGTTCCTCTGCCGAGAAGTCAACGTGGTTGCCAGCCGCGGAGGCGGGGTGCGGGGCGGAGCGAAGTAAGAGGGGGAGGCCCGCGAAGCGGGCCGGAGGACATGAGCGGAGCCCCGCACCCCGCGGCCCAGGCCCACAGCGAGCGTCAAGACGCAACGCATGAGCTTCGACATCCTCTTCCCGTCGATCCTGAACGGCCTGACCACAGGTGCCGTCTACGCGTTGATCGCGCTCGGCCTGACGCTGATCTACGGCGTGCTGCACATCATCAACTTCGCGCACGGCGCGTCGCTGATGGTGGCGCTGTACGCGGTGTACTTCCTGAAGACGCACCTGGGCATCGACCCCTACCTGGCACTGCCCCTCCTGGTGGCCGGCATGTTCGCGCTCGGCTACGGCCTGCAGCGCTTCATCATCAACCGCGCCAGCCACGGCAAGGACGAGAACATCCTGCTCGTCACGCTGGGCATCTCCATCGTGCTCGAGAACCTGGCGCTGATGTTCTTCAAGAGCGACACGCGCAGCATCGAGACCGCCTACACGCTGACCACCGTGCAGATCGGCCCGGCCTTCATCGCGCTGCCCAAGCTGGTGGCCTTCGTCGGGGCCCTCGTAACGTCGGCCGTGCTGCTGTGGACGGTGACGCGCACCGACCTCGGCCGCGCCATCCGCGCCGTGGCCAAGGAGAAACAGGGCGCGCGGCTGTGCGGCATCGACGTCGATCACGTCTACGCCATGAGCTTCGGCATCGGCCTGGCCTGCCTGGGCGCAGCGGCCTGCTTCCTGCTGCCGGCGTACTACGTCAATCCGCAGGTCGGCTCGGGCTTCGTGCTGGTGGCCTTCACCATCGTCGTGCTGGGCGGCATGGGCAGCTTCACGGGCGCGCTCATTGGTGGCCTGCTGATCGGCGTCGTGGAGTCGCTGGGCGGTCTGCTGCTGGGGGAATCGCTGGGGCAGATCGGCATCTTCGCCATCTTCATCGGCGTGCTGCTGTTCCGGCCGCAGGGCCTGTTCGGGGCGCGGGCATGAAGCGGGACCTGATTCAGATCGCCCTCTTCGCGCTGGCCCTGGCGGCGCTGACGATGGTGCTGGACTCCGGCGTCTGGCTCACCTTCCTGATGCTGACGCTGTACAGCACGCTGCTGGCGCAGTCCTGGAACCTGCTGGGCGGCTACGGCGGGCAGTTCTCCTTCGGACACGCCGCCTTCTTCGGCGTCGGCGCCTACGTGCAGGTGATCGCGCAGAACACCGGCGGCCTCGATGCCTGGACGGCGCTGGCGCTGGCCATCGCCGGCGCCGCTGCGATGGGGCTGGTGGTCGGCGCCTTGAGCTTCCGCTACGGGCTGAAGGGCTCGTACTTCGCGTTGGTCACGCTGGCCTTCGCCGAGGTGCTGCGCATCGGCGCGGTGTCGGTGGGCTTCACCGGCGGCGGCGTGGGCATGATGCTGCCGCTGAAGGAATCGCTGGCCACCATGCAGTTCGGCTCGCGGCGAGGCTACATCGCGGTCATCGGCGGTTTCGTGGTGCTGGCGCTGCTGGTCACCGCCTGGCTGCGGCATTCCCGCTTCGGCGCCGGGCTGCAGGCCGTGCGCGACAACGAAGACGCCGCCAGCGCCATCGGCGTGAACCCGCTGCGCGTGAAGCTGGGCGCCATCGGCCTGTCGGCCGCCTTCATGGGCGCGGCCGGCGCCTTCTACGTGCAGGTGTTCCAGTACCTCGACCCCGGCATCGCCTTCGGCGCACACGTGTCGGTCGAAGCCCTGGTGGGCGCCATCGTGGGCGGCATGGGCACGCTGTGGGGGCCCGTGCTGGGGGCCGTGGTGCTGCACGTGCTGGCCGACCTCACGCGCAACCTCTTCGGCCAGCTGCCCGGCCTGAACATGGTCATCTACGGCACGGTGCTGGTGGTGATCGTGATGTTCCTGCCGCGAGGGCTGGCCGGCCTGCTGGGCACCGGGCGCTCGGTGCGCGACGCCTGGAGGGCGCGCAAGTGAGCGGGACCGTTCTGCTGAAGCTGGACGGTCTGTCGCGCGCCTTCGGCGGCCTGCGTGCGGTGCAGGACGTGAGCCTGAGCGTGCGCGAAGGCACGCTCACGGCACTCATCGGCCCCAACGGCGCAGGCAAGACGACGCTGTTTGCGCTGATGTCGGGCTTCCTGGCGCCCGACAGCGGCCGCGTTCACTTCGCCGGGCGCGACGTCACCGGCCGCGCGCCGCATCTCAACGCGCGCGACGGCATGGCGCGCACCTTCCAGATCGTGCAGCCCTTCGCGGTGCAGACCGTGCGAGAGAACATCGCCGTCGGCGCGCACCTGCACGAGCCGCGCCGCGCGGCCGCGCTGGCGCTGGCCGAGGCGGTGGCCGAGCGCGTCGGCCTGGCCGCCCTGCTGGACCAGCCCGCCGGCGAGCTGACGGTGGCCGGGCGCAAGCGGCTGGAGCTGGCGCGCGCGCTGGCGACCAGGCCGCGGCTGCTGTTGCTGGACGAGGTGCTGGCCGGCCTGAACCCGCAGGAGATCGCCGAGATGATCCCGGTGGTGCGATCGATCGCCGACGGCGGCATCACCGTGCTGATGATCGAACACGTGATGCAGGCGGTGATGAACCTGGCCGAACATGTGTGGGTGCTGGCGCAAGGGCGACTGATCGCCGAGGGCACGCCGGCCCAGGTGACGGCCGACGAGGCCGTGATCGAGGCCTACCTGGGCCCCGGTGCCGCGGCCCGGCTGAAGGCGCAGCATGCCCCCGCGGAGCGAGCGCCATGAGACACCCAGGCGGGCCGAGCGCCGGGCCGCTCCCAAGCCGGCCCGCCATCCCCTTGGGGGATCGGTCGACGTACTCGTCGGCCGAGGGGCTGACATGACCGCCTTGCTCGAGATCACCGACCTGCGCGGCGGCTACGGTCGCGTCGAGGTGCTTCGCGGCGTGAGCCTGCACGTGGACGCCGGCGAGATCGTCGCGCTGCTGGGCAGCAACGGCGCCGGCAAGTCGACCTTGAACAACACCGTCTGCGGTCTCGTGCCGGCCTGGGCCGGGCAGGTGCGCTTCGACGGGCGCGACCTCAGTGGCGCCCACTACCGCGACGTGGTGCGCGCCGGGCTGATCCAGGTGCCCGAAGGGCGGCGCATCTTCCCCAACTTGTCGGTGCTGGAAAACCTCGAACTGGGCTCCTTCGCACGCGGCCGCGAGCGCCGTGCCACGAA
>JALHMT010000173.1 GCA_022843905.1 Rubrivivax sp.
GATCCACTATGCCGAGACCCCGGACATGCCGAGTCCGCGATCCGGCCGGCGCCTCCGCCTCTGCAACTGCGCCGCAGGTACCTGCGAAGCGATGCGGCATAACATGTCAGGATCTGCGACGATGAGCCCCGACGCGCGCGGCGGCAAGAGCCTCAGCCTGATGAGCGGCGGTGAGCGAGCTTTCATCGACGCCTGCCTGACGCGCGCGATCGCCCTGTACTTGGCCCAGAACCCCGGACGGCGATTCGACACGCTCTTCTCCGACGAGGCCGATGGGCCCCTCGACCCAGAACACAAGCGCATGTTCATGGCCATGAAGCGCGAAGTCCTTCGGCTCGGCGGCTACCGGCAAGAGTTCTTCATCACCCAGACCCCGCACCTCGCAACGATGGCCGATGCAATCATCGACCTCGACGCCATGCAGGCAGATGCGCATTCAGATGTTGCTCTGGTTGCTGAAGAAGCTCGTAGGTAGACGGGTTCAGTCGACGCACCTCGAAGTTCGACGCGCACCACACAGGCATTGCTCACGCCACGCTCCGAACGTACCCGATGCGCGTAAAGCGAACGCTCGGATGCGAAGGCCGTACGTCAGTGCCCGGCCATCAGGAGACGCTCGCGACGGGCAGCTTTGCGTCGGCTTGGAGACCGGCCGCCCAGTACCGGCCGATTCGGATGGCCTGCGCGAGCAGCAGTGCTGGGGGTTCGCGTCGCCGTCCAGCGTCTTCACACCAAGCCCGGTATGGAGCGTCCAGGGCGGATCGTGGCTGCAGGCAAGCGTCGCCGCCTGGATCTCTGCGGCAGCAGGGCCAAGATGCCACCGAAGAGCAGGTCGATGCTGAGGAAGAGCGGGAAGGGAAGCTGGTTCGCGACCAGACTGGCCACGACAAGGCCGTTGAACCCCACCAAGCCGCCGGGCCGGTGACCCCGCGCGCCTTGGCGTACGCCCGCATCCACGGATGCTTGCCGAAAGCGCATTCATGCTCGTGAGCACCCATCCGGCGCACGGCCAGCACCTGTTGGCCCGGGCTGGCATGCGATTCGCGCCTCAAGTTGTTGCAGCCCCCGCCGAATACCCTACGAGCTTCGCAGTTTTTTGCACCACCTGTGTGCGTTGCGGCCGCGTTCGATTTCCCGTTGACTTGGAGAAACAACAGACATGTCCCCTGCATCTTCTGCCATGACCGTTCATCGTGACGGCGCAGCCGGGCGTTCCGCAGCAGTGTCCGACACCGATGCCCGCGGTGCCAACGGTGGATTCTTCTCTCACCACGGCATCTGGGCGCCGGGCGTCCGGCTGTTCCGCGCGCTGCACTTCGCATCGAAGGCCTTGATCATTTCGCTGGCCTTCATGGTGCCAATGTTGTCGATGGTGCTCTGGCAACTGGACAACCAGGTCAAGCAGTCGCTGCAGGCCCGCAAGGACGCCACACGCCAGCATGTCGAGGTGGCGCACGGCGTCCTTGCGTGGGCGCACGCGCAGCAACTGGCCGGGCAGGTCACGCAGGAGCAGGCGCAACAGATGGCGCTGCAGGCGGTGGCCAAGCTGCGCTACGACAAGAGCGAATACTTCTGGATCAACGACATGCAGCCCCGCATCGTCATGCACCCGATCAAGCCCGAGCTCGACGGCAAGGACGCGAGCGCGATGAAGGATCCGAACGGCTTTGCGCTGTTCGTCGGCTTCGTCGACACCGTCAAGCGCAGTGGCGAAGGCTTCGTGAGCTACCAGTGGCCCAGGCCGGGCAGCACCCAGGCGGTGGACAAGCTCTCGTATGTGAAGGGCTTCGCACCTTGGGGCTGGGTCATCGGCTCGGGCATCTATGTCGACGACCTGAAGGTGGCGCAGCGTCAGGGGGTGATCAGGGTCGCTTCGATCGTCACCGCGGCGCTGCTGCTGGCTGGCTACCTTTTCCTCAGCTTTTTCCGTGTGATGGACGGTGGCCTGAAGGAGACCCGCCGCCACCTGCGCGCCATGGCCGCCGGCGACCTCACCACGTCGCCCAGCCCCTGGGGCAACGACGAGGCGGCGCAACTGATGCTCGAACTGCACGCGATGCAGGACTCGCTGCGCGGCATGGTGGCCCGCGTGCGCGCGTCCAGCGAAGAGATCGTGCGTGCCAGCAGCGAGATCGCCACTGGCGCGCTCGACCTGTCGGCCCGCACCGAGCAGACGGCGGCCAACCTGGAACAGTCGGCCGCGTCGATGGAAGAGATTGCCGCCACCGCCGCGAACAGCACGACGCACACCGACGAAGCTTCGCAGGTGGCGCGGCGCAGTGCCGAGGTGGCCGCCGACGGAGGTCGCGTGATGGCCGAGGTGGTGGCCACGATGGAAGGCATCCGCGATTCGTCGTCCAGGATCGGCGACATCATCGGCGTCATCGATGGCATCGCATTCCAGACCAACATCCTGGCGCTGAACGCTGCGGTCGAGGCCGCACGCGCCGGCGAACAGGGCCGCGGCTTCGCGGTGGTGGCCAGTGAAGTGCGTAACCTGGCACAGCGCAGCGCGGCGGCGGCGCGCGAGATCAAGACGCTGATCGGCCAGAGCGTCGAGCAGGTGGGCGTGGGCACCGGCGTCGTGCGCAAGGCCGGCGCCACCATCGAAGACACGGTGAATTCGGCGCGCCGCGTCGATGCGTTGCTGGGCAGCGTGGTCAGCGGTGCGCGCGAGCAGAGCCTGGGCATCTCGCAGATCGGCGCAGCCGTGCAAGAGCTCGACCGCATGACGCAGCAGAACGCCGCGCTGGTGGAAGAAACCGCAGCCGCAGCGGCGGCGATGAAGGAGCAGGCGCTGGTGCTGGCCGGCGAAGTCGCGCGTTTCCGCATGCCGAAAGACAGGTAGCGCGCCCCTCGTAGCTTCAGCGCGGTGGTGCGGTTGAGCATCATCGGGCCCGCCACGCAGGCCTCGGCGGCGCGTCGGCTCCGGCGGTGACGAGGCCATGGTCTCGCTTAGAAGGGCAGATGGCGGCTGCTAGTGCCAGCATGCGTCTGCTTCATAGCCTTCTGGTGAGCGCCAGCAATGACGGCTGTGGGTCGTTCTGGTACAGCCAGGGTGGCCGCTCGAACGATCGCGATCTGAGCACAGCAGTCCCTCGCGCGGGTTCGGCCAACGCCCTTCGTGGCCATCGCCAATGCCCGGGGCCTTGCGGTCCCAACGATCCCAGCAGGTCGTTCAGGAACCTTCATGGACGGTTCGCCGAGGTCCGCCGGCATGGCCGCCGCCTGCACACACGGCGACGGCCGGCAACACTGGCAAGCCGATGACGGCGTGCCACCGGTTCAAAGCGCGCTGAGAAACGCCATCAACTTGTCCTCCGGCCGATAGCGCCTGGCCTGCACACTGGGAGGCGCCACCTTGTCCAGCACACGCTCCTTCAACGTCAGATCGGCATCGAGGTAAATCTGAGTGGTCTCCAGCGATTCGTGGCCAAGCCACATCGCGATCACCGACCGGTCGACTCCAGCCTGAAGAAGTTCCATCGCTGTGGTGTGGCGCAACACGTGTGGTGTCACGCGCTTGCGCGTCAAGGATGGGCAGGCCCGGGCGGCTGTGGCAACGTGCTTGGCCACGAGGTACTGGACGCCGTCGGCACTGAGGCGACTGCCTCTGGCACTTGGGAACAGAATGGCGGGCTCAGGTCCCAAGTCGCTGCTCATCCATGACCGCAACACTGCCTGTGTCTGTTTGGCCAGCGGCGTGCAGCGCTCCTTGCGCCCTTTCCCGAGCACGTGGACGTGGGCGCCCGTGCCGAGCCTGATATCGGTGGCTCGTAGGCCGGTTATCTCGGACAGACGCAGCCCGGTCTGGACCGCAAGCAACAACAGGACATGGTCGCGCCGCCCCGACCATGTGGTCCGATCGGGTGCCGCAAGCAAGGCGTCGACCTCTTCGCGTGTCAGATGGCAGACCTGCTTGCGAGTGCATCGCTTGCTCGGAATCGCCAGGACGCGCTGGATCAGGCCCGCATGACCGGGCGATTCAAATGCGGCGTACTGAAAGAACGACCGAATGGCGCTCTGCCGCAGGTTCCGGCTTCTGGCACCCACGCCGCGCTCGTGCTCCAGGTCGGCAAGGAACGCCGCGATCAGCGGCGCGTCGAGTTGCTCCAACGCCAGCGCGCTCGGGGCAACCTTGAGGCGCTTCTGGGCGAACCGGAGGAAGAGCCGGAAGGT
>JALHMT010000174.1 GCA_022843905.1 Rubrivivax sp.
GGCGTCCGATCAACGAGCACTTGGTGCGCGGGCCCTCGTGCCCGAGCCGTTACCGCTCAATTCGAAGGCGGAATGGTCGCGAGAAGTTTGTCAAGCTCTCCATTGGCTTCGAGATCGGCAAGATCGTCTGAGCCACCGACATGCGTACCATTGATGAATATCTGCGGTACGGTGTCTCGACCAGACGCCTCCGTCATGGCATGCCGGTGAGCTGGGTCTGCCTCAATGTTGAGCTCTTTCCATTGCACCCCTTTTGCCTTGAGGAGAGCCTTGGCCCGATGGCAGTACGGGCACCAACTCGTTGTGTAGAGTAGAACATCAGGTTTCATATTGCGTTTCTAGGTTGCATTGGTGCACAGAGGGGGCGCTCCAAGCGTTACGCCGCACGGCCAAGTTCACTTGTGCTTCGTGCCAGATCAACGGCTCGTTTGCGCTGTCGACAAGCTCAGCCATAGCGCTCTTCCTTGAACGGGTCACCGCGCAAGTGGTAGCCGCGCACTTCCCAGAACCCGGGTTCTTCCTTAGACGTGAACTGAAGGCCACTCAACCACTTGGCCGATTTCCAGAAATACAGGTGCGGCACCAACAGGCGTGCCGGCCCGCCGTGCTCGTGCGTCAGGGGCTTGTCGTCGAAGTGGGTGGCGACCATGGCGCGTCCTTGCGTCAGGTCCGCCAGCGGTAAGTTGGTGCTGTAGCCGTCCTGCGAGTGGGCAAGCACCCACGGGGTGGGTGAATGCACTCCGGCTGCGGCGAGAAGGTCGTCCACCGTGACGCCACGCCAACGCGTGTCGAACTTGGACCAAGTGGTCACGCAGTGAATGTCGACCACCTGCTCGCTCTGCGGCAAAGCCCTGAAATCGGCCAAGGTCCAGTGGGCCACCAGCTGCGGGCCGACTTTCAGGGTCAGCGCCCATTCGGCTTCGCTAAGCGGGCGCGGTGCAGGGCCAGAGGTCAGGACCGGGAAATTTTCGGTCAGTGATTGTCCCGGAGGCAAACGACCACCGTGATTGTCGACGCCGCGATTGCGGCCTAGAAAGGATCGATTGATGGGCATCTTTGCTCCCTCTATTCAGTTCGCGACCAGGGGCTTGCGGCGGTCGATGATGGTGGGCAAGAATTCCGTGACGGTGGGGTGCACGGGCAGCGCCTCACGCACCGTGCGCCAGGTGCCCTGGCTGGCCATCACCAGGCCAATGGATTGAATGATCTCGTCGGCTTGGATGCCCAGCATCGTGGCGCCCAGGAACAGGCCGCTGTCTTCATCGATGAGCAGCTTGATCAAGCCCACGGTTTCACTCTCTTCCTTCGCCCGGCTCACGTCCTTCATCGCGTGCACGGCCTGTGAAATACGCCGACCCTCCTTTTCCACTAGGCGCTTGGCCTCGGCTTCATACAGCCCCACGTGTGCCAGTGGTGGATCGGTGAACATGGCATAAATACTGTTGCGCGCGTCGGCGCTGCGCTGACCCCCCGCGAGGTTCTCGGCCAGAACATCCTGATCGTGGTAGCTGGTGTGAGTGAAGGCCCCGCGCTGGTTGATGTCCCCCAGCGCCCAGATGCCAGGCACTTCGGTTTCGAGCCGATCGTTGGTGCCGATGTAGCCACGCATGTTGGCCCTCAAGCCCACGCTATCCAAGCCCAGATCGTCGGTGTTGGGCACGCGACCGGCAGCTACCAGCAGGTGGCTACCGCCAATGATGCGACCGTCTGCAAGTTGAACACAGGTGCCGCCCTCAGTTTCCCCCGGTGTGACAGCCGCAATAGACACGCCGATGTAGACGTCGATGCCCTCGGACTGCAGCATCTCGGTGACGGCAGCAGATACGTCGGCGTCTTCCCTTCCCGTCAAGCGCGGCCCCGTCTCGATGATGGCGACCTTGCTGCCGAGGCGGCGAAAGATTTGCGCCATCTCAAGGCTGATGTACCCGCCTCCGATGATCACCAACTTGCGGGGCAGCTCGCGCAACGCCAACAGTCCCTCGCTGTCAAGGTACGGGTTTTCCGCCAGACCCGGGATTGGCGGCACGGAGGGGCGCGTACCCGTGTTCAAGATGATCTGGGGCGCGCGCAGTATGTGCTCGCCCGCCTGCACCAGGAACTCGCCACCATCGCGACCCGTCAGTCGGCCGTGGGCTTTGATGATGCGCAGGCCCTGCAACCCGCCGAGCCAGCTCTCGAGTCCTGATCGCGCCTGGTCAACCCTGTCTTGCATGCGTTGCATGGCGACGGCGAAGTCGACCTTCACCGGGCCCACCTGCACACCGAACTCGGCCGCTCGACGCGCCATGTAGGCGACGCGCGCCGATTTGCGCAAAGTCTTGGTGGGAGTGCAGCCTCGGTTGACGCAGGTGCCGCCAAGGTCGCGGGCTTCCACCAGCGCAACATTGCGGCCGCGATTCACGAGCTTGGCCGCCAGAAATGGCCCTGCCTGTCCAGCACCGATAACGATAGTGTCGAAGTTCATCATGACTTGACCAACGCCGCAGCGTTCATGCAGTAGCGCAGGCCGCTGGGCTCGGGCCCATCGGGGAAAACATGGCCCAGGTGCGCGTCGCACACATTGCAGGTGGTTTCGATGCGCGTCATCCCATGGCTCGAATCGTAGTGGTGCGCGATCAGCCCAGGCGCCAGCGCCTGCCTGAAGCTGGGCCAACCACTCTTGCTTCGGAACTTGCTCGAAGCGTCGAACAGTTCGGTACCGCAGCACACGCATCCGTAAACACCGGGCTCGAACAAGGCACACATGTCCGAGCTGTGCGCAGGTTCGGTTCCCCTCTGTCGCGTGACACGGTACTGCTCTGGCGTCAGGCGCTGGCGCCATTGCGCGTCGTCGAGCTCGAGTCGCCGTGGCGGAGGTGGATTGTTGCCTTTCGCGTGCTCGATGACGTCTCGCCAGGTGATGGTTCCTGCATCTGGCGTGGGCAAAGGCGGCGCCGACTCGGCGCGTTTGAGCTCGGCAATGAGTTTTTCGACGTCGATGCGGAAGTAGTTGTAAACCACCGCGCCACTGGGATCGACAAGGATGAACCAGGGCGTGCCGCCGTTACGGTAGCGCTGCATCAGCACAGAACTGGCGCCCACGCGACCGGCGCCGGCGTCGTGGCCGAACGGTATCGGCAGTGCGTATTTGCGTTGGTTCGCTGCCACCCGATCTACGGTGTTGGATTCGAAGTCCTCGAAAACCGTCTGCACCGCCGCGAAGCTGACGAAGGGCGAACCGCGAAAAGCCTCGACCACACGGACCAGCGACGGAAAGCCGGTCAGGTGGCAGCCTGGGCAGGCGTCTTGGAAGCAGAAGATCAGCTTGAATTTCCCGCGCATCTTGTCTAGGCCATAGTCGGCCAGGGGCTGGCCGGCTGCGTCGATCCAATGCGTCACGCCCAGTTCGGGCGCGGGTTCTCCCGTGATGCCAGCTTGTACGCTGTCGTTTTGCATGGTTGTTCCTTCGGGTGGAGTTGAGTAGTTGAGCTCGGCTATCCGCCGTTCAGGTGCCGCAGAAAGTTCGGTAGTTTTCCGTCAGCTCTGCCGGCGCGGGCTCGGCTAACGAGCTGTCTGCTGGATGCTCGTCGAAAGGGTGTTCCAGCACCCGCAGCAGGCGCTCGAAAGGTGCCAAGTTGTCGCGCTCCACGGCCGCCGCTAGCGCTGCTTCGACGTGATGGTTACGCGGGATGTAGATTGGATTGGCACTCCGCAGGGCCGCCGCCAGTTCGTCCTGGCTCGTGCCGACCGCCTGGGTGCGCTCGCGCCAGCGCTTCAGCCAAAGTTCCAGCGCTGCGCCTGTCCCTCCGAACAGCGCGCGAAGCGGCGTGTCGTTGCCTTGGGCCGCGTCAGCCAGGCGGGCAAACGCGAGCGTGAAATCGATGCGGTACTGGCTCAGCAGCTTCAGGTAGTCGTCGGCCAGCGCGCGGTCGTCCCCGCCGCTGCCGTCCAAGCCCAGCTTGAGCCGCAGGACGGACGTCCAATGAAAGTCGAAGCGTTCGGCAAATGCCTCGACAGCCGCGCCGGCGCGTTGGGCCGCAGACTCGGCATCGGCGTCGATCAGGGGCAGCAAAGCGTCGGCCAAGCGTGCCAAGTTCCACTGCGCAATCGCCGGCTGATTGCCATAGGCATA
>JALHMT010000175.1 GCA_022843905.1 Rubrivivax sp.
CTCATGCCTGGACCGCCTCCACGGGCAGGGTGATGCGCGCGAGTGTGCCCGGACGCGCGGCGATGAGCTGCAGCGAGGCCTGCGCACCGTAGCGCGAACGCAGACGCTGGCGGATGTTGTCCAGCGCCAGCCCGGTGCCGATGCGCCCCGCGTGGCGTGACGGAGCGTCGGGGCCGAGGCCGTCGTCCTGCACTTCCAGCACCAGCTGGGGCCCGTCGAGGCGGGCGCGCACGCGCACCGTGCCGCCGTCGATGCTGGGCTCCAGGCCGTGCACCACGGCGTTTTCCACCAGCGGCTGCAGCAGCAGCGGCGGCACCGGCACCTGCTGCGCGGCCTCGTCGACGTCGATCGAGAAGCGCAGCCGTTCTTCCATGCGGGCCTGCTGCAGCTGCAGGTAGTGGCCGGCCAGTTCGAGCTCCTGCGCCAGCGGCCCCTGTTCGTGGCGCAGCGCCCCCAGCGAGCTGCGCAGGTACTCGGTGAACGAGGTCAGCATCTGCCGTGCCTTGGGCAGGTCGTGGTCCATCAGGCTCTGCACGTTGGCCAGCGTGTTGAACAGGAAGTGCGGCTCGATCTGCGCCTGCAGCAGGCGCAGCTGCGCTTCGGTGGCGCGGCGCTCGGCGTCGATCTTGCTGGCCTTGGCGGCGAACCACGCACTGATCAGCAAGCTCAGCGACAGCGACAGCAGCACCGAGCCCAGCATGATGTTGACGGTGCGCGGAGCGCTGAAGTCGATCACCAGGCCGGGGTTGGCCAGCATCACGCCCAGCGGCCAGCCCACGGCCACGCCGAGCATCGGCGTGCCGACGAAGAACAGCGTGCGCTGCCAGCCCTTCCAGCCGCGCAGCCGCGCCGGGTTCATGCCGAGCCATCGCGTGAGGTCGAACAGCAGATGGATCAGGACCCCAATGCACAGCGACACCACCAGCGTGCGGCTGTACCAATGGGCCCAGCGCTCGAGGTCGAACCAGGCCTCGAAGCCACGCGCCGAGACCAGGAAGCCGGTCACCGTGAAGGGCACGGTGATGACCAGGCAGAAGCCCAGCGTGAAGGACCAGGCCAGCCACCAGGGCCCCGGGTGCGGGCGGTTGTCGTTGCTGAGCCACGCGTGCCACGCTTCGCGCAGCAGATCGCGGTCGATGGGGCGGTGGGCGGTATTCATGGCGGCAGTGTAGGCAGCCGCCTGCTGGCCGCCGACGCCGTCCGACCGGTGGCCAGAGCGGGCGGCGAATGGCAAGTGGGCGCGACGGACGGCTGCCTACAATGCCTTGACCAAGGCTTCCGGCGCAGCGCATGAAAACCGACCCGACCATCTTCAAGGCCTACGACATCCGCGGCATCGTCGGCAAGACCATCGACGAGAGCTTCGCCGAGCACCTGGGTCGCGCCTTCGGCAGCGAAGCCGTGGCCGCCGGCGAACGAGCCGTCGCGGTGGGTCGCGACGGGCGTCTGTCCGGCCCCGGCTTGGCCGCGGCGCTGGTCAAGGGCCTGATGTCCACCGGCCTCGACGTGGTCGACATCGGCCCCGTCACCACGCCCATGCTGTACTACGTGGCCGCCACCCGCGGCAAGCACGGCTGCAACAGTGGCATCCAGGTCACGGGCAGCCACAACCCCAAGGACTACAACGGCTTCAAGATGGTGCTGGGCGGACGTGCCATCTACGGCGACGACATCCAGCGCCTGCGCCAGCGCATCGAGGCCGAGAACTACCTGAGCAAGCGCGGCCGCAGCGCGCGCATGGACATCGGCGCCGAGTACGCCGCCCGCATCGTCAACGACTGCCGCCTCGCGCGGCCGATGAAGATCGTCGTCGACAGCGGCAACGGTATCCCCGGCGCCAGTGCGCCGGCCATCCTGCGCGCCCTGGGCTGCGAGGTGGTCGACCTGTACAGCAAGGTCGACGGCGACTTCCCCAACCACCACCCCGACCCCAGCAAGCCCGAGAACCTGGCCGACCTCATCAAGGTGGTGCACGCCACCGACGCCGAGCTGGGCCTGGCCTTCGACGGCGACGGCGACCGTCTGGGCGTGGTCACCAAGGACGGCCACATCATCTACCCCGACCGGCAGATCATGCTGTTCGCGCGCGACATCCTGCAGCGCCACCGCGGTGCGCAGATCATCTTCGACGTGAAGTGCTCGCAGCGACTGCCCGTGGCCATCCGTGAGGCCGGCGGCGTGCCGCTGCTGTGGAAGACGGGGCACTCGCTGATCAAGGCCAAGCTGAAGGAGACGGGCGCGCCGTTTGCCGGCGAGATGAGCGGCCACCTGTTCTTCAAGGAACGCTGGTACGGCTTCGACGACGCGATGTACACCGCCGGCCGGCTGCTGGAGATCCTGTCGCGCCACGCCGACCCCAGCGCCTTCCTCGACGCGCTGCCCACCAGCTTCAACACGCCCGAGCTGAACGTGCCCTGCGCCGAGGGCGAGCACCACGCCGTGGTGGCCGAGCTGCAGGCGCGCGTGGCCGACGGCCGCATCGCCTTCCCCGGCGGCGAGGTGGGCACCATCGACGGCGTGCGCGTCGACTTCGCCGACGGCTTCGGGCTGATCCGCGCCAGCAACACCACGCCGGTGCTGGTGCTGCGCTTCGAGGGCCACACCGCAGACGCCTTGCGCCGCATCGAAGAGCAGTTCATGGGTGTGCTGCGCACGCTCAAGCCCGACGCGAAGGTGGCGGCGGCGGCGCACTGAGCGTGCGCTGTTCCAGGGCGCGCGGGGTGCGCCGTTGATGAAGGGCCGCCTCGCCCGTTTCCTCTATTCGCTGCTGCTGCGCCTGGCCACGCCGGTCTACCTGGCGCGGCTGTGGTGGCGCGGCCGGCGCGAGCCGCTGTACCGCACGAAGTGGGGCGAACGCCTGGGCCTGGGCTTGCAGCGCAGCGAACCGGGGGCGTTGTGGGTGCACGCCGTGTCGCTGGGCGAGACACGTGCGGCGGCAGCCCTGGTCGACCTGCTGCGCGAACGCAGGCCTCAGCTGCGCCTGCTGCTGACCCACACCACCGCTACCGGACGCGAGGCCGGCACCGCCTTGCTGCGCGAGGGTGACCTGCAGGCCTGGCTGCCCTACGACACTCCTGGCGCCGTGAGGCGCTTCCTGGCGGCCCACCGCCCGGCCGTGGGCGTGCTGATGGAAACCGAGATCTGGCCCAACCTGCTGCACGAGGCTTCCCGCGCGGGCGTGCCCATGGTGCTGGTCAATGCACGCCTGTCGGCGCGCAGCCAGCGCAAGGGCGAACGTTTCGCGGCGCTGCTGCACCCGGCCGCGGCCCGGCTGTGTTCGGTGATGGCGCAGACCGAGGGCGATGCGCAGCGCCTGCGCGCGTCCGGTGCCGGGCCCGTGCAGGTGATGGGCAACCTCAAGTTCGACATGGTGATGGACGCCGCCTTGATCGAGCGGGGCCACGCCTGGCGCCGCATCGCCGACCGGCCGACGGTGCTGATGGCGAGCTCCCGCGAAGGCGAGGAGGTGCCCTTGCTGGCCGCCTGGGCGTCGCTGCCCGGCACCCGGCCGCTGTTGCTGCTGGTGCCGCGCCACCCGCAGCGCTTCGACGAGGTGGCCGCGCTGGTGGCCGCGGCGGGCCTGCGCTGCGAGCGCCGCAGCGGCTGGGGCGACCTGCCGCCGCACCATGCAGCGCCGGCCGATGTCTGGCTGGGCGATTCGATGCGCGAGATGGCGCTGTACTACGCAGCGGCCGACGTCGCGCTGCTGGGCGGCAGCTTCGAGCCGCTGGGCGGCCAGAACCTCATCGAGGCCGCCGCCTGCGGCTGCCCCTTGCTGATGGGGCCGCACACCTTCAACTTCGAACTGGCGGCCGAACTGGCCATCGAGGCCGGCGCCGCGCAACGGGTGCCCGACCTGCAGCAGGCCGTGCCGCGTGCCGCCGAGCTCGCATCTGACGCGGCCGAGCGCAGCGCCTGGTCGGCCCGTGCGCGCGCCTTCGCGGCGGCCCACCGTGGCGCGGC
>JALHMT010000176.1 GCA_022843905.1 Rubrivivax sp.
ATGTGCACGGCATGCCGGTGGCCACGGCGCGGCAGGCCGGCGCGGGCGGCGACCTCGTCGGCCCAGGCGCCGGCGGCGTTCACCACGGTGGCGGCGCGTGCCGTGCGGCCGTCGGTCAGGTGCAGCGTCCAGCCTTCGGCGCCGCTGTCCAGGCGCGCGACCTCGGCATCGGTCCACAGCAGCGCGCCGGCGCGGCGGGCGCTGCGCAGCCAGCCCTGGTGCAGCGCATGCACGTCGATATCGCTGGCGTGCGGCTCGGTGATGCCGCCGATGAGGCCTTCGGCGCGCAGCATGGGCGCCAGGCGCAGGGCCTCGTGCGCGTCCACCCGCTGCGCGCCGATGCCGTTCGCGTCCAGGCTGTGCCACAGCCGCTCCATCGCCTCTTCGTCGCCCTGCCACGCGGCGTACAGCACCAGGCGTGGCGTGAGCAGCGGCGCTTCGGCAAAGCCTTCGGGCGGCGCGCTGTAGAAGACCCGCCCGGCCCGCGTGAGCGCGCGCACCTGCGGCGTGCCGTAGCTTTCCATGAACATCGCCGCGCTGCGGCCGGTGCTGTGGTAACCGGGCTGGCTCTCGCGTTCCAGCAGCAGCACGCGGCCGTGCGGGGCCAGCCGCGCGGCCAGCGACGCACCGGCGATGCCGGCGCCGACGATGGCGAAGTCCATGCGTTCCCCGGTGCCCGGCGAGGCCGGCGACGTGGAGGGGGCGGTGGACGAAGGAGGGGTGGAGGAGGGTGGTGCGTTCACCCGCCCACTGTACCCGGCGCCGCGGGCCGGGCCCCTGCGCCTACTGGCGCATCAGCGTGCTCTTGCCGAACAGGCTCTCGATGAGGTCGACGGCCAGCACGGCGGTCTTGTTGCGCACGTCCAGCGCGGGGTTCAGCTCCATCACGTCCAGGCTGGCCAGGCGGCCGCTGTCGGCGATCATCTCCATGCACAGCTGCGCTTCGCGGTAGGTGGGGCCGCCGGGCACCGTGGTGCCCACGCCGGGGGCGATGTCGGGGTCGAGGAAGTCGACGTCGAAGCTGACGTGCAGGTGCGTGTTGGCGTCCAGCGTGGCCAGCGCCAGTTCCATGGTGTGACGCATGCCCATCTCGTCGATGTAGCGCATGTCGAACACCTCCAGGCCGGCTTCGTGCACGAAGCGCTTCTCGCCGGGGTCGACGCTGCGGATGCCGATCTGCCGCACCCACTTCGGGCTGATGGCCGGCACCTGGCCGCCGATCTCCACCAGTTCCTTCGGGCCATGGCCGCACAGGCAGGCCACCGGCATGCCGTGCACATTGCCGCTGGGCGTGAGCACGCTGGTGTTGAAGTCGGCGTGCGCGTCCAGCCACAGCACGCGCAGCTTCTTGCCCGTCTCTCGGCAGTGGCGCGCCACGGCGCTGATGCTGCCCACGCCCAGACAGTGGTCGCCGCCCAGCAGGATGGGCAGGCGGCCCTGCTGCAGTTCGGCGTGCACGGCTTCGTGCACCAGCTGGTTCCAGGCCACCACCTGGGGCAGGTGGCGGTAGCCGTCCACCGGGGGCAGCCAGGGGTTGGTGGGGCCGCTGAGGTTGCCGCGGTCCAGCACCTCCAGCCCGTGCGACTGCAGCATGGGCACGATGCTGGCCACGCGCAGGGCCTCGGGCCCCATGCTGGCGCCGCGCGCGCCGGCGCCGATGTCGGTGGGCGCGCCGATCAGGCTGATGTGCTTGTTCAAGTTTTGCTTCCTCGGTGAGCAGCGTCGGGGTTGCCCTGCATTCTGCGCGGTGGCGGCATGGCTTGTCCCAGGGCCAGCGGCGTGCCTGCCGCCCTTACAGTCCCGGGCATCCCCTGCCACGCACCCACCATGACCATGACCCCCCTCTGGCAAGAAGCCATCGCGCACGCGAACGCCAACGAAATCCCCTGGCCGCGCGACCCCGCGGCCGACCCCGCGCGCTGGGGCGTGCACCACGAGGACCCCGCGCCCTGGAACCGCCTTCGCGGCCCCGTGCACCCGCGCGGCGGCGTCTCGGGCGCCGTGTGGCAGGGCGGCAAGGAAATCGTCGCCTGGGGCGAACCCGACCGCGCCGACCTGACCTTCAGCGTGGCCAAGACGGGCCTGGCCATGCTGGCCGGCGTGGCCCACGGCCAGGGCCTGCTGCCCGACTTCGACGCCCCGGTGGCCCGGCGCCTGCCCGGCATCGGTTTCGACACGCCGCACAACGCGCCCATCACCTGGCGCATGCTGCTCGAGCAGACCAGTGAATGGGAAGGCAGCTGCTTCGGCCTGCCCGACACGGTGGACCGCTGGCGCAAGGTCTCGCACGACCCGCGCCCTGCTGCCGGCCCCAAGGGCGGCAACCGGCCGCTGCAGGCGCCGGGCAGCTACTGGGAATACAACGACGTCCGCATCAACCAGCTGAGCCTGGCGTTGCTGCACCTGTTCGGCAAGCCGTTGCCCGAGGTGTTCCGCGATCACGTCATGCGGCCCATCGGCGCCAGCGAGGACTGGCAGTGGGTGCCGTACGACGATGCCTGGGTGGAGATCGGGGGGCAGAAGATGCCGTCGGTGCCGGGCGGCACGCACTGGGGCGGCGGCCTGTCCATCAGCGCGCGCGACCAGGCGCGGCTGGGGCAGTTGCTGTTGCAGCTGGGTCGCTGGGATGGCCGGCAGGTGCTGCCCGAGTTCTTCGTCCGAAGAATGCAACTGCCTTGCGAGGTGGCGTCGTTCTATGGCTGGCTGGTTTGGCTGAACCCGGAGGGACGCAACTTCCCCGGGGCTTCGCCGCGGAGCTGTTTCATGGTGGGTGCGGGGGGGCACACGATCTGGGTGGAACCTGGGCTCGATGCTGTCGTGGTGGTGCGGTGGTTGGATGGTGGGGCGTTGGCTGAATTCATGAGGCTCGCTGCGGCAGCATTGCGCCGCTGACGTCGGCCGTTGCGCTTGTCGCGCTCGCTGTGATCGCAGCCGCGTAGGGGGTGGCCGGTTTCGGTCGGGGAAAGCTTACTCACTGCGCCGGCAACTCCGTTCCGGCTGGGGCGGGCCATTCGCTCAGCGTCGTCGCCTCTTGACCCGACACAGGATGTGTCCAGCTCAATCCTGACCGGGGTGAGCTGTCGGTACATTCGCCGCGCACTTCCTCGGCGAAGATCGTCGTAGTCTGGTTTCCGTCGCTCGGCCTCCACATGGGCGGCCCGGCCATGGCGGTATCCGGCGGCTTGGCGGAGACGTGAGCGGGAAGCGGTCAGCCAACACTGTTGACCTTTGCCGACGCTCAACCTAGCCTACCTCACTCACACTCCGTCGCAGGGCCACAAAAGCGGGCCTTCGTCGCCGTACATGGCGTCCTGATGTGCCACCTCGAAGCCTAATTCTTGGGCGGTCTGGAGATGTGCAGCGTCGATGTCAAATGTCCAGTACCGCCTGTCCCAAAGGCCACATGCCGCCGGCACCCCGCCCGTACTCCACGTGCAACTCGAAGTGACGACCGGAATCCCCGCGCCTAGGAGTCGCCGTCGTTCGGCCAGAAGTGGCGTGCCGCTGTCAGGCTGGCACTGCTGCGTGCCGGCCACTATCGCCACTCTGATCGTGGTTCGGGTACGCGGTGCACAGTCCTCGGGCCTTGACTGACAAAGATATCGCTCGGCGGGGCCAAGCGGGACGATCTCCCAGTTCGTAAAGGGACCCAAGCCATACGCCACCCCACCCCTTGTGACGCCGATGGTGTTGTCAGTCGACTGGTAGTGGCGCAAAGAAAAATGCTCGAACTGCCATGGCCCTGGCTGTGTACTTGCACCTCGGGGAAAGAGGGTCGGGTACTGTTCTTCCGCCCATTCGAAAAGCGCCTCAAGGTCCGCCGGGAAGGGTGAAGGCTTGACCACTGCAGTGGACTGAAGGGGCCTTTCTCCAGCGGTGGACTGCTTTGGCGAGACGGTGCGGAGGGCGGACTTCTTTGTCAGTTGATGCGTAGTGTCGGCTCCGCCACATGCCGCAAG
>JALHMT010000177.1 GCA_022843905.1 Rubrivivax sp.
GGCCACGTGCCGTGCGGCACCCCGGGTGCGAGGGAAAGCAGCTGGCGCGGGAGGGTCGGTTCGTCGTCATTGCTGGGCCTGCGGCAGAGACAGGATGTCAGTGTCCCCAGTGCGGCGTGACGGCGGCGTGACCGACCTGGCGGGCAGGGTCAAGGCGCCAGCCCGCGGTGTTCAAGACGAGATGCTGCGCATCGAGCGCGCCGCTGACCAGGTACCGGGCCCGGTCGCCGGTGTCCGGCCAGGCGCGCATCGGGATGCGCTGGCGACACTCAGGCTTCGCGCGACTGCACGTCCCGGCGCAACCGCTCTTCCTGCTCGCGCAGCTCGGGCGTCAGCGCATCGCCGAAGTCCTCGGTGGCGTAGATCTGCCGGATTTCGATCTCGGAATCGGTGCGCATCGGGTTCGGGCACTTCTTCACCCACTCGATGGCGTCCTGCAGTGAAGCGCACTTCCAGATCCAGAAGCCCGCCACCAGCTCCCGGGTCTCGGTGAACGGCCCTTGGATGACACGCCGCTCCTGTCTCTCGAACGACACGCGGACACCGCGGGCGCTGGGATGCAGTCCCTCCCCCGCCTCCATCACACCCGCCTGCACCAGCGCCTCGTTGAAGGCACCCATTGCGGCGAACTCCTCCGGGCTGGGCATGACGCCCGCTTCGCTGTCCGGGGTTGCCTTCACCATCACCATGAATCGCATGTCGGTCTCCTCGACGGATCGGGGCAGCCATCTGCCCGCCTGACACGGCGTTCGACCCCTTGGCGATTCGACAGTTCGGAAGCCCCGGAGAAATGGCTGCGCTGCGAGTCGACTGCGGTGCCGAACGGGGCCGGTGCGGTCGCGCCGGAACTCCTGCCAGGTCGGTCGGTCATGCGGGCGATGCTGCAGCATCACGGCCCGTGCAGCGCGGGACGGTCTCTGACACCCTCACCCGCCGCGTGCCGGCCCAGGCCCTCGGCGCCAGGCTCGCCACTTCGGGCGACAATGGCCATTACGGGCTCTTGACGCCGCTCCTGGAACAGACCGCATGAACATCCTGCGCCGCAACAACGTCACCTTCCGGGGCCAGGCCGGACCTGACATGGTCTTCGCGCACGGCTTCGGCTGCGACCAGCAAATGTGGCGCTTCGTGGCGCCGGCCTTTGAGGCAACGCACCGGGTGGTGCTGTTCGACCACATCGGCTGCGGCGGCGCCGACAGCAAGGCCTACGACGCCCAGCGGCACGCGAGCATCCAGGGCTATGCCGACGACCTGCTCGAGGTGATGCGGGCCGCCGAGGTGCGCAAGGCAGTCTTCGTCGGCCATTCGGTCAGCGCCATGATCGGCGTGCTGGCCAGCATCGCCCAGCCCCAGATGTTCTCGCGCCTGGTGCTGGTCGGCCCGTCGCCGCGCTACCTGAATGCGCCGCCCGACTACACCGGTGGCTTCGAGCGCGCCGACATCGACGGCCTCATCGACATGATGGAAACCAACATGCTGGGCTGGGCCGATTTCCTGGCGCCGGTGGTGATGGGGCCGCAAGGCCCGGCCGAGCTGACCAGCGAGCTCAAGGCCAGCTTCTGTGCCAACGACGCCTACATCGCGCGGCGCTTCGCGATGGCCACCTTCCTGGGCGACAACCGTTCCGATCTCCCTCGGGTGACCGTACCTTCGCTGATCATCCAGTGCGCAGACGATGCCATCGCGCCGATGGCGGTGGGCCAGTACGTGCACCAGCACCTGAAGGGCAGCACGATGGAAGTGCTGGACGCCTCGGGCCATTGCCCGCACATGACGCATCCGGAACAGACCGTCGCGCTGATCGGGCGCTACCTGGCCGACGACTGAAGGCGGTCCGTCGATGAACCACCCGGCGCTGCCGCAGGGTTGGCCCTGTCCGACGCTCTACCTGGACGCGCGCGGGCTGGTCATCAGCGCCAGCGACAGCCTGTGCCGACTGCTGGACCATGACCGTGAAGCCATTGAAAACCGCCCTTTCGACGGTCTGCTGACCGCGGCCTCCCGCGTCCTCTTCCAGAGCTACCTGCACCCGCTGCTTCAACTGCACGGCAACGTCGAGGAAGTTTCCCTGGCCTTGCGCGCACGCCAGGGTGCGACGGTGGATGTGCTGTTCTACAGCGCCCGCGTGCCGGGTCCGGCCACCCCGTCCGACACCGCCGGCAGCGCTGCCGCAGCGGCGCACGAGGTCCAGGTGATCCTGGCCCCGATACGCCGGCGGCGGGGCATCGAAGACGAGATGCTGCGCATCAAGCGCGCCGCTGACCACGCCCCGGGCCTGATCTTTCAGCTGATGCAGTTGCCGGACGGCAGGCGGCACTTCCCGTTCGTCAGCGAGGCGGTGCGCCGCCTGTACGAGACCACGCCAGAGGCGGCCCAGGCCTCGGCCGAAGCCCTCTTCGGCCGGGTGCACGGCGACGACCGGCACGCGCTGCTGGCGGCCTTGAACGCCGCCGCAGACCGCGGCCAGGACTGGACGGCCAGCTACCGCGTTCTGCTCGAAGGCGCCGAGCTTCGCTGGCACGAACTGCATTGCACCCCGCGCGAACTGGCCGGCGGCGTGAGGGTCTGGCACGGCCACATCGCCGACGTGACACAGCGCCGGGCGATGGAAGCGGCGCTCGCCGAACGCGCTGCGGCCGACCGGATGGCCCAGGTGCGCAGCGAATTCCTGGCCCGTGTGAGCCATGAACTGCGCACGCCGCTGAACGGCATCATCGGCTTCACGCAACTGCTGGCCAGCGACGGTGCCGACAACCTCACGGCCGGCCAGCGCGAACGACTGGGCGTGGTGGCCGCTTCCGGCCAGCACCTGCTGCAGCTGGTGGACCAGGTGCTGGACATCACCAGCGTGGAGTCCTTGCAGGCCGGCGTCGACCTGGGACCGGTGGGCCTGGCCCGCTGCACGACCGAAGCCCTGGCCCTGGTGTGCAACCAGGCCGCCGCAGCGGGCATCGCGCTCGACTGTGCGCCCGTGGCCGATGACCTGATCGTCATCGCCAATGGCCTGCGCCTGCGCCAGGTGCTGGTCAACCTGCTGTCCAACGCGATCAAGTACAACAAGCCCGGCGGCAGCGCGCAGTTGCAGGTGCAGGTGCAGGCAGGCACGGGCTCGGTGCGGCTGGCGGTCAGCGACCAGGGCATCGGCATGACGCCACAGCAGCAGGCCGAGCTGTTCCAGCCATTCAACCGCCTGGGCGCGCAGCACACCGGCGTCGAAGGCACCGGACTGGGCCTGGTCATCACTCGCCACCTGCTCACGCAGATGGGCAGCAGCCTGGCGGTGGACAGCCGGGCCGGGGTCGGCTCCACGCTCGCCTTCGAGCTGCCGCTGCACATCGGGGTGGGCAACCCGCCGGCCCTGACCCCGAGTGCGGCGCAGTCGGTGCAGTCGGTGCAGTCGGCGAAGTCGGCAGAGCCGGGCAGTGCCCTGCTGGGCAAGGCCGATGGCATCCAAAGCCGCGTGCTGTACGTGGAAGACAACCCCGTGAACGCCGTGCTGATGGAGGCCATCATCGGTCTGCGGCCTGGCGTCACCCTGAAAGTCGCGCCCACGGGCACGTCGGCCCTGCAGTTGCTCGACAGCTGGGTGCCCGACCTGCTGCTGCTGGACATGCACCTGCCCGACATGCTGGGCACGGCGTTGCTGACCGAGATCCGCCGGCGCTTCCCCCAGCTCGGCACACCCGCGGTGGCGGTGTCCGCTGCAGCGCGAAGCGACGACATCTCGCAGGCCCTGGCCGGTGGCTTCGCAGCCTACTGGACCAAGCCGCTGGACATCGACCGCACGCTGACCGAACTCGATCGCTGGCTGAGCATCCGAGCCGCCCGCCCGTGAGGCGCCGCACTACCGTCAACGACGGCCTCGGGTCGGGGGTCAGCCGTCGGTGCTGCAGCGTGCCCGCCTTGAGGATGGCCATCACGCCGGGCTGGCTGCTCGCGCATCCA
>JALHMT010000178.1 GCA_022843905.1 Rubrivivax sp.
AGCTGGCAGACGGTGCTGACCAAGGCGAAGTTCATCGCGCAGGTGATGAGCGGCGACAAGGGCCTGCGTTCCATCGAGGACGTGGAACTCGCGACGCTGAGCTATGCGGAGGTCAAGGCACTTGCCTCGGGCAATCCGAAGGTGATCGAGAAGGCCGGCGTCGATGCCGACATCGCGCGCTACTCGTCGCTGTTCATGGTGTGGCGCAACCAGCGCTATGCCAACGAGTCGGAAGTGGCGCACCTGCCGATGCGCATCGAAAGCAGCGAGAAGTTGCTCAGGACGCTGACGAGGGACGCCGACGCGGCGGCAAGCCTGCTCAGCGCGGGAGACCTGGTGGCCACGGTCCATGGTCGAACGCACCGGGGTCCGGAAAGCCTGGGCGATGCCCTGCGGACGGTGATCAGGATGGCGCGCGCGAGCGCGTCGGCCAGGTCGACCGAGGAACTGCTGGGCGAGGTCGGCAGCTTCGAGCTCTGGGTCTTCATCGGCCGTGAGTTCGACGATGTGCACCTGTACCTGAAAGGCGAAGCCGTCCATGACTGTCGGTCCTGCCAAACGGGGCCAGCGTTGTACCAGGCGCTGCGCGACACGATCCTGGCCATGCCGGACCGGCGGGTGGAGACCGAGCGCAAGCTCGCGTCGACACGTCGCCGGCTGGACGAACTGCGCGAGGAACTGGGCAAGCCGTTCGAACACGAGGAACGGTTGACCGCCCTACTGGGCAGGCAGCGTGCACTGGCTGGCGAACTGGACCTCGACAAGGACGAGGCCGGCACGCACGGCCTGGAAGCATCCGAAGAATCACTGGCAGCCTGAAGCTGCCCTTCCGGCCCCATCGCATCTGCGGTGGGGCCGATTTTCTTCGTGGGCACCAAGTGGTTGACGCCGCTGTGGACTGCACAGGCATCGTTGGTGTCGCAGGATCATTTGGTCGATCCAAGTCTGATGATCTGCCTTGATTGACGCTTGCCGATGATGCCGGTTTAATGCGCTTGACCGTCGCAACACGCCTGCCATCGACGGTTCAGTTCTGCAGCAGGCCGGTGCTGTCGCCGCTACCCTTCCCGGGCCAGAGCAGCCGTTCGAGGTCGTGACCCTCCCTCCGATCGAACCGACGCTGTCGGTCTATGCCTGCATGCTCCTGATCGCTTCGCGAAAGCTGCAGGTTCGACGTCTTCGCGCGAAGTCCTTTCCCGTCTCCTGGTGCCGCCGATGACGCTCACGAGACCTTCGCTACGCGACATTGAGTACGGCAGTTGCCGATGAACAGGACCGTGGGCGCTGCCAAGGTGCAGCCCTGGTGATCGTGAAACGCAACAGTAGCCTGCCTCTCGATGGAGCAGGCTCGAACGGTCCGCCAGGGTGTCTCAGCCCATGGCTCCAGGACCACGAATCCGGCAACAGCGCACTGCTGGTCCGCCTCCCGACGCGCACAGCTACCGGCTGCGGTCGGCTCGGCCGTGTCGCCGCTCATACCTGTTTCCATGCTCACGTGCTCACTTGCCGCCATTGCTCTTCCGCACTCATTGACGCGGACAGCGGCCCCCGCGCGTCGGCACCACACTCTATGGAGGTTTGCCATGGACCAGCTGTTGTCCTCCCAGCCGATGGAGGCGTCTACACCCGACCGGGGAACTCGCCGCCTGTCCGTGCGGCAAGCGGGCCGAGCCGGAATCGGCAACACCGCGCGTGGCGACTCCACGAACGAACTTGTTGTTCATACAGTCAACGCCCTTGGCGAGGCAAAGCTGATCCGGTTCCCGGCGGTGCAGGAACGTGTCAGCATGGGCCGCACCGCGGTCTACGAACTGATCAAGGCCGGCAAGTTTCCGAGGCCCGTCAAGGTCGGCGCGGCAAGTGCCTGGATCGATGTCGAGATCACGCGCTGGATCCAGGAACTGGCCGCGAGACGCGACACATCCAGCTGACGCCGTCGCCTCCCGTAACCTGCCAGCAGTTCTCGACGCGGGGTGGCGTCGACCTCGGTCGTGCGCCTCCCGTGGACCCCCAACTTCAGATCGCGACGGTAGCTTGAGATGACACGATACCCAAAGAGCGGAAAGGGAACCCGATGGACCGTTGCAGAACTCAAGTCCATCCCTGAGTCCTGGCTGGGTGACACCGTCGCCGACGGCGATGGACTGACGGGCGAGGTCCGCGTGTCTTCGGGCGGCACGATCTCGGTCCGCTTCAAGAGTGCCTTCAAGTGGGAAGGCAAGGTCACCTGGCATCAGTGCGGCACGTGGCCTTCGGCGTCGATGGCCGACGTCCGGGCGCAGCGTGATCAAGCTCGCCAGCTCTTGAAGCAAGGGGTCAATCCGAACGACCACAAGAAGGTGCAACGCATCGATTCGCGGTTGGAGGTGGAGGCCAGACTTGCCGATGCCCGTCGACACGAAGCGGAAGACCTCACGTTCCGCGAGATGTTCGAGGCCTGGTTGGCAGATGGCGTGTCTCGTGAGGATGGCAACGCCGAGCTTCGGCGCGCCTTCGAGAGAGACGTACTCCCCGCGATCGGCGACAAGCCGGTGCGCTTGGTCGACGACTCGGACCTTCGCGCCGCGTTGCGACGCGTCGGCCGTGATCGCGGCGCAGGGCGCACTGCGCAGCGCATGCTCAGTGAACTTCGCCAGCTGTATCGCTGGTCGCTGTCGCGCAAGCCTTGGCGAAAACTCGTTGCCGATGGCAGCCCTGCCGAACTTGTCGAGGCACGACAGGTCGTCAATGACGACTATGAAGATGGGATCCGCGACCGCGTGCTGTCAGACGCCGAGATCCGCGAACTCCACGAGATCCAGGTCCGGCTGCGAAGCACCTATGAATCGCTTCCCGCCGGTCATCGGTATGGGGGTGTCCGTCCGATGAAGCGCGAGAACGAACTGGCCATCTGGATCATGCTCGCGACCCTGTGTCGAGCCGGCGAAACGATGAAGGCCGAGTGGAAGGATGTCGACCTCCAGAAGGCCGAGTGGTTCTTGCCGGCAGCGAACACGAAGACGAAGGTGCCGATGCTCGTGTTTCTCTCGCCTTTTGCGCTGCGCCAGTTCGAGGAACTTCACCTGTTGACCGGGCACACGCCGTGGTGCTTTCCCGCTCGGCCGAGCGGCCGGGTGCGAGAGGGCGCCCAGCCGCCGGACCGGCACGTGCACGAGAAGAGCGCCAGCAAGCAAGTCGGCGACCGGCAAGTGCGCTTCATGAGTCGGGAGGGATCGCTCGACCACCGCAAGCATGACGACTCGCTCGTGCTGGCCAACGGTGAGCGCGGTGTCTGGACGCTCCACGATCTTCGCCGCACGGGCGGCACGCTGATGCAGGCAATGGGTGTCCCGCTGGATGTCATCGATCGGTGCCAGAACCATAAGCTGCCGGGCCCGAAGGTGCGGCGCCACTATCTGCACCACGACTACGCCAACGAGAAGCGTGCCGCGTGGAACCGCCTTGGGCAACACCTCGCGACGATTCTGTCCGCCGCTGCGACCTCGAAACAGGTCGCCCGGAAAGGTCGGTCGCGCGGCGCTCGCACTACGACGGCCACCGGGCAAGTGCTGGCGGGTGCGGAGTAGTTCCAAGCCACTTCGCAGGCACTCCGCGCCCACCCGTCATGTTCATTCCACGTCGAACGCCAATACCGCTCGCACTGTCCGCTGCAGTCCGTCGCGGACCGTATGCAGCCGCTGCACGGTTTACCCCTTGGTTTACCCCTCAGGCCGTCACAAGACAAAACGGGTTAGCAACTTTCGTTGCTAACCCGTTGATTTTATTGGCGGAGTGGACGGGACTCGAACCCGCGACCCCCGGCGTGACAGGCCGGTATTCTAACCAACTGAACTACCACTCC
>JALHMT010000179.1 GCA_022843905.1 Rubrivivax sp.
TTCACTCAATAACCGGCCTCGCAAGATCCTCGGGTATCGAACACCCTCTGAAGTATTTGCCGAGATCAAACTCGACCAAGTGCAGGGTGTTGCACTTCAAGCTTGAAACCGCCCACAAATAACGTCCTTCTCATGCGCCCGCTCAAAGTCCCACCACTCAGAACGGCGAGACTGGTCCTCCGTCCTTTGACGGAGTCCGATGTGCCCGAGCTCTTCGCGATTCATTCGGACCCGACAGCCATGCGGTACTGGAGTGGAACGATATGGAAGGATGAGGAGCGCGGCCGTGCGATGCTCGCGCGAGACCAGGACCAGAGCCTGAACGACCACCTCCGCCTTGGCATTGAACTGGTCGCGACTGGCCGACTGATTGGAACCTGCACACTGTTCCAGATCAATGACCAGTGCGGCCGAGCAGAGCTCGGCTACATGCTTGGCTCCTTTGCCTGGGGTCAGGGTTACATGCGTGAGGCCCTGCGCGCCTTCCTTGCCCATGCATTCACCGAGATGAATCTAAGCCGCATCGAAGCTGATACAGACCCGAGAAACGAACTATCGCTGCGCCTTTTGGTTAGCCTTGGCTTCGTCAAGGAAGGGCATTTCCGGGAGCGCTGGGTCGTTGATGGCGAGGTATCTGACTCCGCAATGTTCGGCCTGCTTCGCCGCGAATGGACCAACTGAGCCTAGTCAAGGACGCGGCGGGGCCTAACCCTTCGCTCAAGCGGAGCCCCAACGGCGGGCCGTCAGGCCCGCGCAGCGCCTTGTTTTATGCTGCGCCGCGCGGGCCTGCCGTCCCACCGCCGGTGCCCGCTTAGCTCAAACGTTAGGCGTCGCAATCATGCCCCGCAGTCGCTCAACCGACCCAAAAGACCAAAAGCTCTTCGATGACATCGAAGAGTTCGGTTGGCATTGCCTGCACGTCCATGAAGAAGGCGATCACAAACCGTTCTCGTTCACCATCGGGCTCTACGCCACGCTCGGACACCCTGAAGTTCTGATCTACGGTCTTCGTCGCGAGACAGCACACGGAATTCTTAGAATGGTGGCTGACGCCGCGAAGAACGGGAAGCCGATCGACGCCTCGTGTCCAACTGACGAGTTACTCAATGGCTATTCATGTGTACTGGTGCCAATAGCCCAAGGCCAATACAGAGAGCACCTTGGCACCGCTATTTGGTACTACGAGCATGAGCCATTCCCTGCGCTACAAGTCGTCTGGCCTAACCGGGAAGGAATGTTCCCATGGCACGAAAACGCCTCGGAGTCTTTCAAGAATGCGCAGCCAGTCATCGGCCCGTATAACGGCGACGCCTAACCCCTCGCTCAAGCGGAGCGCCAACGGCAGGCCACCAGGCCCGGGCCGGTGGTACGCGGTACATTTTCACCGGCCCGGGCCTGGCGTCCTGCCGTCGTCGCCCGCTTAGCTCGAACGTTAGGCCTCACACGGAACCACCAGTGCGCTCTACCACCCTGCATACCAAGCGGCTTCGCTTGGAGCCCTTCGACGAGCGTCATCTCGACGGATTGCACTCGATGAATAGTCTCCCGGAGGTGATGCGGTACGTTGGTGGTCAGACCGAGACCAGAGAGCAAACCGCATCGGTGATCGCACGAGTCAAGCGGTGCTGGGCAGCTTGGGGAACCAGTTGGTGGGCGCTCATCGAGACCAAGACCGAACGCGTGGCTGGCGCAGGGTGCATTCAGTACCTTCGCAGAGACGCCGCCCCACCTGAAGACCTTGAGAGTCTGAAAGGCAACCCTATCGAGATTGGTTGGCGCCTCCATCCAGACTTCTGGCGCCAGGGTCTCGCCAGTGAGGCTGCTCGCTGCATGGCGGCTTTCGCCTTCGACAGGTTTCCCATCGAAGAACTGCTCGCTGTCAGGCATCCGGAGAACGCCGACTCTGGTCGAGTCATGGACCGTCTGGGTATGCGGCAGCGAGGCCTTGAGCCGTGGTATGGCACCACGGTCGTAACGCATGTCATCTCGCGCGGCGAATGGCAGCGCATCGTGTCAGTCGCGGGTGAGGCCTAACCCCTCGCTCAAGCGGAGCGCCAACGGCAGGCCACCAGGCCCGGGCTGGTGGTACGCGGTACATTTTCACCGGCCCGGGCCTGGTGGCCTGCCGTCGTCGCCCGCTTAGCTCGAACGTTAGGCCACACGACCGGCTCAATCTCGAAGTGCAACACATACTCTCCTCCGAATATGGTTGCACTCATGCCAAGAAGTTTCTCCCAGCTCACCCACGACAATCGCCTCACGATCGAGTCGCTGCGCGCCCAAGGCAGTTCGATGCGTTCTATTGCCAGCGTATTGAATGTCAGCCCTTCGACGGTCTCTCGCGAGATCGACAGATCGGGTGGCAAGACCTGCGGCTGGTATCTCGCTGTGCGCGGGCAGCGCGCTCGCAAGCACGCTCGTGCAGAGGCTGGCGTTGCCCGCCGCAAGCTGGGCCCCGACACCTCTTGCCTGGCCTGGCGGCATGTGTTGGCTGGCCTGCGCGTGGGCTGGTCGCCTGAGCAGATCGCCGGCAGACTCAAGGCCACTTCTCCCGGCTCCTTGCCCGCCTACGCCGTGTCCCACGAGACGATCTACTGCGCCATCTACGCCATGCCTCGCGGCACCCTGCGGACCGAGTTGGTGACGCTGCTTCGCCGCAGTCACTCGGGGCGCTTGCCTCGCGCTCGAGGTTCTGCCCGCTTCACGGGTGTGCAGGACATGACGCCTATCGCCTTGCGGCCACCCGAGGTCTGCGCGCGCATCGTGCCGGGACACTGGGAAGGCGATCTGATCAAGGGCGCCGCTAACCGGTCGGCCGTCGGGACGCTCGTTGAACGCACCAGCCGCTTTGTCATGTTGGCCAAGCTCGACAGCGCCAGCGCAGCGTCCGTCCTGGATGGCTTCACCCGGCGCCTGGGTTCGGTGCCTGAGTCGCTGCGCAAGACGCTGACCTACGACCAAGGTACCGAGATGGCGCTGCACCAGACCTTGGCCAAGCGGCTGCGCATCGATGTCTTCTTCTGCGACCCCCACTCGCCTTGGCAGCGCGGGTCCAACGAAAACGCCAACGGACTGATTCGCGAATTCCTTCCCAAGGGTACCGATCTCAGTCAACATAGCCATCAGGCGCTGGCCGCTGTTGAGGCTTCACTCAATAACCGGCCTCGCAAGATCCTCGGGTATCGAACACCCTCTGAAGTATTTGCCGAGCTCAAACTCGACCAAGTGCAGGGTGTTGCACTTCAAGCTTGAAACCGCCCACAGGCGCCGCCGAGTGCTACTCCAGCAGATTCAGCGCCTTCGGCGTGAACCAATAAGCCACAAAGCTCCACTTCAGCGACAGACATGTCAACTGGCGTCGCAGCTGCTTCCACGCGAGTCCAGCACAGCTCGATTCGCACTGGTCCGCAGCACAATTGACCGGTACTATTCGCAAGTAGGAGGAGACTGCAATGCCGTTGAAAACTTGGATGGTTCGTTTCCTTGTTGCGTTCCTAGTGGCAGCTGCACTTTTGCTCGTAGTACAGGTACTGAAGGGCAACCCCGTTCAGTCTGCGCTTGCATTCGGCGCCGGCTGGGGCGCACTAGCGGCAGCCGTCTTTACGGGCGTCGGTTACGCAAAGTACAGGCGCAGTCCTGCCTGCATGAGCAAGCGCCCGTCCGGCCAATCCGGTGCTGCCTAACCCCTCGCTCAAGCGGAGCGCCAA
>JALHMT010000180.1 GCA_022843905.1 Rubrivivax sp.
GATCGCGCCGATCTCCTGGGCCACTACAACGCCTTTGAGAAGCGCTACTACGAGCGCAACACGCTGCAGGCGATATATCGCGCCCAGACCGAGGCCGACAAGGACAGGTTCCACATAGTCCTGCTTGACGAGATGAACCTGTCTCGGCCTGAGCAGTACTTCGCTGAGTTCTTGTCCGCGCTCGAATTGGCTGAAGGCGATCGTTGGATCAACCTTATGGAGGCACGACCGGCGCATGGTGCTCCTTCAAAGCTTCGCAACGGGCGGGATATCTGGCTGCCTCCAAACCTCTGGTTCATCGGTACGGCAAATCACGATGAGACAACCAGCGCCTTTGCCGACAAAACCCACGACCGTTCCTTTGTGCTGGACCTGCCAAAGCACGAGCCGTCGGAAGGAAAGCTCAAGCGACCGACAGGTGAGGTCAAGTGGCGATACAGCAGCCTGCAGGAGCAGTTCGATAGGGCGAGCATTCGCTACCAAGAGCAGATCGTCGATCTCATGGCATTCGTAAACGCGAGCCGGTTGACGAAGGTCTTGCAAGACGACTTTGAGCTTGGATGGGGCAATCGCCTAGAGCGGCAGATGGGACGGTTCGTCCCGGTCGTGCTGGAAGCTGGCGGTACCGAAGCATTGGCGGTCGATCATCTGCTTTGCAGCAGGATGTTCAGGGATGGCAAGGTCATTGGTCGGCACGATGTTCGTACTGATGACTTGAAGAAGGTTGAAGGCGCCCTGTTCGAGATGTGGAAGGACTGCGAACTGGAGGGTGAGCCGTCTCGTTGCCTGAGACAACTGCGCAAGGACATCCAACGGTTGGAGCGCGGCGGGTGAAGGTGTTTGATCGGTACCAGGCGATTGAGGTCGACCTACCGAAGGTAGTCGAGCCCGGTCGCTACCGCCTGTTGCGGCGCACCGTATTGAACGGTTCGACCGAGCTACCAGCCGGAGATCTACTCTGGTCCGATGGTGGGAGCCTGTGCGACCTTGAAGGCGAAGCCTCGCGCACGTTCGTTGGTAAGGATGACGAACAGGAAGGGCACATTCCAGACTCCATTGTCGACGGTGCGGTGAGCGCTGTGGTTGATCAGCTAAGGACTGGCGGCGCTGATCTGCCTTCGCCGGTAATGCCGGCGAGATTGGGTGATCTCGCCTCAGCCACGACACTTGAGCTGGAGCTCGAAAGGGTCATGGGCCGAGGACACCTTCAGTCCATAGCGGCTCGTCCTCGGATGGCTATGCGCTACGAGAGTGAACTGCTGCCAGTGTCCCGAGCGAGGCGGCTGGCCAACGACGCAGTCACTCGGCTCGCTTCCCACTCAGAGGATTGGTTGCGCCGAGAGATAACCGGCGTCATCCCTCGGACCCTCAAGGCCGAAGTCAGCGAGGACGACGTGGCGATCTACGAGAACGTCGTCTTCGCACGCTTGCTTGATCGTCTGGAAGATGTTCTTCGGCGGCGACTTCGCGAAGTGAACGTGCTACTAAGAAAACACGATCAGGCGATGGCGCTCGCCAATGCTGAGCGACTTGACTACCGGCTGCGAAACGCATTGTGCAGCCTCTGGGGCCTGTCATTCGTAGACAACCCGGTCACCGGGAAGACGGCTACCGAGACGTTCCAGTTGATCGAGATGCTTCTCGGCAAGGTACGACAACTCAAACGTAGCGAACTCTACGCAGCCATCCCTCGCGCCCATCGGATTCCATTGGCGTTGCGGAGCACCAATGTGCTCCAGCATGACACCCACTACAGTTGCCTTCGGCCACTTTGGCTCATGGCACATGCCTCCGCGCAAGGGCAGGCCCCGACCCCGACGGAGAGGTATGCAGCGGAAAAGCATCAGGGCGAGCGATTCGCGCAGTATGTTGGTTTGCTGATTCGTCATGCCCTTGCGGCGTGCCAGCTCGTGGCGGCGGGCAGCCTGCCGGGCCAATACAGGGTTGGCGCAAAGTCGCTCACCTTACTTTGGGAGCAGGATCAGTGGGCGCTCTCGCTTGAGGGCTGTGCGACGCCGCTGCATTTTGTCCCCGGATGGCGAGGTTTCAGTGACTGGTCTACTCAGAGAGAAAGGCGGTTGGTCTTCTGCCACGGCAGCGGCTGTGGGCCTGACCTCATGGCGAGCGATCAGCCCGGTATGCATGGTGTACTGAACCCGTTGGAGTTCTACGGCGTCGAGCGAACGCGCCAAGCGATTGAGCAATGGCTGGTGGCGACGGTACTAGCGCGGTACCCGTTCCAGACTCCTGCACTTCCCACTGATTTGCGTGATCGCGTCATGTTGCTATTGGGAGACTCAGTGCAGGCCCGAGGTCGCGGGCTGATCGTACTGCGCGGCCCTAGTCAAGGTGACCGCCAGCGGGTCGATGGTGCCGTTGATGACTCTCATGCCAACGCGTCCACGCGTCAGGCGCTGACGGATGCACTGGACGACGCCCAGTTGCTGTCTACCTGCAGGGTGTGCGGCGATCTCGTGCCGCCAAGCTCGTTCCTGGTCTCAGCCGAGGGCTTTAGGGCGGAGTGCGTATGCGGAAGCCGTTGGACCTTTCGAATTCATCGTGGTTCGTCTGCTCAGGCGAGCTTCCAACTAGGTGATCGCAAGCGTCCGTTCGCTGAAGTCGGCAGTCTTCAGCTCGATGTCGCGCTGCAAACGAGTAAACCCAGTGCGGATCGGCAGCACCAGCGATAGTCCGACGCTCGTGTGCCGAGCTCGCCGCCGGCTCTGGGTTCGGGGGTGAGGCGACGCGTTGGCACTACGATTGCGCATGCCTCGATCTCCCTTGCTACCCCTGCCCGACTACCAACGCATTTATCAGATCACGTATAGCGTGCTCGAAGCCTCCGAGATTGCCATCACGCACCGGGCCTGCATCTTCTTTGCTTCAGTGGGAGCATTGATGCTGCGGGACCAGTATTCGTTGCCGGCAACGATCAGTGCCGGGTGCATGGCGCTGATGGTCGACGAGCAGAAGGCGAACGTCGTGGTGTACGGACGCGATGAAGGCGGCGTCTTCGTGAACGACACGGAAGCGTTCCACGCATGGGTTGAGTGTGAAGGGTGGCTGATCGACTTCATGTCCCCCATCATGGGCGTCGCCATGCGCGAGGATGGCCGGGATTGGAAGGTGCCGCGCCGCATGTTGCAGAAGCGCCTGTCAGACCGGAAGGGAAGCCTTAGTGAGATTCAGCACCTTGGCGATTTCTATGTGGGCCACGATCGCTCCCTCACGGAATCATTGATTGACAGCCAGAACATTCAATTCAGCGATCTCTTGAACGTCTGCCAAGCCTGGTTTCGGCGGCCACCAAAGCCCCTCAAGGAGTTGGCGATGGGAGACAGCCACGCAGGGACCAGGAAGCTGGTTCTTCGTGCGCCATCGATCGATGGCGTTTGGTGAGTCCAGATCACGGTGAGTCCGCCGGGCGTGTAGCCGAACCTACGCTGCCATTCGATGCTCGTAGTACGGCCGCTCACGATCCTCCAGGATGTCGAGCAGTTCTTGCGCATGGCGGCCCAAGGGATTCAGCCACTCGTCGATGTAGCCTGGCCTGATCGGGACGATGCAGCGATCGTGGCCCGCTGCGGCGACTTCATCTGGTGGCTCGTCGGTGATGGCCGCGAATGACAGGAGGTCAGCCTCTCCTGTCCCCGTCCACTTCGACCACAAGCATGCGATCAGCATGTCCTGCGTCGGCCGCGGT
>JALHMT010000181.1 GCA_022843905.1 Rubrivivax sp.
CACCGGCCGTCGCGGCCTCCGCGCCGGCGGCAGCGCCCGCCACCGCGGCCACCGGCCCGATGGTCGACCCCGCCGATCCGGCGGCCGTGGCGCTGGGCTACGTCGCCGATGCCAGCACCACCAAGGACCCCAAGTTCGTGGCCGGCTCAGCCTGCGTCAACTGCGCCCTGTATGCCGGCAAGGCCGAGGACGCGGCCGCACCCTGCCCGCTGTTCGCAGGCAAGCTGGTGGCTGCCAAGGGCTGGTGCACGGCCTACGCGAAGAAGCCCTGAGGCCCGCGCGACCCCGGTCCCTACCGCCCCTCAGGCCGTGGCCGCGGCTTGCTCGCGGCACGGCTGGCGGACTTCGACCGGCAGCCACACCGTGACGCTGGTGCCGTGGTCGGGCGTGCTGTCGAACGCCAGGCGGCCGTTCATCAGGCCGACGATCTGCTGCACGATGCTCATGCCCAGGCCGGTGCCCGGCACCTGGCCGCTGCTGTCGGCGCGGTAGAAGCGCTCGCAGACTCGCGCCAGCTGCTCGGGCGTCATGCCGACGCCGCGGTCGTGCACGGCGATGCCGGCCTCCTGGCCCTCGCCGGCCGGGCGTGGCGGCAGCAACTGCACCAGCACCTCGTCGCGCCCGGCCTGGGCGCACACCGGCTGCGAGTACTTGTAGGCGTTGGACAGCAGGTTGTGCACGACCTGCGCCAGTTTCGCGGGGTCCACCTGCACCGGCACCGGCGGGCCGTTGCAGGTCCAGCGCGGCACGGCCCGGCCCGGCGGCGGCACGAAGTCGCGCAAGGCCGCAGTGGCGACGGCGGCCAGTTCGGTGGACTGCAGCTCGAGGTCGGCCGCCCCGCGGGCCTCGATGCGTGCCAGGTCCAGCAGTTCATTGACGATGGCGATCATCGCCAGGCTCTGGCGATGGGCGATGTCCAGCAGGTGGCGCTGCCGCTGCGGGCCGTAGTCGCGCGTGGTCAACAGCTCCAGCACGGCGTGGATGCCGGTCATCGGCGTGCGCAGCTCATGCGCGGCGGTGCTCAGGAACTCGCTCTTCAGCCGGTCGACCTCGCTCTCGTGCGTGATGTCGCGCAGGTACAGCAGCCGGCTGGCAGAAGTCACCTCGCTGCACACGCCCACCAGTTCCAGCACCGTCGGGCGCGGCAGGGCCAGGGTCAGGCGGCAGCGCGGGGTCGCGCCGCCGGCAAGCTGCGTGGCAGCAAAGCAGGCTTCCAGCCCGGCGAAGGCCTCCGGCTCGGTGCAGCGCGGGCGCAGCAGCGCATCGAGCGCGTCGACATCGTGGTCCAGCACTTGCCCCGGCAGCAGTCCGGTGAGCCGGTAGAAGGCCGCGTTGGCAAAGCGCACGCGACCCTCGGCGTTGAAGGACAACAAGGCATCGGGGCTCAGCGCGAACAGCGTGTGAAGCTGCTGCAGCGTCTCGGCCAGCACCGACTCCTGCCGCTGCAGGTCGTCCACCTGCAGGCCGACACGCCGACGCAGCTCGTACAGCTTCGAAGAGGCTTGATTCAGCGCGCGCGCGAGCTCCACCGTCTCGTCCGGACCATCGAGACGCTCGATCTGCTGGCCGTCGATGCGCCGCAGACCGACGGCGAAGCGGCGCGCCTCGTCGATGGCGCGCATCGGCCGGCGCAGCAGCAGGTGCAGCAGGCCCACGCTGGCCAGCCCGCCCAGCAGGACCGCCAGCGCGGTGGCGGTCCAGGCCTGCCGGCGCTGCACCGCCAGGGCGCCGGCGTCCTCTTCGACGCGCACCCAGCCGTGCCGCGGGTCGCCGCCCAGTGCCTGCCAGGCGCTGATGCGCTGGCCGGCCTCGTCGAACGCGACACCGCTGGCCGCCGGCGGCGCGCGCAGCGCCGAGGGCGCCGACAGCGGCAGCGTCGCTTCGCCCGCCGGGCCCGACCCGCGCAACCACCGCCGATGCACCCTGGCCGCGGCGTCGCTCACCTCGACGGACAGCACCTGCGGAGGCACCAGGGCTTGTTCGACCAGCGCAGCGACGGCTTCGGATCGACCTTCGCCAGGCATCGCGCCGATCGAATGGGCGAGCAGGCGCGCCCGATCGGCCGCCTGCCCTTGCATCGCGCTGCGGACCTGCCTCGATTGCTCCTGCACCGAGTGGGCGCCGAGCAAGACGAGGGTGGTGACCAGCACGAGGGCCACCGCGCCTTGAAGCCGGTGGTGCAGGCTGCGAGGCAGCCCCCGGGACAGCAGCGGGCGCAGGAACGTCATCGCGGGCGGGCAGCGCGCCGGGCGGCGCTCGCCCTAGAAGAACTCGACGGCGCTGGACTCGGCGTCCTGTCGCGCCTGGGCCGATGGGGCGGCCGGCGGTGCCGCAGCCGACCGTGCCACGGGTGATGCCGTCGCCGGCCTGGGTCCGGCTGGCGCGCTGTCTGCCGCGAAGGCCGGCGCTGCCGACCCGTCGTCGTCGGCACGCGATAGCGTGCTGCCGCCCAGGTTGAAGGCGCTCAGCACCTCGGCCAGCCGCGCAGCCTGTTCCCGCAGATCGGCGGCCGAAGCATTGGCGCGTTCGGCCACCGAAACGTTCTGCTCGGTGGCGCGGCTCAGTTCGGCGATCGACTGCGACACGGTCTGCAGGCCCTGCATCTGCTCGGTGGTGTCGGCGGTGACCGACTCGAAGAGCTCGCCCACGCGGCGCACCGAGCCGACGAGCTGGTTCATGGTCTGGCCCGCACCGCCGACGAGCCGGGTGCCGGTTTCCACCGTGGTGGCGGAGGTGCCGATCAGGCTCTTGATCTCCTTGGCCGCCGCCGCGCTGCGCTGGGCCAGCGTGCGCACTTCGTTGGCCACCACGGCGAAGCCGCGGCCCTGCTCGCCGGCGCGCGCCGCTTCGACGGCTGCGTTGAGGGCGAGGATGTTGGTCTGGAAGGCGATGCCGTCGATGACCGCGATGATGTCGGTGATACGGCGCGAAGAGGTCTCGATCTCCTGCATGGTGCGCACCACGTCGCCCACCAGCCGGCCGCCTTCGTCGGCGATGTCCGAGGCGGTGACCGACATCGCACGCGCTTCGTTGGAGGCCTCGGTGCTGTGCTGCACGATGACGCCGATCTGGTCCAGGCACATGGCCGAGTCCTTCAGGCCGGCAGACGCCATCTCGGTGCGCGAGGCCAGCTCCCGACTGCCCGACGTGACGTCGGCGGCAGCGCGCTGGATGCGTTCGAACGCGCTGTGCACCTCGGCCATGGCTGCGGCCATGCGCTGCTGCACGTGCTGCAGGCGCTGGCCGGCCGGCGTTTCGGCCCGGATGACGTCGAGGTTGAGCCTGATCTTGCCCTCGCGTCCCATCGCATTGACGAGAAACTCCAGTTCGCGCGCCTCGCGCCCGTCGAGGCCGCGCTGGCGCGCCATGGCGGACAGCAGCAGGCCCTGCAGCAGCAAGGCCACGGTCACGGCGGCCGCGTGCGCTGCCGGCGCGGCGCCGAGCCAGGCGGGCGGCAGGCCGAAGGCGACGCCCTGACCCAGCGCCAGGGCATGCAGCACGAAGACCGCGGTGGCCAGCAACACGGGGCGGCCGTCGCGGTAGGGCATCAGCAGCACCAGCGTGATCAGCGCATTGAAGTGGGGCAGCGGCGACGAGGGCGCCACGTGCGGCTGCAGGGACACGACGGCGGCCAGCGACAGCGCCAGCACCGCCGCCGACGCCGCCGTGCCGCGCCACAGCAGCGCCAGCAGGCC
>JALHMT010000182.1 GCA_022843905.1 Rubrivivax sp.
TGCTGCGGCGTCGCCCGCTGCGGCCCCGGTGGCCGAGCCTGCCAGGCCGGCGCCTGCAGCTGCCGGACCGGCCGACCGCTCGCAGGCCATCCTGCGCGCCACGCGGGCGGCCCGTGCAGCGCTGGCGCGGCAAGACCTGGCGGGTGCCATCCGCCACTGGGACACGGTGCTGGAACTCGACCCCGACAACAACACCGCCAAGCTCGAGCGCCAGAAGGTGCGCGACCTGCGCGATCGCCTGAACCGGGTCAAGTAGGCCAGGCCTGCGGCGCGGGCTGCGGTACGGCTTCGGTCGGCCGCCCGGCGGCCCTCTCGCGCTGGTCGGCCAGGCTGTCCTGCAGCGCCTGCGCCATGGCATCGAAATCGACGAAGAGCAGGCCGAACTCGTCCTGCCGGCGCTGGTCGATGCGATGGTCGAACTGGCCGCGCGCGATGGCGGCCATGGCCTCGGACAGCCGACGCACGGGGCGCGCCATGCCCTGTGCCAGCAGCATCATCGTGGCACCCGTTGCGGCCAGCGTCAGCACCGCCAGCAGGCCCAGCAGCCCGGTCGCGCCTGGCTCGGTGGATCCCTGCGGACGCTGCGGCAGGCCCAGGAACACCTGTCCGATGGTCTTGCCCTGAAAGGTCACCGGGGCCTCGAAACCCAGCGTCGCTTCGCCGCCGCTGCCCGCGTAGCGCAGCGCGCCGTCGTGCCGGGCGCCGGGTGGCGCGCGCCAGGGCTGGCCGACCTCCCGAGGCTGGCTCGATCCGCGCACGATGCCGCCCAGGTCGATCACCACCAGGCGCTCGATGCGGCCGCTCTTCATCGTCGCCTGCAGCGCCACGTCGAGGGCCTCGCCGTCTTCGCCCAGCAGTGCTGCGGCGTTCTGGGCCGCGCTGAAGCGCGCCAGCATGGCGCCATGCTCCAGCGTCTGCGCCACCAGTGCGCCGCGCTGCTGCTGCAGGACCGCCGCTGCGCCGGTGCCCATCACCATGGCCACCACCAGCGACATCGCCAGCGCCCACTTGACGCGCAAGGGCAGCGTGCGTGGCCTCACGTGGCGCCGCATCTGTTCGTCCATTTCCAGCCGCACGCGAGTCAGGGCCTCGGCCAGTTCACGGCCGCTCTGGAAGCGGCGGGCCGGCTCCTTGGCCAGGCAACGCTCCACGACCCGTCGCAGGGCCGGCGGCACGTCGCCGCGCAGGCGGGCGATGGCGGTCGGTTCCTCCTTGACGATCTGAGCGGCCACCGTGACCAGGCTCTCGCCGCGGAAGGGGCGCAGCCCGGTGATCATCTGGTACAGCACGATGCCCACCGAGAACAGGTCCGAACGCCCGTCGAGCTTCTCGCCGCGCGTCTGCTCGGGCGACATGTACTGCGGCGTGCCCAGGATGTCGCCGATGCGCGTGCGCTGCTCTCCGGCGCGCGCCGCCTCGTCGAGATGGGCGATGCCGAAGTCGGCCAGCTTCACCGAGCCGCTGCTGCCTTCGAGCATGATGTTGGCCGGCTTGATGTCGCGGTGCACGACACCGCGCTGGTGCGCGTAGTCCAGCGCCAGCGCGATCTGCAGGGCCACGTTGACGGCATCGTGCAAGGGCAGGCCGCGGCCCTGCGCCAGGCTGTCGGCCAGCGTGCCGCCGGTCAGCAGCTCCATCGCCATGTAGGGCCGGCCGTCGATCTCGCCGACGTCGTGCACGACCACGATGTGCGGGTGCGACAGGCCGCCGGCAGCGCGTGCCTCGCGCAGGAAACGGCCGCGGCAGTCGGCGTTCTCGCACAGCGAGGCGTGCAGGAACTTCAGCGCCACGTCGCGGCCGATCGAGGGGTCGTGGGCGCGGAAGACGGTGGCCATGCCGCCGCGCCCGAGGCGTTCGCGCACCTCGTAGCGGCCGACGCGGGCGATGGCCGGTTCGGCCCCGGCGCGGGCGCCCGGCAAGGTGGAAGGCTTGCGCTGGATGACCGGCGGCGCAGGTGCGGCGGCTTCGGCCATTGCCTGGTGCAGCGTCGGCGGCGCGTTTCGCCGTTGCAGCAGCGTGGGCATGAACGCGCGTTCGAGCGTGCGGTCGATGGCGCCGTCGCGATCGGGTGGATCGACGGCATCGAAAGGCAGAGGTTGCGCTGTCATGGCCGGCCCGCGTGTGGTGTGGGCGGCGATGATGGCGCCGCGCTGCGGTGCGGCACATCCCTCGTCGGTGGGAGCCCCCCCTAGTTCTTGGTGGCCCTGCGGCGCCCTTCGCGCCCCTTGCCGAGGCTCAGGCGAACAAGCCCGGCGCGCGCGCCATTTCTGCGTCGTCGTCGCTGTAGAAGCAGCTCGGGCACACGGCCCGGTAGCGGTCGTTGCCGCCGATCAGCACCTGCTCGCCGTCCTTCACGCGGCGGCCATCGGCGTCGATGCGCATGTTCATCGAGGCCTTGCGCGCACACGCGCAGATGGTCTTCATCTCTTCCAGGTCGTCGGCCAGCGTGAGCAGCGCGGCAGCGCCGGGGAAGGCCTCGCCGCGGAAGTCGCTGCGCAGGCCGTAGCAGATCACCGGCACGCGGCGGGTGTGGGCCAGCCGGTGCAGCTGGCCCACCTGCTCCGGCGTGAGGAACTGCGCCTCGTCGATGAGCAGGCAGGCCACGGGGTCGTCGAGCCCGCCGAGCTCGAACACCGTGTCGGGACCGAAGGTGCGCGCCTCGCGCTGCAGCCCCAGCCGCGAACCGATCAGCCCGCTGCCGCTTCGGTGATCGTGCGCCGCGGTGAACAACATCACGCGCATGCCGCGTTCTTCGTAGTTGTAGGCGGTCTGGAGCAGCGCGGTGGACTTGCCGGCGTTCATGGCGGCATAGCGGAAGTAGAGCTTGCTCAAGGGGGCCCCGTGGGTGCGTGGGGCCGCCATTCTGCGCCGCGCCGGTGGCTGGGCGCGCCTGCTACTCGTAGATTTCGGCCTCGGGATCGGTGGCTTCCAGCTCGTAGGAGGCCGCCAGCATGGCCAGGCGGCCCAGCACGCCGTACATGTAGAAGCGGTTGGGTGCGCTGGCGCCGGGCTTGGCACCGGGGCGCGGCAGCTGGTTGCTCTCGGCGAAGGCCAGCGGCACGTAGAGCGCGCCCGGCGCGCAGAGGTCTTCGTCGGCACCCCGGTCGGCGTGTACCCGGTAGAAGCCGCCGACGACGTAGCGGTCGATCATGTAGACCACCGGCTCGGCGACGGCCTCGTTGACGCGTTCGTAGGTCGGCACGCCTTCCTGGATGATGACCTCGCTGACGCCGCCCAGCGCGGCGCGCTGCGAACCGGCCTGCGGCGAGCGAGCCAGCTCGTGGATGTCGCGCGCGTCGCGCACGGTCATGAAGCCTGCGCCGCTGCTGCTGTTGTCGCCCTTGACCACCACGAAGGGCTTTTCGTTGATGCCGTATTCCTTGTACTTGCGCCGCACCTTGGTGAGCAGGGCGTCGGCGGTGCTCTGCACGCACTCCAGGCCGCTGGCGTCTGACAGGCTCACCTCGCCGCAGCGCCCGTACATCGGGTTGATCAGCCAGGGGTCCATGCCCAGCAGCTTGGCGAACTTCTTGGCCACTTCCTCGTAGCTGTGGAAGTGCGCCGACTTGCG
>JALHMT010000183.1 GCA_022843905.1 Rubrivivax sp.
TGTTGGCGCCGACCGAAAATTGACCCACTTACAGCGGTAGTGCCGATCCAAATTTGACCCGGGTGTTCAACCTACCCTGCCTACTTTTTGAGCAGGGGAGAAGGAGTGATCACCATGGCCATGATTGGCAAGGTCAGGCGGATGTTTTTCCGCGAGAAGAAGTCGGTTCGGGAGATCGTGAGGCTCACCAGCCTGTCGCGCAACACGGTGCGCAAGTGGTTGAAGGCGGCGGTGGTGGAGGAGCCGAAGTACCGGCGCGGTGAGACACCCGGCAAGCTCACCCCGTTCCACGAGGCGATCAAGCAGGCGCTGAAGGTCGACGCGCACCGCCCGCGACATGAGCGGCGAACGGCTCGTGCGCTGCATGGGCAGATTCAGGCCGAAGGCTATGCCGGGGGCTACAGCCGGGTCACGGACTTCATCCGCGCCTGGCGCCAGGGCGAAGGCCAGGCAATCGCCACCACCGCCTTCGTGCCGCTGGCCTTCGAACTCGGCGAGGCCTTCCAGTTCGACTGGAGCGAGGAGGGCCTGGTCGTGGGCGGCATCTACTACCGCATGCAGGTCTCGCACCTGAAGCTGTGCGCCAGCCGGGCGTTCTGGCTGGTGGCCTACCCCAGCCAAGGCCACGAGATGCTGTTCGATGCGCACACGCGCTCGTTCGCGGCTCTGGGCGGCGTCGCCCGGCGCGGCATCTACGACAACATGAAGACGGCGGTGGATAAGGTCAAGAAGGGCAAGGGCCGCACCGTCAACAAACGCTTCGCGGTGATGTGTGCCCACTACCTGTTCGACGCCGACTTCTGCAACGTCGCCTCGGGCTGGGAGAAGGGGGTGGTCGAGAAGAATGTGCAGGACAGCCGCCGACGCATCTGGATCGACGCAGCCCAGCAGCGCTTCGGCTCCTTCGTCGAGCTCAACGCCTGGCTGGGCGACCGGTGCCGGGCTTTGTGGGAGGAGGTCCGCCATCCGGAGTTTGATCAGTTCAGCGTGGCCGAGATGCTGGACAACGAGCGGCCACACCTGATGCCCATGCCCGAGCCCTTCGACGGCTATGTGGAGAACCCGGCGCGTGTGAGCAGCACCTGCCTGGTCGCCGTGGCGCGCAACCGCTACTCGGTGCCGTGCGAGCTGGCCGGGCACACGCTCAGCACCCACCTGTACCCGGGCAAGGTTGTGATCGTCGCTGACGATGTGGTGGTGGCCAGCCACGAGCGGCTGAGCGACCGTGGCCAGACCAAGTACGACTGGCAGCACTACATCCCGCTGATCCAGAGGAAGCCCGGGGCGCTGCGCAACGGGGCACCGTTCCTGGACATGCCCGAGCCGTTGCAGCAGTTGCGCCGGGCCTTGCTGCGCGACCCAGGCGGGGACCGCGTGATGGCGCAGGTGCTGGCCATCGTGCCCACGGCCGGGCTGGACGCCGTGCTGGTGGCGGTGGAACTGGCGCTGGAGAGCACACGACAGGGGCGCGTCAGCGTCGAGCATGTCCTCAACGTGCTGGCCCGGCTGAACGCCGTGCCGGCGCCCGAGAACGCGATGACGGCGCTGCAGGTGACGACGCCACCGTTGGCCAACACCGAGCGCTACGACAGCCTGCGGGCGGGCAGCGCAGCCACCGAGGAGGCCGACCATGCGTGAGCTGGCCGTCGAACTCAAGCAATTGCGCATGCACGGCATGGCCGGCGCCTGGGCCGACCTGGTCGAGCAGGGTGGGGGCGGCAGTGGCGGTGCGGCGATCGAGGGCTCGCGCTGGCTGCTCGAGCATCTGCTGCAGGCCGAGACCGCCGACCGTGCCATGCGCTCGGTGAGCCATCAGATGCACACGGCCAAGTTCCCGGTGCACCGCGACCTGGCTGGCTTCGACTTCATGGTCTCCCCGGTGGACCGCAAGCTGATCCACACGCTGGCCGAGATGACGTTCACCGACGCCGCGCACAACGTGGTGCTGGTGGGTGGACCGGGCACGGGCAAGACGCACCTGGCAACAGCCATCGGGGTGGCCGGCATCAGCCGGCACGGGCGCCGGGTGAGGTTCTACTCGACGGTGGACCTGGTGAACGCCTTGGAGCAGGAGAAGGCCCAGGGCAAGGCCGGGCGCATTGCGCTGAGCCTGCTGCGCATGGACCTGGTCATCCTCGACGAGCTGGGCTACCTGCCCTTCAGCCAGGCCGGCGGGGCGCTGCTGTTCCACCTGCTGAGCAAGCTCTACGAGCACACCAGCGTGATGATCACGACCAACCTGGACTTCGCCGAGTGGTCCAGCGTGTTCGGTGATGCCAAGATGACCACGGCGCTGCTGGACCGCCTCACGCACCACTGCCACATCGTGGAGACGGGCAACGAGAGCCATCGCTTCCTGCACAGCAGTGCAGTGGCCAAGAAGCGCATCAAGGCGCGCGAGCAGACGCGCCGCGCCGACAAGCAACCCCCATCCGAAGCAGAGATCTGACCGGCGACCGCGCGGGGAATTCCGCTACGGGCTACGCCCTTCGCGGCCTCCCCCGCGCGAACAGCACTGCATCCAGGAGGTCAAAAAACCAGGCATAGACCTACACTTATCCACAACTGGCCGTCACACGGCCAGTGACCATTCCCGGGTCAGTATTGGATCGGCAGGGTGGGTCAGATTTGGATCGGCGCGGACAGCCCAGATGGCAGCACCGCCACGAGTGCGCTGCTCGAGCTCCACAATTTTTCCAGACTTGGTGTCCAACACGGTCCCCGCGGCGAACGCAAGGGTCAGGTGGGTGTCCATCGCGAGG
>JALHMT010000184.1 GCA_022843905.1 Rubrivivax sp.
GGCCAGTCCTCTTGGACTGGCACCCGCTCCCCTTTCAGCGCCTGTCTTGCAGCGGTTGCTGGCAGTGGCCGCGTGCAAGTCTACTCACGCTTACAGCGCGTTAGGAGTCTCTTGAATCGTAAGCAACCAGCCAACACATGTTGACCGGCGCCGCAGCGCAGCGTAGTGGCCGTCAGGGCCGGGGCGTCCAGCGATGCGGCAGCAGCTGCCCGATCTCGCTGGCACGCTGCGTCGGCAGGCGGTGCAGCACGTCCTTGAGGTAGGCATACGGGTCATGCCCGTTGAGCTTGGCTGACTGAATCAGGCTGGTGATGACCGCCGCGCGCTTGCCAGCGGCTAGCGTGCCGGCGAACAACCAGTTCTTGCGCCCGGTTGCCCAGGGGCGGATCTGCTGCTCGTCGTGATTGTTGTCGATCGGCAGACGCGGGTCATCGAGGTAGCGCGTCAGCGCTGCCCAGCGGTTCAGGCTGTAGTCGATCGCTTTGGCTGTGGCTGTGCCACCCGGCACCTTGGCGCGATGCGCGATCAGCCACTCGTGCAGGGCCTTGGCCACAGGTGCTGATCGACTTCGTCGTTGCGCCAGCCGTTTACCGGCGTCGGCCAGGCCATTGATGTCGCGCTCGACCTGGTAGAGCTCACCGATCAGCTGCAGCGCCGCGCCTGCGATGGAGCTCTTGTTGGCGGTGTGCAGTTCGACGAACTTGCGCCGTGCGTGCGCCATGCAGCCGACTTCAGTCACGCCCAGCCCGAACAGTGCTTTGTAGCCGCTGAAGTCGTCGCACACCAGGAGTCCTGTCCACGGTCGCTGGTCTCGCTCCTGCCGCTCGGGCTCGTGGCCGAGGAACGCCCTGGCGTACTCGCCCGACCTGCCTGGGGCGAAGTCGTAGACCACCGCCTTGATCGGCTCGCTTCGCGCAGCAGCGTAGGCCCACAGGTAGGCGCGTTGCGTCTTGCCCTTGCCCGGGGCCAGCACCGCGACCGGCGTCTCGTCAGCGTGCAGAACCTGGCAGCGCAGCAGTTCGGCCTTCAGTGCCTGGGCTACAGGCTCCAGCCGCACACCGCACTGGCCGACCCACGCGCCCAGCGTCGCACGCGGGATCGCCAGTCCGGCGCGGCCGAAGATCGCCTCCTGCCGGTACAGCGGCAGGTGATCGGCGTGCTTGGCCACCAGCACATGTGCCAGCAGCCCGGCTGTCGGGATGCCCTTGTCGATGACCGCGGCCGGCACCGGTGCTTGCACCAGCGTGCGGCAGCCCGCGCAGCACCACTTGCCGCGCACATGGCGCTCCACGGTGAACACGCCCGGCGTGTAGTCCAGCTTCTCGCTGACCTCTTCGCCGATCCGCTTCATCGCCTCGCCGCAGCCGCAGGTCGTGTCCTCGGGCTCGTGGTGAACGTCGCGTCGTGGCAGCCGATCCGGCAGCGGCCTGCGCTTGGGTGTCTTCTTCTCGTTCTCGGACTTGGGCGGCAGCGTGCCCTGCAGGGCGGCCAGTTGCTCGTCGATGGCCGCGATGTCGCCGTCCACCGCCTCGTCGAACAGCGCGCGCTGTTCAGCGCTGAGCTGCTCGCTGCTGCGGTCGAACTTCATCCGCTTGAGCTGGGCGATCTCGAACGTGAGCTTGTCGATCTTGGCGTCGCGCCAGCCGATCTCGCGGCCATCGCGCTCGCTGCGCGCCAGCAACTCGCGGGTCAGTTCGCGCAACTGTTCGGCACTGAACTCGTGGAGCTTGGCCGGGTCGATCTGGGCGATGTCGATCATCGGCCGCCAGTGTCGCGCCGTCGCCGCGCGGGCGCATCGGCACATCCGGCAATGGACGCGCTACAGCACCGTGATCACACCGGCCTCGCCCACGCGCTGCCAGGGCAGACCCAGCACCAGTGCATCGAGCTGTTCGCGCGTGAGCGACTGCGGCGCCCCCAAGCCGCCACCTGGCCAGATGAAGCGGCCCTGGTGCAGCCGCCTGGCCGCCAGCCAGATGCCGATGCCGTCATGCACCAGCACCTTCAGCCGGGTCGAGCGCTTGTTGGCAAAGACATAAGCGTGGTGCGGGCGCGCCGAGCCGAAGACCTGGACCACTCGCGCCAGCGTCGTGTCCGTGCCGGCGCGCATGTCCAGCGGCTCGGTGCACAGCCACACTGCCTCCACGCGGATCATCGCAGCCAGTCGCGCAACCAGGCCGCGCAGTCTCGGGCGGCCGATGCAGGCCATACGATCTTCACCGTCGTGCCGCTGCGCTGAAGTTCCACGCGAATCTCGCCTTCGATCACCGGCGCAGGCAGCGCCAAGGGGATGAATGTGGGATGCGGCTTCGACGCCACCTCGGGCTCACCAGACGCTGCAGGCGCCGGGGCAGACAGCCGATGCTCGCCATCAATGACCCACTTGCGCAGCATGTTGGCGTTCAGGCCATGGGCCAGTGCCACTGCCGCGATCGATACGCCCGGGCGCAGGCACTCCTCTATCACCGACGCCTTGAACTCCGCGCTGTGCCTGCGCCGGCGCCGCCGTCCCATCAGATCCACCCCGTATGTGTTCACGTGTCCGCTTCCAAGCTACGCGGACACATGTTCACTTCGGCAGGCCGGTCAGTTCAACCTGTGTTCCCCAGGCGCTTACCTTGAATCGGCGGCCAATGCCTAGCGAACTCGAGCGGGCTTGCCAAGACCTGAGTGGGCACAGCCGGCGCCGGCGATACCTGTCGATTTACCTGCTGCCCTCGCCGCTGGTTCCTTTCG
>JALHMT010000185.1 GCA_022843905.1 Rubrivivax sp.
AGCCGTATGACTCAAGCACGAGTGTCTGGATGAACACCCGCACTCGCGTCAGCACCCGGCATTCGCCGTGTGGGCGAATGAAGTAGATGCTGGCGCGAACCGGGTGGGAATTCTGCATGTAGCGGAGTTTATGGGCTCCTGAAGCATTGATGCCCGCGTTATCCGCAGGCCCGTGAGTCGAGAGGCCTCTGCGTCGTGCCGTTCCGGCCGGCTTGCGGCGGCTCAGCGCCGATAGGCGCATTGCCCCCATCGCAGCCAGGCACAGCGCCAGCGACGACGGCTCGTGCACGAGCAGCAGCTCGCCCCGGAAGTCGAAGCGCGACAGCGCCGTCACGGCCGAGATGAAGGTCCCCACGCCCGTGAATCTGGCACTGCCATCGGCCCCTGCGAAGCGGCCGCTGCCGCCGGTGAAGTCGACGTCACCGAAGAGTTCCAGCACGGCCGGGTCGGCCGTGGGCACCAGCTGCACGGTGAAGACGCCGAACAGCTCGGAACCGTCGTCGGCCACGAAGCGGTTGCTGCCGGTGCCGCGGCCGTTGGCGAGGTTGACCTCGTCGGCCGAGAAGTAGCGCAGGGCCCCCAGGCTGCCGAGGCCGCGGGCCGCGGTCTCGATGCGCACCACCGGGCCGTTGGGGTCGAGCACGCCGACGATGTCGGACTGGCCCGATACCAGAGCGTCGAAGGGCAGCGGCGCGGCCGTGGCACTGGCGCTGGACAGGCTGGCGGCGGCGAACAGGGCCGTCGCGAAGAGGCGGCGGCAGGTGTGGAGCAGGGTGTTCATGGGCATCACCTGCTCAGGCCGTGCGCAGCGACAGCGGCGCGCCCATCGAGCGCAGCGCCAGCGCGGTCCAGGTGGCCGCCGCGAGGTCGATGAGGCCGAACACCAGCAGGGGCGCCGGTGCCAGCCCCGCGCCCACGAACGCGCCCAGAAAGACGATCACCGAGGCGCGCACCCACACCGAGGCTCGCATGAACGACAGCAGTTCGGCCCGCGCGCCCACCAGGTAGTAGATGCCCAGGAAGCACACCAGCATGCCGGCCACGCGGCCCCAGGCATCGGCCGGCGCCGCCAGGCCCAGCGGGCCGAGCGGGGCGGCCGGCACCAGCATCAGGAGGCCGCCGGCCCCCAGCAGGTACAGGCCGAAGACCTGGAGTGATCGTGCAGCAGGGGTCATCATGGGAAGGCCTCGCGAGTGGAGTGAAGAGGCCTCGATTGCAGGCTCTTCCGGCCGCGTGGACCAGTCCGGCGGCGCGGGCATCTGTCCCGCTGGTCGGTCACCGAGCGTCTTCCGCCGGGACGCTTGTCCCTCGCGCTGCGCGGGCTCGTCGCCGGCGACGCGTCAGAAGCCGAGTTCGCGCGCCCGCACCACCGCGTGGGTGCGGCCCTCGACGCCCAGGCGCTGGTACAGGCGCGACAGCTGGTTGCGCACCGTCTTGTCGGCCAGGCCCAGGTGGGCGCCGATCTGCAGGTTGTCCAGCCCGCGCGCCACCAGCGCCAGCAGTTCGCGCTCGCGCGCCGTGAAGGCCTGGTCGGTGGCAGCCGTCCGCTGGTGCGCGAAGTCGGTCAGTGCTTCGCAGAAACGCTCGAACGCGGGCTCGCCCGGCAGCGGCACGTGATTGCGCGAAGGCAGCGCCTCGAAGCGTGCGCCGGCGATGCCGGCCGCGAGGTCACGGCCGAGCTCGACCTTCACCATCGCATCGCCGTCGGCATGCATCACCAGCGTAGGGCAGCGCAGCAGAGGAAGCAGAGGCCGCACGTCGAGCTGCGAGCGGGCGCGGAAGATCGCGGCGGCACGCCGGCCATCGCAGGACAGGCGCTGCTGTTCGTTCATCGCCTCGCGCTGCTCGGGCGTGGCGTCCGGTATCAGCGAGGCCGAGAAGAACTGCTGCACCGCCGAGCCCGCCTGGCCCCAGCCGTGCTCCATCAATGTGGCCACGGCCTCGAAGTAGGCCAAGCCTTCGGTGCTGGGAGAGCGCTGCAGCAGCCCGTGCGAGTAGCCGCCCAGCAGCACCAGGTGCGACACGCGCTCGGGGTGGGCCGCGGCGTAGGACACGGCTGTGGCGGCGCCGCCGGAGATGCCCAGCAACGCCACCCGTGGCTCGGCGCTGGCGTCGACCACGACCTCCAGCTCTTCCAGCGAGGCCGCCAGGTCCAGCGGCGTCTCGTCGGGACCCGACAGGCCGCAGCCGCGCTCATCGTAGTGCACCAGGCGAAGCTCGCGGCCCAGGCGTTCCAGCCAGGGCCTGAAGATCGGCGACACAGCGTCATGTTCAACGTGCGTCATCCAGTGCGCCGCCCGCACCAGCAGCGGCGCCGCGGGTTCGACGCGGCCGCAGCGCGACCAGGCCAGGCGCGCACCGGAGCTTAGATGCGCAAAGCGGATCTCCTGTCGGTAGCTGCTCGCCACGTCGACGGCGCCACAGAGGGCCCAGCGTGACTCGTCAGGCCTCGGTCGGCGCTACGGCCGGCGCGCGAAACGCCGAGCGCGGCATGCGCGCGGCCATCGCTTCCAGCTCCTTCAGCGCGCTGCCGCGCAGCGCTTCCTGCCCCGACGGGCCCTGGAAGTTGGCCAGGCACATGCGCGGGAAGTGACGCGACACCCACTGCGTGATCTGTTGCACGTGCTCTTCGGCGCCGCCGTCGTAGGCCACCGAGGCGGGGTGTTCCGGTTCGTACAC
>JALHMT010000186.1 GCA_022843905.1 Rubrivivax sp.
GGGTCGTTTGTTCGCCTTCCTAGCGTCCGCTATCAAGCCGTTCTGACGCCCCTCTGAGAGTCCGACGGACTTTCTACGAGAGCGTGCCTCTCGGAAGATGGAGCGCTTTTCCGACGGAAACTTATTGTTCAAGTCACCGCCGCGCGCCCGTGCCGCGGTCGGCCGCGTGACGCTTGCCCGACAGCTCAGCCGACCGCGCAGCCGGACTCGACCCGCTGCGCCGTCACCGCGATCGGCGTCGGGATCCGATAGCCGTACTTCTGGGCGGTCAGCTCGGCCAGGATCGACACCGCGATCTCCGGCGGCGTGCGCGCGCCGTTCTTGATGCCCACTGGCCCATGCAGGTGGTCGAGTTGCGCCGCGGTCACACCAAACTCCACCAGCCGCTTCTTGCGCGCCGCCTGGTTCTTCTGGCTGCCGATCGCACCGACATAGAAAGCGTTCGACTTGAGCGCCTCGATCAGCGCCAGGTCGTCGAGCTTCGGGTCGTGGGTGAGGGCGACGATGGCGGTATTGGCATCGGGCTTCATCTCCAGCACGGTGTCGTCGGGCATCGTGCGCACCAGCGTCGTGCCCGGCACGTGCCAGCCGTCGGCGTACTCCTCGCGCGGATCGCAGATCGTGATGCTGTAGTCGCACGCCAGCGCCATCTGCGCCAGGTAGTGGGTCAGCTGGCCGGCGCCGATCACCAGCAGCCGCAGGCGCGGGCCGTGCACTGACACGAGTTCGACATCGGTCACGCGCAGCACGTCGCGCCCGGTGCCATCTTCCAGCGTCACCTCGCCATTGCTCATTGCCAGGCGGCGGATCGTCTGCCGGCCGTCGCCGATGCGGTCGAGCAACTCCCCCACGCGCGACTGCGGGCCGACCGGCTCCAGCACCAGTTCCAGCGTGCCGCCGCAGGGCAGGCCGAACTTGAATGCGTCCTCGGCGGTGACGCCGTACTTCACGCGTTGCGGCGTGTCGGCGGCGAGCGCGCGGGCGCGCACGCGGTCGACCAGATCGTCCTCGATGCAGCCGCCGGAGACCGAGCCCACCACCAGGCCGTCATCGCGGATCGCCACCAGCGAGCCCACCGGCCGCGGCGCCGATCCCCAGGTGCGCACGATCGTGCCCAGCACCACGCGCCGGCCGTCACGCTGCCACTCGTCGGCCTTCTTCAGCACCTGCGTATCGACGTTGTCCATGCTGCCCACCTGCGTGTCGACGGTCGGAGGCCAGTGTAGGACAGTGGCGCGGGTCGAGTTGGCTCGAAACTGATCGCGGTCGCGCATGGGTGCGAGGCGGGTCGACTGGAAGCCGCTTGCGGCTCGCATCCCCGCGGTTGCCATGGTTGGGCTTGCCGATCGAAGCGCCGCTCCCTGACCCCATCCCTCTCCCGGAGGCCATGAGGCGCCCTCTGCTAGTTGCACCAGCGCGCCTTGGCGCCTTTGGCGTACGGCCAGGGCAGCTTGTGCTTCGCGTAGAACGCCTGCATCTGCTTGTCGGTCCGCAGGTAGAACAGCGTGCCGTCGGGCATGTAGACCGTGACGGGCGGTTGCGGCCCGCCGTTAAGCCCGGCCTCCGGCGCGTTGCGCTTCTCCCAGCAGTTATGCGGCCCGTGCTGGATCAGGCGGTCCTTGAGCCGCACGTTGAGGACACTGGCGCGGAACAGGTCCCACTGCGGGCGCCCGCGCAGGTCGTAGATGCCGTGCAGGTCGATGTCGCTGTAGAACTTCTCTCCGGTGACCTTGTGCATCACGAGGTATGCAGGAGCCGGCCCGACGACGAACTTGTCAGCCTCGAGTTGCTTGACGTAGTCGGCATACGACTGCCCGACGGCGCTCAGCATGTTCTGCAGTCGTTTGTCGGCGGGGTTCGCAGCCGCCAGGCCCACGTTCGGGTCCGCCGCCGGATCGCCCTGGATGGTCTTGGCCTTCAGCTTCTCGGGCTTGGGTGCATAGCCCGGTTTGTTGGTAAAGCGAACCGCAGCCGGGTTGGACTCGCGCGCGATGAAGATGAGCTTCTGGTTCATCGCCAGACCGCGGAAGACCACGTCGTCGATGTCGGTCATGCCGCGCTCGTTGGGCAGCGGCACCGCCTCGCCGATGGCCGCGGTGGCCGATGCGGCCTGCGGATCATCGGCCGGTCCCCACACGCGCTGGACCTGCGGCATGCCGACCGAGCCGTCGACGTCGCGTATCTCGCACATGATCATGTCCTCGCCTTGCCGCTCGAACTTGCCCGTGAAGACGCCCTTGCCGGTGGAGGAGTTGTAGCGGGCCGCGGCCAGGCAGGCTTCGATCTCGGTCCGGTAGTGCTTGCCGTCCACTTCCCAGCCGATCACCTTGCCCGTTCCGGCGAAAGTCGGTGACGCGGTCAGTGCGAGTAGTGCGGCAACGGTCGCCGCACCTGCCATGGATCGTGCGCGCTTCATGGTTCTTGTCCTTGGTCGTGGGTCAACGTGCAGCCGGCGGTCGCGCATTCAGAGGAATGCGACCAGACCCATCAGGCCCGCAAAGCAGAAGAAGAACGTGCCGAGGCGGCGCAACTGGGGCGCTTTCTCGGGGGTCTTCTTCGCCGCGACGAAGGCAAGGGTGCCGGCGCCGACGCCACTCACG